>NZ_NEIP01000007.1:0-299941 GCF_002112745.1 Pseudomonas sp. B7(2017) | reverse complement strand
ATGGGAGGTGCTCCTTGCGGATTGAGTTAGGGTGCCCGGGAGGCGGAATCGCCCGGTGGGTGCCTGACTGTTATCAAGGAACGTGCCAGAAATGAAAAAACCCTATAAATCCGTGATTTATAGGGTTCTGTTTTGATGGAGGCCGATCATGTCGGTGGAAACCCATGAAAAGTGCGCAAGAAGTTGCGCAGTACTGCGCAACTTCTTGCGCACTTGGCTGGAAGCCACGTCGTTCAAGGCCTCCAGCGTGCTGTGTCAGGCATTTCACGGAATAAGTGCGCAACTTCTTGCGCAACACCGTTTGGGCTGACCTCAAAGCCGCAGCCGCAAAGTTTCAAACAGCGCACGATCTTCCTTTTTGGCCGAACGGGCATGGCTTCGTATGACGAGCAACAGACACTCGATGAAACACGTGGCCGGGTTGCTTAGCGCGCTGTCGCGCCGCGTCACGACACTCAGTTGCCGGGTGTCGAACTGTTCCTCCAGCTTCAAGGACACCAAGCGTCCCAGAAATGGCGGTGCGGTGCTGACGATGGACGGTCCCCAGGCGCACATGTCGGCCCGTTCGACCAGCACCTGCAAAAGCGCGAGCGAGTGAGCACGCACGATACGGCTTTCTTCGATCTGCGCGCCGTGATTCCAGAACAGCTCCCGCATCAGCCCGTCGTGCCCGTCCGGTGCGTAGTTCAGAACCCAGGTTTCACCCAACAGCTCGTGAATGGATCGCGCGTGCTGCAGGGGATGCCCCTCGCGAACCATCACGGAGGTCTCGTAGTCGAGCAACGTTTCGCTGGCGAACTCCTGGCTCGATAGAGCAGGGTGGAGCTGGCCAACCGCGAAATCCATGCTGCCATCGCGCAGCAACGGTTGCGCGACGGCCATCAGTCCTTCGAACAACTCCAGTCTGATGTGTGGCATACGAGTGCGGAAAGCCACCACCACCTCAGGCAGGAATGTCAGGGCGACCCAGGGCGTGATCCCCACGCAAAGCCGGCCTTGGGCATTGCCACGCATATGATCGAGTTCGGCCTGTGCGAGCTCCAGTTGCTTGAGCACCAGCCTGGCGTGAGTCAGCAGCACTTTGCCGTATTCCGTGAAGCTCAGGCCGCTGACGGTTCGATTGAAAAGCGGAAGCTGCTGGTTGGTTTCCAGCTCGCGCAGCGCTTTGGTGACGGCGGCCTGGGAAACATTCAAGGAACGCGCGGCCGCACGGATACTGCCGGTCTCGGCACTGGCAATCAGCGCCTGCAATTGATGTAGTTTCATCCGCCCACCCAAATGACAACTGATGGTTGTCATCATAACCAAATTGCGCCTCCCCAGCCCTGCAGCCGTTCCCTAAGATCGGGCCCAGCAGCGTTTGCTGCTGCACAGCTTCCGTCCAAGGAGAACATCGATGAATGCCAGCCCGGTTCTACCTGGTATTGCCGAGATACAAGATGAAATGGTTGCAATACGTCACCGCATTCATGCGCACCCTGAACTGGGATTTGAAGAGTTCGCCACTGGCGAGTTGGTGGCAGCGTATTTGACTCAGTGGGGTTACGAGGTCACGCCTGGGGTGGGCAGGACGGGGGTGGTTGGCACCCTGAAGAACGGCGAGGGCCGATCCATCGGTTTGCGCGCCGATATGGATGCGTTGCCGATACAGGAAAACTCG
This sequence comes from Pseudomonas sp. B7(2017), assembly GCF_002112745.1. Lineage (NCBI taxonomy): Bacteria > Pseudomonadati > Pseudomonadota > Gammaproteobacteria > Pseudomonadales > Pseudomonadaceae > Pseudomonas > Pseudomonas sp. B7(2017). Next base: position 298,281 of record NZ_NEIP01000007.1, on the reverse strand, counting down.
GGCGTGCCCTATACCAGCCAAATCAGCGGTGTGATGCACGCCTGCGGCCATGATGGCCATACAGCCGTCTTGTTGGCGGCTGCGCACTACTTGGCCTGGACTCGGCCGTTCAAAGGCACCGTGCACCTGATTTTCCAACCGGCGGAAGAAGGGCTGGGCGGCGCCAGAGAAATGCTGGAGGACGGCCTGCTAGAGCGGTTTCCGTGTGACGCGATTTTCGCCATGCATAACGTGCCAGGCTACCCCGTCGGCCATTTGGGCTTTTACAACGGCCCCTTCATGGCGTCCGCCGACACGGTAAACATCAGAATCATCGGCAACGGTGGCCATGGTGCGGCGCCGCACAAGGCCATCGACCCGGTGGTGGTCGGTGCCTCGATCGTCATGGCGCTGCAAAGCATTGTTGCGCGCAACGTGAATCCGCAGGAAACGGCCGTTATCACAGTAGGTTCGTTGCTTGCCGGGAGCGCCTCGAATGTCATCCCGCCCCATGCGGACTTGAGCTTGAGCGTACGTGCGCTGACTCCAGAGGTGCGCGATTTGCTGGAGTCCCGAATCACTGAGTTGGTCAAGGGGCAGGCCATGAGTTATGGCGCCCAGGCCCGCATCGATTACCAGCGCTGCCACCCAGTGCTGATCAATGACCCCCAGCAGACGGCATTTGCCCGCGAGGTCGCTCGCGACTGGCTTGGAGCGCAATGCCTGATCGATGATTTGCGGCCTTTCACGGCCAGCGAGGACTTTGCTTTTGTCCTGGAAAAGTGCCCGGGCAGCTATCTGGTGATCGGTAACGGTGAAGGAGAGGGGGAGTGCCCGCTGCACAACCCTGGCTATGACTTCAATGATGAATGCCTGCCGATCGGTGCGAGCTACTGGGTCAAGTTGGTCGAACGTTTCCTGAGTTGATCTCCAGTTGTGCCTATAAAAACTGCGACCTGAAGAGAACAAAAAATGAAAAAAGTGATTGCGGCCGTTTCCCTGGTGATCTTGAGTGCCTCTGGTTTGGCGGGTGCGGCCGACTGGTCCGGTAAAGTCTTGAGGCTGGGGGTGGACCCAACGTATCCGCCGCTGGAGTACAAGAACCAGGACGGCACCCTGACGGGCTTCGGCGTCGACATCGCCGAGGCGTTGTGCGCCGAACTGAAAGCCCGATGTGTCTGGGTGGAAAGCAGTTGGGATGGAATGATACCGGGGCTTCTGGCGCGCAAGTTTGATGCTGTGGCGTCTTCGATGACCATCACCCCCAAACGCCTTGAGCAGATCGCCTTCACCGACAAGGTGTCCAACGCACCATCGCGGCTGGTGGCCAAACGTGGCTCAGGACTTGAGCCCACGGTCGACTCGCTCAAGGGCAAGCGGATCGGTGTGGAGCAGGGATCAACCCAGGAAAGCTACGCCAAAGCGGTTTGGGGGCGGAACGGGGTAGAGGTTCTTTCCTATCAAAATCAGGATCAGGTCTACGCCGATCTTGTGGTGGGGCGCCTGGATGCTTCGTTGCAAGGCGCCATTCAAGCCAGTTATGGCTTCCTGAAAACAACGCAGGGTCAGGACTTTGAGCTTACGGGTGTCACGCTGGATGATCCGACTTACTTTGGCGTGGGCGATGGCCTTGGACTGCGCAAGGCTGATGTCGCGTTGCGTGAGGACTTGAACAAGGCTTTGGCCGCCATTCTTGCCAACGGCACTTATGCGCAGATCAACAACAAGTACTTCGATTTTGATGTCTACGGTGCCAAGTAGCATCGAGCTGACCAATGCCGGCAACCTCGACCTGCCATTGTCAGAGCTGCGACGGCGCCAGCGGCCCCAACGGCTACCGCCTGGCGCAATCCTCCGAGTCCGTCATATCCAATTGATTCATAAGCCATAAAAAATTCTTGTAGCGTGCTCGCGGCATTGCTGGTCAAATGCGCTGCCAGGAGTTGGTCAATTGATCAGGTCGAATGATCATAATACTGATGGCTACCAGACCGATGGGATAGTTGATGACCAAACCATCTCCTTGGCCTGGGTGCCTATATGGTTAGAGGGTTGGTATGAGAACAATAATCGTCGCATCACTGGTGGTATCGCTTGCGGGATGCGGGCTGAACGAACAGCCGGCTGAGAAACCCAATACAGACTGGGAGTTTCTTGGAAACTCCAGCGAGATGCAGCATTCCTCGTCGCTGAAGGCCATCAACAAGGAAACCGTTGGTTCACTGGGCTTGGCCTGGTGGGTGGATCTCCCAGTCAGTGACGGTCTGGTAGGCAACCCCCTGGTCAAGGACGGCATTGTTTTTCAAGGAGCGCCCAACGGCCAGGTCATTGCCAACGATGTAAAGACCGGCCGGCTGATCTGGAATTTCAAAGATGAGAATGCGCAGCAGGGCTCATCGTTCGCAGGCTATTGGGGCCGTCGATTCAATCGTGGGGTGGCACTGAGTGGCAGCAATGTCGTCATCGCCTCGGGTGACTGCCGCCTGATCGCGGTCGACCAGCGCACGGGCAAGAAAGTGTGGGAGGCGACATCGTGCGACTCCGCCGACATGTACGCGATTACCGCGGCGCCACGGGTGGGCAATGGCTTGGTGTTCACCGGCAATGCCTGCCTCGATACCGGAACGACCCGCGGTTATGTCGATGCCTTCGACGCCAAGAGCGGTGCTCATCGTTGGCGTTTCTACACGGTGCCTGACGATCCCTCGAAGCCGCAATCGGCGCTGTATGAGAATGCGGCCAAGACCTGGGGCAAAGACTGGTACTCCAAGACCCACGGGTGTGGCAGTGCCTGGGATGCGATGACCTATGACCCGAAATTGAACCTGCTTTACATAGGGGTAGGGGGACCGGCACCGTTCGATCCGTCCAAGCGTGGCGAGCAGGCGGGCGATGAGTTGTTCACCAACTCCATCGTGGCCTTGGACGCCAGCACGGGCGAGTACAAATGGCATTTCAAGCAAACGCCTCAGGATGCTTGGAACTATGACTCCAGCGTCGGCATCATGATTGCCGACATCACCGTGAACGGGCAGTCGAAACGGGCGGTGCTGAGCGTGCCGAAGAGTGGCTTCGCCTACGCCCTGGATGCTCAGACCGGCAAGTTCATTTCCGGCGGTGCCTACATGCCGATGGAATGGGCTTCAGGATTGGACGCCAATGGCCGCCCGATCATGAAGCGGGAAGGGCAGTATTGGCTCAACGACGCCAAGCAGTACATGCAGCTGCCCAATGGCCTGGGTGCCCACGGCTGGGAAGCGCTGGCCTTCAATCCGGACGACGAGACGGTGTTCATTCCTGCCATGTCTCAGCCGACATTGGTCAAGGATGATCCCGATTCCGCGCTCGGTGGCCAGTCGTTCGAGCCCATTCAGCGCTCTGCCGATGGCCAGTACGAAACCTACGGCGAAACCGTTGCCTGGGATGTACGCCACAACAGCGTGAAGTGGCGGTCGCGCTTGCCGATGCCTACCAACGGCGGCCTGCTGCATACGGCCGGCGGCCTGGTGTTCCAAGGCACCGGCGACGGGCGCATGCAGGTGCTGGACGCTGCGACGGGCAAGACACTGTGGAGCCACGAGATCGGTGGCGCGGTGCGGGCCGCGCCGTCGACCGTCATGGTTGACGGCGAGCAATACGTTCTGCTGGCGACCGGTACCGGCACTGCGGCAGCAACCGGGTCGCTGAACGCAGACGCGGCTTCCGCGCCGAAGGCCAGGACCACGCCACGGTTACTGGCGTTCAAGTTGGGCGGCGTCAAGGAATACCCACCGTTCGCACAAGTGCAAAAGGTGCCGGCGCCGCTCACGCCCCGGCAGCCAGAAGCACTGACAGCCCTTGGCCGCAAGCTGTTCGAGGGCAGCGGCTGCATCGAGTGCCATGGTTTTCGCGGCAACGCTGCCGGCGGCCGTGTGCCCAATCTCATCTACGCGCCACCACCGAGCTACGACTTCTTCGAAGCCGTCGTGCGCCAAGGCGTACTGTCCAAGGCTGGCGGCGGAATGCCGGCGTTTGCGGATTTTACCGATGATCAGCTCAAGGCCGTTTTTGCCTACCTGATCAACCAGGCTTGGGACGCTCATGAGGGTAAGGCGCCGGTGGCCGGCAATCCCTGAACGAACACAAGGTTTACGCGGCGGACAAGGACGGACGCTGCCTTTTATCAATTCACCAACCGAGAGAGCACGCACTATGTGGACCAAACCCAGCTATACCGACTTGCGCATTGGCTTTGAAGTGACGATGTACTTTGCCAATCGTTGAGTGCTGAGGCATTCGAAGGAGGCGTCAGCCTAGGCTTGACGCCTTCTTAACTGCCCTGCCTGGCATCAGAGACAGGAACAGGTTCGATCCTACGAACAACGCAGGAACAGCCGGAATCGTCGATCGGCATTTGTTTTGCCCAGGCTTAATCCGAGGCCAAACCGATTTCAGCCCGGGTGGTGGCCCAGCCGGGATGCCTTGTAAGCATTGCGCCACCTGACTGTATGGGCAAAAACACTTACTCCTGACTCAACGGCAGACCTTGATGTCTGTTCATTGTCGAAGCCAACGTTAGGCTAAGTGCTCTCCGCCTCGCTGAGTGGGGGCGGCAGTTGGCTATTCGAGTAGTTGGTGCTTCGAATATGTCTATCTGGGTCTTGCTCCGCCAATACCTGAATCTTGCGCAGACCCTTTGTTGCCGATCTATAACCTAACTGTGCAATGGCAAAGTAGGTGTGGATCGACATGTACATCACAAAAAGCTTCACCCCCCAAGAGCTGTTCGAGAAGGTATGGACTACTCCTGTGCTGAGGCTTGCTCGCGAAATCGGGGTATCCGATGTCGGTCTGTCAAAGGCCTGCAGGAAGGCCGGCATTATCCTGCCGGCGCGAGGGCACTGGGCAAAGCCTGAGGCAAAAAGGCCACAGCGCCCTAAGCCGCCAGCGCAAACCGACCTGATTGAGTTCTCTGTCTTGGACATCCAGAAGGCCCAATTGGGCGTCGAGATGAGGGTAAAACCTGAGCCGTTGCTGGTTGCGGTATCCACAGAGTTGGTTGAGCCTCATCCCCATGTGAGGAAATGGCTCTCTGCAGCTCGCAAGGCCAAAGTGGTGGAGGGAGCGCTGGATCTCTCAAGTTCATGCGTTCTGTCAGCCCGAGTCTCCAGTGATTCGATAGCCCGCTGTGCGCTGATTTTCGACACGCTGATCAAGGAGAGCGAAAAGCGTGGTTATCTTTTCTCCATCACTGCGAGTGCAACCCACGTAATCGTGGATCATGAGCAGCTAAAAATCTCGATCAGTGAAAAGCTGAAACGGTTCGAAATACCACGGCCTCCACCCAAACCGTTAAGGCCAGGCCAAGCCTGGAGACCAGATTTTGCCGGTTTGTCCAGATCCAGATTTGGATGGGAATCGACAGGTATTCTCACCTTGTCAGTAGATGTCAGGACACTGACTCAGGAGAGAAAAAACTGGACAGACAGAGACAAAGAGCAGATCGAAAAAAGACTCGGGCAGGTGCTTATTGCTCTCCCAAGGTTGGCCCAATCAGTAAAAGTAAAGCGGGCGGCTGATGAAGATTGGCAACGCAAATGGGATCGTGATCAGCAACTCAAGCGAGAGGCTCACGACGCAGAGGAGCGCCGCGTGAGGCTGCAGACTTCTCTGGTGTGCAATACCGAGTCGTGGGAGCGGGCCATGCGCATTGAAGCGTTCATCCAAGCCACCATCGACGCGACGCCACAGGATGAGCAATCCCAACAACAACTTGCACTCTGGGTTTGTTGGGCCCGCCATGAAGTGCAAAGGCTCAATCCGTTGGTCAACGGCGCCTCGGCGGTAACCCGCATGAGCACATCCGCCACTGTTGTTTACGGGGAGCAACGTTCCTTCTATGGCTTCAGATCGGTGAAGCTCCATGATTGGTGGGCCTAACTCAGTAAAGCCCAGGTTCAATTCGTAGGTCAAAATGTATGAAAACGAAGTTGAGGATCTGATTAATGCAAAAGGCTGAAGCTGTTTATCCTGACGAGTCGCAAAAGGAAATTTGTGACAAGTATGGAATGCCTGTGCAAGTGCCTGAAGAAATGGTCGCCGTTGCCATTGACTCGCTTGGCCAGTCACCGATTTACGGTACGAGAGTTCAATTGCCGGAAGGCGGAAATATCAGCTGGTTCATTCATTGTGGTGAGTACTCGGCAGCAGATGACTTCTACAAGCCGGTTCATGTTCACCACCTCAGTGAGATGCTGCCAGAGGTTGTGAATTATCTCTGCCTGCCCACTGGAGCAAAATTCATTATCGACACAGCCGGTTATGAAGATGTCTGGATGGAGACGTAGGAAAGGGTGAGATCGGATCACCTCCGGTTTCATACCTGATGTATCCAGTAGACCAATTTGGACAGCCAGAAGTCTGGTCAAAGGAATGACAACATGAAAGACGCAATCCGCTTGGGTGACTCCACCACACACGGTGGCAAGGTGCTCGAAGCGTTCTCCCAGACCGACCTCAACGGCAAGCCGATTGCCGGGGTCGGTCACAAAGTCAGTTGCCCATTGTGCAAAGGAGTTTTCCCGATCGCAGAGGGCAGCAGCACCTACACCGTCGACGGCACGCCCATCGCACTGGACGGCATGAAAACCGCCTGCGGGGCTGCACTGATTGCCAGTGGCCCGAAAGGCGCCGTGATCAGCTAAATAAAAATTTGAATTTCGTCTGAGCCCATGTTCCCGGGCGCGGCTTGTTGTCGCGCTTACTGGGGGCAATGCGCCTGATACACCATTTCCGCTACCCCCAGGCCTGCTGGCTGGTAAGACGCTTCCATGACTGACACCGCTGCTGTTGTAAAACGTGAACCCCAGGTTGCCATCGTTCCGTTGAATGCCATCGACATCCAGGACGTTGCCAGTAGCGCCGCGACTTTGACAGCCGACGTGGTCAGTCCTCTTATCGTTATGACCCGGTCGGTAGATTGCTCAGTGCTGTGAGCCGTTTGGGCGCAGAAAACTTTGATTTCGACCCGGCGGGTAACTTGTTGGATAAAAAACTGTTGAGACTCGCCGTCCGCTGGAGTTGACGCCACCACACAGCAAACTGCTCGACAACCTGCTGCGGGAATACGCCGGCACCCACTACGAATACGATGAGCGCGGCAATCAGATCAAGCGCTGGCAAAACGGCACGTACAGCCAGATGCGCTGGGATCTGTTTGATCGTCTGGTGCATTTCGATGACGCTCGGTTGTCGGTTCAGTATGTCTATGACGCCTTGGGGCGACGTTTGCTCAAACACTCGAACGTGCATTACAAACAAAGGTCGGAGGCAGGCTCGTTGTGGAACCGCAGCGAGCGGGCGCGGGTGCAGCGTGAACATGGCTGTGGTTTCACGCTTTACGGTTGGGATGGCGATAACCTAGCGTGGGAGAGTCGTCTTGCGCAGCAGGATGGGGAGGTGGGGAGAACGGTTCACTACGTCTTCGAACCAGGCACGTTTATTCCTGTGGCCCAAGCGCTGACGCATAGCGCTATCAATCTGATGGGATTGCCGAGCTACGACGAAGACTACAGTGTGGATGAGGATCCATTGTGGAATCACTCGCCGGTATCGCCACCTATTGACGTGCTGACATGGTATCAGTGCGATCATCTGGGCACGCCTCAGGAGCTGACGGATCAGAACGGTGAGGTCGCTTGGAGTGCGCAGTACAAGGCTTGGGGGGAAGTGCGTGAGCAGCGTTCGGCCTTGGCATTGCAAGAGGGGGTGACAAACCCGATTCGATTCCAGGGGCAATATTACGATCATGAGACTGGGCTGCATTACAACCGGTATCGGTACTATGACCCTGGCGTTGGGCGTTTTATCAGTCAAGATCCGATAAGGTATTCAGGTGGACTGAACCTATATTTTTATGGGCCCAACGCCATTGGGTTAGTTGACCCGCTTGGCCTAGCAGGCCACAAAGTTGGAGCAAATACTGCTGGTCCAGACGTATTGGCTCGTGGTGTGCATGTGAATGTCAACGGTTCCGGATTGCCTCCTGCAGGCGGTCACATTTCCTTGAAACCGAACAGCGAGGGAACTCATGTCGTGCTCGAACCTGCTGACAAGGCCACGCGTGATATGAGCAAGTCTCAGTGGGGAAAAGCTTGCGAATGCGTAATAAAGTACCTTGATAAACAAAGTAACGTAGACCGATTGGCTAAAGCCGCTCAGGCGGGGGTTGATGCAAATCCTAACTCCGGTCGAGTACCGGAGTTAAAACAGTTAGGTTCTATTCTAGGTAGGCATCATGCCGCTGGAACAAATCCCATAGCGCGCTAACGTAGGGTGGTTATGCTTTCAACGAATTTTTACGGATTTATTGATTTTTTCATGGGCGGAGAAATTGAGCTTCAACCAAAAGATGTTGGATTGAATAGCTTCTCCGAATCAGAGTTTTTTGAGAATAATTATGAGCTAATAGGGGAGTCGTCGGATTTTCACTTTTTTGAAAAAGCCCACGACGTACCGTATTTCAATCGAAAGGCAATAATACTTTTAAAGTATTATTTTAACGGTGATGAACGCTTGGGGGTGGGACTATCCGTGACAGGAGGGGTGCGGTTAACTTCATTTCTGAAGAGATTGATAACTTCCTCGGATAAGAAACTCGAGATTACTCCTCAAATGGACTTTTATTTTTCTGATGACTTCCACGCCGGCGCTGTGATTATCAACAAACGAATGGTTGTACGCTTCGAACAATGGGGGGAGCGTAATGCATATGTAATTTCGACGCTAGAATGTGATTTTGGTAAGGAAGAATTTGGTTCAATGGCAACGCAGGCAGTGATGAGTATGTTCGATCACATTAGTCAACAGTCGATGCTTGATAATCCTGAAAAAAAGACGAGCGCATACGGTCGTCTAGTCAATAAGCTGAAAATACTCTCAATATGAGTTTTCGTAGTGGGATGGACTGGTAGAAGTCATATGGGTGCCTAGCGCCGCTAGGTATCCACCGTTTTCACTCGTCGCCCTTACGGCTCGCTGCTGATGTCTAATCTAGCGTCAGCAGTGTGTCTGGGCTCATGCCACGGGTTTAATCAGCGCGAAGGGTCGAGTTTTAAATTGGATTTTTCGGCTTCTCGTCTGGTTGATTCTCTGGGTGTAAAGCCTTGGCATCGGAGTCGCACGTGCCACACGGTCATACTTGCCGGGACGAAAGCTAGACGGTAACGGAGGAGGGTGCCGGTGTCTGTCCGGCTACGGACGCTACAAGTCCGATGCACAGTTCATCCCTCAGGGAAGGGAGCAACACTATGGCAGCAAGCTTTAAATACGATTCAAAACCCTCCTCACCTCAAAGGTCACTAGGCTCTGTACGAAAAGAGATGTCGCAAACACCGCATAGAACAAGCCAGTGAGACCATGGCAGCGTAGCTTTTCGCGAGTTTGTCGAAGCGCGTTACGATCCGGCGGTTCTCTTTCAGCCAGCCAAACATCCGTGGGATGACGGGTTGCATTCGATATTGGTCGCAGTAGCGGCGTAGCGCTGTCCACTGGTGATATCTCACGATTTCGTGCCGGGAAGCCAAAACCATAGCTCTAGGATGGGTCTAGTGCAGAGCAGTTCTCAGCCCAGTTATTCCAACAAATATTTTAGGAAAACTCGCGTCAGGCTTGATCTTCAGCAATCCGAGCGGTGGATTGGCGCGGAATTCTGCCTATGCCGCCAGAGCGTTCGGGCCCAGAAGTGTCTCGTCAAATCTTCACCAAAAGCGCTGCGGGTTATGTCTCGCGATTTCTTCGAAATATAGATAACTTATTGTTTTTATTGGAATTTATCTTAATTTCGCAAGCGTGGATACGCGACGTTGTCTCACGATTGATTGATAGACTCTGAGCTAGTAACAAAATGAAGGAATAGGCTGAAACCCTCGCAAATAAAGGCTTACAGGCCAACTGCCGGCTACACGGTAGTCTCATAATTACGTTGCAACAGTTGGTGAGGCCTGCACTACATTTTTCGTAATGCCCAGTAAAATCAATCTGTTAAGCGCTTTTCGAAGCAACGTCTATTTATATCGCGATTGCCTCAGATGCCATCGCAAACGACTGATTTTACGTCAAACGGGGTTTCTTGGAATTCCGACCGGGGATTGGTGGAAATGGACAGCTCATGAACACATCTGACATGGCATCTGGTTTAACTTGTGGGCGATGTCAGATGTTCATAAGCCGCTCTCAAGCCAATTGCACTTGGTTCAACACACTTAAAATGAATGTGCTTGTTCATCGATTCATGTTCATGGACTAGGCTTCCCGCTCGTCTGGTCGATCCTACCTCTTGCCGCTACTCCAGCGGTGAGGATGCTGCGGTAGATGGGCAGGCATTCGCGTTGGGGGGATTGATACTGGCCGATGGTGGCAACCGAGCGAGCCGTTTGGTACAGCCATTTAGACCGGGCATTCCCAATGACTCAGCTATCGGATCGCCACCACCGCGCCGCCGAACCGCGCCCAGAACTTTTATCATTTCGGAAATGCGCTGCAAGCTGTCGTGAACCGAGCCCGCATCGCGGGTCTCGGCCCTGTGGGCTTTCATCCTGCACGCCTTCGACCGGGGCGGCCTGCGCGCTCCGCTTGCTTTCGCATACTCAAAAGTTAGTAAAGGTCTTCCTTTTTTTGCCTATCAAGTGACATGTCTATCTGATTCCAAAGACGATTCAAGGTTTCTACGGTTTTTGAGAATGAGGCGGGGAGTCGGCCATTGCTTAATGCAATCATTCTATGAATAAGTAAAATGGCCTCTTCATTAGCGGCATGCTGTTCTAAAGATATTGGACTGTCTATTGATAACCATGCGACCCCCGAACTGTCTATAAAACTTTGAAGTGAGTTCATTGTGGTTTTGGCTAGAGAGGCGAGGACGTTGTTGCCATCAGCGGCGATCTTTTCGAGCTTTAATTTTGAAGCTTTGGTTAGTCTGTCGGTGGTGCGATCTAGTTCTATTTTTGCTCCTTTGGGCGTGTCATAGTTGAAGTCTGCATCTATGACTTTCCAAAGGATTTCTTCGCTTTCTACATTTACTGCGCATAATATTACTGGTGTTGTTATTTTTTTCCAATATTCAATGTGCTCTCGATCTGGGTATATGGTGTTTGTCCCATCTTTGAAAGGAGTGTTAGTGGATTTTATTTGAACTTTGACGATTTTTCCTGAGGAGGAGTTGTCCTCGAGCATTACTTCGAATTCAGCGTCTATCCCTAAATCAATTTCCTGGCCACGGCACGGCCATTTGAAAAGCTTTATGAATTCCTTCTTTACAATTAACTCGCCCATGTCACCGATTTGCTGATTATCGGAGTAATGCATTTTGTTCCCTTGAGGTGGTCAGTTAAGCTCAACGAGCATAGCGAGATGATGAAAGAAGCAAGCACCTTATTTTTCTCAGTCGATTGTGTCTGTAGTGGTCTAATGAAACCAGACACCCATTTAGGCGAGAATGCTCGACAGATCGAGGTGTCAGATAACCAAACAACTGCGCTCCTTTATTCCTGAACTCAAGCGCGAGGCCGCCGACCTCGTGCTCAAACAAAACTGCAGCTACATCGAAGCCAGCCGTTCACTCGGCATTGGAGGGCTATCGAACTGCGCGAGATCAGCCATTTTTTGATGCATCGCTACAACTGGATTCGGCCTCACCAATTCAACGAGGGGTTGGCACCAGCGCGGTCCGAGGAAAAACTTAACGTCGTGTCCGGGATTAGTGACCACTACAACTCACCTACATCAGTTGTACAGAGTTTGCCAGGCGCCTCTCATTTCCGAAAAGCGTTGTGTAAAAGCGTTGCTCGATGCCGTAGATCAGCAGCTTTAACTGATGATCGCTGCCAATATCGAAGACGCCTTTGGCTTTGTCGAAATCAAGGAGGCCGGCGCAGTAGTCGTCGATGTAGCTGACCATCGCAGCTCGCTGGCTAGACGGAAGCGCTGCAAGGGTCGCCATCGCCAATCCAATGCGCTTCCTGTTCGGTGTAGACACACGTGCCGCCTCAAAATTGTTTGAAAGCTCAATAAAGGGCTCATCAAGGAATTTTTCCACTTCCTCATGAGTTGCTTCTTTGAACAGCTGGCCGATCCCTTTAAAAATGCTAGAGATCGTGGCCAGACTCTTGAAAACCAGCGAATCTGTTTTGGGCAGGTAAATAGCGTCCGGCGTTGCGTTAATCACAATTCGCAACTGTCCGTCGTCTAGCTCCGCGACCTCTCCGAAAGTGATGCTTTTTCGGGACACTAGCAGAGACGGTGTCACTTTTTGAAAGTAGAAGGAGTCATTCTGGATACTACACAGCCATGTGATTTTATCAAACTGGTTTTTCTTGAGTTCGACATGATTTTTGCTGTCGAACGGCTCTTTCAGAAAATCGATGCAGAACGGCTGCCCTGAAAAACCAGGAATCACAAACCAGGAGTCTTCATCCAGATTATGGTCAGGCTCATAAGGTACGCAGGCTGCCGCGTCGATAACGATTTCTGCATAAAGTTTACTGTCCGAGAGAACCTTTACGATGGCATTCTTTTGGAGACGTTTGATTTTAGCGAGGACAAAGTCCATTTTCAGCCTCTATCGATTAGAGTGTAGTCATTAATGCGGTACACCTTGTCAATCACGACCTCCTTAGGAGTCCGAAAGCTTTCCTTGCTAATCAAGAAAAGCGTGACATGAGACGAGGTGCTCACGTTGTAAAACTCATATCCGTATAGCAAGAATAGAGGATTGAAATACAGCGCTTGTGATCGGTATGTGAAGATAAATAGTATCAAATACACAAACACTAGAGTCTGAAAGCTATTGATGCTGAGCGCCACGAAGAAATACCCCAAATAGCTTGGCAAAAAGCTATTATTCGCATGCTCAATGCTCACAACCTGCCCAGATTGAAAGGTGTCACTTCCCAGTCGTCTGCTTAGTCTTAAGCTGAGGCCTGTCAGTACGATAGGAATGGCAAGATACAGGACATAGGAGAGTCCATTAATGGCAGTTTTCAACCCGGACAAGCTCGGATCTGCGATAAACCCACCAAACGTGATTTCACGCTGAACCAGATACACAATCACCAGCAGGGACGTCGCGTTGAAGGTCAGCAGTAATCTGAATAGCGTGTTGAAGTCCACTCAAAAATCATCCGTAATCATTTTCATCCTCTGATGGCAGGATGCTACCAAGAAGCGTCGGGGCTCGCCAGTTCTGGCCTATGACTGTCCATTAGCTTTTTTACACCCTTTATCTAAGCCCGAGATGCCCTGCATGAGCGGACACGTGCGTTGAGATGATAGGTTCCAGGCGCGCAGGCCTACCGGATTGAAGACGCACGGGAAGGTGAGCACGTCCGCGTGCTTGTCGCGGATTCAGCTGAGTAAATCAATCAGGTACCCGCAAGATGCCGGATGTGAAGGAGATCGTCGCGGTGCTTGCAGCACAGTTCATCCATGACCCCGGACTCCAGATTCGGGTCAATGGTACGCCTCTGACCCTGGCCAAGCTTGAGCAGCATGCTCGAACGCACACCCTGAATCTGAGTGAGGGTAGGCTCACAAAAGTCATCGTCATCAATTCAACGCAGCAGAACCATTCATCTATCTGACTATACGCTCATGGGCGTTGCTCATATGTCCTTGAGCGTGTAATCAATTGGATGGGCTCGACCATGCTGGGCCATTTACGATCGGATTGACATCAGGTGCTGGGTTACTGAATAAATGCGTCGAGCAACCAGCGATGAATCGGGGAGGGCAGCGATCCATTGAGTGCATTTGGCAAATTCTCGAGGCCTCCTGGTAACCGCCGGCCATTGCAATGCAATGGCTGGGCGCCGATCTGTGGTAGTGCCAAGTAGAATTTTAGTTCTCCCTCAAGCCTGGCGGTGCGAAACCTCGACACATCGCATCTTCCAGCACCCGCTGCAGTTACTCACTCACTAGCCAGTAAGCTTTTGCCGAGCCCTGACGTGCGTAGCCTATGCAGAACGCCATCAAATCGCTCATGCGCTCATCAACCATAGTGCGCCGAATACCAGGTTGAACGCCTACCACCGTGAAGGTAAGAGCTGTTGCAGGTGTTGACCGCAGCAACTCGTAGGTTTCATCCCTGTCCCCCCTGACAAAGTACGAAGGAGATGTGTGTCTGCGATGCATGCGATCTTCCATATGATGCAGCAAGGTCGCGACGTTGCAGAAGTAAGCTGACTTTACCAGCTGTCCCGCAACCTCATACACATCAGCAACTCGCCCTCCATTAGCTAGCCCTCCTGCACCTTTACAGTGATAGAGGGTTACGTTCACTTCATGGGCTGCATTGACAGTAACGCAGATGTAGTCGGCGGCCTCGCCTGAGCGATGGTCGTAATACAAACACCGGAGATCTGGAAGCGTGAGAAGGTATTGCTCCAAGTGCTCTTGCACAGTTGCTTGGCCATCGAGCTCTGCACGTCGCGCCAGTGTGCGAGGCTCCTGATTGTTCGGCAGGAACTCCACCTCGATCGCGCAACCTGTCCAATCGATTGACTCCGCATCACCTGGAGCAAGCGCGAGGGATCTGAGAAGAGGGGCAGCGATTTTGTTTAGCCCTTCAAACGAAGACTTATCTGTTGCATAGAAAATAGGAGGGTACTCACTAAGCCAATCGGCCAATGGCATCCAGCCATCCTGGCTAGACTCGATCGTCATTGTGGCATCTGGTTCCAGGCAGCGAATCAGTTGGCCACCCTCAAGACTCAGGCGCATACGGATCTGCCCCTCAGCATGAACGATCGAAAAATCCAAGTGCCCGGCATGTGGATCGCACTCAAAGTCCTGGATATCCCACTCCACAAGCCTGGAGGTTTGTAATTCTTGTTCCTGCGTAGCCCTGAAGTGAATACGAGGATTGCGAGTGAGGCCTTGCCGCGACCAGTTGGCTGCCATCACCGCTTCTGGTAGCTCCCTAAGAGTCGTAGTGGTTCTGACCAAGTCGAGGTGTGTTTGGCTAAACGCAGCATCTCCTACGATGCGCCCATGAAGCGTCTGCACCCAGGCAAAGAAGTCAGGAACGGATAGGCGCTGATTGCTCCAGATTCTAGAGCTGCTACTGGCTCCGATGGTTTCACGCACCTGGCCGTTCATGCCACTCCCGAAGTAGTGACCCTGAGCGTAAGCGCGGCTGTCACCGGCAGTGACCGCGCGCTCGGCTTGAGGGCCAGTTAGGGTTCGATAAGTTTCGACTTGCGAATTGAAGGTCGTGTTCTGCAAGCCAACAGCAAAAAACCTCATCCCCTCCAGTCCGGCCCTCGCTCGGCTCGTTTCTTCATAGCTCAACCCTCGGCTGCCGGCACGGCAAACGATATCCATGATGGTCAGGTACAGCTTCTCTGTCCTGAGGGTTGAGCCGATGAAGCAGTAGCTCGATTCAGGAAAATACATCAGCAAGAAGGCCTCGTGCCGAATATCAGTGAGCGTGTTTGAGGTCGACCAGTTCGGAGGTGCTTCATCTGCTGTCAATACGAGAGACAGATTGCCATCTGGCGTTCCCCACTGCTTCACAATCCGAAGCACTCGACCGACCTTTTCTCCCAGCAAGTCGAAATCCGGCCTGCGACTGCAGTGAAACCCTCGGACGTGCGCGTACAAATTGAAGGACAACGCAGACACGGATTCATAGTCAGATTCAGTCATCCGACGCACCGGCAAGCTTTCGATGAATTCTTGGGCTTCAACTGCGCCCTGGATCTCAGCAAGCGCGGCATCATCAATCATCTGAGCCAGATCGACTCCCTCTCTGAGCAGAGTCGCGGTCGCCTCACGCACTCTGAATGCCGGTGCAATGAGGGTTGGGCGTCCCGTGGCATTGTCGATCCTAGCGAACCTGCCGATGAACTGGATTGTGGGTACCAGTGATTTGTGGGGTGCGTGCAACGCGGCGACCTTGAGTTTTGGGAAGTCATAGCCTTCGCCAAACATGTCTACGCAGATGATGGCCTTCAATTCACCAGAAATGAGCTTGGCTTCAATTAAGTCCTGTTGTCGTTTGGTCAGTCGGCTGCTTATGGCGGCGACGGAAACGCCCAATTGCTCGTAGATCGGGACGAGCGCTTGCGCGGAAGATATGGTCGAGGCGCGTACGAAAAGCCTATGATCAAAACCGTTAGCAATATCTTCTTCGAGCTGTGCCACTGCAGTTTGGGCAATCACCCGATCAACATGCTCATCATCAAGCTCGTTATCTATTGGGGCCTCCCGGAAGACGATAGGGTCGAACGCCCCTTCAGATACGGCTCTCATCACAGGATATCGGTAGACTAGCTTGCCCGGAATAACGCGGTCATCGCGCCGGAAGGGTGTTGCTGTCAAGAATATAAATCGAGCGGTCGAGTAGTGATCAAGATACGCTGCCCAGGAGTCCGCCGGCGCATGGTGAGCTTCATCGAAAATTATCACGTCGAAGAGGTCAGGCGCAGCGCCCGGGGCAATCATTGGCGAAGAACTACCGGGGGTTGAGATCACGACGTCGAACTCCCGCAGCTGTTCCCAAGCCTCGGGTGTTATCGGCCGCCCCGAATGCAAGTGAGCGGAAGGTAGCGGCCCGTCTTCAGGTAGCGCACCGATGCGCCTGAGTGTCGAAAGGGTGGAAAAATGCGAGTGCACCTGTTTGCGCAGAGCACTTGATGGCTCGACGACGAGGATCCGGGTTGCTCCAAGTAGAAGCGGTAGCGACATCATCAATGATGTCTTTCCATAGCCAGTGGGCAGGCAGATGATCGCGGGGTCGTCTTGCACAGAGAAATGGGCCAATGTTGCATGAATTGCGCCAAGCTGGCCCGGCCGAAAGCCGCTATTAGGTGCGTCAGCTTGCTGAAAAAGCTTTAGTGATCCCGCCTGCTCTACGAAAAACTCAGCCATTTCGACCGTCCTTGGATATTTCTAACCAATCCTAATGTGCGACGGGCTTTAAACAAGTGGTGAAGGTGCAAGTTTCTTTCAGCATTCCCTGGCTTCTGCTTGCTTCAGCAGGAGAATGAGGTGCTGGGACCCGAGTAACTCTCAATGGCTCCCCTGAGCGCGGCCCGTTCGTTGCAATTAGTATAGGTGTTGCTACTGCAGTCGCCGGCGCTCTTTGTTCCGCAAAAGGACTCCCTCATGGCGTTGCCGCTCTGGGTTTGATGCGGTGATCAGGCAAGCAAGCTCATGCCTCCTCTGTCGAGGGAGTGTTTGTATCCTACGCAGCGAGCCTCGTGCTGCCCTCCAATTTACTGAGCCAGTCTTCGGCTCCATCCATAAGTGGCGTAATCAAGGGGCACAATGGCTGCGGCTTCGTGTCCTTGGTCGTGTCCCCGTAATCGCTGATGTCGCGAACGACCAAGACAAGCACGTTCTGCCTGTCACAAGCGTCGAATACTCCGTAAGCCTCCACCTCTGCGACAATAGCTTTGCCGTGAAGACCCTGGAATCCTTCGAAAAGTTTCCAATCTCGAATCAGTAGTTCGCCGGAAGCAATGGTCGCTGGTGACACCATCAACCTGGCAGCAACTTCGCCTGCTTTGGACTCTGGCGGCATTGCAAAACCGAGTCTGTTCGCATGCTCTAGCAGGCGATCGGGTAGGGAGCCGGTCGCGAAGTAAGCATTGAGGTCTTGCTGGATGGAAAGCCCAGGTCGCGGCAACTCCGATCGCGCTGCAACCTTGCCACTGGCGAGTGCTGCAGCCCCTTCGTAGTACACGACGCGTTCGGACAAAATGACTTCACTGAGGCTCAGTTTTTTACGGCGGCCCGCTGCAACCCCCATCATCAGAACTTTTTCAGGTTTAAGCTCAGACAGGAGAAGCGTTGTGATGGCGGTTGCATTGACGTTGTCAGTCTTCAGGCTTTTTGAAGCCTGGTGCCAGCACGGCGTTCCTTACGCCATACAACACCCGCCAATTCTTCATCCACAGACGGTGCTCGTGGCCTCTCAGGCTGTGGTCGGGCGAACAGTCGACGCTCCACTTTCGGAGGGTATAGCCGACGGTTGCCGCCCTGAGATTCACTTTCAGATAGCCGTTGACCATGCCGTAGTCCAAGACAGTGACCTCCGGCCTGGGCTGATCGGGGTGAGGCACCAGGATGATCTCTACGATATGCACCCACTCGATGTCCTGGTCGCCGCGTTCGTGATCCAAGACAGGTGCATCCGGTAAAAGCTCGGCCTTGCTGATGCGTGTCAGCACAAAGTCCCTGAACTGATCGGTCTTTCTATCGTGCCCCCGTACGTGCCAGCGCAGACCGTTGTCGATCAGGGCAAAGGGTGAGATGACCCGCGTGCTCGAGCCATTGAGCGATTCATAGCTGATCAAGACAGGGCAGGGCTTGTTAATCGCTTGCGTGACCACGCTGAGAATGTCGATCTTCGGCCACGACAGCTGGTCGGGGAAATCAATCGGTATACCGGGGGCCTGCTGGCGCGGCTCCCCATCCCCCAATCCCGTCATCAGCCAGCTAATGGCCAACGCCGTGGGTGTGTCGAAAAGGGCCTTGAAGGTTTCGCTCGCGACGTAGGTTTTGCTGCTCGTGTCGTAGTCGATGTTGTCCCCGGCCAGCTCCTTGTACAGGGCGATATCTCGCGTCGCCGCGGCAGCCTGGATCTCAAACCGATCAATCAGGTGCTGGCGCCGAAGCTCGCCTAGCAGCCGCAAGCGAAGGTCGATGAAGGCTAGGCGGTCTCTTTGCGGCTGGCTTAGGTTGTGAATCATGCGCGCTGGAAATTCGGTAGTGACGACAGTTGCCATACTACACGATCATCAATAGACTGCGATCATTGTCATCAAAATGATGACCAAATTTAAAACTTGGCACGGACACTAGCCAGCCCTATGAGCGATTTAGCGCTAAATATGCTCGAGGCTCCCTCCAAAGGAGTCATCAGCGAGCTGACCGACCTGAGCTCTCAGCAGCGCAAGATGCTGCTGACCCAGCCCATGAGTCAGCTGTATTTCTCCCGGAATCGGTTCGTCTCCGAGGGTGAAACGCCGCTATTCGATGGGTTGGACACCCAGTACCTGTTTCTGTGGGCTCTGAACTTTATCATGGAAGGTTCGGCCATGGCCGCCGGCTGCACCATGGATGATGTGCGGGATTCCCTGACAGCGACCATTAGCCGGATCCGTCCAGAAAACAGCGATGCGACCTGCCGACAAGCAGCCGATGTAGTGCTTGAGGCCATTCACAACAACCATGAGGAGTTCGCTTCAGGCTATTTCCATGCCCCGAGCATGACCATGCTGACCTTCCGCTTTCGGCTCGTGATCCTGGAGCCAGATATGGAGAGCGTCTACCGGTACCGGCCGAGTAAGGAAGGCTACTTGCTGCTCATCGGTATGCTCGATATCGACGTCGAAGACCAGCAAATTCTGATGGAGCGGATGCTCCAGATTCTGATTGAGCGCGGGCGTATCCAGCAGGCCAAGGAAGTCGCCCGGAACGCGCGGGTCTTGTCCATCGAGTACGCCCAGCAGATCAATGAATTCCTCCTGCAGATGCGCCGCTCGCCGGGCAGCGTTAAATGGGAGCGGGACCTGGCACCGCGCCTCAATTCGGCCCGCTCTCACGTGAGCGAGCGACAGGGTGAAGACCTAAAGCTGAAGATGGCCGTTGAATCGCAGCTAGATGTCGTTGAGACCCAGACCTCTAAAGATGAGCTGATTGAGCTTAAAGAAATCATCAGCGCGTCTAGCGCCGTGCGGGCACGCCTGCAGAAAGACATCACAAGCACCGAAAAGAACTTTTTGGATGCGCAGATTTCAGCCTTCCGGCCCAAGAAGTACTCAGGACTTCCCGATCTGGAAACTACCATCCTCCCGACCGTGCTTAAGGCTCCGATCAAGCACTTCGCCCAGGTTGCCGAGGAGATCTATCTCAGCGTTTTCCCTGCGGTCTTTCCCAAGGTTCATGATCTATCTGATCTTCTGGCGCTGCTGCTTGAGCGCCGGAGCACCAATGAGCCTGCACCTCCCAATGATGATGGGCATATCGAAGCATTCGAGGATTGGCCTGATCCGTTCCCAGAGCAGCTGGTGGCGGAGGTGCTCGCCTGGATCAAGCTGAAACTCATGGACAACCGCCCCTGGAAGCTCGATGAGCTCATTGCCGCCGGGGAGGCGGAAGGTTTTGACCACAAACGCCTGCAGTGCATCGGCATCCTGATGTACCTCAGCTACCCGGACAGCGAGTCCGCATTCTCAGATCGACACGCTGTTGCCGATGGCACCTTTGAAAGCTTTGTGGTGTCCGGGGACAACCTTCGGTTCGACCTTAGATCAGTATCCCAGGAACCTTCTGATGGATAACCACGCCAGTGATGCTTCACGTCTGCTGTACAAGGCCCTGCAGATCAATCTTTCTCCCGCCAATGATGCCGAGTATCGCGAGCTGCTGGCGCGTTACCGAAGCAACCCTGTTTTAAAGCAGGTACTCGCCGAGGTGGCGGAGGGCATGCAGCTGCAGGTTCTGGATGTTTCAGAGCGCGGGCTGATCGTAGCCCCTACTGGCAAAGAGAGTCGCTTCTCCCTGCGCATGAGCGATCTGCGTAAACAACCGATGTCTGAGGAGCAGAAGGTTGCAACGGCCCTATGCATGTTGGCCATCTCGGCGGTTTTCTATCCCACCCAGGAGTTGCTCGACGACGAGTCGCGATTCCCAATTCCGGCGAGGGTACCCAAGTTTCGCGATTCGCTGCTGGTGCTGGCCGAGCGCATGAAGGAGCAGGATGGTGATGACAATCTGGTCATTGAAGAGATGCGGCCAGGCTGGGGTTACATCCTCCAGATAGCCCCTATGCAACCTGAACGACCTAATTCGATTAGCTCAGTCGATGGGCTCATCAGGATGGTCTTGCGACAAATGAAGGAAAGCGGTTTGGTCACCGCCACACGCGGTGAGGACGATGATGATTCGCGGGATTTCACCCCAACGCACCGGTTAAGGATCAATCTGCGCGAGCGCACTCTGCCGCGTCTTTTTGATTACATCCGCGCCCAGGTCAACGCATAAGGAAGGCTTTTCATGAACTGCATCAGCCGCTTCTTCGTCAGCAGTTTCGGTACCAACACTGCGTGGTATGACTCACATGATTTTGATCTGACCGATCCGGTGACGCGCGAGGCAGTCAACGCGATCATCAATCTGGAAAACATGGGTGGTAAAACCTCCCTGTTGTCCTATGTGTTCAGCCTTTTCGACCCGCACAAGTCGAGGTTTATTCAGCACATCCAGCAGTCGAACCACAAGATGCAGGACTACTTCGATCAGGGTGGCGAGCTGTCGTTCATCCTCGTGGAGTGGTCGATGCCTTCGCGCCGCCCAGGCGCGCCTAACACAAAGGTGATCATGGGGCAGGCTGTCGCGGTTCAAGAAGGTCTCGACCGCGAAGCCAATTTGCAGCGGGTATTTTTCGCCTTCGAATCACTGGCCGGTCTCTCCTTCGAGGATGTTCCTGCGCCCGGTCTGGGCTTGACCGCTGGTATTAAAACGTTCGCTGAGTTCATCGGTTGGATTCACCAGGCGGCGCGCAGATCCAAGGGCGATTTTTTTCACACGAGGCAAAATAACGACTGGGTCAAGCACCTAACCGAAGTCCGCAATATCGACATTGAGCTGCTTAAGATGCAGGTCAAATTCAACTCCCAGGAGGGTGGTGTCGATGAGGGCTTCCTGGCCTTCAAAGATGAGGCCGATCTGGTCAATAAACTGATGATTCTCTCCCTGCCTTCGGATCGTGTGGCTGACGTCAGGCAGATGGTCGCCAACGTGGCGGACAAGATGAAGAATAAGCCGCAAATGGATCAAACCCTGGCGCTGCTTAATCGGCTGTCGGCTCAGATGCTGCCATTCGGTCATGCCTCGAAATCCTATGTAGCCAAGAAGACTGAGCAACAAGGGCTGCTTAGCCGTGCTTCGGGCCTTGCGTTTGCCATCGAGACTTCGACGGGCGAGGTCTCTAAAGCGTTGGGTGAACTCAAGCTTTCCCTCGAATCGCTAAAGGATACGATCACTGCAAATGAGGGGATGATCAAAAGCTGCCAGGCGCAGTCCCTGACATATAAAGCCCTTGAGCTGTCCCGCATCAGTGAACGCGCCAAATCGGCGTATCTGGCTTCTGCCGCTGACCTTGAACATGGTCGTAAACGCTTGCGCCTGGTACAGGCTGCCACCGCGCACAAGAAGGTGCTCGAGGCTCAGCAAAAGCTGCGTATCGAAGAGGAATCCTTAAAAGAGGAGCAGGAAGATCTTAAGCCAATCAGGGAGAAGGTTGATGAGCAGGGAGCACTTTTGCGCGCCGCCTACGACTATCACCTGGAGCTTGCCACGACTGAGAAAGATGGCTTTGTAGACAAGCGCAAGGCTGCCGAAGCCTCCACCGAGCAAGCCAAACAAGAGATCATCGCGAATGGTTCCGAGCAAAATGTTCTGACGCGGGAGGAAAGCGACCTTGCCGCCTTTATTAAGGGTGAAGCGGCGCAGCAGGAGCGGCTGCGCAATGAAGGGGTCATCAATCCTTATGATCCAGATGCTGAATCGGCCATCACTAGGCACGAAGCTCAGGTAGAAATCCTGCACAGTAACCAGGAGCGTCTTGAGGCTGAGAAGGCCCAGCATGAGGCCAAGGCCAAGGGCTTTTCTGAACAAGCAAAAGACCTGGGCCTTAAAGCTCAGGCTACGGAGTTGGAGGAGCAGGCTGTCGCAGGCCGATTGGATTCTGCCGAGTGTCTAAAAGAGGATCTCGAGCAATCTAGCGTCCTGGCCCGTCTTCAGGAGTTGGATCTTGCCGACCCGGATGCTGAAACGCTGCCGAGGCTGCTTAACGATTACGAGCAGTCACTGACGAATGAAATCCGTCGGTGTGACATCCTCCTGGCTAATCTTGAAGAGGCAAAAAAGTCGATATCGGAAACCGGGTTGGGTGGTTATAGCCATGATGTCGAGGCTGTTGTCCGGTTTCTGACGGAGAATCGGGTGCAATCAGCCCGAGCGGCCAACACTTACCTGGCCGAGCTCGTCCCCGATGCTCAGAAGTCTCGCGATCTGGTGATTTCTGCCCCTGCTCGTTTTCTCGGGGTCTGTGTCGCACAGGGTGAGTGGGATAAGACCCGCAACCTGCTATCGAAGGCGAATCTGAGCCTTGCCGCTCCTGTCGCTGTGGCCGTCGTGACGCTGGATCAAACAGCGACTACCGAGGACCTTCTGGTCATCGGCGCCGCTGATGACGCTGCATACAACTATGAGGCTGCGAAAGGTGTTCTGGAGAATTTCGAACGCAATATCGACCGGGTAGAAGAAGAGCAAGGGGATTATAAGCGCAACCTTTCGGACGCCCGCACGGCCAGCCGAAAGCTTGACCGCTATCTGGAGCTCTACGGCCAAGCCCGTATGGCTGAGATGCGTCGCGAGAAGAATCTCCTCCACGACCAAGTCGAAGCCCTAAGGGAGAGTGAAAAGGAATGCATGGAAGACGCTGCCAAGGAAATGGAGCTCGCTAACCAGCTTAACCTGAAGCTGAGGACAATCCCGGCTGACATCACCAATATCAATCTGTTGATCACCCGGCTGACCGACTACCGTAACGATTGGGAGCAGCCTCTTGCAGGGAAGGCTGCACGACTTGTTGTTGTGCAGGGCGCGCTGGCGGAATTGTTAGCCCGCAAGCAGGTTTTGGATGATCTGGTCGAGGGCAATGGCGAAATCATCAATGACTCCCAGGAGAATTTTCACCGCCTCAGTGAGCGGATAAAGGCGCTGGAAGCACAGAAGTCTGCGGTTCAGTTCTATACGGAGGGGGAGCCAGGCGGCGCGCTCGAGCCTGGTTTTAGCCTGGAGGTGATGATCAGTACCTACGAGAGCGTCAAGTCGCTTTTCGAGTACGCGGAAAAAGACCGAATTGGAGTCCGCCTGAAGAGTGTTGAATATCATCGCCACGAGGAAGCTGAGGCGCGGAAGGCGTTCGATCAAGACTATGCCGGCGTGGCCAAGTCAGAGGTTGAGCCATTCCTCAGCCTTGAACTTGTGCAGGAGCGAAAAAACCAGGAATCCGAGAATGATCGGCTTGAGGAAGTTAGTCGCGAGCTGAGTGGTCAGTTTGCGGTGGCTGATAGCAACAGCGTGCAGTTCATCCAACTGCACAAACCAGCGCCGGTTTCCGAGGCCATGCTGCAGCTGTCCGATGACGATGTGTATCTGCGAATTGAAGCGCTTGCCGAAGATATTTCGACCCTACAGCGCACTGTCGATGCTGATAGCGTGGAGTACGAAAAAGCCAGTGGAGAGAAGGTAGGGCGAGAACTTCTACTCAAGGATCTGAACGACAACCTCAAGATGCTCCGCAATGCCATGTCGGTCGACACCGTTGCCGGCGAGTACATTGAGCTGATCGACAGCGGCAAAGACCAGGTTGGTGAACTCCTGAAGCACAATCGGGAGATCAGTGCCGCCGTAGAAACAAAAAGGTCGGATGCTAATAGCAAGTACCGATTGTATCAGGCTATCGCATCACTACCGGAATTCAGGGCACTGGCTCCAGAGCTGTCGGTGAAGCTCTATGAATTCAACTTCGATCAGGCCTGCAACGACTATGACGATCTGCAGGAGCTCGTGGACGAGCGCATTAAGGTCACCGAGTCACAATTGAGTGAAATGGTGCCTGATTTTGACCGCTGCGTAGGCGAGTTGCAGCAGCTGATCGAGCAGGGCGCCTCGGTGCTAAACCGGGCGGCGAAGGTCACGGTGCCTATCGATGCTCCGTATGTCGGCGGGAAGCCCATCATCCGGTTGAAAGAGCAAATCACGGGCATCGTGAAGGAGTCGGGCAAGGTGATTATCGCCGGTTACCTCAACAAGCTGATCGAGGATAACCACATCCCGGAGAATGGCTCGAACCTGGTGTCTGATGGGCTTGTCCTCTTCGCGCCCCAACGTGCGTTCGGGCTGCAGATCCTGCAGATGGAGCAGAACGTCAGCCACCAGTACCAGTTCGCCAACTCATTGAAAATGTCGGGCGGCCAAAGCGTGGTGATCGCCATTTTCCTGTACCTGCTGATCTCGAAGCTCCGCGCTGACTCAAGGGTCTCTTCTGGGGGCGATAGTGGTTGTCCGCTGATCCTCGATAACCCGTTTGCCAAGGTGCAGACCAGAGCCCTGATTGATGTTCAGCTGATGCTGGCTAAAGCCGTCGGTGTTCAACTGATCTTCTTCACGGCGACTAAAGAGGTGAACACACTGGCCGGCTTCCAGAAGGTCATCCGCCTGCGTAAGGGAGGGGTTAACTCGGTCACCAAGCGGACGCAGCTCCAGATGGTCAAGTCGACCGTCAACACGGTAATCCAACAACCTGCCTGGAGTGTTTAACCGTGGAATCTTTTTTTGAGGTGCTTAAGAAGCGTCGCAATAAGCGTGTAGAACTCCTCTACCTGCGCACTCTTTGGCTGGAGTTGCATCCTGAGCAACAGGAACACCCTAACCGCGACAGCCTGATTCTTAAGGCTCTGCACGTAGCCGCAGACCGTGGACTCCTGAAGCTTCCTGCACCCCGCAGCTTCGAGAGCTTTGGCTCCCTGGCGATGCCTAGATTCGTGACGATGAATATCGAAAAAATCACGGCCATCAAAATGGACTGGGCAGCGATCTCCTGGCGCCCTGAGCTCGGGTTTTGGATGAACCTGACCGAATCGGAGAAGGCGACCGCCAAGGTGATCAATGAGTGGCTGATCCAGCGCGATGGATGCTTTCAGATGGTTCCGATGCGGGAGCGCTCCCTGGATATCTTCGGCAACGAGAAATTCCTCGACCTCCGAGTTAAGGGCTCGTCGCTTTTCAGCGGGCGTCTGCCCCTCGCTGTCATAGGTGCTGAGAGGGTCGATATGCCACTTGCGTATCGGCCATCCCCAGGTCGTTCTGGTCGACCTGTGCTGGTGATCGAAAATCACCACACCTTTGCCAGCCTTGGCGCCTGGAACGTCGAAACGGGCCGTTATGCAGCGGTCGTTTACGGCAGTGGGAATGCGTTCACGTCAACGGGAACCGCGTTGGATGAGGTTCTGCTTGAGGTCGAGGGTGCTGGTGCCGAATATTTCGGCGATCTCGATCCGACGGGTATCAACATCCCGCTTCGGTACAACCGCGATCACAGCATCCAGCTAAGGCCTGCTACCTGGCTCTACAGGATGCTTCAGGATTTGGGCCAGGCGAGGCCTTTAGATGTGGTTGTTGGGGCTGGAGCTGAGCGGGTAGAGGACTGGCTCCCTGAACAAGCTCAGGAAATACTGGCGCTCTGGAAGGAAGGGCTTTTCCTGCCTCAGGAAGGCGTTGGCCGTGAGCAAGTGTTCGAGATGAACGGCAGGGCCAAGAGGTTTTGATTGAGGAGGGGCTGCCGATGTTTCAAGGCTCCCCTGTGCAACCTGGGGATCCGCTATGGATGAAAGGCCTATTTGGCGATTAGGTGCATCTCCTGTAGAGGTGGACGCCAGCCTCTTGATCAATGGCTACCTACACCTCATGGATCGAGCGTTGGCAGGCGACATCCTCACAGAGCTACCGTCATTTTTGGCGGCCGAGCACTAAGGAGCGGTAGGTTGATTGAAGTGCTCCCAGCGCATCCATTTCCTCGTTCTCCGTTGCACTTGGTCTATAGGCGGCTTCGCCACCCTTCCGCAGTTGTACGCTCCTACACAGACTTCTGTGCAGAACATTTAACCTGTACAAGGGAGAGACTGAATGACTGACGTACCCGCCGATCACAAGCTGCCCCTGTACTAACTCGGTTTAATCCAAACGCAGGCAATCCCTCCAATACTTAGGGGGGTAATCCACGTAGGCCTCAAGTACTATGGTAACGCCTTAGCCAGGCACTGCTGGGCCAGCTTCAACCTGTTTCGATCCGCCAACACATCGACCGTCGTAGATTAGCGAGAGACGTAGGTGGGGCAGGGGGTACCTTAATTCGAAATCCTGTTAATCCAGTGATGTCCGCTGCCATGGGAGCTGACTTGCGTGGGCTGCATTCTAATGACTAGGCTGAGTTTGAGTCAGGGCTGCAGTGAGGCAGTTTCTCGGGCACAGACTAGAGCCGCCTCTGCCTTGTTCACACACCTGCAAGTCGGGCTAATTTGCCACGGCAGCTCTAGCATCAGCTGAGCTGCATGGAATGCACGAAATTCCTATATAGAGATGGCTAGTCGGCCGACTAGCTGTCCCATATCGGCAAAGGTATAAAGTGAATCTTTCCATCGCCGTCCGACCTCAGGTTCGCGCCGGCACGGCGCGAATACCAGAACGCCCAATGCGCTTGGACAGTCTCATCAGTGGGCTGCCAGGAATCCGCATCCGTGTTCGTGGTTTCCTTGGCGATTACTGGGAACCAGAGCTGTGGCGGAAGTGGTAGCCGGCTATGACGGCAAGCCATGACCAGCAGCGGCCAATGTTCTAGTTGAACAGCAGAGAGGCGGGAGTAATCCCCGTCTGCAGCGCATTCTCTCTCCAGGATTTTTCTGGCTGCCTCGCCATCACCCGTGATGGGTACGTCACACAGCGCTAGCCCATGCGACGGTCTGCTGAGATACAACAGAGCCTCGGTATCTGCCCCAGGCATCCAGACCTGCTGATTGCAATGTTTCATCTCGCTTCGTACGAATTGAGCAAATCGCTCGCTATATTCCGATTCGCCATCCAGAGTGGCCCAGAGCACCATGATCGGTATGAGAACGCTACCCTTCGTTTGCTGCGCCCGGTAGGCTTCAGTCCTAGCTTGGGGGTGCCGTATTAGATCCTGGTAGCTGCCGTGGATGGTGGGGTACTGATAGTGCCTAGTGAAATTGAAGTGGTAGTAGCTCAGGAGCTCATCGCTGTAATCCCGTGCATAGCTTCGCCACTCCCGCATTATTGACAGGAACATGAAGGCGCAAGTGATTTCGATCACCTGCTCGTCGGCTATCGGGGAGAGCAGTGCGCGGTTGTTCTTGATGAGCTCGGCAATGTGGGAGGCGAGCTTCGACGCTTCCTCTGGTACCTCGGAGGCATCAAGAACTCGCAGCCCATTACCGTCCAGGTGGGGCCATAGAACCCACAGCCCCCTCACCGCGATACGCCCCAAGGTCTCAAACAGTTTGAGGTTGATGTCCACAGAACAGTGAGAGTTCACGGAGCTGCCTAGCGCATCTCGCTTTGCTGTGAGCGGCAAGATCTTCTCACCCATTAGCTCCGTCCAGATTTTGGTGTGCAAATCCAGCAGCTCGCCGAAAGTCAGACCGATACGCGTGTGTCCGGTCGATGCAGCTTCTATATCACTCTTGACCAATTCCCATGCGCGGAGAATGACCAGCTCGCTGGCTCTGTAGGGGGCTTCAAGATTTTTCTGCGTACGTGCCCAGACGAACAGCACCGAGAGACAGATGTACATTTGTCGCAGCGTGGCGAGCCGTTGCAGGGCTTCTTGGTTGTCGGCCTCCACGAGCCCTTCAATCAGTGCGGTGAAATGCTGTACCGAGACGTCAGGCTCGTCGAGCATCGCAATGGATTTTTGGAACCGCGACTGGAGGCTCTTGCTCACATGCTGGTGTTGTAATACGCCATCAGCAAGCAAGCCGGCCATGTAATCGCCGTTCCACTCCTCGAATGAGATCTTGTCAGTAGTTTCTCTTTCGATGATGCCTGTTAGATTGTCCCTCACAGCCTCTTTCACACTGCCCCCGAAGCACAGGCAGATCACGATCTTCAGTGATTCGTACTGGGGCGCGATTCGCTTGGTAACGTAACCATCAAGGATCTCGTTGATTGAGGTTCGTACCCCTTGAGGCACTGCATCCCATTCTGCCCGCGTCAGGTCGCCCTGTTTTATTGTAAAAAGGTAGAGCTTTTGCTCGCCATCCACCATAGGGCCCACGGCGGCGACATCCACGCCGAACTGGCGTGGCCCCGTCGAAGGACGCGAGATCACGTTGAAGCCAAGCTCGCTCAATAGATCGGGCAAAACGACATCCAGCTCATTGCGTTCGCGAAGCGAGGCGAGGTACTCACGGAAGACGAGTTTCATAGCATGCGCTTCTCGTGCAAGAAATTGAGTATTTGAAGCTCTAGCGTGGAGGGCTCTAGAACCGAATGCCGGGGTAACTGGAAGGTGTGTTGAATTGTTGCCAGGGATTGCTCCATGCGTCGCATCGGCCCCATTTCACCTTCGGCAATGTCCTGTGGAGGCGGGAACTCCGGTATCCAGCTGGCCATGCCAGTGCCGTAAAGCAGGATTTTTTCGCTGGCCAGATTCGCTAAGATCGAAGACTTGCGAGCCTCCACCATCTGATTTTGCATTTCCTCATTTCTTCGATAATGCTCCAGTTGACGCTCACGTTCAGAAGGCTGCAATTCGCGGATGTACTCCTCCCCAAGGCCTTCCAAATACGCCTTCAGTTCTTCCAATACTTGCTGGACTGCCTCCGACGCTGGGTCAGAGGACTCTGCCGCGATTGCATCAAGGTAATCTGCTCGCAACCCGGAGTAGTTAATCAGCACTGGATCGAACAGCAGGCCCCTCAGTGCAATTAATGTCGCATGCGTGGCGTTCCGCATCAGGCTGACGATGAGGGAGGCAACGAAGACTTGCTTTGAGAAGAAGACGCCAAGCGCTCTGCTCGCGATGAACTGGTAATCGCTTTCAGGTATGTCCGGTGCCTGGCTGAAATCAAACTTGAAGACTCGCCCCTCACTGGCTGTAAACAGGCTGCGTCTTAGAGCTAGAGACAGGTCTAGTGACTCAGTCCGAAGCCAGTCTACGACCCACTTATCCAAAATCACAGCGTCTCCGCTCTCGAGTTGATGCCGGACGGAAGTGAAGCGAGAAAACGGTACGCCTGAGTCGCCCAGGATCAGTTTCTCGACCACGTCCTTAGCCTCCGACACCTGCCCTCTCCTGATGAGCCCAGCCAGTACGTTGTCCAGCAAATGGACGACTTCGTCCTCTGGATGACCTGATGCCACAAGGGCAAGGAGATCTCGCCGGACTTGAGTTCCGTAGGGATTGGAGTCGCGCATCAACTCTAGTGCGATCGCTTTTTTTGCCGTTAACGTGATGGGGGTAGTGGCCCTCTCGACCAGCCTGTACGTTGGCTGCTCCAGTTCTGGAGGAGCATCTTTCTGCCATGCTAGTGCCAGCGTGAGGAGCGCGTCGCGCACGGAAGTCTCAGTCTCCCGATCGATCACGGCAAGGATGGTTTCAATCAGGCCGAAATCCGTGCCCCGCACCTCGACAGACAAATTACCGAGGGCTCTGGCTGCTTGGGCGCGCTGGTGAGCGTTACCATTTTCGAGAAACTCAACAGCCTTGGCCTGGTAAAAAGCTGCATCTACCGAGAGCCCGGTACTGATACAGGCCTGTACGCAAGGGAATCTTTGAGCGAGGGGGACGCCCGATTCGATCAGCCCTAGTAGCTCAAGGGGATGTTTAGGTGAAGCACGGCACCACTTCACTAACTCCGTGTACGGCGAATGCATGCACATGGGGTCGTCGAGTGGAATGGCCCCAGCCATCAGTTCGAGCAGATCGTTACCGCTGGTTGCAATAGAGCCTAAAGCAGGCAGGAGAATCGTCATACCCAGATTCAAGTCGCTTCTCTCGAACCTGGTCTGTTCAGGCAAGGGGAGCAGGGTACGCAGATCGACATCATTGGATTGATGAGCATCGATCAAGGCTTGGGAAAACGGCTCGCTGTCGTGCTGCCAGCTGTCCACAAAAATCAGATCGAGCAGTTTGCCCTCTGCAGCAGCTACAACGATTTCATCTCGTGATGGGTTGGTCATCTCAGCTCCTTCTAAGCAGTCCATTGCTCAGGCGTTGCCGAGCTTTCATATTCAGGATGTTACGGCCTCTGCTGCACGGAGGCGAGTGGCTTGCGCCTGCTTTATCACTTGTAGGCTGTCCGGTGGTTTCCTTGCTGCATCCGCTATCCAGCGCGAGTCCACGCCTAGGATCAACAAGGCACCACCGATAATTTCAAAGCCCATGACAGGCCCCGCGAGCAACCCAGAAAAGCCTACGGGTTGGAAGAACGCGGCAGTGCCTGCTGGGGTAAAGACAAAGAGTTTGGTTAGGCCGTACAACACGGGCTCCGCTTTCGCACACCAGCTGTCTCAAGCTGGTCACTTTGTGAAAGTGACCGGCCTTGAGCAGGTTGAACAGGGCAAGCTGCAGGAGACAGTCTCGGCAACGAACTTCTTACAGTGGCGAAGCAGTGCTTCCCTGTCATTGTGGTTGAGGTTAAACGAGACGTGCATGCGTAGGCTCCTGCATATTGAATTAAAGGCATGGTTTATCCGAAAATTGCCGCTGCATATACCGCTTCCGGAAGAGCACATCATGCATGATGACCTAGAGACCGAAGTCTGGCGCGGTGCTGCCGATCTCCACGGCCCGTCGCTTGAGCTGGTTTGGCGTTAGGTGCTCAGCAGCTACCAGCGCAAGTCGGGATTCGACCCACAAACCCGGCTCTATGAGAAGGAAATAGGCGCCGCTGCGTTCGGAGCTCTAAGAACAGTCATCTTTTGCGAAGCCTGTGATCCGTCCTAGACGCGATACCTCATGATCCGGGAGCGCCTGCGGTTCTACCTTCGAAATGAGCTTCTCCGCCGCCTGATGGAAAAGGGCCGTGTCAGACCCTCGCAGCAAGATACGTTGATAGCAGTCGATCTGGGGATCTGACGGCATTGCACCTCAGCAGCTTCAATTGCATCCTTTACCACGAAGGGTGACAAGTAGACATGCAGCGCAGTAGCCAGCCCGAATATAAAAGGACAGTAATTTGGACACTCAAGAACTTTCGCTGAGCGGTTGGCAAAGAGATTTCGTTACTAAATTTGCGGCCTCTACTACTCCTTGGAACACCCTTGTTGCTGGGTTTGGTCAAGGTAAGACTACCGCATCAATCCACGCAGCCTCCGCAAAATTGAAAAGTGGTCAGGCTAAGAAGGTTGCGTTCATTTCAGACCATCAGTCTCTTACGAGTCAATGGGTCGACAGGCTGGCTTCCGGGCCGATCGTCGTTGATCGACCTTCGCGAGCTTTGTTCACCGAGTCTAGTAATGGTGCTGCGCTTACGTTCCAACAGTTGGAGCAGCACGCCATCCATGATTCATTGATGGGCTATGCATCAACAGGAGAGCTGCTGTTAATTGTTGACGAAGCAGACCGTTATCAAGTCCAGGCCGTGCGTGTAGCCGACATGATCTTGGATTTGAACGCCAGCAACCAGGTACTACTTATCTCGCGAATGCCCCTCGCCAAGCACGCCAACCACTGGAAATACCAAATTGACGGGAAATTCCACGTTGATAGCGAGTGCATATTCGAGCCTGAAACTCTAATTCTTCCGAGCACACAGATTCTCCTTGCCGAGCATTCACCCAGCCTCACCATCCTGTCTAGACTGCAAAGAAAAATCCAAACTCTTGATCAACTTGGTTGGCGTGATTTTGAGATCTTGATATCTGAGCTCCTGGCATTCGATGGTTATGAAATTGAGCTGATGCGCGGCACCAAGGATGGGGGTGTCGATGTTGTTGCTGTTAAGGATCTGGGAGAGACAGGAATGTTTAAAGCTTTATGGCAGGCCAAGAAAAACCGCGCATCCAGAAAGGTTGGAATTTCAACTATCAAGGAACTGGCCGATGTTCGGAATGAGCATAAAGCGAGCAAAGCAATTCTTGTCACCACAAGCTTTCTTACACACGATGCCTTGAAGCGTGTAGAGCGCGACCGTTACTGGCTAGGCAAAGTTGATAGGAATGACCTGGATGCTTGGATCGATAGAACACTCCATGGGTAGTCCTTCAAAGAGGAACATTGGAGCATGGCAAGGGCAAGGGCTGGACGCTCAGCCCTTCGTTTTTTTCGGTGTAGTGGTCTACTAACCCTGGACACTTTTTAGGCAAGATGATCGCCATGCAGAGGTGTTCGAGGAGCAGACAACGACGTACTTTCACCCCTGCCTTCAAGCGTGAGGCTGCCAGCCTGGTGCTGGACCAGGGCTACAGCTGCCCCGAGGCCGCTACATACCTACCGCTGCGGGAAACCAAACCTTCGTTAGGGCTTGGCTCGCGCTCAGCTTGCACTTAGATCGGCGTCCGAAAAGGTATCTGCATTATTGAATGCGCTGTTTCCAGTTCCCTGCTTGCGCAGTGACCCCATTTTCAGTCGGCACGAGCGTCCAGATCTTGGCCTCAATCCCGTCGTTTTGCAGCTTGCGCAGGAAGTAGCGCGCCTGCAGAGCGTCATGGGTAGCGATCACGACCTGGAAACCATGATCAACGATGTAGTCACGCAGCAAATCGAAAACCGCAGAGGCATGCACCAGGTCGTGGTGCTGAGTCGGATCATCCAACAATAGTGCTTTCCAAGGAGACCACTGATGACTCATGGCCATTGACAGCAGGAAGGTCAATTGAAGATCCGTCAACTGTGCCTCACTCGCGATATCAGGTACCGGTACCGCTTTATTGCCAAGCGGCACAGAAACGCCGGCACGATCCTTGTTATAAGAGCTGAAGAACTTCAGGCTTGCCTCGTGGAACCTAGACTCCCGCACGACTCGTTTCAGCAGCGCCTGCCAGCGGGGTACCACCTTGCCGACATGCTTCTGAACGTTCTCAATTTCTTTCTTGAGCGAGCCGTCCAGCAAATCCATCGCGTCCGAGATCAAGGTCAATCGCAAGAAGCTGGATCGTGCTGCGTTGATGCTGTCATTGAGGAAAGCTCCGAAGGCCTCTTCTGAACGGTCAAGACGCTGAGCATCAATCAGCCGCTGGGCCAGTTGTGATTCATTCAACTTGGCCCAAGCAGAGATTTCCACTCCAATGCCTTCGAGTGCTGAAACATAGCCCTCGAGGAGGGTCAACGTGGCGCGCAGCGTCGCTTCACGGGCCTGCGCAGCTTCCGCAAGTGGGTCGCCGGTCAACTCCAGCTCTTGCCAGCTTGCTCGGAATTGCAGAAGGAGCGTTTGAACCCTTCTGATTTCTTCCTCAATCCCCTGGACAGCGGTTGATGACTCAAGCAACTGATGCTGTTGGGTGTCCAGGGCGGATTGCACAGTCCCGACCTTACCGTTCAGGTCGCTGACCTGCTGTTCCAACTGAGCTTTTGCTATTGTGAGTTGCTCGAGCGTTCGAGCCAGCGGTTCCCCAGAGGTAAGCGCGGCCAGTGCGGCGACTGCTTGATCCAATCGTGTAGCCGCTTCGCTCTGTTGAGCTCGGGCCAAGTCAAGCATGTGCTGTGCCGAAATGAAAGCTCGCTCGGTTTGTTCAAAGGCTTCAGGAGTGGGGAGGGCGTCCAATGCCGCTCGCTGATCAGCCAAACGCTTTTGGGCAGGAGCAATGCTATCGAGTTGCAGCCTGAGCGCCTCCCTTGCCAACGGGAGCGAGTCACTAGCCAAAATCGGATCGGTACGAAACTGCGTAACTTGCTGTCCCAGATCCTGGCGGCTGGACTCCAAAGCACCCAACTCCCGTCTGGTGAGGTCTAGTGCTTGCTGCGCTTTCTCAACCGCGACCTCACTGGCCGCCAACGCTTCCACCGCAGATCGCAATTGCTGCTCAGCTGCGGTCAAACTCGGGTTGATCGCTTCAAGGGCTTGAGCCACCCGGGACTGAAGCTTGGCTGCACCATGCGGCTCCAGGCAAAGTGGGCATTGATCTTGGTCAGCGGAAAGATGTTGCGCTATGGATGCAACGGCCTGACGGATTGCGTCGGCGGAAGAACTGAGCATCTCATAATGTGCCCGGGCAGTGACCTCCGCAGCTTTACATGTCTCATACGAAGAACGTTCGGCCTCCCGATCTATGCTCTGTTTATCGATGAGCAGTTCGAGAACAGTGATTTGCTGGGTAATCTCGCTGATCCGCTGCTCAGTGGCCTGCCAGTCGGCAAGCATTAGTCGACCCGCGTCCAGGCGCTGCGCGGTCTGGTTGATTCCCTGAAGCTGGATGTCAATTTGAGCATGCTGGTTACGAACACGTTGGTTGTGCTCATGCTGCTCGCGAAGTACATGAGAATTTTTTTCAGCCTCACGCAGGGCAGCAATTGCTGACGTCAACGCGTCATTACGGTGATCAATCTCCTGTTTGGCTGTGGTTTCTCCAACCAGGCGCTCAAGTTGCTGCCCGATACTGGTAAGTTCTTGCTGTGCAGAGTGGATACTAGCCTGATGCTCCTGCAATGCGGCACTGCCTTGAGCCCTTGAAGTTGTGTGGCGGTCAAACGTCTCACTCGCCGCCGTGAGGTCTGCATTGAGCTTTTCAAGCTGCTTCCGCGCCGCAACGAAGCTTTCAACAAGATCATTTACCAAGGCGAGGTTTGAGATATGCTGCCGAGCCCGCTCGACCTTTCCTTGCAAAATCTCGGACAGTGCGGAGTGTGCAAGCGTCAGCCCATCCTGGCTTACAGGTCCGGTCAACAAGCCAGGTGGAATCTGGCTCAGGCTTTGCGTCTGGTTTGCAGCGTCAGAGAGAACGTCAGCAATTCGATCGCGCGGGCGTAATGCACCTACTGCACCGGCAGCAGCGATGTCACGCTCTTGAAGTAGGCGAATCCACTCGTTCAAATCAGTCTCATGCCCGATCAACACTTCTTCCGCACGGGATTTTTGCTCGGTCAGCGACCGTCGCACAGCAGCAAGGGTGGCGCGAGCTTTAGAACCGTCGCTACCAATCGGCAGCTTAGCCAACTGGGATCCGGCTTCCTTTTCTTCCGCATTGACGATCCACCCGTTCTCCCTTTGATCCAAAAGGTGGGTTAGGCGCAGTAAGAAAGGGATGTCACTTGCGGACACATTAGGAAAGACGCTGCTTAAGTCCCCGTCCTGGCTGACCTTGCCCGCCGCAGTCACGCGTGATGTCGCGGTCAGCTCAGAAAAATTTAGACTGACTGACGCTGCGGACTGATCATCACGAATGATGTGGGCAATGTCGTCACGGAGCCGTGCGATCTTCCCGGTCAGACCAAACTCGATCGCCTCAAATACCGTTGTTTTGCCCGTACCATTGGGTGCGAGCAAAATAGTCGCCCCGGGACTCAGCTCAATGGTGACGTCAGACCCGAATTTGCGCAGGTTCGACAGGGTGATGGAATTCAACTTGCTCACGGCTGAACCTCGATTTCACTCAGCGAATCGGTGAGTACACGCACGACATCCGCTCCGTTTTTGTTGGTTAGAAGCTGCGCTCTCCACTCAGCGATATGGGGCGCCGACCAAGGGCGCGCAGCTGACAGCGTGTTCAGCGCCGATACCAACGGGTCGCTCAGCGTCT
This sequence comes from Pseudomonas sp. B7(2017), assembly GCF_002112745.1. Lineage (NCBI taxonomy): Bacteria > Pseudomonadati > Pseudomonadota > Gammaproteobacteria > Pseudomonadales > Pseudomonadaceae > Pseudomonas > Pseudomonas sp. B7(2017). The sequence goes on along the minus strand of NZ_NEIP01000007.1, from coordinate 261,996 downwards.
CGACATCGCCTGCAGGATCCAAGGCCGCCAGGAATGTCCGGTTAAGAAAATCACCAGTTGCTTCAGATTCGCGCACAACAACCTTGCGACAAAACCTGTCATCAGTCTCAATCCGCGCAGCGTCATCTTTCGCGATATCGCTGATCACCAGAAACATATAGAGGTCGGCAGTCTCAGGCTCCGGTAGCACATCCCGGACATCGGCAGCCCATTGGTTGGCAGCTTGCAGGGCCGTTAATGGAATCTCGATGAGCAAAACCGTCCGCCAACCCGCCCGTTCGATGTGGGAGCGCTTTAGGCGAAGAACATGCGAGTCGTACTCGACCTCAGGCAGCATAAGCTCCGTTACGTCCCTGGGACACACGTCATACCGACCCTCTACACGCTGAGTGATTGCGTTAGCCAATTCCTGCACTGTCAGCATGATTAGTGTCCTTCCCCATAAGCTTGGATTGCTGCTTCGCGCGCGTCGCGCCAAGCATCCCAATGACGTTTAAATTGCCCCTGTAGCTGGACGAGTGTCCCGGTACGCAGGTACTTGAGCACCCCAAATCGAGTCACCAGCAACCTGGGCTTTCGCTCAGCCGCCATACTATTGCTGGTTTCAAAATCATCAGCCATGCCGGACTCGAGCAGGCTCGTGGGAGACTCTTCGACGCCTGCAAGAATAACCACCGGCGCCGGTGACGGCCCCAAAACGGCCATCAGGTCATCGGCAAGAGGCCTGGGGCCGGCGTGATCGCCTGAAGCGCCTGACCAATTTTTCAACGCGATGCTGAGAACTTCCCCAAGATCTGGAATCTCGCGCCAATTGCAATCGTCATTACCGATCGCGACGCACACCAGAAGCAGCATCAAAATGGCAGTTTCCATCAGATCTGCAGTACGAGGCCCGACGCGCAGTGCGTGCTTCACGTCCAAACCTTCTGTTTTGGGATACATCAGTTGCTCAAGTAGCGAATCACGCGCAGCGGCGTCAGCTGTAAGCTCCGCGGCCCAAGAGCGCCACTTCGATTCCAATGCTGTCAGCAATGGTGTGTCGGATACCGAGTTCAACCTGTTCGTGATACGGGCTTGTAGCTGCTCCCACACAAGATCGTTCATTGCCCTGTGAAGTGCTGAAGATTCATCTCGCGTCGCCAGGATCGTCGAGAGCTCGCGACCCGACGCACAGGACAGCGCCTCAGAGTTGTCTATCCAAGGAAGCTCATCAAGGTCATTTTCGCTGATGCCAAGCGTTCTACCCAACTCATTTCCAGCGCCTTGGCGCCAAAGCGGCTCACCCAAAAGCAGACAATGACTCCCGCTTTTCAAGTGCAGGGCTAACCGAAGGATGGCCGAGGGGAGGGCCACGGTATTTGGAGTAGGCGGGCAATAGGTAGCGTGCAACCGCAGCCTTCTGTTGTTACCGCCCGCTGCCCAGTGGTGAGAAACAACTTCCGTGGCAGCATGGGCCGCTGGCAAGCTCGTCATACCATTTAAGTTGTGGGTACCGGCGACCATCCAACTCGACCCAGCCAGCGGCCTCATGAGGTACTGCGTCCAGGTCTCAGCATCTGGCCGGCGTGCGTCTTTGAGATGGTTGGCTATCGCATGACAGCTGATGGCGTTAACATCAGTTGTGCTCGTAGAAATGTACCCCACGAGCTTCTCAAGAGTTGCCCGCGGATCATTGAAGTGCCGCCCTAACGACTCGCACGCACGCGCCTCAAGGCTCTCTTCACTCCCTACAGCGTGGATCGTGAGTGTCCGCATCGTTTGTCGAACATGATCCCAGTCGGTAAAACCGCACCAGGTCGTCAACCATTTGTAGACGTTCTGCGTTGGGATATCGGGTCGGCTGGAGAGAGCCGCCAGGTCAAGGCCGTCCTGCTTGCACAGTCGACAAAACTCATGCAGGTGGTTGGCGGTGATGAAGTCACTGGATTTACCCTTGATGACGACTTCAAGGCCGAGCAAGATGAGTGAAAAAGCTCGGGCTGGCGGCTGCTTGGACTGCGGAGTGAGACTCCAGGCAGACAAGCTCTTCATGGCCTTATCAAGCTCAGAATCGATGGCGCTATCGGAAGGGACAACTGGCGTTGCACTCGCTGCCGCCTTGCCGCCGGCTTTGGGTTTATAGGACTTGATGTAGGCGGCTTTATCTATGTGCTTATCGCTGAAGGGGGTCGTCTGCCGCTTGATCTGGAAGTGCTCGTAATGCTCATCCGCGTGGTAAATGACCACGTCATCCCATTCGCCGATACCGCCCTGTTCGGCGCCGATCAGCAAGGGGGCAGTGCGTCCATCCAGGTATTTTTCCACCATGTCCGACAAACGTTGAGCAATTACCAGCTTCTCGTAGCGGCCTTTTTGCTCAAGCCGGAATCTTCTTATCATTCTGAATCCCTTCAAGCATTTCGGTACCAAAGGCACCAATGGCAGGTGGCCACATAGTAGCGACACGGCTAGGCCGAAGGAACAGGCTTTTACACGAATTGGTGGCGCTGGACAGGGGGAACCAGATCTCGGCTCACGAAAGCTCTGAAAGCTCCTTACGAACGCGACAAAGAATCTGATCAATGCTCTGATCAGAGCGATGGAGAGCATACGTATGAAGTAGCAAGGAAACTGGATGAACATCCAGTGCTTTCGCGATCTCGTCAAGCTTGTCCAGCGTTGGACTTTTCAGTCCTCTCTCCAAGGTGCTCAGGTAGGTTCTACTGCTCACCTCGGAGAAATCCTCCTGCGTCAGGCCACGGCTGGTACGGATTTGTTTCAAAGCCTGGCCAAAGGCCTTCCTCAGCTCCATTTTGCTCATCTCGCAAAATGAGTGATAAAGCCCTCTCGCGCCCTTTAGGACTACAATCTATAGTGTTCATTTTGGGCGGCGATGGCCATGTTCAGAACACATAAGCAGGCAGAGATAAGCGGATTTGACGTCGCTACGCTCTCTGGGGAGGGGGTCCAGGTATGGCGCTACATTGAGCAGGCTCTTCATTGTCCGTGGCTATATGTATGCCTTGAGCCAGATAATGAACTGCCATTGCGTAGAATGCTACTAATTGCGGATATCCATCTGTTTGAGGAATTTCTCAGGCAAGATGCCGGTGTCCGCACGGTTATTTACAGCGTCCAGCTAGTAAGTCCGGGTTGGTTAAATCTAAGTGCAAACTGGAAAATGGAAGAACTAATTAGCCTGAGCGAGGCGCAGGATCATCACGATAAGCATCTAGCGTACGTATATGGAACGGCTAATGGTCATAAGTACTGCGAGGGTCAAATCCAAAAGAAAAAGCGCATAAAATATAGGGAAATATACAAAAAGGCCTAATTCAAACACTGGGGGGGGGGGGGGAGTATGGGGGTAGGGTGCAAAACAGATGGGGAGTTTCTCTCCCTTTTCAGAAGGTTTTATAGAAGCCCTCCAAGCAACGCTTCTGTTGAGCTTTTAAAAAAACTCGCACTGGAGCTTTGGTATGGGGACCTTGACACTGAAAAACTAGTTAATAGCGAATTGTCGAACGACACTATAAGTCTTTTACAAGCGAGGAGGGCCATATACCTCGTTGATAGAATGATCAGTTTCCCGTGTTTGAGTCGCAGTAAGGCGAAAGCACTAAGGAACGTAGTTAAGATGCGGGAGGCTCAACTAAAAATTCGTGGACCCTCAAAAAGAGCTGAGCGGCTATTTAGAGAACATAAGCTAGATAAAAAAGCTTTTGGGTGGGGGCTTCAAGGAGATATAACTAGACAGATGAAAAGCCTGCTCAAATATCAGACTCGGCATTTTGCAGCAACTACAGGCAAGAAAAATGGTTACTCAGAATAGTGCGGGCAAATACACAAAATTTCTTGCAGCGTCCCTCAGTAATTCGAGGTTTTTAGGTGGCGTGATCGAATTTCTTGCGCAGCGGAATGAGAACCTCCTCTAAATCCAACCCTTTCGCCATACAGATATTTGAAATAAAATATAGGGCCTCAAAGAGTTTGTCGCGCTGTTTTACCAATTCAGAATTTTCAGCCTGCAGGTGCTTTATCCGCTCTTCGAATGTTCTACGACGGCGTTCGCGATCAGGATCCTTTCCGCTCTCCTTAAGCTGTGCAATTCTAGCTCGGTCTATGCGCTCACCTCGCTCACCTACCAAGATCCCACGACTCGTTAAACCAAGGCGCTTTTGTACCTCCGAGCGTGATATCGGCGCGAATTCAAGTCCCAAACTGATCATCTCGGCGAGGAGGGTATCAATAGCCTCATCTAGAAGAGCTCCTCTCAACAGTTTATTCTTTACCATATCCTTCTACTCCTCTGAAACTGAGCTTCGCCGATGGGTATCCCTGGAAGCGGTAATAGGGCGACCTGAAGGAAAAACTTGTCGTACACCCTTCCCAACATTAGTTGCAAGTGCTTTCTGCAAATTTTTGAGCTTGTGCTCCTGATCCTCTAGCCAGACGTCACTGCCAGCTTCACCACTACCAGCTTCGCGCATAATGATGATAGATCCCGCAAGCCGATCCGCTTGATGTTGAAGATTATTCTTCTCTGATGGCGTCCCTAGCAAGTGTAGATGTGAGCAGTCATTCCAGCATTGCAGGTGCTTAGGGCAGGGAGCCTGTGAGAAGTCGTGGACACAGCCACCAAATGGAGTTACATGCAATGCCGTGGCATGGATCGTCAAAAAAGCTTCAGCGGTGGTTATACCCTTGCTCTGCAACAGTGCATGATAGCTATCGGTCAGAGGCCCTTGGATCGCCCCCTTTCTAATTTCTGAATGTAAGAAGTCAATGCGGTCATGATAACTGTTAAATGTTAAATGTTAAATGTTAAGAATTCCTGATGCTCAGCGACATCCTCTTCAATAGTCGTATGCTGATAATACTTATTTTGCTTTAAATTCTTCCTGCCCAGCGCCAGAGCTTGCTGGACGTCGCTCATCCCTGTTAGCTGATAGATGGTATTGCGCCAGTGGCGTGGTTGGTGGCTGGTCAAACGAATTGGCGATCCATCTGCTTCGAGTAATGAGCGACGCGTAAATATCGACGGATACCTAGGTTCAGCTCCCAAGGCTCGATTGATATCAATAAGCGTAACACGCCGCGGAATCGCTCGAAACACATTCTCATCGCGCCCCCCGAAACGAAACTGACCATCAAAAGCGATAGCGAGTGTTTCGCTGGTCTTGAGTAAAATAGTATATTTGCCTGCATTGTACTCCGTAAGTGCCACGTGCTCCTTGAGTTTTGGAGCTATAAGGCGCTCAATGTCACCTGCTAAATATCTGTGCCGTTTTATCTTTCCCGCCTTCGACGAGGTTGCACCATCTTGGGGGAAAATCCCATTTCGGGTCAGATACAGATAGAGATTTCTTCCGTACTCTTGTTCGTTACTGAATCCCAGCCACTCCATGACCTGATCGTCCGTCAAAAGCTCGTCTTGCGAATATCTCCATATACGTCCTGGGTTGTTTTCTTGCCACGCCGCAATCTCCCTCTGTTCAGAAGTCAGTGCTTTTAATCGCTCAATGGCACGCTTCGCTAGGGGAATATCGCTCTCTGCTAGCCAATGCACTCGAGATTGGAATTGCTTTTCTGCAAAATATCTTATTCCGCACTCAATAATAGGTTTGCCATGGGCATCAACTACAATATTGCCATCAGTATCTTTTATATTCCTTTCAATCCAGCAATCAAAAGGTATCACCGCAACCTCATTACCCCGTTGTCCTGTTGCGATCAATAAATCGATCACACGCAGCAAGATTTCCTCGCCCTCACTGAAGGGGTTATTCGAGCATAGGGCATACGCTTCCATCGCCTCGCGAGAAGGCAGCCGGTCATTAGACTTCCGCTGCTTTGTCGCACGATCGGGATCATGCAATGAAATATAATCGTGGCGGCGCTTCTCTGGTCTCGCATCATGCTCAAAATGGATAGCTATCTCGGTTAACTGCAGACTATCAATCGTATCGGCGATTACTTGTAGATGAGAAATTGCGTCATAAAAATTTTTGTAGCCACTCTCACGGAGAAAACTTACGACACGTTCGAAATCGCCTTGTGTCAATAGTGCGGGGGCAGATACGCCGCGCTCAAATAATGGATTATAGAGTCGGCGGACGGCAATGTTGTATGCAACCACCATTGAGAACTTCAGATTTCGCGTACGTTGCAGATATACAATCAAGGCCTTGCTGAATTCTTGAAATGCTAAGGGGAGCGGCCCTTTGTTCGGGGCAGGATAACCTGTCTTCTCGAGGGAATGTCGGTGGGTCTCGAAAGTAAGTGTATGTTTGCCAGGATCCCTTTGCGGTAGCCAATTTTCGACTCTCCAAAATGCTTCCGACCACGGAGTTGAAATCGGTAATGACCGAAAAATAGCCTGTTCTTGTCTAATAAAGCTTTCGAGGTTCTGCTTCGCCTTAGACAGCGCCATCTGCGTCATCCTCTGTGTGCTGCCGACAGCGCTCAATCGTAGCGCTTACCGCCAGGATGGTTATCTGATGCTGAGCGAGGGGCCGGTTGTGGATGAGGTCTCCGGCTTGTTCTGCCAGATCAATGAATCGCTGAGCTTCTAGTTGGAGCGCTTCTCTCACTTGTTCATGACGGCCATCTGCAAAGGGGTGAAATTTTTTGCAGGTGTAGCAGGCATAGACAGGATTGTAAGGGCAGTGCGTATGCACTGGGAGGGCGCACGCACCGATGTCTCCGATGTATTGTGTATCGATGACACCGCGGACGGCTCTTTCTGAGACTGTATCCCGGCGCTGGACAATTTCCCCGGTTAATAAACTATGCATAATGCGCCGATAGGAAGGGCTCTTTCCAAGTGCTTTCTCTTTAATCCTGGCAATGTTTGGAGTTGCTGTTACATAAGCACGCGCCGCTACAGTGCTGTTATGGCCGAGTAGTTCGGCAATCATATCCATTGGGGTGCCCTGATCAGCCAGGCCTTGTCCGAGGTGATGACGCAGCAGCATGGATACCTGATTTGCCTTTTCTATCCCTGCTTCACGTAGCTCATGTTTGAGGCCTTGACCTATTTCATTAACCGAAAGGCGCCTTCCACGGCGACTGACAAATAACGGTTCGCAGCCGCTACCAAAACGGCGTTGAATTTCTGAAATGTGCCGTGAGATTTTCGCCCCAAGGAGATTGGTTATTTTGCGAGGGCGTCGCTCAGGCATGCGCTGGCCGATCTTTTTGGCCATGGGGAGCCATAGAGTATAGTAGGTCTCATGATCAGAACTTTCAATTAACTCAAAATCGACAATGTCTAGCGAATGAAATTGAATGGATCTTGGTGCTAGTTCGAAACCCAAGTGAAGCGCCATATTAAGCTGGATTTCCTCCCAAGAGCAAAATGATAAATCTCGTCCAATGCGCTTTAGCAACCGAATTTCTTCATCAAGCTCTAAGCTAGACTGCGAGAGAAAAATTCTTGCATACGGATCAACCCGATCCGATCTTGTATTCTTGACTTTTAGGTAAGATCTCGTGTCGAAGCCATTAATTCCTCTATTGTTTGCCCAACGATAAAACCCTCGAAATCCTACCAATGCTCTTCTAGATTTTTTTAACTCTTCAAGAGCTGACGTTAGTTCAATTGGCTCCCAAGGAAGCCCAGTCGCTAGGTTCGTATTAGATAAAAAGCGAAGGGAGTCTGCGAACATTGCCGCTGTTCGAGGCGCGTATTTCTCAAGTGCATAGGCCATGAAGCCCTTGCCAATTTCGATGAGCTCTGGGTTCAATTGAAGTACAGTCCAATCAATTGTCATTGCAATGCCACCGTCATACCACGTCCAGACGTTCAATCTAGTATCGACGTACCTTGGTTGGTCATTGGTGCGAGTTCGAATCGCAACATGAGCCGGTCCCTTGAACACGTAGGCTGGAGGAGAGGAGGAGGGTGATGCTTGTTCGTGATCGGCTGATTGAGTCACGACGAACCTCCTTAGCTGTCAAGTCGGCCCCAAGCTGCCGAGGCACGTTGAGCGTTATGGCGGTTGGCCGACTCGGCTAGATAACGACTTGCATAACGACGTGGCATCGCCGAAGTCTCAGCCCAACCGCAGACTCGCCGGAGTTCGTCCGTGGCGCGCTCCAGGTCGAGCCCACGCTGCTCGACCAAGTAAGCCAAGAAACGGTCGGCGAAGGTGTGGCGAAAGTCATGCGCAGAAAGAGTAGGCAACAATCCCGGATGCGCCAGTTCAATGGTCAGAAACAGCCGATCGAGGACGTTAGACAATGCGCGAATCGACAGCGGGCGACCTCTGTCAGAGATGAACAGATAGCGGTACAGCAATTTCATCGGTTTGCCGTCACGTAGAGGTCGCCGTTCGCTCTGGATGTAGTGCTCGTAGACCTCATACAGCTGTGCAGAAATACCTACGGTTCGTCCGTGGGTTTTCAGCGCAGGCTCTTCAGCACGCGGGTCGGCGGGGTCATGTTCGCGGTCATTGATGGTGACATAGGCGTGCTGAGAACCTTGGTTGATATCCGTGGTGTAGAGCTTCAGAAGCTCTCCACGACGGATACCGGTCTCCAGCAACAATTCAATCATTAGCCAATTGCGCAACTGCAATCTTTCCGGAAACGGATTCTCCGCGGCTCCCGGGCGAATCAGCGTACGAACAATCTGGAGTTGGGTATCGGTCAGGCTGCGATAACGAATGTGGTTGGGGCGAACATTGATGATATGGCTTTCAAAGCGTCGCTCAATGACGTCGGCGACATCTGCAAATGCCACCTCGATGTTAGTCAGAGTGGTTGAGTTCTGACGAGCGCGAGGGATGTATCGGGTGACAGACCAGGACAAGTACTGCTTTAACAGTCGCAGGTATTGGTCACGGGTACGCGGATCGATCTGTGGAAAAGATGCCATTGCAGTTGTGCCGATTCGGGCGACCAGATTATCGGCCTGGCGGCCGCTTTGGAGCCAGATGGTGTAACCGTCAAGTAGCGCCAGAATCGCCTCGAAGTGGCAGGCCAAGATCGCCTCATCGATATCTAGGTTTCGACTTTCGGCATAGCTGTAGAAAGCCTGAATCGCACGTAGATGAGCCGCGGCAGTGCTGTAAGCGCGATGTCTGAGCTTGAGTTGGACGTAAATGAACGGAATGAGTTTGGGCAACGGCGCGGCGTTACCAGCCTGCACGAGCAGCGGCACACGCTGACCTGAAGAGAACCGACACTGAATCAGCTTCATCGGCAGCCACCTCAATTAAGGAGTCACCATGAACACGAAGGACATGGCCCGTTGAAAGAGTGGATGTCAGAGACGGATTTGTCGAATCAGCAGCTTAGGTAACTCATGAACATCTATGACATAGCCTGTCGTTTAACATAATATACATTATGCGTACTTTTATGTGAGGCGTACCGAGCCGTCCTGCCCAGATTGAAAGCCACCACCTGGGCTACTAGAGCCTCTTTCCATTCCCTCAACCACCGGCTTGTCAATAGCACACTTGAGCGACTGTTCCGGATCCAGCCTGGTGTTAGGCTTCAATCGCGTCACCTCACGCGAATGGCCGATCTGTTCAGATTGTTGGTTCATGCAGGTCTGGCCAATGCATACGCTGCATGTCAGATAACTGAAGGGATTCGAACATGAAAAAGTCCATAGCGGCTCTGGCCGTATCCGCGACGCTCGTACTCACCGTAACGGTCGCGAACGCTTCCGTGCATCCGACCGCCATCCAGGCTCCGCAAACCGTCAATCCGGTGACAGCCTCACTGGATACGCCTTTCGGAACGCAGGCAAAAGCCGGCGAGATCAAGTTGGCGAGTCTGGCCAGAAGTTGCTCCGATGAACGCTATTCCTGGTGGGAGTACAGCGGCTGGGAAATCGTTGGCTGTCTCGTTAGCGGCCAGTGGTAACTGTTAAGGCGGCCCTGGTGCGTGAGCGCGCACCGGGCCTGTCAATTGCGCCCTGTCCCGTCCCAACTAGGCATCACAACGCCAGTCTGTCGATCAGATCCCGATGTTGCGGAAACCGCTCACAGAGCTCATCTCGTTCGCCCAGCCTCATGTCCGCATAGTCGAAACCCGGCGAGACAGCCTCGCTGATCAAGCCGAATCCGTGCTCCCCATCCAGTAACCGCGAGGCTTTCCAGACACCGCCAGGCACGTAAAGCTGCAAGTGCTGCCCGGCCAAGACATCGGCGCCCATCACGACGGTTTTCAAGGTGCCGTCAGGCAGGATCAGGCTGTACTCGATCGCGTCGCCCACATGGTAGTAATGAACGATGTCGGATCGGTTCAGATGCAAATGCCCGATGGGCGCATTCTCGGTCAGCAAGTAGTAGATCGACGACATCAGAGGACGCTTGCCACCGGGCGTGTCGATCATGGGTTCGAGATCGTTTTGATACGTGCGCCGGTAGAAACCGCCTTCGGTGTGGGGTTCCAGGTTGAGTGCGGCGGCCAGTTCCCGTGCGTCATATCGGTTCAATCGTCCAGTCCTCGCTGCGCTTGGTGTCACGATTGATATAACTACACTAAACAGTCATTTAGCGTAGTTATAATTTATTTGCATATTCGTCATCCCTATCTGCCCGCCACCGCTTGCGCGCATGCACGTAAGCCGCCAGATCGTTGTAGCCCAATTGAGCCGCGATTTCCGCCCGGCTGAGCCCCTGCAGCTCCAGATACTGTTCCGTCTCCGCGCGCACCCGGTCAAACAGCTGGCGGAAGGTCAGGCCTTCCTCTTCCAGTCGCCGGCGCAACGTCCGGGCGCTTTGGTGCAACGCTTGCGCCTGGGTTTCCAGGCTGGGCTTCTGGCTCGCGAGCAGGTCCTGGCGGATCCCCTGCGCCACCCTTCCCGCCCAACCGCTCAGTTGATGCTGACGGGCCAGGCGTCGGTCCAGTTCCTGGCACAGCACCTCCATCATCCCGACATGTGCGGTGAGCAGCGGCCGCTGCAGACTGGCGCGATCGTAATACACACGATTGTGGCCGCAGCCGAACCGTACGTCCTCGCCGAACCACTGAGTGTATTCGGCGTGATAGTCAGGCTTCTCATGCGCGAAGCAGGCTCGCTGCGGCAGGATCGCGCTGTCCATTCCGGCCCGCAGCACGCTGACTGACATCACGCAGTAGTGCTCAACCACGTAACGCACCAGGCTCGCCGGCGCATCGATGCGCAGCTCCACGCCGAGCCAATCACCCTCCTCGACCAGTTCCACGTGGTCCATGTCCGACGCCAGCGACGCGTAGCGCGCCCAGAAGCGGATCGCCTCTTCGAGATCGGCGCTGAACAGGCAGGCATGGGCCAGCACGTGCCAGTCCTGGCGGCGGAAATGGGAGAAAAGATGCAGGCCGATGGCCGGATCATGGACGGCGGCCTTGGCCCAAAGCTGTTCCAGGGCGACCATGCTGTAGTGGGTTCGCGGCTGTGAGGAACGGCTGTGGAGATAACGCTCCAGCACCCGCCCCAACGGCCCGCGGTGAAACCGCTCCGGCATCGGGTTGGCCGCTTCTCGGGTGATTCTGTCCGTTTTGCGCATATCGTGCGGCGGGCCCTTGGTTTTTTATTGTCTGGCACCGGCCTTGTCGGCCCCAACCAGAGAGTGCCATGAATACAACAACAATAACCAACAGTCCGATCCCGATCATCAGCGCCATCCTGATCGGCTTCATCGTCCTCGAAATCGCCTGCGCCTGTTTCCGGCAGCCCCGTGCCCAACGCCGTGACGCGGTCATCGAAATCATCGGCTCAGGCCTGCTGATGGGCGTCACGCTGCCGCTGGTGACATTCCTCAGCGCCTGGCTGCTCGACCGTTTCGCGCCGCAGACCAAAGACAGCCTCGCCGGCCTGCATTGGCTGCTCGGGCTGGGCCTGTTCCTGGTGCTGGACGACATGACCCAATACTGGTGGCACCGCCTCAGTCACAAGGTGCCGTTCCTGTACTCGCTGCACCGCGCCCATCATTCGGCGCCGTACATGAGCATCCGCATCGTCTACCGCAACAACAGCTTCTATTACCTGCTGATGCCTGGGCTGTGGTTCTCCGGCGCCCTGCTCTACATGGGCCTGGCCCCGGTGTATTTCGGCTACCTGATCGTCAAGATGCTGGTGATTTTCGGAGCCCACAGCAGCGTGCCGTGGGATGACCGGCTGTACCGCATTGCGGCGCTGCGCCCGTTGATGTGGCTGCTGGAACGCACCATCTCGACCCCCGCCACCCACTCGGCGCACCACGGGCTGAATGCCGACGACGGCGTGACCCACTACAAGGGCAACTTCGGCAACCTGCTGTTCTTCTGGGACGTGCTGTTCGGTTCGGCCAGGATCACCCGGCGCCGGCCTGAGCATTACGGCATCGAGGACATGCGCCCGGTCAGTTGGCAGCACGAACTGTTCTGGCCGCTGGTGCGCGACAAACGCCCGCAACCCCGGAAAACCGCCAACCAGGAGCTGGCCCAATGAGCCTGAACATCGTCCTCGTCGCCGGCTCCAGCCAGCCCGACAGCCAATCGGCGAAAGTCGCCAGGTACCTCGCGGGGCGCTTGCAAGACTTGCAACGTTGCAGCCGCCCCAGCGTCATCGACCTGGGCCGCGCGCCGCTGCCCTTATGGCCCGCCGAAGACACCCAAGGGATCTGGGCAGATCACGCCGCGTTGCTGCGCGAGGCAGACGCATTGGTTGTCCTCACCCCGGAATGGCACGGCATGGCCTGCCCGGCGCTGAAGAACCTGTTCGTCCACGCCGGCTACCGCGAACTGGGCCACAAGCCTGCGCTGCTGGTGGGCGTCTCGTCCGGCCAGGGCGGTGCCTACCCGCTCTGCGAGCTGCGTGCCTCAAGCTACAAGAACTGTCGCATCTGCTACCTGCCCGAACAGTTGATCGTGCGTCAGGTGGAAACCGTGATGAACGGCCCGGAGAGCGCCGGTCCAGACGACCAGCGTATCCGCCGCCGCGCCGACTGGGCGCTTCACGTGCTCGGCGAATACGCCAAGGCGCTGGCCGGCCTCGGCGCCCGCCTGCACCCGGACGATCCGGAATTCGCCAACGGCATGTGAGGCCTTGCGCGTAACGGTCGGCCGCCGGGCTGGCCGTTGCGCGCCGTTGCGTCGCTCAGTTCCGCCGCTTCAGTGTCTCGCTGGGCAACTCCTTGAACAGGGCCCGGTAACTGCTGGAGAACCGCCCCAAATGCCAGAACGACCAATTCATCGCCACTTCGGCCACCGTGTTGGCCCCGCCGCTGCGGCCAAGCAGTTCGCGCCGGGCGCTGTTGAGCCGGCGCAAGCGCAGCCAGTGGGTCGGGGACATGCCGGTGTAGGCCTTGAACGCCTGCTGCAACTGACGCAGCGACACCCCGGCAACCTGTGAAAGCTCCAGCAGGTTGACGGTCTCTTCCGGCGAGTCCGCCGCCCATTCGCCCACGCGCTTCATGATCCTCCGCTCATCGGCCCTGCGCTGCTGGGCGCCGCGGTCCAGGCACAGCCGGGCGTTGTCGAGGATGAACAGGCAGTCCTCCAGCAACTGGCGGGTCAGTGCGTCTTTAGTCGTCGGGTCGAAGGTCTGCGCGAGCCGGGTCAGGGTCGCGCTGAGCCAGCGGCTGAACAGCGCGTTCTGCCCGCCGTTGAGCGGCGCCATGAACAGCCCCTCCAGCCGGGCCACGTCCAGGCCGTGCTGGCGGACGAAGTCGGGGCCGAACACCACGGCGATTTCCTGGTAGTTCTCCGGAGTGATCCAGATGTTGCGGCTCTCTTCGTTGAGCAGGTAAAGCGCGTTGTCGCTGCGGTCGAAACAGAACGCCAGCGCCCCTGGCGGCGCACTGAAGTTCTGCTCGACCCGGGTGTTCATCTGCTCTTCGTAGACCTCCACACCCTGAAGGTCCAGGTAGCGGATCCGCCCGGCGAAATGCCCCGGCGACATCTGCTGGTAATGCTGCACCCAACCCGGCGTGGCGCGGATCTGTTCGGTGACGTCGGCGGTGTCGAAGGCTTGAACCTGTATCGGGTTACACGTTGTCATGGGAGACCTTGCGCACTCTTTTGGTGCGCTTTGGTGCTGCTGAAAGTGGATAGATGGAACCGCAAGGCCCGCCCAAGATAGACGTCAACGCGCCACAGGGGAAGCCTGCGGCAGATGAAACCGTATTCCCGGCGCGTCAATAAAACCAACGACGAGGTCTTTATGAACGCCCCTTTCGATCAGCTGTTCACATGGCTGAAAGATCACAAGATTACCGAAGTGGAATGCGTGGTCAGCGACCTGACCGGCATCGCCCGCGGCAAGATCGCACCGACCAACAAGTTCCTGCATGAGCGAGGCATGCGCCTGCCGGAAAGTGTGCTGCTGCAAACGGTAACCGGGGATTTCGTCGACGACGACATCTACTACGACCTGCTCGACCCGGCCGACATCGACATGGTCTGCAAACCGGTGAGCGACGCGGTGTACGTGGTGCCTTGGGCCATCGAGCCCACCGCCATCGTGATCCACGACACCTTCGACAAGTTCGGCAACCCGATCGAACTGTCGCCGCGCAACGTGCTGAAAAAGGTTCTGCAGCTGTACACCGACAAGGGCTGGAAGCCGATCGTGGCGCCGGAAATGGAGTTCTATCTGACCCAGCGCTGCGAAGACCCGGACCTGCCGCTCAAGGCGCCGCTGGGTCGCTCGGGCCGTGCCGAAAGCGGTCGCCAGTCGTTCTCCATCGACGCGGCCAACGAGTTCGATCCGCTGTTCGAAGACGTCTACGACTGGTGCGAGCTGCAAGGCCTGGACCTGGACACGCTGATCCACGAAGACGGCCCGGCGCAGATGGAAATCAACTTCCGCCATGGCGACGCGCTGGATCTGGCCGATCAGATCACTGTGTTCAAGCGCACCCTGCGCGAGGCGGCGCTCAAGCACAACGTCACCGCCACCTTCATGGCCAAGCCGATCGGCGACGAACCCGGCAGCGCCATGCACCTGCACCAGAGCGTGGTGGACATCGCCTCCGGCCAACCGATCTTCGCCGATGCCGACGGCTCCATGAGCACGCTGTTCCGCCACCACATCGGCGGCCTGCAGAAGTACATCCCCAAGGTGCTGCCGATGTTCGCGCCGAACGTGAACTCGTTCCGCCGCTTCCTGCCGGACACCTCGGCGCCGGTCAACGTCGAATGGGGCGAAGAGAACCGCACCGTCGGGCTGCGGGTGCCGACCTCGGGGCCGGAATCGATGCGCGTGGAAAACCGCCTGCCGGGCGCAGACGCCAACCCGTACCTGGCCATCGCCGCCAGCCTGCTGTGCGGCTACATCGGCATGGTCGAAGGCGTCGAGCCGAGTGCTGCCGTGGAAGGCCGGGCCTATGAGCGGCGCAACCTGCGCCTGCCGATCACCATCGAAGAGGCCCTGACCCAGATGGAAGAGTGCGAGACCGTCGCCGGCTACCTGGGCGACAAGTTCGTACGCGGCTATGTGGCGGTCAAACGGGCCGAGCACGAGAACTTCAAACGGGTGATCAGCTCCTGGGAGCGGGAATTCCTGCTGCTGAGCGTCTGAATCCCTGTAGGAGCGAGCCTGCTCGCGAGAGGCCGGCACAGCCAACATCTTCGCCGGCTGACAGACCGCTATCGCTAGCAAGCTAGCTCCCACAGGAAACACAGCAACCCGAAACACCGCATTCCCCTGTGGGAGCGGGATAGGGCCGACACAGCCAACATCGTCGTCGGCTGACAGACCGCCATCGCCAGCAAGCTAGCCCCCACAGAAAACACAGCAACCCGAAACACCGCATTCCCCTGTGGGAGCGGGATAGGGCCGACACAGCCAACATCGTCGTCGGCTGACAGACCGCCATCGCCAGCAAGCTAGCCCCCACAGAAAACACAGCAACCCGAAACACCGCATTCCCCTGTGGGAGCGGGATAGGGCCGACACAGCCAACATCGTCGTCGGCTGACAGACCGCCATCGCCAGCAAGCTAGCTCCCACAGGAAACGCAGCAACCCAAAAATTCCAACAATGCCAAGAGGTGTCGCCATGCGTCCGTTGAAATCCATGATCCCCGCCGCCCTCGCGCTGCTGTGCAGCGCCGTGGCCCAGGCTCAACCCCAGGTCAGCGTCTACAACTGGACCGACTACATCGGCGAGACCACCCTCGCCGACTTCCAGGCCGGCAGCGGGATCAAGGTGATCTACGACGTCTTCGACTCCAACGAAACCCTGGAAGGCAAACTGCTCGCCGGCCGCACCGGCTATGACGTGGTGGTGCCCTCCAACCACTTCCTGGCCCGCCAGGTGAAGGCCGGCGCGTTCCTCAAGCTCGACCGCTCGCAATTGCCGAACTGGAAGAACCTCGACCCCAAACTGCTCGCCCTGCTGGAGAAGAACGACGCCGGCAACGAACACTCCGTGCCTTACCTGTGGGGCACCAACGGCATCGGCTACAACGTCGACAAGGTCAAGCAGGTGCTGGGCGTCGACCACATCGACTCCTGGGCCGTGCTGTTCGAACCGGAGAACCTGAAGAAACTCACCCAGTGCGGCGTGTCGATGATGGACTCGGCCGACGAAGTCTTCCCCGCCGTCCTCAACTACATGGGCCTGGACCCGCGCAGCGAAAGCCCGGACGACTACAAGAAGGCCGAAGAGAAGCTGCTGAGCATCCGCCCCTACATCACCTACTTCCACTCCTCCAAGTACGTGTCGGACCTGGCCAACGGCGACATCTGCGTGGCCTTCGGCTATTCCGGCGACGTGTTCCAGGCCGCCAACCGCGCCAAGGAAGCCAAGAACGGCGTGAACATCGCTTACGCGATCCCCAAGGAAGGCGCCAACCTGTGGTTCGACCTGCTGGCGATCCCCGCCGACGCCAGCAATCCGAAGGAAGCCCACGCCTTCATCAACTACCTGCTCGACCCGCAGGTGATCGCCAAGGTCAGCGCCTCGGTCGGCTACGCCAACCCCAACCCTGCGGCCAAGCCGTACATGGACGCCGAGCTGGTCAACAACCCCGAGGTCTACCCGCCCCAGGCGGTGCTCGACAAGCTCTACATCTCCTCTACCCCGCCCCAGTCGATCATGCGTCTGATGACCCGGTCCTGGAGCAAAGTGAAGTCGAACAAATGAATCAGTCCACCCAGGAACACACCCGCTCCTACTACGCCGCTTCCGCCCGCGCGGCCACGCCCTACCCGGTGCTGGACAGCGACCTGAGCGCCGACGTCTGCGTGATCGGCGGCGGCTTCACCGGCGTCAACACCGCCATCGAACTGGCGCAGCGCGGCCTCTCGGTGGTGCTGCTGGAGGGCCGGCGGATCGGCTGGGGCGCCAGCGGGCGCAACGGCGGGCAATTGATCCGCGGCATCGGTCATGACGTCGAAAGCTTCGCCCGCCATGTCGGCAGCGACGGCGTGCGCTACCTGCAACAGGCCGGGATCGACTCGGTGGAGCTGGTGCGCCGGCGCATCGCCGAGCACGGCATCGACTGCGACCTGCGCTGGGGCTTCTGCGAGCTGGCCAACACCGCCGCGCAGTTCGAGGCGTTCAAGGCCGAACAGGACAGCCTGGCGAAGTCCGGCTATGCCCATGAGACGCGGTTGGTGGCGCCGGAACAGATCCGCCGGCAGGTGGTGAACGCCGGCGTCTACCAGGGCGGCCTGATCGACATGGGCTCGGGTCACCTGCACCCGCTGGATCTGGTGCAGGGCGAAGCCCGGGTGGCCGCTGCGCTGGGGGTGCGGATCTTCGAGCAGAGCCAGGTGCAGGAGATCACCCACGGCGACACCGTACAGGTGCGCTGCACCCACGGCACCGTGCGTGCCGGCAGCCTGGTGCTGGGCTGCAACGCGCACCTGGACGAACTCGAACAGAAACTCAGCGGCAAGGTGCTGCCCGCCGGCAGCTACATCATCGCCACCGAGCCCCTGTCGCCGGAGCGCGCCGCCGAACTGATCCCGCAGAACCTGGCGCTGTGCGACCAGAAAGTCGGCCTCGACTACTACCGGCTCTCGGCGGACCGCCACCTGCTGTTCGGCGGTGCCTGTCACTATTCCGGGCGGGATCCGGCGGACATCGCCGCGTACATGCGGCCGAAGATGCTCAAAGTGTTCCCGCAACTGGCGGACGTGCGCATCGATTACCAGTGGGGCGGCAAGATCGGCATCACCGCCAACCGCTTCCCGCAGGTGGGCCGTCTCCGGCAGCACCCGAACGTGTTCTACGCCCAGGGCTATTCCGGCCACGGCCTGAACGTCACCCACTGGTGCGCCAAACTGCTCGGCGAGGCGATCCACGCCGGCCACAGCCAAGGCATGGACGTGTTCAGCGGCGTGCCGCACATGACCTTCCCCGGCGGCCCGGCCCTGCGCTCGCCGCTGCTGGCGTTGGGCATGTTCTGGTACCGCCTGCGGGAAATCCTCGGCTGACGGCGGCGCCGGCCCGCATTTGCTCTCTCGCAAAGCACTTCTATATTGAGGAAGTGCTTTTGCGTTCCTGACGCTCATTGCCGAACACACCCCCGGAGGTCATGGATGGAGACGTCAGCCGCGAGCCCGCCGCCCGCACCCGGTCCCGCCCCGGTCAAGACCCGGCGCTTCAACGTGTCGCTGGTGTGGATCGTGCCGATCGTCGCGGTGCTGGTGGGCATTTCGCTGGTGGTGCACAACCTGATGCAGGAAGGCCCGACCATCACCGTCTCGTTCAAGACCGGCAGCGGCCTGACCGCCAACAAGACCGAGGTCAAATACCGCAACGTGGTGATCGGCCACGTGACCGACGTCGAGCTGAGCAACGACCAGAAAAGCGTCAACGCCACCCTCAAGCTGTCCAAGCAGGCCGAGACCTTCACCCGCAAGGACTCGCAGTTCTGGGTGGTGCGCCCGCGCATCGGCGCCGGCGGAGTGTCGGGCATCGACACGTTGCTCTCCGGCGACTACATCGGCGCCGACATCGGTCAGTCCGACAGCCGCGCCAAGCGCTTCACCGGGCTTGAGAACCCGCCGCCGATCACCTACGGCGAACCGGGCAAGCGCTTCAACTTGCACACCCAGGACCTGGGCTCCCTGGACATCGGCTCGCCGGTCTACTACCGCAAGATCCCGGTGGGCCAGGTCGTCGCCTACGCGCTGGACGCCGACGGCAAAGGCGTGACCGTCGAAGTGTTCATCCATGCGCCCAACGATGCCTACGTCACCGAGAACACCCGTTTCTGGAACGCCAGCGGCCTGGACGTGAACGTCGGCGCCAACGGTTTCGCGGTCAAGACCGAATCGCTGTCCACCCTGCTGGTCGGCGGCGTCGCTTTCCGCGCACCGGAGTACAGCCCCAACGACGTGGCGGCCGAAGAACTCAAGACCTTCGACCTGTTCGACGACCAGCAGACCGCCCTCGCCCCGCCCAACGGCAAGCCGCAGTACCTGAGCCTGCGGTTCGACCAGGCGCTGCGCGGGCTCAAGGTCGATGCACCGGTGGAATTCCTCGGCATGGAAGTGGGCCGGGTGGTGAGCGTGAACCTGGATTTCGACGAGAAGAAACGCAGCTTCCCGGTCAACGTCGGCATCGTGATCTACCCGCAGCGCCTGGGCCAGGCCCACATCAAGATGCTCAAGGTGCTCAAGCACAATCCCGAAGACGAAGCCGCCGCCGTGCGGCTGATCGGCACCTTCGTCGAGAACGGCCTGCGTGCCCAGGCCCGCAGCGGCAACCTGCTCACCGGCCAGCTGTACATCGCCCTGGACTTCTATCCGAAGGCCGAAAAGGTCGCGTTCGACCCAACCCTGCGCCCCGTCATGATCCCGACCCTCCCCGGCAGCCTCGAACAGCTGCAGGAAAAGCTTGAAGCCGTGATCGACAAGCTCAACAAGCTGCCGGTGGAACGGATCGCCGGCAACCTGGACAGCAACCTGGTGGAACTGCGCAAAGGCCTGACCCAGTTCAACGCCAAGACCTTGCCAGGCGTGCAGAACACCCTGTCCGACGTGAGCAAGACCTTGCAGTCGGCCAACTCGACCCTGGCCGAAGACTCGCCGCAGCGCGAACAGCTGACCCGCACGCTGGATGAACTCGGCCGCATGTCGCGTTCGCTGCGCGAACTCTCGGATTACCTGGGCCGGCACCCGGAATCCTTGATCCGCGGACGTCCCGACAACGCCGCGCCGCTGGACCTGAAAGGCCCGCCGCGCAACTGAGCATAGGAGCTGTCCCATGGCCTCACCGCTGAAAACCGCCGTGCTCGCCGCATGCCTGCTGCTCGGCGCCTGCCGCAGCGACCCGATCAGCTTCCATACCCTGACCCCGGCGCAACCGGCCGCCGGCCGCGCCGGCCCGGACATCGCCCTGGAAGGCATCAGCGTGCCGCCGCAGGTGGATCGGCCGCAGATCGTCATCCGCCAGGGCAACAGCGGCCTGGCGATCCTGGAGACCGAATGGTGGGCGGCGAGCCTGGCCGATGAATTGCGTAGCACCCTGACGGATCAGTTGGGCAATGCCGGCAGCCCGCGCAAGGCGTCGGTGCTGATCGAGGTGCAGCGCTTCGATTCGGTGCCCGGCCAGTACGGGCTTATCGACGTCAAATGGCAGCTGCGGGCAGCGGGCGGCGACGGTGCGCGGCTGGCCTGCCGTTCGACCTTGCGCACGCCGTCCGGGCCTTCGATCGACGAGTTGGTGAGCGCCCAGCAAAACAACGTCAAACGCCTGGCCGCGCTGATCATTCAGGCCGCGGGCGGCAATCGCGGTTGCCCGACGGCCTCCTGAGCCGGCGGGGTCAGTTCCACCGCGAAACGGCAACCGTTGGGCTCACGGGTGGTGAGTTCCACCGTCCAGCGCTGCCGGGTGCAGATCCGCTGCACCAGCGACAGCCCCAGACCGAGCCCTTCGCCGCGACGCTCGTCGCCGCGCACGAACGGCTGGAACATCGCCGGGCGCTGCTCCTCGGGGATGCCGATGCCGCTGTCCTCCACCACAAAACCGCTTTGCGTCAGCGTGAGGCGCACGTAGCCCTTATCCGTGTAGTGCCAGGCATTGCGCAGCAGGTTGCCCATCACCGATTGCAGAAACGTCAGGTTATAGCTCTGCGAATGGGTCGGGTTCGGGTCGTAGAAGAACTCAAGGCCCTTTTCCCGGATCAACCGGCCCCAGATTTCCGCCTGGGCGTCCGCCACCTGCCTGAGCGTGGCGCAGATGTCGTTGCCGGTGTCGTCCTGGGCGCGGGCCAGCATCAGGAAGGTGTCCACCAGTTGGCGCATCTCATGGCTGGCCCTGGCGATGCGGTTCACTTGCGCCGTGGAGCGCGGGTCAAGCGACGGATTGGCGAGCAGCAACTCGCAGGAGCCGGACAGCACCATCAGCGGCGTGCGCAGTTCGTGGCTGACGTCGGCGGTGAACAGCTTTTCCCGGCTCAGGGTCTCGCGCAGGCGCCCCAGCGTCTGGTCGAACGACAGCGCCAGCTCGCCCACTTCATCGGCCGCGTAGTCCGGGTGCAGCGGCGGCGCCAGCTCCAGCAACTGATCGCGGTGCCGCACCTGCCGCGCCAGGCGGATCACCGGCGCCATCACCCTGCGCGCCAGCAGACGCCCCAGCACCAACGCCAGCAGTACGCTGAGCAGAAACCCGACGGTCACCACGACGAACAGCAAGTGCTCGCGCTTTTCCAGGCTTTCCTGGTCGCGCAGCAGCACGTACTTGCGCCCGCCGACCAGCTCCACCATGGCAAAGAACGCATCGTCGCCGAACGTCACCTCCTGAAAGCCCGGCGGCAATGCCGCCAGCGTCGGGGTAAGCGCCAACGGTCCCGGGCCTCCCTCGAAGTAAAAAAGTTCATCTTTTTCCGGGCGATGGTTCCACCGGGTGATGTCATCCATTGCCAACAGTCGGCGTAATCCGCCGCTCAGGGCGGTGCTCGTCAGCTTGTGCTCCACCACATGGACGGTGGCCACGATGCCCACGGCAAACACGCCCGCGACGACGGCGCTCATCAGAGCAAACACGATGACGATGCGCTTGCTCAGGCTTTGCTTGAGATCCATTCGGTTCGGTGACTCCAGGGCTTTGGCAGGCGCGTTCCGGGCTGCACGGCATGGGGGCGACACACCGTCGCCCCTGTTGAAGTCGAAAAAATACAACTTCAGCCCAGCCGTCAATATTTGTAAGCCTCTAACCCAAACAAAATTCGGATTTGAGTTTATTTATCAATTACCGGATTAGTTGCGGATCTACGGCTCTGGCATTTTTTTCACATGTTCTTCACCGCGCCCCAACGAGCAGCTGCGTAGTGTTCAGCTACCGTTCATGTTTCCCGCGATCAAAGTTGATTAAATAGTTGGCACTCCCCGTGCCTGACTTATTCAGAAAGTTCTAAGGGGTCGAGCCTTGGGAGAGTCCGTGCAATTCATTTCCGCCAATAAGAAAGGGCGCTTGAAACATATGCGCATACTGGTGCTATTGGCCTGGCTCCTGCCGCTGGCCGCGCTGGTCAGCGGGTTTGTCTGGTGGCCGCGCACGCCGACCTATCTGGGCAACGCGGGGCCTGCCGAAACCAGCCGGTTGGTCATGGCCTGGAAGGCTGGCGAGGTGGTTGCGCTGGTGCGCCATACCGAACGCTGCGACCGCTCCGAGAACCTTTGCCTGGGGCCGGCCGACGGCATCACGCAGGTGGGCAGCGCGGCGGCGACCACCGTCGGGCAAGGCTTCACTCACCTGGGCATGGATCAGGCCCAAGTGCTGAGCAGCCCGATGACACGCACCGCGCAGACCGCGCACTTCATGTTCGGCCACGATGCCGCCACCCAGGAATGGCTGGCCACCTGCGGCCCCACGCTGCGCAATGACGTGGTGGCGCACAAGGTTGCGCAACATAACCTGGTGCTGGTGACCCACAGCGGCTGCATCAGCGATTTCGAGAAGCAGACCGGGTTCCCCCACGCGGCCACCGCAGAATATGGCAGCGCACTGTTCGTACGCATCGGCGGCAAGGGGCAGCTTGAAGTAATGGGCATCGTCAACGCCGACACTTGGTCGCAACTTTCCCTGAAGTAAGGCCACAACGGAAACAGTGACGTTATTTGTCAGCCTAACCACAGCGCTTTCATTGTTTTGTAAAGAAAGATGTATTACGGGCCGCCAAACTGGACATCCGTCCCATTTAGGCTTGTCTTAATCGCGAGCGCGCCTGCCTGGAGGTTGGGACGCACTCTGAATACAGGAAACATCCGTAGCCCGATCACGCGCCTGCATTCATTCAACCCGATGGCCCACCGACGCAGGAACATGTCGGCAGGACCGTTGAACCCTGCACTCCGCCCCACCAAGGCTTTGTCATGACGTCCCAAAACAATCCGCTGCGCCACGCTGCCCGCCCTATCCCCCTGAACCGCCCCGACGCCTCCTTCGAACGCTGGGCCATCCTCGGCCTGGTCCTGGCGTTCGCCATGTTCTACCTGCTGCCGTTGATGAACCACGGCCTGTGGATCCCGGACGAGACCCGCTACGGCCAGATCAGCCAGGAAATGCTCCAGAGCGGCAACTGGGTCGCTCCGCACTTCATGGGCATCCGCTACTTCGAGAAGCCCGCCGGCGGCTACTGGCTGATCGCGATCGGTCAGGCGATCTTCGGCGAGAACCTGTTCGGCGTGCGCATCGCCTCGGCCCTGAGCACCGGAGTCAGCGTCTGGCTGGCCTACCTGCTGGCCCGCCGCCTGTGGAACTCGCCGCGCATCAGCGCCGCCTGCGCCCTGCTCTACATGAGTTTCGGCCTGATCGCCGGACAAGCCGGGTACGCCAACCTCGACCCGCAGTTCACCCTGTGGGTCAACCTGAGCCTGGTGGCGGTGTGGTTCGCCCTCGACAGCCGGACGCCAAGGGGCCGATTGGGCGGCTGGGCACTGTTGGGGCTGGCCTGCGGCATGGGCTTCCTGACCAAGGGGTTCCTGGCGTTGATGCTGCCGGTGCTGATCGTGCTGCCTTACATGGTCTGGCAGCGCCGCTTCGGCGAACTGCTGCGCTACGGCCCGTTGGCCGTGCTGGTGGCGGCGCTGGTCAGCCTGCCGTGGGTGATTGCTGTCCATTATCGGGAACCGGACTTCTGGCGTTTCTTCTTCTGGCACGAGCACATCCGCCGTTTCGCCGCCGGCGACGCGGCGCAGCATGCCCGCCCGTGGTGGTTCTACCTGCCGCTGCTGTTCGCCTCCACCCTGCCATGGGCGGTGCTGCTGCCGTCGACGCTGATGCGCACGTGGCGGGAACGGCGCGAACCGAAAACCGCGTTCCTTGCCCTGTGGTTCCTCCTGCCGCTGGCCTTCTTCAGCCTCAGCAGCGGCAAGCTGCCGACCTACATCATGCCGTGCCTGCTGCCGCTGGCCCTGCTGATGGGGCACACCGTGGTGACCTGGCTGGACAACCGCAGCAGCCGCGTACTGCGCCTGAACGGCATCATCAACACCGTGCTGGCCAGCGTGGCGCTGGTGGCCCTGCTCTACCTGCAGAGCAAGCGCGAACTCTACGAAAACACCGAGATGTTCAGCCTGTCGCTGGCCTACATCGTGCTGATCGGCTGGATCATCGCCAATGCCCTGCAAACCCTGCGACCGTTGACGCTGTGGGCGATGCCGGCGCTGGGCATCGGCCTGCTGGTGGCGCTGCTGCCGGCGGCGATGCCGGCGCGGATCGTCGACAGCAAGATGCCCGACCAATTCATCGCCGAGCACCAGCAGGCGCTGGGCGAAACCGCTTCGCTGTTGAGCAACGACCTGGGCGCGGCCTCGGCCCTGTCATGGCGGCTGAACCGCCCGCAGGTAGACCTGTTCAACACCGTGGGTGAGCTGAAATACGGCCTCGATGACCCGGCGATGGCCAACCGCAAGGTCAGCCTCGAAGGCGTCGGCCAATGGATGACCGAAGCCCGCAAGAAAGGCTCGGTGGGTGTGGTGATGCGCGTCAACAGCACCCAGGAAGAGGAAGAAGTCGAACTGCTGCCAGTGGATGGCCAGCACTTCCGGCGCGGTAACCTGCACATCTTCATCTTTCCCCAGAGCCAGCCATGACCGTAAGCAATGATCGGCGCGACGACCGTCGCGCCCTGTGGCTGCTGCTGGGCGCCACCGCCCTGATGCTGATGCTGGGCCTGGGCGGCCGCGAACTCTGGGGCGCCGAAACCCGCTGGGCCAACATCGCATTGCAGATGCTGCAAAGCGGCGACTACTTCGACCCGTACCTCAAGGGCGGCGCCTATTACGACAAGCCGCTGCTCTCCTACTGGCTGATCACCGCCAGCAGCTGGCTGACCGGCGGCCTGGGCCACTGGTCGCTGCGCCTGTCGTCGGTGGTGGCGGCGTGGCTCAGCGTGTGGCTGGTCTACCTGCTGGGCGAACGCCTGTTCCGTAAGGGCACCGGGTTGATCGCCGGGTGGATGCTGGCGACCACGTTCTACTTCGTGTTCTGGGCCCGGGTCGCCACCGCCGACATCCTCACCGTGTGCGGTGTGCTGGCGGCGGTCTGGTGGTACTGGCGCGGGCCGGACGACACCCGTTTCTCGCGCTACGTGGTGTTTTGCCTGCTGCTGGCCCTGACCTCACTGTTCAAGGGGCTGATCGGCTTCATCCTGCCGGGGCTGGTGCTGCTGCCGCACCTGCTGGAGGACGGCCGCTGGAAACGTCACCTCAACCTGCGCCTGGGCGCGGCGCTGCTGGTGGCCGGGGCGTTCTACATGACGCCGTTCCTGCTCTCGCACCTGTACGGCGCACCGAACTACGGCGAAAGCGGCCTGGGCCTGGTGCTGCGGGAAAACGTGGTGCGCTTCTTCCAGCCGTTCGACAACATCGGGCCGATCTGGACCTATCTGGTCTACCTGCCGGTCTACACCCTGCCGTGGGCGCCGTGCTGGATCATTGCGCTGTGGGTGGCGGCGCGTCATTGGCGGCACATCGAGCCGGACACCCGCCGGCTGATCCAGGGCCTGGGCCTGTTGCTGCTGTTCTTCACCGCCAGCGGCAGCCGGCGCAGCTACTACGTACTGCCACTGGTGCCGTTCGCGCAGTTGCTCGGCGCCTGGTGGATCACCCGTCGCATGGCGGCGCATGAAGCCCAAGGGCGGTTCGGCGGCAATCGGCTCAAGGCCGGGTTCGCCGCCGCCACGGTGCTGACGCTCGGCGTGCTGGGCGTCCTCTACCCGTGGACCAACAGTGGCGGCGGCGTGATCCGCTTCGGCGAAACCGTACGCCAGCAAGCCAGCCTGCAAGCACCGCTCAAACAGTGGGAAATGGTGATGGTCGAGGTGGACAACAAAGTGCCGATGTACCTGCAGACCGGCGGCGCCCCCTTCTACTACGTGCAGGAAACCCAGGACTTCCCTCGCGCCGGCGACACCGCCGCGCTGATGGCCTGGCTGGAACGCACCAGCGGCCGCCACTGGGATCCGCAGCGCACGATCATCGTCGCGCAGTACCGCCCCGGCGACCCGGTGCCCCTGGATTACCTGGGCGCGGACCACCAGGTCGTCACCACCACTCCCACCCGCGGCGAACAGGTGTTCCATGTCCGCCAGGACCAGAGCGTGGCCTACATCCCCCGCAACTGACCGACAGCGCTTCTGTGTGACGCACGGCAACCCTGCAAAGGCCGAGTGACTGCTAACCTGAATGGCAATGACATGTATTAACGGTTTGTTTGACGTTTTTTTCTCATTTGCCTCTCTACATTGCCAGCCATCCGACATTTGCAACTCATTCGCATTGCTAGGCACGCGACGGGTTGCCGATCACGTCTCACCACAGGAGCTGTCCCGTCATGCGTCCACGCGTCCCGTCCTTCCTGAAACTCGCTGCGCTCACTGCCGCACTGTTGGGTGCCGGCCATGCCGTTGCCGCTGACTCGGTCGGCATCGTGGTGTACAACGCCCAGCACGAAACCCTGACCAAGGCCTGGGTCGCGGGCTTCACCGAAGAGACCGGCATCCCGGTGACCCTACGCAACGGCGACGACACCGAGATGGGCAACCAACTGGTGCAGGAAGGCAAGGCCTCTCCGGCGGACGTGTTCCTCACCGAGAACTCCCCGGCCATGGTGCTGGTGGACAACGCCAAGCTGTTCGCGCCGGTGGCCCCGGCCACGCTGGAGCAAGTGGACGCCGCCTACCGCCCGGCCCATGGCCAGTGGGTCGGCATCGCGGCCCGTTCCACCGTGTTCGTCTACAACCCGGCCAAACTGGCGGAAAAGGACTTGCCCAAATCCCTGATGGACCTGGCGGATCCGGCCTGGAAAGGCCGCTGGGCCGCCTCACCGGCCGGCGCGGACTTCCAGGCCATCGTCGCCGCCGTCCTGCAGCAGAAAGGCGAAGCCGCCACGCTGGATTGGCTCAAGGCCATGAAAACCAACGCCACCGCCTACCGCGGCAACAGCGCGGTGCTCAAGGCCGTGAACGCCGGTCAGATCGACAGCGGCGTCATCTACCACTATTACAGCTTCGTCGATCAGTCCAAGACCGGCGAGAACAGCAAGAACACCGCCCTGCACTACTTCCGGCATCAGGATCCGGGCGCCTTCGTGAGCATTTCCGGCGGCGGCGTGCTGGCGTCCAGCAAACACCAGGAGGAAGCCCAGAAATTCCTCGAGTACATCACCGGCAAACAGGGCCAGGAGGTGCTGCGCACCGGCAAGTCGTTTGAGTACGCCGTGGGCAAGGACGCCGGTTCCAACCCCAAACTGGTGCCGTTGAAGGATCTGGGCGCGCCGAAAGTCGATGCGTCGAAGCTCGACAGCAAGAAAGCCGTCGAACTGATGACCCAGGCCGGACTGTTGTAATTGATGCATGAATCTCTGCCGGCGGGAGTCGCTGCGGCGCCTTCCGTCAACCTGTCGCGTCAGTCCCGGGCCTTCAATGGGCGCGGGAGCTCGTGGGTGGTCGTGCTGGCCGTGGCGGTGTCGCTGTTGTCGCTGCTGCCGATCGGGTTTGTGATCGGCGTGTCGTGGTACACCGGCTGGGCGACCATCGAAGCGCTGGTGTTCCGCCCGCGCGTGGCCGAGCTTCTGGTCAACACCGTGCTGCTGGTGCTGATCACCTTGCCCGTGTGCATCGTGCTCGGTACGGCGCTGGCCTGGCTCACCGAGCGCACGGACCTGCCGGGCCGGCGGATCTGGTCGCTGCTGGCGGTCGCGCCGCTGGCGGTGCCGGCCTTCGTGCACAGTTACGCCTGGGTCAGCCTGGTGCCGTCGATCCACGGGTTGCCGGCCGGTGTGCTGGTGTCCGTGATCGCCTATTTCCCGTTCCTCTATTTGCCGATCGCCGCGACGCTGCGGCGCCTGGATCCGGCCATCGAAGACGTGGCCGAGTCCCTGGGCCTGAAGCCCCGGGCGGTGTTCTTCCGGGTGGTGCTGCCGCAACTGCGCCTGGCCATCTGCGGCGGCGCGCTACTGGTGGGCCTGCATCTGCTGGCCGAATACGGCCTGTACGCGATGATCCGCTTCGACACGTTCACCACGGCGATCTTCGACCAGTTCAAGTCCACCTTCAACGGCCCGGCCGCCAACATGCTGGCCGGGGTGTTGGCGCTGTGCTGCCTGGCGATGCTCACCGCCGAGTCCGCCGCCCGGGGCCAGGCTCGCTATGCGCGGGTCGGCTCCGGCAGCGCCCGCGAGCAGCGCACCGTGCGCCTGCGCCCGGCCACCACCGCCTTGGGCCTGATCCTGCAAACGGTGACGTGTCTGCTGGCCCTGGGCGTGCCGCTGCTCACGCTCGGCCGCTGGCTGATCGCCGGCGGCGCCGAGGTCTGGCAAGGCGACGAGCTGCTGCCGGCCCTGCTCCAGACCCTGTCGTTCGGCGTCACCGGCGCGCTGCTGACCAGCCTCGCGGCGATCCCCATCGCCTGGCTGTCGATCCGTGCCCCCGGCAAGCTGCAGCGCCTGCTCGAAGGCTGCAACTACATCACCAGCGCATTGCCGGGGATCGTCGTGGCCCTGGCCCTGGTCACCGTGACGATCCATTTCGCCCGGCCGATCTACCAGACCACCCTCACCGTGCTGCTGGCGTACCTGCTGATGTTCCTGCCCCGGGCGCTGGTCAGCCTGCGCGCCGGTTTCGCCCAGGCGCCGGTGGAGCTGGAGAACATCGCCCAGAGCCTGGGGCGTTCGCCGCTGCGGGCCTTGTGGCTGATCACCCTGCGCCTGGCGGCGCCCGGTGCGGCGGCGGGCGCGGCGCTGGTGTTCCTGGCGGTCACCAACGAACTCACCGCCACCTTGCTGCTCGCGCCCAACGGCACGCGCACCCTGGCCACCGGTTTCTGGGCCATGACCAGCGAAATCGACTACGCCGCCGCTGCGCCCTACGCGCTGCTGATGGTGATCCTGTCGCTGCCGCTGACGGCCATCCTCTACCACCAATCCAGGCGCAGTGCCGGCCGATGAACGCTCTCGAACTCAAATCCCTTTGCAAGACCTTCGGCGCACAGACGGCGCTGGACGACGTCAGCCTGTCGGTGCCCGCCGGCAGCCGCACGGTGATCGTCGGCCCGTCCGGCTCGGGCAAGACCACGTTGCTGCGCATGATCGCCGGCTTCGAATTCCCCGACGCCGGCAGCCTCACGCTCAACGGCCAGACGCTGGTGGACAGCACCCATGCCGTGCCCGCCTACCAGCGCCAGATCGGCTATGTGCCGCAGGACGGCGCGCTGTTCCCGCACATGACAGTGGCCGCCAACATCGGCTTCGGCCTGGCGGAGACCGGCACCGCCCGTTCCGAACGGATCGCCGAACTGATGGACAGCGTCGCGCTCGACGCGGGCATGGCCACGCGCTGGCCCCATGAGCTGTCCGGAGGCCAGCAGCAGCGGGTGTCGCTGGCACGGGCGCTGGCCCAGCAACCGCGGCTGATGCTGCTGGACGAACCATTCTCCGCCCTCGACACCGGCCTGCGCGGCGCCATGCGCAAGATGGTCGCGCGCCTGTTGGAAGCGGCCGGCGTGACCACCATCCTGGTCACCCACGATCAAAGCGAGGCGCTGTCGTTCGCCGATCAGCTGGCGGTCATGCGCGGCGGACGTCTGGTACAGTCCGGCCACCCAATGGACCTGTACCGCTACCCGGACGACGAGCAGACCGCCCGTTTTCTCGGCGAGGCGGTGGTGATGCCCGCGCGGATCGAGGCCGGTTGGGCCGATTGCGACCTGGGCCGGGTGCCGGTCAACAGCAACGGCTTCTGCGGCGATGCGCAGATCATGCTGCGCCCCGAACAGCTGCTGCTGTCTGACACGGTCGATGCGCAGGGCTGCAACGCCGTGGTCACCGAGCGGGACTTCGGCGGCAACACCTGCACCCTGACCGTGGAGCTGCGCCCGCCGGCGGCCATGGACAGCGGGCGCTCATTGCTGGTGCGCAGCACGGGCATGCACGCGCCGTCGGCCGGCAGCGCCGTGCAACTGTCGGTGCTGGGGGCGGCCCACGTCTTCGACGCGCAGTGACCGGAGGTCGAGCGTGATCAGAGATCGAAGCGGTCCACGGCCCGCCGTCGCTCGTTGTCGTCGCGCACGTCGTAGTTGGCGGTGGTCTGGATGTTGCTGTGGTGGGCCAGCTTCTGCGCGATCGACAGGTCGTGCTCCTCGATCACCCGGGTGATGAACGAGCGGCGGAAATCGTGGGGCATGATCTTCACCCCGACCTGGGTGCCGCGCTGGCGGGCGATGTAGTAGATCGCGTGCTTGGTGATGCGCTCGCGGGTGATGTGGCTGCCGCGTCGGATGCGGTTGAACAGGAACGCATCGTCGCGCTCGCCTTCCTTGAGCTGCGAACGGCGCAGTTCGAGCCAGGCGTCGAGCTTGGCGAATGCCCAGGCCGGCGCGTACTTGATCAGTTGCTTGTTGCCCTTGCCGGTGACGCACAGGCTGCGCTCGCCGAAGTCCACCTGGTGCAGGTCCAGGTCCACCGACTCCGACTTGCGCATGCCGGTGCCGTACAGCAAGGCGATGATCGCCGCGTCGCGCAGCCCCTGCGGACGCGGGTCGGCGGCGCAGACTTCCATCAGTTCGTGGATCAGGGTGCGTTTCAGATTGCGCCCCTGGGACAGCCGTGTGCCGGCGATGCCTTTGACCGAACGCATCTTCAACAGATGTTCATGACTGATCAGGCTCATGCGCCAGGCTTCGTTCATGACGCCGCGAACGGCATTCACATACAGCGAAGAAGTGTTCGGCGCGTAGTTGTCGGCGCGCAATGCGGCGACCAGCGCAACAACATCTTCCGGTTGCAGCGCGTGCCAGGGAATGTCTTCGACGTTGACGTCTTCAAACCCCAGACGGTCGGCGGCGTCTTGCAGCACATAACGCATGGTGAGTTGGCTGGAGGGCGCCAGACGCGCCAGATACAGGGACATCGGGCTGGTTGCGGAATCTTTCGAAGGTGCAGCGGGTAAGTCGATCAAACGATAGGCCTTGAATAAAAACGGTTCAGTACTGCAACTAACAACTGTAATGAGACTGATCTAAAGAGCGTTGTCCTGTAGGACTTTTCCGCAAAAGAACGCGATAAACGGTAGAAGTCTGAACACTGGCTGTATGACTTTCAGATAAACGATTCGCCGACCGGTTTTTCATATTCCTTTCACAAAATCGAGCATAACCTTAAGTTCGATTGATCCTCAGCCGGCACCGACCAACCTGCCGGGCAACGCCTGAAAAGTCAACCAAACCCCGACGTCATGTTGTTTTGGCAACTCCTTGATGCGAAGACTTTTTTTGCGTCTACGCTGGGATTGGATCCAACAGGAAACAGATCAGTCATTTTTATTCGCAGCGAGGTGCTCATGAGTCAGGCGTTTCTCCCCTTCTCCCGCCCGAGTATCGGCGAGGAGGAAATAGCAGCCGTGGAACAGGTCCTGCGTTCAGGCTGGATCACCACCGGCCCGAAGAACCAGGCACTCGAAGAGCAATTCGCGCAATACGTCGGCTGCCGCCACGCGGTGGCGCTGTCGTCGGCCACCGGCGGCATGCACATCACCCTGCTGGCCCTGGGCATCGGCCCCGGCGATGAAGTGATCACTCCGTCGCAGACCTGGGTCTCCACCGCCAACATGATCTCGCTGCTCGGCGCCACGCCGGTGTTCGTCGATGTCGACCGCGACACCCTGATGACCGACGCCGCCCGCATCGAAGCCGCCATCACCCCGCGCACCAAAGCCATCATTCCGGTGCACTACGCCGGCGCCGCGTTCGACCTGGATCCGCTCTACGCCCTGGCCGACAAGCACGGCATCGCGGTGATCGAAGACGCCGCCCACGCCGCCGGCACCCGCTACAAGGGCCGCCACGTCGGTTCCACCGGCACCGCGATCTTCTCGTTCCATGCGATCAAGAACATGACCTGCGCCGAAGGCGCGATGTTCGTCACCGACGACGAAGCCCTGGCCAACCGCGTGCGCATGCTCAAGTTCCACGGCCTGGGCGTGGATGCCTACGACCGCCTCACCCACGGCCGCAAGCCTCAGGCCCAGGTGATGGAACCGGGCTTCAAGTACAACCTGGCCGACATCAACGCCGCCATCGCCCTGGTGCAGCTGGAGCGCCTGGACGCGATCAACGCCCGCCGCACCGAACTCGCCACCCAGTACCTGCAGCGCCTCGAAGGCCTGCCGGTGCAGCCGCTGTCGCTGCCGACCTACGCGCAGCAGCACGCCTGGCACCTGTTCATCCTGCGCATCGACAGCGAACGCTGCGGCCTGGACCGCGAGGCCTTCATGAAAGGCCTGCAGGACCTTGGCATCGGCACCGGCATCCATTTCATCGCCACCCACCTGCACACCTGGTACCGCCAGCGTGACCCCGATCTGTACCTGCCCCACACCGAATGGAACTCGGCGCGGCTGTGCTCGATTCCGTTGTTCCCCGACATGACCGGCCAGGATCTTGACCGCGTCGTCGGGGCCATTGAACACGTACTGGAAAAACGCCCGTGAGACCTTACCCAATCCATTGTGTGTCGATCGTCATCCCGGTCTACAACGAAGAGGAAAGCCTGCCGGAGCTGCTGCGCCGCACCGCCGCCGCTTGCGCCCAGCTCAAGCACGAATACGAAATCGTGCTGGTGGACGACGGCAGCCGCGACCGCTCCGCGCAATTGCTCGAAGACGCGGCCCAGGCCCCGGACAGCCCGTTCGTGGCGGTGATCCTCAACCGCAACTACGGCCAGCACGCGGCGATCATGGCCGGTTTCGAGCAGTGCAAGGGCGACGTGGTCATCACCCTCGACGCCGACCTGCAGAACCCGCCGGAAGAGATCCCGCGGCTGGTGGCCGAAGCCGAGCGCGGCTACGACGTGGTCGGCACCGTGCGCAACAACCGTCAGGACTCGGCCCTGCGCCGCTGGCCGTCGAAGCTGATCAACCTCGCCGTGCAACGCTCCACCGGCGTGGCCATGAGCGACTACGGCTGCATGCTGCGCGCCTACCGCCGCACGATCATCGACGCGATGCTGGCCTGCCGCGAGCGCAGCACGTTCATTCCGATCCTGGCCAACAGCTTCGCCCGCCACACCACTGAGATCGTCGTGGCCCACGCCGAGCGTGAGCACGGCGACTCGAAGTACAGCCCGATGCGCCTGATCAACCTGATGTTCGACTTGATCACCTGCATGACCACCACACCGCTGCGCCTGCTGAGCATCGTCGGCTTCACGATGGCGGGCCTGGGCCTGCTGTTCGCCTTCGCGCTGATCGTGCTGCGCCTGGCGCTCGGCGCCGGCTGGGGTGGCGACGGCCTGTTCGTGCTGTTCGCGGTCTTGTTCGTGTTCACCGGCGGCCAGTTCATCGGCATGGGGCTTCTGGGTGAATACCTGGGCCGCATGTACAGCGACGTGCGCGCCCGCCCGCGTTTCTTCATCGAGAAGGTGCTGCGCAGCCACCCGGCCGCGCCGGCGCCTGCCGTCACCGTCGACGGTCTCTCCACTGCCCAACATCAAAACTCCACTTCTGATCAGGTTTTCCAATGAGCGCAAAAACTGTTGTCTTCGCCTATCACGATATCGGCTGCGCCGGCATTCAAGCCCTGCTCGACAGTGGTTTCGACATCGCGGCGGTGTTCACCCACGCCGACGATCCGAAGGAAAACGCCTTCTACGCGTCGGTCGCGCAGCTGTGCGCCGACAAAGGCATCCCGGTGCACGCGCCGGAAGACGCCAACCACCCGCTGTGGGTCGAGCGCATCGCCAAGCTCAACCCCGAGTACATCTTCTCGTTCTACTACCGCAACCTGCTGAGCGAGGCCTTGCTGGCCACCGCTTCCAAGGGCGCCTACAACCTGCACGGCTCGCTGCTGCCGCGCTACCGCGGCCGGGCACCGGCCAACTGGGTGCTGGTCAACGGCGAGACCGAGACCGGCGTCACCCTGCACCGCATGGTCAAGCGCGCCGATGCCGGTGCCATCGTCGCCCAGCAACGGGTGGCCATCGAGCGCAGCGACACCGGCCTGAGCCTGCACGCCAAGCTGCGCACCGCCGCCGGCGACCTGCTGCGCGACACCTTGCCGGCGCTGCTGCAAGGCAAAGTCACCGAAACCCCGCAGGACGAGTCCAAGGCCACCGTGTTCGGCCGTCGCACCCCGGCGGACGGCAAGCTGCTGTGGAACAAGCCGGCCGAAGAACTGTTCAACCTCGTGCGCGCCGTCACCCGGCCGTATCCGGGCGCGTTCTGCGCCGTGGGCGAGCACAAGCTGATCGTGTGGAGCGCCGACGTCGTCCAGGGCAACGAAGGCCAGGCCCCGGGCCGGGTGATCAGCACCGATCCGCTGCGCATCGCCTGCGGCCAGGACTCGCTGGTGATCAACGCCGGCCAGCGCAACGACAACGGCCTGTACCTGCGCGGCCCGCAACTGGCCGACGAACTGGGCCTGGTGGACGGCTCGCTGCTGCGCGGCGCCGAGTCCGGCCGCGGCCCGCGCCGCACCCGTGTGCTGATCCTCGGCGTCAACGGCTTCATCGGCAACCACTTGTCCGAGCGCCTGCTGCGTGACGACCGCTACGAAGTCTATGGCCTGGACATCGGTTCCGACGCCATCGAACGCCTGCGCAGCCATCCGCACTTCCACTTCGTCGAAGGCGACATCAGCATTCACTCCGAGTGGATCGAGTACCACATCAAGAAGTGCGACGTGGTGCTGCCGCTGGTGGCCATCGCCACGCCGATCGAATACACCCGCAACCCGCTGCGCGTGTTCGAACTCGACTTCGAGGAAAACCTGCGGCTGGTGCGCTTCTGCGTCAA
This sequence comes from Pseudomonas sp. B7(2017), assembly GCF_002112745.1. Lineage (NCBI taxonomy): Bacteria > Pseudomonadati > Pseudomonadota > Gammaproteobacteria > Pseudomonadales > Pseudomonadaceae > Pseudomonas > Pseudomonas sp. B7(2017). Next base: position 226,846 of record NZ_NEIP01000007.1, on the reverse strand, counting down.
GTACAACAAGCGCGTGATCTTCCCGTCGACCTCGGAGGTCTACGGCATGTGCCAGGACCCGAACTTCGACGAAGACAGCTCCAACCTGGTGGTCGGACCGATCAACAAGCAGCGCTGGATCTACTCGGTGTCCAAGCAGCTGCTGGATCGTGTGATCTGGGCCTACGGCCAGAAAGGCCTGAACTTCACCCTGTTCCGTCCGTTCAACTGGATGGGCCCGCGCCTGGACCGCCTGGACTCGGCCCGCATCGGCAGTTCCCGCGCCATCACCCAGCTGATCCTCAACCTGGTGGAAGGCACGCCGATCCGCCTGTTCGACGGCGGCGAGCAGAAACGCTGCTTCACCGACATCGCCGACGGCGTCGAGGCCCTGGCGCGGATCATCGACAACGACAACGACGTCTGCAACGGCCAGATCATCAACATCGGCAACCCGGACAACGAAGCCAGCATCCGCCAGTTGGGCGAAGAGCTGCTGCGCCAGTTCGAAGCCCACCCGCTGCGCCACAACTTCCCGCCGTTCGCCGGTTTCCGCGACGTGGAAAGCAAGGCGTTCTACGGCGGCGGCTACCAGGACGTGTCGCACCGCAAGCCGAGCATCGCCAACGCCAAGCGCCTGCTGGACTGGGCGCCGACCGTGGAGATGCGCGAGACCATCGGCAACACCCTGGACTTCTTCCTGCGCGAGGCGATGCTCGAAATCGCCCAGCGCCCTAAAGAAGAAGCGCGCTGATGCAGGCAGGCTTGCGTATTGATGTCGATACCTTCCGCGGCACCCGTGAAGGCGTGCCGCGCCTGCTGGACATCCTCGACGAGGCGCAGGTCAAGGCGACGTTCTTCTTCAGTGTCGGCCCGGACAACATGGGCCGGCACCTGTGGCGCCTGATCCGCCCGCAGTTCCTGTGGAAGATGCTGCGCTCCAACGCCGCCGGCCTGTACGGCTGGGACATCCTGCTGGCCGGCACCGCCTGGCCGGGCAAGCCGATCGGCCGCGAGCTCGGGCACCTGATGCGCCGGGCCCGCGATGCCGGCCACGAAATCGGCCTGCACGCCTGGGACCACCACGGCTGGCAGGCCAATGCCGGGCGCTGGAGCGACGCGCAGCTGATCGAACAGATCCGCCGCGGCGTGGATACCCTCGGCGACATCGTCGGCGAAAAGATCCAGTGCTCCGCCGCTGCGGGTTGGCGGGCGGATGAGCGGGTGATCGAAGCCAAGCAGGCCTTCGGCTTTCGCTACAACAGCGATTGCCGCGGGCAGCAGGTGTTCCGGCCACTGCTCGCCGACGGCTCGGCAGGCACCCCGCAGATTCCGGTGGATCTGCCGACCTTCGACGAAGTGGTGGGCCCGACCGTGGCGGCCAAGGACTTCAACGCTTTCATCCTCGACCGGTTCCGCGACCGGCAACTCAACGTCTACACCATTCATGCCGAGGTGGAAGGGATTCTGATGGCACCTGATTTTCGACAATTGCTGGCCGATGCGCGCCGGCGCGACATCGCGTTCCGACCGCTGGGCGACCTGTTGCCCGAGTTCTTGAACACACTGCCCCTGGGCCGTGTGCAACGGGGTGCCCTGGAAGGCCGCGAAGGCTGGCTGGGAGTGCAAGGGGCATGAGCAAGCGCTGGGCGTTGCCGCTGTTGCTGTTGCTCTTTCTGCTGGCCTACCTGCTGCCGCTGGGCAGCCATGGCTTGTGGATCCCCGACGAGACCCGTTACGCGCAGATCAGCCAGGACATGCTGCTGAGCGGCAACTGGGTGTCGCCGCACTTCATGGGGCTGCGCTATTTCGAGAAGCCGATCGCCGGCTACTGGATGATCGCCCTGGGGCAGGAGCTGTTCGGGCAGAACCTGTTCGGCGTGCGTTTCGCCTCGGCCCTGAGCACGGGCCTGAGCGTGTTGCTGTGCTTTTTGGTGGCCCGGCGGCTGTGGAACGATCCGCGCAAGAGTTTCGCCTGCGCCCTGCTCTACATGAGCTTCACCGTCGTGGCCGGCCAGGCCGGGTACGCCAACCTCGATCCGCAATTCACATTCTGGGTCAACCTGAGCCTGGTGGCCTTGTGGTTCGCCCTCGACAGCCGCACCACCGGCCAACGCCTGGCGGGCTGGTCGGTGCTGGGCCTGGCCTGCGGCATGGGGTTCATGACCAAGGGCTTTCTGGCCTGGGCGCTGCCGGTGCTGATCGCCTTGCCGTGGATGCTCTGGCAGAAACGCTGGCGCGAGCTGCTGGTCTTCGGGCCGGTGGCCGTCGTGGTGGCGATCGCTGTGAGCCTGCCGTGGGTGTTGGCCGTGCATGCCCAGGAACCGGACTACTGGCGGTTCTTCTTCTGGCACGAGCACATCCGCCGTTTCGCCGGCGATGACGCCCAGCACGACGCGCCTTGGTGGTTCTACCTTCCGTTGCTGCTGGCGTTCAGCCTGCCGTGGGCCGGGCTGTGGCCGACGGCGGTGCGTCAGGCCTGGCAGACCCGTCGCGAGCCGGCCATCGCGTTCCTCGGCCTGTGGCTGGTGATGCCGCTGCTGTTCTTCAGCCTGAGCAACGGCAAGCTGCCGACCTACATCCTGCCGTGCCTGCTGCCGCTGGCCCTGTTGCTGGGCCATGTGCTGGCCGAGCGGCTGCGCCTGGAGCAAGGCCGGGCCCTGGGGTTCAACGGGCTGCTGAACATGGCGCTGGGGATCGTCACCCTCATCGCCCTGGTGTACGTGCAGCTGAAAAAGCCGCTGTACGACCACGAGCTGCACAGCCTGGTGCTGGTGTTCATCGGCCTGACCGGCTGGATCATCAGCAACCTGCTGCAGGCGTTCCGTCCGTTGCAGTGCTGGGCGGCCCCGGCGTTCGGCAGTCTGCTGTTCATCGCGCTGCTGCCGGCGGCGCTGCCCAAGTCGGTGGTGGCCAACAAGACTCCGGACCAGTTCATCCTGCATCACCAGGACGAACTGGCCGGCACCACCCACCTGCTGAGCAACGACCTCGGTGCGGCCTCGGCGCTGGCCTGGCGCCTGCAGCGCCCGAACGTGGCGTTGTACAACACCGTAGGCGAACTGAAATATGGCTTGGCCTATCCTGAGGGCATCGAGCGGCGGATCGACTCTTTCCGGGTCGAACAGTGGATGCGCGAAGCCCGCCGAACCGGTTCGGTCGGCGTGGTGATGCGCGTCAAGGGGCAGGATGAACTGGACGAAATCGATCGTCTTCCCAAGGACGGCGTCCGCTACGAACAGGGCAACCTGGTGATCATGATCCTGCCGAAGGTGGCGTCATGAGCCTGTTGCTGCTGTTGACCGCTTGCCTGCTGACGTGCCTGGGCCAGGTGGCGCAGAAATACGCCGTGGAGAGCTGGCGCGGCGTCGACTCGTCCTGGGTCGACAAGCTGCGCTCGCCCTGGCTGTGGCTGGCGCTGTTCGCCCTGGGTTCCGGCCTACTGGTGTGGCTGCTGGTGTTGCAGCGCATGGATGTGGGCATCGCCTACCCGATGCTCAGCCTCAACTTCGTCTTCATCACTCTGATCGCCCGCTTCGTGTTCCGTGAGCCCATCGACCGCCGCCACTGGTTCGGCGTGTTGCTGGTGATCGGCGGCGTGGCGCTGCTGGGGCAACAGTCATGAGCCAGAAACGCGGAATCGCCTTCGCCCTGGGCAGTGTGGCGCTGGCCAGCGGCGCGCAACTGGGCATGCGCTGGAGCATGGTGCGCCTGCCGCAGCCCCAGCAATGGCTGGAGGCGCTTGGCGCCGGCGGCATCGACCTGACCGCGCTGGCGTTGGTGGCCGCCGCGATCCTGGCCTACGCCCTGTCGATGCTCTGCTGGCTCGCCGCTCTGCGCGACGTGCCGCTGGGGCGGGCGTACTCGCTGCTCAGCGTCAGCTACGCATTGGTTTACCTGCTGGCGGCCAGCCTGCCGCTGTTCAACGAATCCTTCAGCGTTACCAAATCCCTGGGCGTGGCCTTGGTCATGCTCGGCGTCATCACCATCAACACTCGTCCGGCATGTGCGCCTGAATTGAGGAGTACCCCATGAAAATCACAGTATTCGGTAGCGGTTACGTCGGTCTGGTGCAGGCGGCCGTGCTGGCCGAGGTCGGCCACGACGTGGTGTGCATGGACATCGACGAGAAGAAAGTCGAACTGTTGCGCCAAGGCCACGTGAGCATCTTCGAACCGGGGCTGGCCAGCCTGGTGCGCGAGGGCCTGGACGGCCAGCGGCTGCAATTCACCAGCGACGAAAAGCTCGCGGTGCAGCACGGCCAGGTGGCGTTCATCGCCGTCGGCACGCCCTCTCAGGAGGACGGCTCGGCCGACCTGCGCTACGTGCTGTCGGTGGGCGACGCGGTGGCCCGCCACCGTGAGAAGCCGCTGATCCTGGTGGAGAAATCCACCGTGCCGGTGGGCACCGGCGACACCCTGCGCACGCACATCGAAAAAGCCTTGGTCAAGGCCGGCAAGCTGCTGCAGTTCGATATCGTGTCCAACCCCGAATTCCTCAAGGAAGGCTCGGCGGTCAGCGATTGCCGCCGTCCGGACCGGATCGTCATCGGCTGCGAACGCGAAGAGGTGCGCGATGTGATGCGCGACCTGTACTCGCCGTTCAACCGCAACCACGACCGCATCATGTTCATGGACCTGCGCAGCGCCGAACTGACCAAGTACGCCGCCAACTGCATGCTGGCGACCAAGATCAGCTTCATCAACCAGATCGCCGAACTGGCCGAACACCTGGGGGCCGACATCGAGTCGGTGCGTCAGGGCATCGGCGCCGACACCCGCATCGGCTACCACTTCATCTACCCCGGCTGCGGCTACGGCGGCTCGTGCTTCCCCAAAGACATGCGCGCCCTGATCCACAGCGCCGAGGAAGCCCACTGCTCCAGCGACCTGCTGCAAGCGGTGGAAGCCATCAACCAGCGGCAGAAGCACAAGCTGTTCGAACGCATCAACGCGTTCTACAAGGGTGAACTGCGCGGCAAGACCTTCGCCCTCTGGGGCCTGGCGTTCAAGCCCAACACCGACGACATGCGCGACGCGCCGAGCCGGGTGCTGCTCGAATCGCTGTGGGCCGCCGGCGCCAACGTGCGGGCGTTCGACCCCGAAGCGATGCAGGAAACCCAGCACCTGTACCCGGACGAGTCGAAGCTGATGCTGATGGGCACCCCCGAATCGGTGCTGGCCGGTTCCGACGCGCTGATCATCTGCACCGAATGGCAGCAGTTCAAGGCGCCGGACTTCGACCTGATCAAGCAGCGCCTCAAGGATCCGGTGATCTTCGACGGCCGCAACCTGTACGACGCCGAACGCCTGGCCCGCAACGGCTTCCATTACTTCCCGATGGGCCGGGGGGAATCGCGCACGCTGCCGATTCCGCTGCAGCAGTGGCCTCACACCTCGGACGTCGCTTGACCGCGCTGTCGCCTGCCGTCCGCCGGCAGTCCCTGGTTGCGGGGCTGCTGGCGTTGCTGCTGTTCATCGCCGGGGTGTACGGGCAGGCCCCCATCGGTTTCGATTCACGGTTCGTGCTGTTCGCCCAGGAGATGCTGCGCCACGGGCCGACGGTGTTCCCCACCACTTACGGCGAGCCGTATGCCGACTACTCGGCGCTGTCGACGCTGTTCGTCTGGCTGCTGTCCCTGCCCTTCGGCGCGGTCAACAGCCTGACGGCGTGGTTGCCCAGCGCCGTGGCGGGCGCGGTGACCGTGACCTTGATGTACCGGCTGCTGGCGGTGCATTCGGTTCGCTGGGCGCTGACCGCCGTCGCCCTGCTGATGCTGACTGTCACCTTCGTCACCGAAGTGCGGGCGGTGTCCCAGGACCTGATGCTTGCGGCGGTGGCGCTGGCGGTGTTTTACCTCGGCTACGCCCATGACCATTTCGGCGCCGGCCGGCGCTGGCCGCTGGTCTTTGCGTTGCTGCTGCTCGGTTTCGGCATCCGCGGGCCCATCGGCCTGGTGGTGCCGACCGGCATGCTGTGCAGCTATTACTTGCTCGAACGCCAATGGGTGCGGTTGCTGCTGTTCGGCGTGCTGGCCTCGGTGCTGCTGGCGGCGTGCGTCGGCCTGCTGTTGTGGCTGGCCAAGGTCAGCGGCGGCCCGGCGTTCGTCCAGGACGTGATCCGCATGCAGTTCATGGGGCGCATGGACGGCAGCGAAGGCGTCAGCGGCTCGCTCTATTACTTCACCAGTTCGCTGGGCAACTATGCGCTGGCCTATCCGCTGGCGTTGCTGGCCCTGGCGGCGGCGTGGCTGAGCAAGCCCCGCCAGCGCGGACCGGCCTTGCGCCTGGTGCAGTATTGCGCGGCGGCGGGGTTGATCGTGATGGTCGGCCTGTCGATCCCACAGGCGAAGAAGGCCCGTTACCTGCTGCCGATGCTGCCGATGGCGGCGATCATTGCGGCGTATCCGTTCCAGGTCGCCCATGGCCGGGTGTTCGCTTGGCTGCGCGGGGTGATTCAAGGCCTGTGGCTGGTGACGCCGGGGTTGCTGATGGTGGCTTTGCTGGTTGCCCGGAAGAGATTTCCGGAGCATCTGACGGGGTTGCTTCCGGTGCTGATCGTGTTGGGCGTCCTGCAACTGGCGGCGTTGTCGCGGCTGTGGCGGCCGCGCTGGCGGGCCGAGACGCTGGCCTTCAGCGCGGTGCTGGCGTTGTGGGCGGTGTATGCGCTGGTGTTCGAACCGGTGGAGCGTCAGCTCTACGACACCCGCACCTTCAGCCGGGCCGTGCTCGCCCAGGTGGAGCAGAACCCTGCGCCGCTGGTGCTGCAAGGCATGGGCAAGGACGCCAAGGCGATCAAGTTCATGGTCAACGTCGAGAAGGACCTGCAACCGCAGTTCAGCGATTCCCTCCAGGCGCTGGAAACCCTCAAGGGACCGGCCTGGCTGATGATGGACCGCAGCGACTACCAGACCTTGAAAGGCACGCCGTTGGGTGACGCGCCGCCGGTGCTGAGCGGCCGTTTCGACAAAAACGACTATGTGCTGCTGTGGCTGAAGCCGTAACCTGCGGGTTTTCCCTGCGACTGGAGCGGCTTCTCCCATGACATTCAGCGTGCGCCCGGCCCGTGAATCGGACGCCAGCGCCCTGCCCGCCCTGGAGCGGTCGGCGGCGCGGCTGTTCCGCCTCGACCCTTCCCTTGCCTGGCTGGCCGACGCCCCGGTGCCCGACGCCGAACAGCATCGGCAGGCCATTCGAACGGCACGGGTGTGGGTGGCGCAAGGCATTGACGGACAACTTTCAGGCTTCTTGCGGGCGGTGCAAACCGATCGTCAACTGCATATCGAAGAATTGTCCGTTGGGCAGGACTTCCAGGGTCTGGGCATCGGCCGCAAGTTATTGTCGGCGGCCATTGAACAGGCACGCCACGAGCAACTTGCCGCGGTGACGCTGACCACCTTTCGCGATGTGCCGTGGAATGCGCCGTTCTATCAACGGATGGGATTCGAGTTGTTGAGCCCGGAACAAACCGGCCCGCGTCTGAGCGAAGTTCTGAACAACGAAATCGCCCACGGATTGCCTGGTGAGCGCCGTTGCGCAATGGCACTGACGCTGGGCTGAGATCAGGCCGACGCCTTCAGATCGACGCCCAAGGCGTGGGCGAACGCCTTCACCAACGGGCTGCGCACGGTGTTGTGGCGCAGGATCAGACTGAACGGCGTGACGATGTTGATCACCTGCGGGCGCACCGCCCGGAACTGCCCGGCCGCCACCCATGAGGCGGCGTAGTGCTGGGGCAGGAAACCCACGAAACGCCCGGTCTTGATCAGCAGCGCCACGGCTTCGACCTGGGTCGCCGACGCGGAAAAACTGTCGTAGCGCGCATGGTTGAGCTTGTCCCGGTGGATCGCGTAGCGGTGGTTGATGCAGGCATGGTCCAGCAGCACGTCACTGCCCATCTGCGCCTCCGGCATGTCGAACAGCGGGTGGCCGACTGCGCAGTAGACTTCCGAGCGCTCTTCGTACAACGGGTAATAATCAAACTCTTCCCGCCGTTGATAGACCGGCACGATTCCGGCAACTAAGCGACCTTCCACAACGCCTCTTTCGACTTCATCTAGCTGGGTCGCCTGAAGTTGAAACCTTACTTTCGGCGATTCTTCATTCATGCGTTTAAGCGCTGCAACTAACGGCGAATTAACGTCGCTGATCGTATTGTCGATGACGCCAATACCAAGGTCGCCGATCAGTTCATTCTGCGCAGAACTAAGCCGATCCCGAAAGTTGTCGACCGAGGCAAACAGGTCAATCGACGCCTGATACACCAGACGCCCTTCCTCGGTCAGGTGGAACCCCTCGCGCCCGCGGGTGCACAGGCGCATGCCGATGCGGATCTCAAGGTCGGAGATCTGCTTGCTGATGGCCGCAAGGCCCACGTTCAGCTCATTCTGGGCGGCACTGAAGCCGCCGGCCTCGACCACGGCCTTGAACACCTTGAGCAGTTTGAAGTCCAGTCCGCTGAGGGCCAGCGGCGCCCGGTGGGCAGTCTTCACCGGCGGGTTTCCGGAATTGGAAAGTGGGGTTTCCATAATGCTGATTTACCTCTGGCGCAATGTTCAACAATCTGTGTCCAACAACAAAAACATCGCCGACCAATAATAATGAACACAGAAAACAAGGCTTGGCAACCGCCAAAAAATCCCGCACATCAGTGCCAACTCACTGATCGCAAAACATTAAAAGCTGACACTTCGATCAGCTCTCGCGACATTGCAACTGCCCTCTTGAAGACTGCTTCGGCCTGATTCCGTCCGCTGTTTTTTCAGCGTGAGCGGCAGGCCGTGCACACCGATTTCAGTTCGCGTTACCGACGAGGAAAACAACACATGTCACAAGCCACCGACCGTCTCTGGGGCGCCCGTTTCAAAAGCGGTCCGTCCGCTGCCCTGGCGGCCCTGTCCCGTTGCCCCGAGCGCTATTTCCGCCTCACCCCGTACGACCTGGCGGGCTCCAAGGCCCACGCCGGCGAACTGCAGCGGGCCGGCCTGCTCGACGGGCAGGAAACCCGCACGATGATCGAGGCCCTGGACGCCATCGGCGCCGACTTCGCCGCCGGGCGCATCGCCCCGACCCTGGACGACGAAGACGTCCACACCTTCATCGAACGCCTGCTGACCGAACGCCTCGGCGCCTTGGGCGGCAAGCTGCGCGCCGGCCGTTCGCGCAACGACCAGACCGCCAACGACCTGCGTCTGTTCCTGCGTGACCACGTGCGCACCCTGGCCGTGGAAGTCCTGGCCCTGCAACAGGCCCTGGTGGACCAGGCCGAGCAACATGTGGAGAGCATCTGCCCCGGCTTCACCCACCTGCAGCAGGCCCAACCGATCGTGTTCGCCCATCACCTGCTGGCCCACGCCCAAGCGATGCTGCGTGACGTGCAGCGGCTGGCGGACTGGGATGCGCGCACGTCGCTGTCGCCTTTGGGCGCCGCGGCCATGGCCGGCTCCGCCATCGCCCGCCAGCCACAGCAGTCGGCCAAGGAAATGGGCTACGCCGGCGTCTGCGAGAACTCCATCGACGCCGTCGCCAGCCGCGACCACGTCGCCGAATTCCTGTTCATCGCCAGCATGCTGGGGATCAACATCTCGCGCCTGGCCGAAGAGTTCTGCCTGTGGTCGTCGCGCCAGTTCCGCTGGGTCGACCTGGACGACGCCTATGCCACCGGCAGCTCGATCATGCCGCAGAAGAAAAACCCGGACATCGCCGAACTGGCGCGGGGCAAGGCCGGGCGCCTGATCGGCAACCTGACCGGCCTGCTGTCCACCCTCAAGTCCCTGCCGCTGTCGTACAACCGCGACCTGAGCGAGGACAAGAACGGCGTGCTCGACAGCGTCGACACCCTGCTGCTGGTGCTGCCGGCCATGGCCGGGATGGTCGCGACCATGACCGTCAACGTCGAGGAACTGCGGCGCCAGGCACCGTTGGGCTTCACCCTCGCCACTGAAGTCGCCGACTGGCTGGCGGTGCGCGGCGTGCCGTTCAAGGAAGCCCACGAGATCACCGGTGCCCTGGTGCAGGCCTGCGAGAAGCACGGCATCGAGCTGTGGGAAGCCTCGCCGGCCCTGCTGGCGGAAATCGACCCGCGCCTGACCGCCGACGTGCGCGACAGCCTGACCCTGGAAGCCGCCATCGCCGCCCGCAGCGGCTGGGGCGGCACCGCGCCGCAGCAGGTGCGCGAGCAGATCGGCCGGCTCAAGACCGCCCTCGCTGCGCAGCAGGCGTGGACAGAAGACTACCGGGGCTTGCGCCTCTAAGACACGACCGCGGCCCCTGTGGGAGCTGGCTTGCCAGCGATAGCGTCCAGACCGTCGACATCGATGCCGGATGACCACCGCAATCGCTGGCAAGCCAGCTCCCACAAGGACCGGTGTCGGATTTGAAAGTACAGTTCGGAGAAACACCATGAGCCAGACTCAGGCAGAACGACTCCAGGCGGAGCGCAAACTGGCGGAGAACCAGTTCGACATCACCCAGTACCAACATGTGCCGCGGCGCTACTACGGGCGGATCTTCTTCGCCACCGTGATCGTCATCGCACTCATCGGCCTGGTGCGGGCCTTCGCCGAAGGCAAGATCGAATGGTCGTACATCGGCCAGTTCCTCACCTCCGAAGCGATCATGTGGGGCCTGTTCAACACCATCGTCATGGCCGTGCTGGCCATGGCCCTGGGCATCGTGTTCGGGGTGATCACGGCGATCATGCGCATGTCGGCCAACCCGATCCTGCGCTACGTGGCGCTGACCTACACCTGGCTGTTCCGGGGCACGCCGCTGATCCTGCAGCTGCTGCTGTGGTTCAACCTGGCGCTGATCTTCCCCACGGTCGGCATTCCCGGCCTGTTCGAGCTCGACACCGTGAGCCTGATGACGCCGTTCGTGGCCGCCCTGCTCGGCCTGAGCATCAACCAGGGCGCCTACACCGCCGAAGTGGTGCGCGCCGGCCTGCTGTCGGTGGACACCGGGCAATACGAGGCGGCCAAGTCGATCGGCATGCCGCGCCTGCAGGCGCTGCGCCGGATCATCCTGCCCCAGGCCATGCGCATCATCATTCCGCCGGTGGGCAACGAATTCATCGGCATGGTCAAGATGACCTCGCTGGCCAGCGTCATCCAGTACTCGGAACTGCTCTACAACGCCCAGAACATCTACTACGCCAACGCCCGGGTGATGGAGCTGCTGATCGTCGCCGGCATCTGGTACCTGGCCACCGTCACGGTGCTGTCCTTTGGTCAAAGCCGCCTGGAGCGCCGTTTCGCTCGCGGCGCCGGCAAGCGCTCGTAAGCCGCGCAGGAGAATCGAACATGAGAAGCATCGTCAAGGCCGTGGCCCTGAACAAGTATTACGACCAGTACCACGCCCTCAAGGACATCAACATCGAGGTCGAGCAAGGCGAAGTGCTGTGCATCATCGGCCCGTCGGGCTCGGGCAAGAGCACCCTGCTGCGCTGCGTCAACCAGCTGGAGAAGATCGACAAGGGCGGCCTGTGGGTCGACGGCGAACTGGTGGGCTACCGCGTCGTCGGGCACAAGCTGCACGAGCTGACCGAGACCCAGATCGCCCGCCAGCGCCTGGCCACCGGCATGGTGTTCCAGCGCTTCAACCTGTTTCCGCACATGACCGTGCTGCAAAACATCATCGAAGGCCCGTGCCAGGTGCTCAAGCGTTCGCCCAAGGAGGCCCACGAAGAGGCCCTGGAACTGCTGGCCCGGGTCGGCCTGGCCGACAAGCGCAACAGCTACCCGATCGAACTGTCGGGCGGCCAGCAGCAACGGGTGGCGATCGCCCGCGCCCTGGCCATGCGGCCCAAGCTGATGCTGTTCGATGAACCCACTTCGGCACTCGACCCGGAACTGGTCGGTGAGGTGCTGTCGGTGATGCGCGACCTGGCGCAGACCGGCATGACCATGATCGTCGTCACCCATGAACTGGGCTTCGCCCGGGAGGTTTCCAACCGCATGGTGTTCATGGACGGCGGCCAGATCGTGGAGGCTGGAAGCCCCGAAGAAATACTAATAAGCCCGCAAAACCCGCGCACCCAAAGCTTCATTTCTGCCGTTCGAACCTGAGGCCCCCTTGGCCTTCACAACACTCATAAGAGAACGTCCATGAAGAACTTCGTCATTCCAGCAGTACTCGCTTCGTTCATGTCTTGCGGTTTCGCCACCGCCGCCGACTTGCCGGCCAGCATCAAGGCCAAGGGCGAGATCGTCGTGGCGATCATGCCCAACTACCCGCCGATGGATTTCAAGGATCCGGCCACCAACCAGCTCACCGGCCTGGACTACGACCTGGGCAACGCCCTGGCCGAGCGCCTGGGGGTCAAGATCAAATGGCAGGAGACCGGCTTCGAGCAGATGATCAACGCCCTGACCACCGACCGCGTGGACATGGTGCTGTCGGGCATGACCGACACCGCCGAGCGCCAGGCCAGCGTGACCTTCGTCGACTACTTCACCAGCGGGCCGCAGTTCTACACCTTGCAGAAGAACGCCGCGACCAACGAGATCATCGACCTGTGCGGCAAGAAAGTCGGCACCAGCCGCCGCACCACCTTCCCGTCGGAGATCGCCGAATGGAGCAAGGCCAACTGCGAGGCGGCGGGCAAGCCTGCGATCACGGTGATCGGCACCGAAGGCTCGGCCGACGCCCGCGCCCAGCTGCGCCAGAGCCGGATCGACGCGGCGATGCAGGGCAGCGAAACCCTGTCGTACCTCAAGACCCAGGAAAAGGACATGTACAAGACCGTCGGCCAGCCGATCTCCGTGCAGTTCACCGGCCTTGGCGTGAGCAAGAAGAAGCCTGAGCTGAGCGAGGCGGTGAAAGTCGCGTTGCAGAGCATGGTGGATGACGGCAGCTACGGCGCGATCCTGAAGAAATGGGACCTGGAACTGGGCGCGATCAAGAACGTGACCGTCAACGCCGGCAAGTGAGCCTGCGGGAGCGGGCCTGATCGCGATGGCGGTGTCGGCTGTACCGGCCTCATCGCGGGCAAGCCCGCTCCCACAGGAATCCCGGTCGTACACAGAACCCGGGCCCGACATTTAACCCTGTGGGAGCGGGCTTGCCCGCGATAGGGCCGGATCAGGCGAAATCTCCGGCCAATGACACACCGCAAGGCCGCCCCCGCAAGGTCTTGTGTTTATCCATTGATGGTTGGAGTGCCTGTGATGTCCTCCCCGCTTCCCCCCACCTGGCCCGACGGGCACAAAGCCTGTCTGGCCCTGGCCTTCGACCTCGACGGCCCCACCGGCGACGCCATGCTCAACGGCTCGATCTGGCGCAAGCCCGAGTATTTCGGCTTCGGCGGCTACGGCCCTTACCGTGCCTTGCCGCGCCTGTTGGACCTGCTCGACGCGTTCAGGCTGCCGACCACGTTCTTCGTCCCGGCCTGGGTCGTGGAGAACTGGCCAAGGCAATGCCAGGCCATCGTCGAGCGCGGCCATGAGGTGGCCTACCACGGCTACAAGCACGAATCCTTCTACGCCCTGACGCTCGACGAGCAGCAGGCCGTCATGCAGAAATCCCGCGAGGTGTTCTGGCAGCACCTGCACATCCGCGCCGAGGGTTTCCGCACCCCGTCCGGCGACTGGCGCGCCGAGACCCCGAAGATGCTCGCCGACAACGGCGTCATCTATTCCAGCAGCATGCGCGGCGACGACCGCCCGTACCTGGTCGACGTGCCGGGCCACGCCACGCCGCTGGTGGAGATCCCCGGCCGCTGGGAAATGGACGACTACGCCTCCCTCGCCTACACCCGCGCGCCGAACTTCCCGTCCGGCCTGGACCGCACCGCCAGCTACGCCCTGACCCTGGACAACTGGCGGCGCGAGTACGACGGCGCGATGGACGAAGGGCTGTGCCTGACCACCCTGTTCCACCCGAAAATCACCGGCAAGCCTGGGCGCATCCTGCTGCTGGAACAACTCTTCGAACACATGCGCGAGCGTGACGACGTGTGGTTCGCCACCTGCCGCGACGTCGCCCGCTGGTGGCTCAAGGAGCATCACCATGACTGACGCCACCGTCTGGCCTGCCGGCCGCCGCTGCGCCGTGGCGCTGACCGTCGACTACAACGACATCCACGGCATTCTCACCCAGGCCCCCGAAGTGGCCGGGCGCGACAAGACCCTGTCGGTGTGGCGCTACGGCACCCAACGGGGCATCGAACGGCTGTTGCGGCTGTTCAAGGAACTGGAAGTGACCGCCACCTGGTTCGTCCCCGGCATCGTCGCCGAAGAGAACCCGCAGCACATCGCCGCGATCCTGGCCGACGGGCACGAAATCGCCTGTGCCGGCTACCGCCACCAGGACTACGACACCCTGGACCTGGCGGCGCAACGCGCCGAGGTGGCCAAGGGCTGCGCGGCGCTGCAAACGCTGACCGGGCAACGCCCGACCGGTTTCCGCATTCCGGCCGGCAACGGCGCGCCGGGGTTCATCGAAGCGCTGCGCGACGAAGGCATTCGCTGGTCGTCCTCATGGCGCGGCGATGACCTGCCGTTCGCCCACCCGACGGCGCCGGACGTAATCGAGCTGCCGCTGCACTACGAACTGGAAGACGAACCCTACTTCGCCTTCAACCTGAGCCCCGCCGTACCGCCGGCCCAGTCGCGGATCGCCTCCTACAGCCACACGCTGCGCAACCTGCTGCTGGACTTCGCCGGTTTCCACCGGTTCGGCCTGTGCTACGTGCTGCGCCTGCACCCGGAAATCATCGCCACGCCGGGCCGGATCGGCGTGCTGCGCGAGCTGCTGGAGAGCATCCGCCAGCACGGCGACGTGTGGATCGCCAGCGGCGCCGACATCGCCCGATGGTGGGCACAGAAGGCTGAAGCGGTGGGCGCGGATCATCCCGCCTCGGTGTATGAGCGGCATTATCGGGATTACCTCACATGACCGAATCGATGCAGCGGTTGGCGCAGTTCTGCGTCGAAACCCGGTTCGAAGCACTGCCCGAGGCGCTGGTGGCCCAGGCCAAGCGGCACATCCTCGACACTTTCGGCGCAGCGCTCGCCGGGGCGGACAGCCGCGTGGCGCTTCAGGCGCAACGGCTGTTCGCCAGCGCCCCCGGAACCGTGCCGGTCTGGGGCACTTCACAGCGGGTCGGGGCCGGCGATGCCGCATTGCTCAACGGCATCGCCGCCCACGCGCTGGAGCTGGACGACACCGGCGGCTGCGACCACTCCGGCGCCGTGGTGCTGCCGGCGGCGATGGCCGCACTGTCGCTGGCGGAGCGCCCGGTGAGCGGTCGCGAGTTCATCACCGCCGTGGTGATCGGCTACGAGATCGGCCGACGGGTGCTGGAAGCCTGCGGCAGCTATTCGGCCCACAACGGCGCCGGCTGGCACTCGACCGCCACCTGCGGGGTGTTCGGCGCGGCGGCGGCCAGCGCGCGGATCTTCGGCCTGGACGCGGCGCAGACCGTGTCGGCACTGGGCATCGCCGGCAGTTTCAGCGGCGGTCTGTGGGCGTTCATCCACGACGGCTCGCAGAGCAAGAAACTGCACAGCGGCCGCGCCGCCGAGGGCGGGTTGCTCGCCGCCCGCTTCGCCCGCGAAGGGATCAGCGGACCGTCGCAACT
This sequence comes from Pseudomonas sp. B7(2017), assembly GCF_002112745.1. NCBI lineage: Bacteria > Pseudomonadati > Pseudomonadota > Gammaproteobacteria > Pseudomonadales > Pseudomonadaceae > Pseudomonas > Pseudomonas sp. B7(2017). The sequence goes on along the minus strand of NZ_NEIP01000007.1, from coordinate 211,288 downwards.
GTTCGATGACGTGTGGGGCGGCTTTCTCAAGACTCTCGCGCCAGGCACCGCGCAACCGGCGGCGCTGGTGGCGGACCTGGGCCAGGTGTGGAAACTCGCCCGCTGTTCGATCAAGCCTTATGCGGCGTGCCGAGGGACGCATTCGGCGATCGATGCGTTGGGGCTGCTGATGGCGCAGCTCAAGGTCGAGGCGCCTCAGGTGGAAGACGTCCAAGTGCGCCTGTGCGGCTTTTTGCAGGCCATGTGCGGCGGGCGCGACACCGCTTCGCTGGCGGCGGCGCAGATGAGCCTGCCCTACGCCCTCGCGGCGCGGCTGGCGCATGGGCATTGCCGGCTCTCGGCCTACGACGACGCCCGGCGCGACGATCCGGACATTGCCCGGTGGATGACGCGGATTCGCCTTGAAGTGGACGGGCAACTGTCCGAGGATGGCGAGCCGGTCGTCAGCGTGCGCACCGTGGACGGGCGTGAGGCCAGCCTGTGCGTCGAGGTGCCGTTGGGGGCGCCGGGCAATCCGCTGAGCGATGCGGCGCTGGAGGAGAAGTTCTTCAGCCTGGCGCTGCGGGCGTTGCCTCAGGAGCGGGCCGAAGGGTTGCTGGAACGATTGCGGCATCTGGAGTCGCTGGAATCGGTATCGGGGCTTGAGCCGTGGCTGACGTGATTGTTGGGGGGCCGCATTTGGCCTCATCGCTGGCAAGCCAGCTCCCACAGGTTTTTGCGGCGGGCTCAGGTCCTGCATCCAGCCGAAATTCCTGTAGGAGCCAGCCTGCTGGCGATGGCGATCCGGCAGGCGACATCGAGGCTAGATGTGCCGGCCTCATCGCCAGCAGGCTGGCTCCCACAAGGGTTGTGTGCCGGGCTCAGGTTCTGCGTCCGGCCGGGATTCCTGTGGGAGCTGGCTTGCCAGCGATGAAGGCCACGCGGTTTCCAGTTGAGCAAAACACTAAATGAATAAGGACATTTGATTTTCCGTGGCCAAGTATTCGCTCGTTATCCGCCGTCTGATGATCGTCTCGCTGACCATCGTCGTCAGCCGCGCCATCACCAGCCCGCTGCTCACCCTGTTCCTGAGCCAGAAGCTGGGCCTCAACCAGCAGGACGTCGGCCTGCTGCTGGGCATCGCGGTGTTCATCGCCACCCTGCTCGCGCTGTACGGCGGCTACATCATCGACCGCCTGGAAAAGCGCCGGTTGCTGATCCTGGCGATGCTCTCCAGCGCCATCGGCTTCGTGCTGCTGACGTTCGCCCACAATCTGTACCTGACCACCGCCACCCTGGTGATCACCGAAACCGCCTCGGCCCTGTTCCTGATCGGCTCCAAGGCGATCCTCAGCGAACACCTGCCGATCAACCAGCGGGCCAAGGCGTTCTCCCTGCGCTACACCCTGACCAACATCGGCTACGCCACCGGCCCGATGCTCGGGGTGGTGATCGCCGGGGTCTATCCGATCGCGCCGTTCCTGATCGCCGCCGCCATCGCTTTCGCCAGCATCTTCCTGATGGTCGGCATCCCCAAGGACGCCAACCCCGTGGCCGTGATCGGCCAGCCCCAGAGCTTTCTCAAGACCCTGGTGACCCTGAAGAACGACCGCACCCTGATCATGTTCACCTGCGGCTGCCTGCTCAGCACCGTGGTGCACGGGCGCTTCACCCTGTACCTGTCGCAGTACCTGCTGGTGGTCGAGGATTCGCAGCAGGCCCTCAAGACCATGGCCGCCCTGCTCGCCTGCAACGCCATCGCGGTGATCCTGCTGCAATACCAGATCGGCCGGTTCCTGAGCCGGGAAAAGCTGCGCTACTGGATCGTCGCCGGCACGGGCCTGTTCATCGCCGGCCTGATCGGCTTCAGCCTGGCCGACAGCCTGGTGAGCTGGTGCGTCGCCATGTTCATCTTCACCCTCGGCGAGATGATCATTTACCCGTCCGAGTTCCTGTTCGTCGACACCCTGGCCCCGGAAGAACTGCGCGGCAGCTACTACGGCGCGCAGAACCTGGCGGCCCTGGGCGGCGCCCTGAGCCCGGTGATCTGCGGCTTCCTGCTGATGCACACCCCGGCGCCGACCATGTTCTACGCCTTGAGCGGGTTGACCGCGATGGGCGGCTTCCTGTGCTTCATGAGCGGACGGCGGGTGGCCTTACTGCAAAAATAGTGCACTGAAACTGCATTTATATGAATTTGTCAGCATCCAGTTTGCTTGGCACACTGTGCGCGTTCCTCCCCCAATAGTTGGAACGTTTCGAAGGACTTTCCGGACATCACGGACAAGTCCTTTTTTTTGCCTTGCGCTTTTCTGCCCGATCCACGAGGAACGTCTTCACATGCTCGCCCGCTGGTTGCCTGCCGCCGTCAACACCCGTCCCACCGAATGGAGCCGCGCCGCCGTCGGCATGGCCCTGGGCACGCTGGTCAGCGTCTGGGTGTGCAGCCAGGTGTTCGGCATCCAGGCGGCCTATCACGTGATGGGCCCGCTGGGCGCTTCGGCGGTGCTGCTGTTTGCGGTGTCCTCCGGTGCCCTGGCGCAACCCTGGTCGATCGTCGGCGGCTACCTGTGCGCCGGCACAGTCGCGCTGTTGGTGGCCCATGTGCTGGGCCGCACCCTGGGCAGCGCTTGCCTGGCGGCCGGCATGGCGCTGATCGTGATGTGCTGGCTGCGCTGCCTGCACCCCCCGGCCGGTGCCGTGGCCCTGACGATGGTGCTGGCCGACCCCGCCACCGTGGCCATGGACTGGACGGCCCTGGGGCCTGTGATGCTCAGCGCGGTGAGCCTGGTGGTCTGCGCGCTGGCCTACAACAACCTGACGCGCATCCACTACCCCAAGCGCCCCGCCGAACCGGCCCCCGCCGTCGCCCCCGTGGACGCCCTGGCCATCACCGCCGACGACCTCAAACTGGCCCTGGCCGATATGGAAGCCTTCATCGACGTCACCCCGGAAGACCTTGAGCAACTGATCCATGCCAGCGAGCTGCACGCCAAACGGCGCAGCATCGGCGAAGTGCTCGGCGCCAAGCCCTGACCTCGGGCCGAGCTCACGCCGCCGCTTGCTGCCGCGCCGGCACCGCCCGCACCGACGCCCCGGCCGTCAGCCCCAGCGTGCCGGCGGTCTGCGCATCGACGATCAAGGTGCCCGCCGCCACCCGCGCCGGCGCGGCCGTGATCTTGCAGTCGGCGAACCCACGGTTGTGGATCAGCCAGGTATCCGCCCCGTCCCCCGGTGTGCCGAGGCTCAGTTGCAGCACCTGGCTGTCGCGCACGGCGCGGATCTGGCCGGTGTCGCATTCGATCAGCGGACCGCCGTCGAAGATGTCGATGTAGTCGCGGTGTTCGAAGCCTTCGGCCTTGAGCATGCCCAGCGCCGGTTCGGTGTTGGGGTGGACGCGACCGATCACCGCGCGGGCGGCTTCCGGCAGCAGGCAGGTGGGCAGCGGGAACTTGGGCATCAGTTCGGCGATGAAGGTCTTGTTGCCCAGGCCTGTGAGGTAGTCGGCATCAGCGAAGTCCATCTTGAAGAAGTGCCGGCCCAACCCTTCCCAGAACGGCGACACCCCGTTCTCGTCCGAATAGCCGCGCATTTCGGCGATGACCTTGTCGCCGAAGCGCTCGCGGAACTCCGCCAGGAACAGGAACCGCGCCTTGGACAGCAACCGGCCGTTGAGGCCGCTGCGGTGGTCGGCGTGCAGGAACAGCGAGCACAGCTCCGATTGGCCGGTCATGTCGTTGCCCAGGAACAGCGTGGGCAGTTGCTGGTTGATGCCGAGGTTCTTCGACGCCGCCACGAACAGCCCCAAGCGGTAGTTGTACCAGGGCTCGCGCAGGCCCACCGCGCCGGCCAGGGCGCAGATGCCGATGGCCTCGCCGTGCGGGTTCTGCAGCACGAACAGGTAATCGGCATCGGCTCGGGAGGCTTCTTTCGCGAAGGTTTTCGCCGCCCAGTCCAGGCGCTGGCGCAAACGGGCCGCGTCGGCGGGCAAGGTGGTCAAACCGGCGCCGGCGCTGTGGGCCAGGGCCAGCAAGGCGGGCAAGTCATCGGGGGTGGCTGGACGGACGATCATCGGGTGCGCTCCTTGGCGGTCAGCGGTTGCGGCTCGCGTTTGGGGAAAAACACCTCGGCCAGCATGCAGCGTGCGCTGCCGCCGCCGATGCGTTCGATGGTGTCGATGTTCACCGGCAGCGGCGTGGCCAGGCTTTCGAGGGTGCGGCGCTGGGCGGCGTTCAGCGATTGCCACGCGGTGCGCGACATCACCAGCAGCGGCTCGCCGGCGTCGTTGTGGACTTCCAGCATGTTGCCGGCGAAGGATTCGAGCTGGGCCCAGTCCAGGGCGATCACCTGCTTGCCGCTCTCCTCCAGCCGCGAACGCAGCGCCCGGCGCTCGCCGGCATCGGCGACGCTGTCCAGGCACGCTACAGCCAGCCGGGTGCCGACGCTCATCATCACGTTGGTGTGATAGATCGCCACGCCCTGGCGGTCGACGGCGTTGAAGGCGCACAGCGAATACCCCAACTGCTCGACCGCCTGCTCCAGGGCATGGCCGTGGGTGCGGGTCGAATAGCCGGCGTAGCAGATGCGCTGCTGACGGTCGAGCACCATGCTGCCGGTGCCCTCCAGAAACACCGCTTGGCGCTCCAGCCCGGAAAGGTCCACCAGGCGCTCGACCCGGTAGGTTTCGCCCAGCCAGTCGAGCACGCCTTTGTCGCGCTCCAGCCGGCGGTTCTGCCCTTGCATCGGGTACAGCACCAGCGTGCCGTCGGGGTGGCTGCTCCACCAGTTGTTGGGGAAGATCGAGTCGGGGGTGTGCGGGGCCTCGCGGTCGTTGTGCACCAGCACCTCGACCCCGTGCCCGCGCAGCGCGGCGACGTAGCCGTCGAATTCCTGCAAGGCCTTGAGCTGCACGTCTTCGGCGTGCTCCGCCGGGCGCTGGAAGCGGTTGTTCGCCGCCGTGTCCTGGTTGAAGGAAAAGCGTGTCGGGCGAATCATCAAAACGGTGTTGGTGGTCTGCATGGGCACGGAACCGATGAGGGTTGGGAGGTGCCCATTGTCTGTTCCGGCCCGGAACAAACCCGGTTGTTGCGCCGACCGCCAGTGATGGAAACGGTCGAAATCGGCTGTTTGCCCAGCCGATTCGGCAGGCGCCCGGGCAAAAAAAACCGCAGCCTGCGGGCTGCGGTCTTGGTGTCGGGCCGGCTCACTCCATCGTGGTCTTCACCGTCGCCAGTTCCGGGTGGCTGACCAGTTTGTCGATGTGCAGGTCCGGGTCGTCGAACCACACTTCCGTCAGCACCCGGTAGTGCTCCATGTCCCGGCAGCGCATGCGCAGGCTGTAGTCGAACGCACCGCTGATCAGCCGGCATTCAAGCACTTGCGGGCAGGCGCGCACCTTGGCCTCGAAGGCCTTCTGCGCCGCGCGCCCGCTCTGGTTCGACAGCGCCACCAGCACCAGCAGCGAGAGCCCCGGCGTCAGCTTCTTCTCGTCGAGAATCGCCCCGTAGCCCCGGATGACGCCGAGCTGTTCAAGTTTGCGCACCCGTTCCAGGCAAGGCCTGGGCGTCAGGTGCACGCGCTCGGAGAGCTTTTGATAGGTGATGCGCCCTTCGTGGCGCAGCACTTCGATGATGGCCTGATCGATCCGATCAAGCACGATCGTCAGATCGCGGATGTCCGCCATGTATCCCTTGCCTCACTTCAAACGACCCGATAGGAATTGCTGCAAACGCTCGCTGCGCGGCCGGTCGAGCAGGCTCGCGTCGCCCTGCTCCTCCACCCGTCCCTGGTGCAGGAACAGCACCTGGCTGGACACCTGCCGGGCAAAGCCCATTTCGTGGGTGACCATCAGCATGGTGCGCCCCTCTTCGGCCAGGGCCTGAATCACTTTCAGCACTTCGCCGACCAGTTCCGGATCCAGCGCCGAGGTCGGCTCGTCGAACAGCAGGATCTCCGGCTCCACCGCCAATGCCCGGGCGATCGCCACCCGCTGCTGCTGGCCGCCGGAGAGGAACGCCGGGTACTGCTGCGCCACCCGCTGCGGCAGGCCGACCTTGTCCAGGTAGGCCAGCGCCCGCTCTTCGGCCTCCTTGCGGGTTTCGCCCAACACCCGGCAGGGCGCAAGCACGATGTTCTCCAGCACGGTCAGGTGGCTCCACAGGTTGAAATGCTGGAACACCATCGCCAGACGCGTGCGCAGCGACTGCAATTGTTTGGGGTTGGCCACCCGCATGCCGCCGGCGCCCTGCCGCGTGAGGATCCGTTCGCCGTCCAGGGTGATGGCGCCCTCGTCCGCCCGCTCCAGAAAGTTGATGCAACGCAGCATAGTGCTTTTGCCCGAACCGCTGGCGCCGATCATGCTCACCACATCACCGGCCCGCGCGTTCAACGAGACGCCCTTGAGCACTTCGTTGTCACCGAAGCGCTTGTACAGATTTTCTACCGTCAGTTTGTACATGGATCAAACTCCTGGAGCCGCCCTGCACCGGCGCGGCTCTGGATCAAAAGAAAGGATCAGTGGGCCGGGCCGAGGAAGTTCAGCCAGCGCCGCTCCGCCAGGCGGAATGCGCCGACCAGGCCGAACGACAGCGCGAGGTACAGCAGGCCGGCGATGCCGAACGCCTGAAAGGTCATGAACGTCGCGGCGTTGGCGTCCCGGGCGACCTTGAGGATGTCGGGGATGGTGGCCGTGAACGCCACCGAGGTGGCGTGCAGCATCAGGATCACTTCGTTGCTGTAGTACGGCAGCGCCCGGCGCAGCGCCGACGGCAGGATCAGCCGCCGGTACAGGCGCCAGCCGCTGAGGCCGTAGGCATGGGCCGCTTCGATCTCGCCGTAGGGAATGCTGCGGATCGCCCCGGCGAAGATCTCCACGGTGTAGGCGCAGGTGTTCAGGGTGAACGCCAGCAACGTGCAGTTCATCGCGTCGCGAAAGAACGCTTCGAGCAACGGCTGCGAGCGCACCGCAGCGATGCCGTAGATCCCGCTGTAGCAGATCAGCAACTGGATATACAGCGGCGTGCCGCGGAACACGTAGGTGAACAGCTGCACCGGCCAGCGCACCACACCCAGGCGCGAGACGCGCATGACCGCCAAAGGCAGCGACAGGCAGAACCCCATCGCGATGCTCGCCACCAGCAGCCAGAGGGTCATCGCCAGGCCGGTCAGGGCCTCGCCGTCGCTGAACAGGAAGGGTTTCCAGTACTCGGCAATCAGTTCGATCATCGCGCCATCCCCCGCACGCCCAGGTTGTAGCGGCGCTCCAGCGCGCGCAGCACGTAATTGGAGACGCTGGTGATCAGCAGGTACAGCGCCGCCGCCAGCAGCAGGAAGTCGAGCATGTTGAACGTGCTCTTGCCCGCCTCCTGGGCCACCTTGACCAGGTCCGACAGGCCGATGATCGACACCAGCGCCGTGGCCTTGAGCAGCACCAGCCAGTTGTTGCCCAGGCTCGGCAAGGCGAAGCGCATCATCTGCGGGAACACCACGAAGCGGAAACGCTGCCAGCGGTCGAGGCCGAAGCACGCGGCGGCCTCTTGCTGACCCCGCGGCACGCTGAGGATCGCCCCGCGGAAGGTTTCGGTGAAGTACGCGCCGTAGATGAAACCGAGGGTGACGATGCCCGCCACGAACGGATCGATCTCCAGGTACGGCCAGCCCATCAGTTCAGTGAGGCTGCTCACCCAGCCCTGCAGGCTGTAGAAGATCAGCAGCATCAGCACCAGATCCGGCACGCCGCGGATCAGCGTGGTGTAGAACGTCGCCGGCAGGTTCAGCAGCTTGAGCGGCGACAGCTTGGCCGCCGCCCCCAACAGGCCCAGGGCCATGCTCACCAGCAGCGCCAGCGCCGACAGTTGCAGGGTCACCCATGTGCCGTGCAGCAACAGCGGGCCGTAGCCTTGCAGGCTCGACAGATCGAGCCCGGTCCAACTCAGGAATTCATTCACGCCAGTCACCTGTCGTTTGCCGCCCGCCTCTGTGCGCTGCGCGCTTGGACAGCACACAGGGCGCGGCGGGCGCGGGGATCAGTTGTTGTAGAGGTCCAGGTCGCCGAAGTGCTTGCGCTGGATCTGCGCGTAGATGCCCTTGTCATGCAGGGCCTTGATGGCGGCGTTGAGCATGCCCTTGAGCTCGTCGTTGCCCTGGCGCACGCCGATGGCGATGTCCGACGGGATCATCGGGTCGCTGATGCCTTCGCTGTTCTGGAACGGCGCGCCCTGGGGGGATGCGAGGAAACTCATCTGCGCCTGCAGCTTGTCCTGGATCGACGCGTCGAGGCGGCCGAACACCAAGTCGGCGTAGACCTGGTCCTGGTTCTGGTAGGCCCGCAGCTTCACCCCGGCCGGCCCCAGACGGGCCTTGGCGTAGGCCTCCTGGATCGTGCCCTGCATGTAGCCGATGGTCTTGCCCTTGAGGGATTCGCCGGTGGGCAGCAGGCCCGAGTCCTTGCGGGTGACGATGGCGGTCGGTCCTGCATACAGGCGGTCGGTGAAGTCGATCTGCTTCTTGCGTGCGTCGGTCACGGTCATCGACGACTCGATGGCGTCGAACTTGCCGGCCTTGAGCGCCGGGATCAGCCCGTCGAAGTCATTGCTGACCCACACGCACTTGACCTTCAGCTCGGCGCAGATCGCATTGCCCAGATCCACGCCGAAGCCCTGCACGCCGCCGTCGGCGGTGGTCGATTCAAATGGCGGGTAACTGGGGTTGACGCCGAACCGCAGCTCTTTCCATTCCTTCGCATGGGCGCCGGTTGTGCAGCACAGCAACGCGAGTACGGACACGCTCAGCCATTTGGTTTTCATCTTCTTGAGTCCTGATCTGTCTGGAATTGTCGCGGCCGCGCCGGTCGGCCGCCTTTATGGGCAGGAACAGAAAGTCGATGCGGCATCGGCCGCAACAGCGTTCTTGTTGTTTTTGTTCCGGGACATGCGTGATGCCCGGGCTGAAACCCTTGGCGCAGAGCGCTCGGGATCCGGGGGCCAGAATGCCAACAGACCGTCGGCGGCAGGTGTCGTCTGGGGCGGCGGCGACCCCTCTATTGTGCTGATAACGGCACGTTCACAGCCGATTCTGTCGCGGGCGCCGAAGATCCGGCACTTGCGACGGGACACGGTCGCCGGCATGACAAAAATGCAGACACCCCCTGCACGGATCCCGGTTGTGCACGGCAAATTTGCACTGTTACGATCCGGCAACGCTCGCGCGCGAGCACACCGCACACACCGCACAAAAAACAATAAAAGCAGGGAGTTACTGATGACTGCTCAGGCTTCATCCCCGCGGACGCCGTCCATGGATGCCACACAGAACGACGTGCTGGCCGAGGTTCGCAATCACATCGGTCACCTGACCCTCAACCGCCCCGCCGGGCTCAACGCCCTGACCCTGGACATGGTCCGCCAGTTGCAGCGCCACCTCGACGCCTGGGCGGGCGATGACCGCATCCGCGCCGTCGTGCTGCGCGGCGCCGGCGAAAAGGCGTTCTGCGCCGGCGGCGACATCCGTTCCCTGTACGACAGCCACAAGAGCGGCGACACGCTGCACGAAGACTTCTTCGTCGAGGAATACGCCCTCGACCTGACGATCCACCGCTACCGCAAACCGGTGCTGGCGCTGATGGACGGTTTCGTCCTGGGCGGCGGCATGGGCCTGGTGCAAGGCGCCGACCTGCGGGTGGTCACCGAGAAAAGCCGCCTGGCGATGCCGGAAACGGCCATCGGTTACTTCCCGGACGTGGGCGGCAGCTATTTCCTGCCACGCATCCCCGGCGAGCTGGGGATCTACTTGGGCGTCACCGGCGTGCAGGTCCGTGCCGCCGATGCGCTGTACTGCGGGTTGGCGGACTGGTATCTGGAGAGCGCCGCACTGGCGACCCTCGACGAGCGGCTCGACCGCCTGCAATGGCACGACACGCCGCTCAAGGACCTGCAGAGCCTGCTGGCCGGGCTCGCCGTGCAGACCCTGCCCGACGCGCCGCTCCAGGCCCTGCGCCCGGCCATCGACCATTTCTTTGCCCTGCCGGACGTCCCGGCCATCGTCGAACAGTTGCGCACCGTGACCGTCGCCGACAGCCATGAATGGGCCACCGCCACCGCGGACCTGATGGAGACCCGTTCGCCGCTGGCCATGGCCGTGACCCTGGAAATGCTGCGCCGGGGCCGGCACCTGAGCCTGGACAATTGCTTCGCCCTCGAACTGCACCTGGACCGGCAGTGGTTCGAACGCGGCGACCTGATCGAGGGCGTGCGCGCCCTGCTGATCGACAAAGACAAATCCCCACGCTGGAACCCGCCCACCCTCAAGGCGCTGGACGCCGCACAGGTCGCGGGTTTCTTCCAAGGTTTCACTGAGAGCGGGAGCTGAGCCATGCACGATCTCGAACTGACTGAAGAACAAGTGATGATCCGCGACATGGCCCGGGACTTTGCCCGCGGCGAAATCGCGCCCCACGCGCAAGCCTGGGAAAAGGCCGGCTGGATCGACGACGGCCTGGTGGCGAAGATGGGCGAACTGGGCCTGCTCGGCATGGTGGTGCCGGAGGAATGGGGCGGCAGCTATGTCGATTACGTCGCCTATGCCCTGGCGGTGGAAGAGATTTCCGCCGGCGACGGTGCCACCGGCGCGTTCATGAGCATCCACAACTCGGTAGGCTGCGGCCCGGTGCTCAACTACGGCAGCCAGGCCCAGAAAGAGACCTGGCTGACGGACCTGGCCAGCGGTCAGGTGATCGGCTGCTTCTGCCTGACCGAACCCCAGGCCGGCTCCGAGGCGCACAACCTGCGCACCCGCGCCGAACTGCGCGACGGCCAGTGGGTGATCAACGGCGCCAAGCAGTTCGTCAGCAATGGCAAGCGGGCCAAGCTGGCCATCGTGTTTGCGGTGACCGACCCGGAGCTGGGCAAGAAAGGTATCTCGGCGTTCCTGGTGCCCACCGACACCCCGGGCTTCACCGTTGACCGCAGCGAACACAAGATGGGCATCCGCGCCTCCGACACCTGCGCCGTGACCCTCAACGATTGCCGCATCCCCGAGGCCAACCTGCTGGGCGAGCGCGGCAAGGGCCTGGCCATCGCCCTGTCCAACCTCGAAGGCGGCCGCATCGGCATCGCCGCCCAGGCTTTGGGCATCGCCCGCGCAGCCTTCGAAGCGGCGCTGGCCTACGCCCGTGAGCGCGTGCAGTTCGGCACGCCGATCATCGAGCACCAGAGCATCGCCAACCTGCTGGCCGACATGCACATGCAACTGAACGCCGCACGGCTGATGATCCTGCACGCCGCCCGCCTGCGCACCGCCGGCAAGCCGTGCCTGTCCGAAGCCTCCCAGGCCAAGCTGTTCGCCTCGGAAATGGCCGAGAAGGTCTGCTCCTCGGCGATCCAGATCCATGGCGGGTACGGGTACCTGGAGGATTACCCGGTGGAGAAATACTACCGGGACGCGCGGATCACCCAGATCTACGAAGGGTCGAGCGAGATCCAGCGCATGGTCATCGCCCGCGAGCTCAAGCACTACCTGATCTGAAAGCAAAAGACCGCAGCCTGCATGAGGCTGCGGTCTTTCTCTGAACCGTGTCGACTGACACTCCGCCATCGCTGGCAAGCCAGCTCCCACAGGGTCTGTGTCGAGCACACCATCTGTGAACGGCCCGGTTAACTGTGGAAGTTGCTGTGCGACGATTCGGCTTGCCAGCGACGGCGTCAGCAGCGGCGCCGCCTCACTGGCCCTTGAACTCAGCCTCGCGCTTGGCGATGAACGCCGCCATGCCTTCTTTCTGGTCATGGGTGGCGAACGCCGCATGGAACACCCGGCGCTCGAAGCGCACGCCTTCGGTCAGGTTCACTTCGAAGGCGCGGTTGACGCTTTCCTTGACCATCATGGCAATCGGCAGCGACTTGCTGGCGATCACCGCCGCCACTTTCAGCGCCTCGTCCAGCAGTTCGTCGCTCGGCACGATGCGCGCCACGATGCCGCAACGCTCGGCCTCTTCGGCGCCGATCAGACGGCCGCTCAGGCACATCTCCATGGCCTTTGCCTTGCCCACCGCACGGGTCAGGCGCTGGGTGCCGCCCATGCCCGGCAGCACGCCGAGGTTGATTTCCGGCTGGCCGAACTTCGCGTTGTCGCCGGCCAGGATGAAGTCGCACATCAGCGCCAGCTCACAGCCGCCGCCCAGGGCGAAACCGTTGACCGCCGCGATGATCGGCTTGCGCCGGTTGGCCACCCGGTCGCTGTCGCTGAACAGGTCATCCATGTAGATCTGCGGATAGGTCAGCTCCGCCATTTCCTTGATGTCGGCGCCGGCGGCGAAGGCCTTCTTGGAACCGGTGATGATGATGCAGCCGATGTTCGCATCGGCTTCCAGACCGTCCAGGGCACGGTTCACTTCGCTGACCAGTTGCGCGTTCAGGGCGTTGAGCGCCTGCGGCCGGTTCAGGGTGATCAGGCCGACGCGGCCATGGGTTTCCAGCAGGATCGTTTCATAGCTCATGTGTGGATTCCTTCTCAAAGATTGCGCGAAATGACCATGCGCTGAATGTCGCTGGTGCCTTCGTAGATCTGGCAGACCCGCACGTCGCGGTAGATGCGCTCCAGCGGGAAGTCGTTGAGGTAACCGTAACCGCCGAGGGTCTGCAGCGCCATCGAGCAGACCTTCTCGGCCATTTCCGAGGCGAACAGCTTGGCCATCGACGCCTCGACCAGCGCCGGCTGGCCGCTGTCGCGCAAGGCGGCGGCGTAATGCACCATTTGCCGGGCCACGGCGACCTGGGTGGCCATGTCCGCCAGGCGGAAGGCCACGGCCTGGTGCTCGATGATCGGCTTGCCGAAGCTGTCGCGCTCACGGGCGTAATCACGGGCGGCCTCGAACGCGGCGCGGGCCATGCCCACCGATTGCGAAGCGATGCCGATGCGCCCGCCTTCCAGGTTGGCCAGGGCGATCCTGTAGCCCTCGCCCTCTTCGCCCAGTCGGTTGGCCACCGGCACCTTCACGTCCTCGAAGAGGATCTGGCAGGTGTCGGAGGCGTGCTGGCCGAGCTTGTCCTCGACCCGCGCGACGCTGTAGCCCGGCGAGTCGGTGGGCACGATGAACGCGCTGATGCCGCGCTTGCCGGCGCCCGGATCGGTTACCGCGAACACGATCACGACCCCGGCGTTCTGCCCGGAGGTGATGAACTGCTTGCAGCCGTTGAGCACGTAGTGGTCGCCTTCCAGCCGCGCCCGGGTCTTCAGGCTGCTGGCGTCGGAACCGGCCTGGGGCTCGGTCAGGGCGAAGGCGCCGAGCATCTGGCCGCTGGCCAGCGGCTTGAGGAAGCGTTCGCGCTGGTCGTCGTTGCCGAACTTGAGGATCGGCACGCAGCCCACCGAGTTGTGCACGCTCATGATGGTCGAGCAGGCGCCGTCGCCGGCGGCGATCTCTTCCAGGGCCATGGCGTAGGCCAGGTAACCGGTGTCGCAACCGCCCCACTGCTCCGGCACCAGCATGCCGAAGAAGCCCAGGTCGGCCATTTCGCCGATGGCTTCCTTGGGGAAACGGTGCTCGCGGTCCCACTCGGCGGCGAACGGCTTGAGCCGCTCCTCGGCGAACTGCCGGGCCATGTCGCGGATCTGTTGTTGGTCTTCGTTGGGAATCATGGTGAATCCTTAAAAAGTCACGCCGACTGCTTCGTGTGGGAGCCAGCCTGCTGGCGATAGCGGTGTGTCAGTCGACAGAGAGGTCGATGATCCGCCGCCATCGCCAGCAGGCTGGCTCCTACAGGGGTTGGGACCTGGCGATCAGTAGAGGCATTCCACGGCCATCGCCGTGGCTTCGCCGCCGCCGATGCAGATCGCCGCCACGCCGCGCTTCAGGCCCCTTTGGCGCAGGGCCGAGAGCAGCGTCACCAGGATCCGCGCGCCGGACGCGCCGATCGGGTGGCCCAGGGCACAGGCGCCGCCATGGACGTTGAGCTTTTCGTGGGGGATCTCCAGGTGGGTCATGGCGGCCATGCCGACCACGGCGAAGGCCTCGTTGACTTCCACCAGGTCGACCTGCTCCAGGGACCAGCCGGTTTTCTTCATCAGCTTCTTGATCGCACCGATGGGCGCCACCGGGAACAGGCCCGGCGTGTCGGCGAACGCCGAATGGCCGTGGATCACCGCCAGCGGCTTGAGGCCCAGCGTCTGCGCCTGGGACTGGCGCATCAGCACCAGCGCCGCCGCGCCGTCGGAGATCGAGCTGGAGTTGGCCGCCGTCACGGTGCCGCCCTCGCGGAACGCCGGCTTGAGCGAAGCGATCTTGTCCAGCTTGGCCTTGGGTGGCTGCTCGTCGTTGCTGATCACCACCTGTTCCTTGCCGACGGTCACGGTCAGCGGAACGATCTCATCCTTGAACGCGCCGTCCTTGATCGCCTGCTGGGCGCGGGTGGTCGAGGCGATAGCGAAGGCATCCTGGGCCTCGCGGGTGAAGCCGTTGGTCTCGGCGCAGTCCTCGGCGAAGGTGCCCATCAGGCGGCCCTTGTCGTAGGCGTCTTCGAGGCCGTCGAGGAACATCGAGTCCAGCACCCGGCCATGGCCCATGCGGTAGCCGCTGCGGGCGCGGTCGAGCAGGTACGGCGCGTTGGACATGCTTTCCATGCCGCCGGCGATGACCACGTCGGCGCTGCCGGCCACGAGCATGTCGTGGGCCAGGATGGTGGTCTCCATGCCGGAGCCGCACATCTTGTTGACGGTGGTGCAGCGGGTCGACTTGTTCAGCCCCGCGCCCAGCGCGGCCTGGCGCGCCGGGGCCTGGCCGAGGCCGGCGGGCAGCACGCAGCCGAACAGGACTTCATCGACGGCATCGGCCCGGATGCCGGCGCGTTCGACGGCGGCCTTGATGGCGGCGGCGCCCAGCTGCGGCGCGGTGAGGCTTTTCAGTTCGCCCTGGAAGCCGCCCATCGGGGTGCGGACGGCGCTGACGATGACGATCGGATCGTTGGCGGTGGTCATGACAAATCCTCCTTACTTGGCGGCCATGCGCAAGGCGCCGTCGAGACGGATCACCTCGCCGTTGAGCATGCTGTTCTCAATGATATGCCGAACCAGCGCGGCGTACTCGGCAGGCTTGCCCAGGCGCGGCGGGAACGGCACGCCGGCGGCCAGGGAGTCGCGCACCTCGGGGGTCATGCCGGCCATCATCGGGGTCTCGAAGATGCCCGGGGCGATGGTCATCACACGGATGCCGAACCGCGCCAGCTCGCGGGCGGCGGGCAAGGTCAGGCTGGCGATCGCGCCTTTGGAGGCCGAGTACGCGGCCTGGCCGATCTGGCCGTCGAACGCGGCGACCGACGCGGTGTTGATGATCACCCCGCGTTCGCCGTCGGCGTTGGCTTCGCTTTCGGCGATGGCCGCAGCGGCCAGGCGCAGCATGTTGAAGCTGCCGATCAGGTTGACGTTGATCACCTGGCTGAAGCTGGCCAGCGCGTGCGGGCCGTTCTTGCCCAGGATCTTCTCGCCGCGCACGATGCCGGCGCAGTTGACCAGCCCGTTGAGGCTGCCGAACGCTTTGAGCGTCGCCTGCACGGCGGCTTCGGCGGCGGCCTCGTTGCTGATGTCCGCCACCGTGCTGTGGGCGCCGAGGCGCTGGGCCTGGGCGGCGACGGCTTCGGCGTTCATGTCCACCAGCATCACCTTGGCGCCGGCCTTGACCAGCGATTCGGCGGTGGCGGCCCCTAGGCCGGACGCGCCGCCGGTGACGATAAATACCTTGTTCTCGATCTGCATGACGGTTTCCTTGGATTCAAGCTGAAACGTTTTTCGCCGCGGCCTCTTGAGCCTTGGCGATTTCCTGGTTGCGCAGGATGAAGCGCTGCAACTTGCCGCTCGGGGTCTTGGGCAAGTCGCTGACGAATTCGATTTCACGGGGGTACGAGTGCGCGGCCAGGCGCTTGCGCACGTGTTGGCGCAGTTCTTCGGCCAACGCAGGTTCGGCGCGGTACTGCGGGTTGAGCACCACGAAGGCTTTGACCAGTTCGGTGCGCTCAGGGTCGGGCTTGCCGACCACCGCCGCCTCGATCACCGCCGGGTGTTCGATCAGCGCGCTTTCCACGTCGAACGGGCCGACCCGGTAGCCGGACGTGGTGATCACGTCGTCGCTGCGGCCGACGAAGCTGATGCTGCCGTCGGGGTTCCACTCCACAGTGTCGCCGCTCAGGTAGTAGTGGCCGACGAAAGCCTTGGTCGGCGCACCTTCGTAGCCGGCGAACCAGCACATCGGCGAGCGGTCGCGGTCGATGGCGAGGATGCCGGGCTGGCCGACGCCCAGTTCGGTGTTTTGCTCGTCGAGCACCACGATGCGGTGGCCCGGCGAGGCGAAACCGGCGGCGCCCAGGTGGATCGGGTGCTCCAGGCCATGGTGGTTGCACAGCACCATGCCCAGTTCGGTCTGGCCGTAGTGGTCGTGGATGGCCACGCCCAGGTTGTCCGCGAACCAGCGGATCACCTCCGGGTTCAGTGGCTCGCCGGCGCTGCTGACGATGCGCAGCTTGCCCTTGATCGACTTGGCGAACTCGTCGCCGCCGGCGATCAGCAGACGGTACGCGGTCGGCGAGCCGGTCAGGTTGGTGATGCCGAGCTTGTTGATCACCCGGCAGGTGCTTTCGAGGGTGAACGGGCCGTCGTAGAACGTGATCGGGTGCCCCATCGACAACGGCCCCGTGACGCCGAAATAGATGCCGTAGGCCCAGCCCGGATCGGCCACGTTCCAGAACGCGTCTTCCGGGCGCAGGTCCACGGCGTCGCGGGTGTAGCTCTGGAAGGCGACGATGGCCTTGAGCGGCACCGACAGCGCCTTGGACGGGCCGGTGGTGCCGGAGGTGAACATCAGCAGGAACGGGTCTTCGCCGGTGAGCAGCACCGGTTCGCAGACGTTGGAATGGTGGGCCAGTTCGGCCCAGAAACTGAAATCGCCCCGCACGATGCCCTGGCCCTTGGCGCCGCCGACGGTGACCACGGTCGGGCAACCGTCGACTTCGGCGAGCTTGGGCCGGTTCACGGCATCGGTGACCACCACTTTGGCGCCGGAACTGTTCAGGCGATGTTCCAGGGCCTTGGGCCCGAACGCGGTGAACAGCGGTTGGTACACCGCACCGATGCGCCAGGTGGCGAACACGGTGATGAGCAGTTCGATGTTGCGCGGCAGCAGGCCGGCGACCCTGTCGCCCTTGCGCACGCCCTGGGCGAGCAGGAAATTGGCGAAGCACGCGGCCTGATCCTGCAGGTCGCTGAAGGTGTAGGTCGCGCTGGCGCCGTCGCGGCCTTCCCAGAACAACGCGATGCGACCCGGCAAGGCGTGACGGTCACAGCATTCGACACAGGCGTTGAGCGCCTCCAGCGTGCCGCTGAGGGCGGCGTCCACGGTGTGCTGATAGTTGAACTGTTCGGTGGCGGACAAGTAATCGCGCATTGCCAGAATCCCTCTGTGTTCTTATTAGGTTGGGGAACCGTAAACAACACCGGGATAGTCGCTCCGCACAGGGAGCGCGGCAATGGTCAAAGGCGTCAAGTTGGATGACCGGTTTGGCCAAGGCTCAGGCCCTGCGGGAGCCGGCCTGCTGGCGATGAGGCCGGTCAATTCATCGCAGAATCCAGATCAGACCGCCTCATTCAGGATCAGGCTGCGGTAATGCCCGGGATTGCTCCCCGACCACTTGCGAAACGCCTTGTAGAACGAACTGGCATCGGCAAACCCCAGGCGCGCCGCGATTTCGGCGAAACTGATCGAAGGCTCCGCCAGCCAGGCGATCGCCAGTTCCTTGCGCACGCCGTCCTTGAGGCCCTGCCAGGTCTGCCCTTCTTCCGCCAGCCGGCGGCGCAGGGTCGAGGCCGACATGCACAACTGCTGGGCCAGGGCTTCGGTTTCCGGCCACTGCTCGGCGGGCAACTGGCGCAGGTCGTGACGGATCCGACTGGCCAGGCTTTGCGGGTCGCGGTACTTCACCAGGATGTTGGCCGGGGCATGGGCCAGGAAGCGCTTGAGCTCATCGGCGCTGCGCTTGATCGGCAGGTCCAGGCAATCGGCGGCGAAGATCATCCGGGTACGCGGTCGGTCGAAGCGCAGGTTCTGCGAGAACATCACCCGGTAGTCGTCGCAGAAGTCCGGCTGCGCGCAACGCAGCTCGATGGACAGGATCGGGATCCGCCGCCCGGCCAGCCAGCAGGCCACGCCGTGGACGATCATCCAGTAGGTGAAATAGGTGAACGCCCGGCGCGGCTCGGGGTCCTCCTCCAGCAGAACGATCTCCGCCAGGCTCTGCTGATGCACCAGTTGCGCCGGCAGTTTGTCCAGCATCAGCGACAGGAAACTCAGCCCGCTGGCCAATCCCAAGGCAAGGTTGGGTTGCGCCATCGCAGTGCGACAGAGGAACGCCAAGCTGCCGGACTTGAGCCGGCGCGGATCCATGCCGAAGAACTCGTCATCGCCGCGCCGGGCCAGCAGCCGCCAAAGCCTGGCGTACTGCGAGGCCGGCACCCGGCTGTGGTCGGTCTGCAGCAGCGCCGGGGCGATCCCGACCTTGTTCAGCACTTCTTCCGTGGCCTGGCCCGGTGCGCAGCTTTGCAGCAGCGCCTCGCGCACAAGCTGAATGGCGATGGTGTCTTTTTCCGACATGGAGCGCGGCTGATCCGTGGTTGTTCGAGTGCCGGCATCTTAACGCAGCGGCTCAAGGCCGGCACATTTCCTGGTGAGCAGCAGCCCTATAGCGCCTTCGCTGATGTCATCGCCAGCAGGCTGGCTCCCACAAGGATCTCCTTCTACGGCCACCGCTGTTTCGGCCATGCAAAAACAGGTTGTTCAGCTAAGGTTCAGGTAAATGTCAACGGATGCCATATGAGAATGAATTTCATTATGTTACAACTTGTAACTACATTTCCCGACCCCATGGACACCGAATGCTCGTCCCTTTTTTGATCATGTTGCGCGAAGGCATCGAAGCCGCGCTGATCGTCGGCATCATCGCCAGTTACCTGCAACAGACCGGCCGCGGGCAATGGATGCCGGCGGTGTGGATCGGCGTGTTTCTCGCGGCGGCCCTGGCCTTGCTGGTGGGTGGCGGCCTGGAGCTGGTCAGCGCCGAGTTTCCGCAGAAGCAGCAGGAACTGTTCGAAGGCGTGGTCGGCCTGGTGGCCGTGGGCATCCTCAGCTCCATGGTGTTCTGGATGCGCAAGGTGGCGCGCTCGATCAAGCACTCCTTGCAGGCGTCCCTCGACCAGGCCCTGACCGCCTCCAAGCACCAGGTCATCGCGCTGATCGCCATGGTGTTCTTCGCCGTCGCCCGGGAAGGCCTGGAAACCGTGTTCTTCCTGCTGGCGGTGTTCCAGCAGAGCGAAGGCCCGGCCGCGCCGATCGGCGCCCTGCTCGGCCTGGTCCTGGCGGTCATCGTCGGCTTCCTGATCTACACCGGCAGCATGCGCCTGAACCTTTCGGCGTTCTTCCGCTGGACCGGGCTGTTCATCCTCGTGGTCGCTGCCGGGATCCTCGCCAATTCCGTGCAGGCCCTGCATGAGGCCGGGCTGTGGAACCACTTGCAGACCGTACTGTTCGACGTCAGCGAGACATTGCCGATGGACGGCCCCGTGGGTTCGGTGCTGGCCGGCATGTTCGGCTATCAGGACGCGCCGACCGTCAGCACCTTGGGTGCCTACGTGATCTATCTGGCGGTGGCGCTGGCGGTGTTCTTCTATCCGGCGGCGGCCGTCGGCCCCCAGTCCGCCGACAAATCTCCTTCCGTTTCCAGCCAGTAAGGGCCTTCATGTCAAAGCCATCCTCTCTTCAGGCCTCCCCTCCCCGCGCCCTGCGCTGGGCGGTGGCCGGCTCGGTGATCGTGATGATCGCCGCCGGCGGCCTGTTCTACTACGCCTCGAAACTGGCGGCGGCCAAGCGTCAACTCAACCACGACGAAGTGGTGGTCAACATCCATCCGCGCAGTTGCGAGCCGAATGAACTGACCGTGCCGGCCGGCCACTCCAGTTTCCGCATCGTCAACCGCTCCGACCGGGCGGTGGAATGGGAAATCCTCAGCGGCGTGCTGGTGATCGAGGAACGGGAAAACATCGCGCCGGGCCTGAGCCAGGTGATCAACGCCAACCTTGCGCCCGGCACCTACACCATCACCTGCGGCCTGCTCAGCAACCCGCGCGGAACGCTGACCGTGACGCCCACCGCCGCTTCCGAGGCCGCCGCCAAGGCCAAGCCGTCGATGGTCGCGTTCGTCGGGCCGCTGTCGGAGTTCCGTGTGTACGTGGCCATGCACAGCAGTGCGTTGATCAACGCCGTCAAGGCACTGAACCAGGCCATCGACAGCGGCGACCTGGCCCAGGCCCAGGCGCTGTACGTGCCGGCCCGTGCCGCCTATCAACGCCTGGCCCCTGCCGCCCAGCGCCTGGGCGAGCTGGACAACGCCATCAGCGCCCGCGCCGACTATTTCGAGCAACGCGAACAGGATCCGGGGTTCACCGGGTTCCATCGCCTGGAGTACGGGCTCTTCCAGCAACGCAAGCTCGACGGCCTGGCCCCGGTGGCCAAACGGCTGCTGGACGACGTGACCACGCTCAAGCTGCAGTTGCTGGCCCAGTCGCTGCCGCCGGAGCAACTGGTGGAAATCGTGGTGCGCAACCTCAACACCCTGGCCGACGTGCGCATGGCCAGCGGCGAAGAGGAACGCTACAGCCACAGCGACCTCAACGGGTTTGCGGCCAACGTCGAGACCGCCCGCAAGGTCATCGACCTGCTGCGCCCGATGCTGGCCAAATCCGCCGCCGACCTGGTGCCCAAGATTGACCAGGCACTCGCCGACGTCGACGCCGAACTCAACGGCCTGAAGGCCGATGGCGCCTACGTGCGCTACGACACCGTCAGCGGCGAAAAGCGCAAGCAGCTCGCCGACAAGGCCAAGACCCTGGCCGACACCCTCGACGCCATTGACCCCGCCCTCGGCCTCTCCGGCCTGTAAGCAGAAGACGACCCGCGATGAACGATACAGAAGACTTCAACCTGCAACGCCGCCGCCTCCTGATGGGCATGGGCGCCGCCGGCGTTGCGCTGGCAGGCTCCACCCTGAGCTGCCCGGCGATGGCCGCAGCGGCCGAACCTGCGCAAGTGACCGAAGCGCCCAGCAGCGACAAGACCCAGGACCGCCACGACTTCCATGGCGTGCACCAGACCGGCATCGTCACCCCGCGCCCGGTGGCCGGCATGCTGGTGGCCTTCGACGTGCTGGCCACCGACCGTGACGACCTGGAGCGCCTGTTCCGCACCCTCAACGAGCGCATCGCGTTCCTGATGAAGGGCGGCCCGGTGACCCAGGTCGACCCGAAGCTGCCGCCGCTGGATTCCGGCATCCTGGGGCCGGTGGTGACGCCGGACAACCTGACCATCACCGTCTCGGTGGGCGAATCGCTGTTCGACGAGCGCTTCGGCCTGGCTGGCGCCAAGCCCAAGCGGCTGATACGCATGGTCGGTTTCCCCAACGACGCCCTCGAAGCCGACTGCTGCCACGGCGACCTCAGCCTGCAGTTCTGCTCCAACACCGCCGACACCAACATCCACGCCCTGCGCGACATCGTGAAGAACCTGCCGGACCTGCTGCTGGTGCGCTGGAAGCAAGAAGGCAGCGTGCCGCCCCAGGCCCCGGCGAAACCCGGTACGCCTGCGCAGTCGGCCCGTAACTTCCTGGGCTTTCGCGACGGCTCGGCCAACCCGGACTCCACCGACGCCAGCGTCATGGACCGCATCGTCTGGGTGCAGCCGGGCAGCGACGAACCGGCCTGGGCCGCCCACGGCAGCTATCAGGCGGTGCGGATCATCCGCAACTTCGTCGAGCGCTGGGACCGCACGCCGCTGCAGGAACAGGAAAGTATCATCGGCCGGGTGAAGACCACCGGCGCCCCGATAGGCGCCCATCACGAGACCGAAGTGCCGGACTACGGCCAGGATCCCCACGGCAAGCTGACCAAGCTCGACGCCCACATCCGCCTGGCCAACCCGCGCACCGCCGCCACCCAGGCCAACCTGATCCTGCGCCGGCCGTTCAACTATTCCAACGGCGTGAACAAGAACGGTCAGCTCGACATGGGCCTGCTGTTCATCTGTTACCAGGCCGACCTGGAAAAAGGCTTCATCACCGTACAGACCCGCCTCAACGGCGAACCGCTGGAGGAATACCTCAAGCCGATCGGCGGCGGTTACTTCTTCACCCTGCCGGGTGTCACGGGCGACAAGGACTTCATCGGTCGCTCGCTGCTCAACGCTACCCAACCCAAAACAACTGCATAAGCCCAGGAGCCGCCACCCCATGAAGAAAACGCCTCTCGCGTTGCTGCTGACCTTAGGTCTGCTCAACACCCCGCTTTCGGCCTTCGCCGCCACCGCGCCGCTGGACCTGGTGGGGCCGGTGTCGGACTACAAGATCTACGTCACCGAGCAACTGGATGAACTGGCCAGCCACACCCAGCAGTTCACCGACGCCGTGAAGAAAGGCGACCTGGCCACCGCGCAGAAGCTCTATGCGCCGACCCGGGTGTTCTACGAGTCCATCGAGCCGATCGCCGAGCTGTTCAGCGACCTCGACGCCTCCATCGATTCTCGGGTGGACGACCACGAGAAAGGCGTGAAGGCCGAAGACTTCACCGGGTTCCACCGCATCGAGTATTCGCTGTTCTCCGAGAAGAGCACCGACGGCCTGGATGCCCTGGCGGACGGCTTGAACAAGGACGTCAAGGACCTGCAGGCCCGTGTCGCCGGCCTGACCTTCCCGCCGGAGAAAGTGGTGGGCGGCGCGGCGGCGCTGCTGGAGGAAGTGGCGGCGACCAAGATTTCCGGTGAGGAGGACCGCTACAGCCACACCGACCTGTACGACTTCCAGGGCAACATCGACGGCGCGAAGAAGATCGTCGACCTGTTCCGCCCGCAGATCGAGAAGCAGGACAAGGCGTTCGTGGCCAAGGTCGACAAGAACTTCGCCACCGTGGACAAGATCCTGGCCAAGTACCGCACCCAGGACGGCGGGTTCGAGACGTATGACAAAGTGAAGGAGAACGACCGCAAGGCGTTGGTGGGGCCGGTCAATACCTTGGCGGAAGACCTTTCCACCTTGCGCGGGAAGCTGGGTCTGAACTGAGTCTTGTAGTGTTCTGAAGGGCCCTATCGCGGGCAAGCCCGCTCCCACAGGATTTTGCAGTGGTCACATTTCTGCATCCACCAAGATTCCTGTGGGAGCTGCGGTGCGACGACTCGACTTGCCAGCGAAGGCGTCATTCAAGGCGCCGCAGAACAGAAGCAAGACAGTTGCTCCCACAAAGGATCCCCGTAAAGGTGAACGGGCCTTTGTAGAGCGCTACAGAATGCGGTACAGCAGGCGCTCCACCCTCACCCGGCTCACACGCTTGAGGAACTTGGCCACCCCGGCCGGGTAGTCCGGCAACGCTTCCAGGCTCTGGAAATGCGCGATCCGCGTGGTGTGGCGCATGATGTTGTCCAGTTCCTGCTGCCGCGGCTGCAGCCACTCCCCCTTCGGATCGTCGATCAGCAGCGCGTTTTCCAGGTCAAGACGGAACGCCCGCGGGTTGAGGTTGTTGCCGGTCAGCAAGGTGCGGCGCTCGTCGATCCACATGCCCTTGAGGTGATAGCTGTTGTCGCCCTCGCGCCACAGGTGCAGGTTCAGCTGGCCGCTGTCGATCGAGCGCTGATGGCGCTTGGCGAACCGCCGCAGGCTGATCTCGTACAGGTACGGCAGCGCCGCGATCACCTTGAACGGCTCGCTCGGCGGGATGTAGAAGTCGTTGGCGGTCTTGTCGCCCACCACGATGTCGATCTTCACCCCACGGGCCAGCGCCCGGTTGATCTCGCGGACCACCCCCAGCGGCAGGTTGAAGTACGGCGTGCAGATGGTCAGCTGCCGCTGGGCGCTGGCGATCAGTTCCAGGATCACCCGGTTCAGCGGATTGTTCTTGCCCACCCCAAGCACCGGGCTGACCGACAGTCCGTTGCGCTCGGTGCTGCCGGCCGTGGTGTCGTAGGCCGCGTGCTTGAGGCGGCTGCGCAGGTCGCCGATGTCGTTGCGCAGGCTGCGGGTGGTCGGCAGTTTCGGCAGATCCAGGCGGTGCACGGCCTTCGACTCGATCAGGCCATGCTTGACCAGATGGTGCATCGAATCCGCCAGTTCGCGGCTGTGCAGCAGGTGATAGCGGTCGAAGCGGTACTTGTCGAACTTGTGCAGATAGACGTTGTTCAGGCTCGCGCCGCTGTACACCACGCAGTCGTCGATCACGAAGCCTTTGAGGTGCAGCACGCCGAACAGCTCGCGGGTCTGCACCGGCACGCCGTAGATCGGCACCGTGCTCTGGTGGGTGCGGGTCATCTCCTGATACCACGCCGCGTTGCCCGGCTGCTTGCCGGCGCCGATCAGCCCGCGCTGGGCGCGCAGCCAGTCGACCACCACGGCGATCTCAAGCTCGGGGCGCTTGAGCTTGGCGGCATGCAAGGCATCGAGGATTTCCTGGCCGGCCTCATCGTGCTGCAGATAGAGCGCAACGATGTAGATGCGTTGGGTCGCCTGGGCGATCTTCTCCAGCAGGCAACGGCGGAACTCGGCAGCGCCGGACAGCACGGTCACGGCCTCGGCGGTCAGCGGAAAGCTGCGCAACTTGGGCAGCAGGGAGCGTTTGAAAAGCAACGGCATAGGGCTCGCTATGGGTCGAATCCGAAGAACCCGAGAGCTTACACCATCGATTCGGCCCGGTCTTGTGAGTGTCTGTAAAGACCTCCTGTGGGAGCCAGCCTGCGGGCGATGGCGTCAATGAAAGCGCCACAGAACAAGAACCCCACCCCTGCGCCCGGGACGATCCGCCAAAACGATCGAGAAGATTCACAAAATATCTTCTTGACCAAGGAGAACGATCGTTCTACTGTTTGCCGCATGAACGAAATCAATAGCAACGACACGACCCGCGACATCATCCTGGATGTCACCGAAAAGTTGATCTACAAAAGTGGCATCGCCGCCACCGGCATGGATCTCCTGGTGAAGACCGCCGGTGTCTCCAGAAAAAGTATCTACCGCTACTTCGCCAACAAGGAGGAGCTCACCGTCGCCGCCCTGCAACGCCGCGACGTGCGTTGGATGCACTGGTACAGAACCGCGGTGGATCAGGCCGAAACCCCGGCCGACCGCCTGCTCAACCTGTTCACCGTGCTCAAGGGCTGGTTCGCCTCCGAAGGCTTCCGGGGCTGCGCCTTCATCAACACCAGCGGCGAGACCGGCGACCCCGAGGATCCGGTGCGCCAGGTCGCCAAAGACCACAAACAGAAACTGCTCGACTACCTGTTCGAGCTGTGCACCGAACATGGCGCCGAGGATCCGCAACAGCTGGCCAGACAGTTGCTGATCCTGATCGACGGCGCCATTACCGTAGCGCTTGTGATGGGTGATCACAGTGCCGCCGATAATGCGCAATGCATGGCGCGAAAGTTATTGGACCTGTAACGCCGAAACAAGCCGACAAGTTGTTTAACTGTTAATTGATCGGGAGACAAATATGTCTACTGCAGCCGAAGTTCGTCCGCCATTGCCGCCGTTCAACCGTGAATCGGCCATCGAGAAAGTTCGCCTGGCCGAGGATGGCTGGAACTCCCGCGACCCGGAACGCGTGTCGCTGGCCTACACCCTGGACACCCAATGGCGCAACCGCGCCGAATTCGCCCACAACCGCGCCGAAGCCAAGGCGTTCCTGACCCGCAAGTGGGCCAAGGAGCTGGACTACCGTCTGATCAAGGAGCTGTGGGCGTTCTCCGATACCCGCATCGCCGTGCGTTACGCCTACGAATGGCACGACGACTCGGGCAACTGGTTCCGTTCTTACGGCAACGAGAACTGGGAGTTCGATGAGAACGGCCTGATGTTCAACCGCTACGCCTGCATCAACGACATGCCGATCAAGGAAAGCGAACGCAAGTTCCACTGGCCGCTGGGCCGGCGTCCGGATGACCATCCGGGCCTCTCGGAGCTGGGCCTGTAAGCCCGCGCAGCCTTGACGACACGGCGCCCCGTCCCTGACGGGGCGTCCGCCGTCGAAAAAACTGAACCGCCGCACCAGGCGCCTCTCAATACTTTTATAGCCCTGCCCGGGCCGTGAAAGATCGGAGGTCGTCATGTCCGCGCCCATCATCAAGCTCTTCACCCAGCCCAACTTCGCCTGGAGCGACATCCGCCGCGAAGAAGAGGCCCATCCCCGGCATTACCTCGCCCACCTGCTGTTGCTCGCCCTGATACCCGCCGTCTGCCTGTTCATCGGCACCACCTCGGTCGGCTGGAGCCTGGCGGCTGGGGAAACGGTCTGGCTCAGCAACGCCAGCGCCTTGCAATTGAGCCTTCTGCTGTACCTCACCACCATCGCCGGTGTGGCGATCATGGGCGGGTTCATCCGCTGGATGTCGCGCACGTTCGACGCGCGGCCGACGCTCAACCAGTGCATCGGCTTCGCCGCCTACACCGTCACGCCGTTTTTCATCGCCGGGATCGCCGGCCTGTACCCCAGTCGCTGGCTCGCCATTCTGGTGTTGGGCGCGGCTTCGGTGTACTCCACATTCTTGCTGTTCGTCGGCTTGCCGACCTTCATGCATGAACGCAAGGAACAAGGCCTGCTCTATGCGGCCAGCGTCTGGGGCGTCGGCCTGCTGGTGCTAGTGACCATTCTGGTGTCGATGATCCTGCTGTGGTTCAACGTGCTGACGCCGGAGTACCTGCGCGCGCCGCTCGGCTAGGCGCGGTCGGGGCGCCGGCCGCTCGCCGTGAGTTTCATCGATTGGGTCGCGGTGCTCGGCGCCGTGCTGCTGGCCCTCGCCCTGACGTCTTCATACCTGCGCTGGCTGCCGGTGACGACCTCGGCGGTGTGCCTGTTGCTGGGCATCGCCATCGGCCCCGCCGGGCTGGGCCTGCTGAAGCTTTCGCTGGACGGCGCCTCTCTGTGGATGGAGCATCTGACCGAAGTCGCCGTGCTGTTCTCGCTGTTCATCTGCGGGCTGAAACTGCGCCTGCCCTTGCGTGACCGGAACTGGCGGATCGCCGCCGGACTGGCTGGACCTGTGATGGTGCTGACCATCCTCGGCGTCTGCCTGCTGCTGCATTACGGCCTGGGGCTGGGCTGGGGCCCTGCGCTGCTGGTCGGCGCGATCCTGGCGCCGACCGACCCGGTGCTCGCCGCGCTGGTTCAGGTCAACGATGCCCGCGACGTCGACAGCGTGCGCTTCGGCCTGTCGGGCGAGGCCGGGCTCAACGACGGCATCGCCTTTCCGTTCGTGCTGCTGGGCTTGTTGCTGTTGCCGGCAGGTGACCTGTCGGACAGGTGGGCCGACTGGGCCTTGCGCAGCCTGCTGTGGGCCGTGCCCGCCGGCCTGCTCAGCGGCTATTGGCTGGGGCGCGGCATCGGCCGGATCACCTTGTCGCTGCGCCTGCGCCACGACGACAGCACGGTCAGCCCCAACGATTACCTGGCCCTGGCATTGATCGCCCTCGCCTATGTGGTGGCCGAATCCTTGGGCGGCTACGGTTTTCTCTCGGTGTTCGCCGCAGGCCTGGGCCTGCGCCAGGTAGAGGTACGATCCACCGGGGCGGAACAACCACCGGCCGAACACCTGGTGCAACCGGTGGTGGGCCATCAGAACGTCGAACCGCAGCACGCGGTGCACGGCGACACCGAGCGCCTGGAGGACAGCCAGGTGGCCGCCGGCATCATGATGGGCGACATGCTGGCCTTCGGCAGCCTGGTGGAGCGGGCGCTGGAAGTGTTCCTGCTCACCCTGCTCGGGGTGGTGCTCATGCCCCATTGGGACTGGCGCGCGCTGGTGGTCGGTGGCGTGCTGTTCGGCCTGATCCGACCGGCCTGCGTGGCGCTCCTGCCGTGGGGATCGCTGTTGACGGGGCATCAGCGCCTGCTGATCGGCTGGTTCGGCATCCGCGGCATCGGCAGCCTGTTCTACCTGTTCTATGCCCAGAACCACGGCTTGAACGACGCGCTGACGGCCTTGTGCACCGACCTGACCCTGTCGGTCGTGGCGCTGAGCATCCTGTTGCACGGCGTCAGCACCCAGCCGCTGCTGGCCCGCTATGAGCGGCGCAAGCGCCCTACTTCATCGTCCGGGCGATGATCTCCAGCAGGTTGACCTGGGTGAAGGGTTTCGACAGCCGCGGCAATTGCGCCGCAAACCCTTCCAGGCGCTCGGCATAGCCGGTGGCGAGGACGATCGGCAGGTCGGGCTTGAGCACCCGCACCGCATGGGCCAACTGGGCGCCGGTCATGTTCGGCATGGCCATGTCGGTGATCATCAGGTCGATGACTTCCCCCTGATCGAACAGCGTCAGCGCTTGGGCTCCGGACGTCACGCCGATCACCCGGTGGCCCAGGTCCTCCAGCAGCAGCGTCGTGCTGGTGAGCACCAGGCTGTCGTCGTCCACCACCAGCACGCGCAGCCGCGTGACCACCGGCGAATCCTCGGCGCAGGCCAGCGGCTTGCCAGCCACTGCGTCGTCGGCCACCGGCAACCAGAGCTCGGCGGTGGTGCCCTGCCCCTTTTCGCTCTTGAGCACGAACCGCCCGCCCAGTTGCTCGACGAGCCCGTGCACCATCGACAGCCCGAGCCCCGTCCCTTTGCCGAGCCCTTTGGTGGTGAAGAACGGATCCTTGGCCGACGCCAGCGTCGCATCGTCCATGCCTTCGCCGCTGTCGGCGAAGCTCAGGCACACATACCGCCCGGCCATCACCGGGGCTTGAGCATGCTCCAGCACGACCTCCGGCCGCGTGCTGATGATCACGCTACCGCCTTCCGGCATCGCGTCGCGGGCGTTGGTCGCCAGGTTCAGCACCGCCAGCTCCAGCTGGTTGACATCGGCCATCACCGGATCGAGCCCCTGCGCAAAGCGGGTCTCGATCCGGATCCCCGGCCCCAGGGAACTGCGCAGCAGGCCGGTGATGCCCTGGATCAGCGCGGCCACGTCCACCGGTTCAGTCTTGAGTTCCTGGCGGCGAGCGAACGCCAGCATGCGTTGGGTCAGGGATACGCCGCGTAGCACGCCCTCGGTGGCGTTCTCCAGCAGGCGGCTGACCTTCGGGTCGTCCCCCACCCGTTTGCGCACGATCTCCAGGTTGCCGAGGATCACCGTCAACAGGTTGTTGAAATCGTGGGCGATGCCGCCGGTGAGCTGGCCGATGGCTTGCATCTTCTGCGCCTGGAACAGCGCTTCGCGGGTTTTCTCCAGGGCCTCCTGGGCCTTCTTGCGGTCGGTCAGGTCGCGGGTGATCTTGGCGAACCCGAGCAGTTGCCCGCCGGGGCTGAAGATCGGATCGATCACCACATGGCACCAGAACTGCGTGCCGTCCTTGCGCACGCGCCACCCTTCGCCCTCGAACCGCCCCTCACGGATGGCGGTGTCGAGTGCGCGCTGCGGCAAGCCGGCGGCGCGGTCGCGCTCGGTGTAGAACCGCGAGAAGTGCTCACCGAGGATCTCCGCCTTCTCGTACCCTTTGAAGCGCTTGGCCCCGGAGTTCCAGCTGGTGATGACGCCATGTGGGTCGATCATGTAGATCGCGTAGTCGACCACCGCATCGATCAACAGGCGAAAACGCGTTTCTTCACTGATCGAATTCTTGCTGAAATTTTCGCTCATCGGCTCACACACCCGTCATGACTCTCAGGAGTATGCGTCAAACCACGGGATTGAGAAGCGGCCCGTGCAGATCGACGCCCCCGAATGCGGTCAACGGTAGACGTGCTTCACGATTCGGGCGTGAAGTGCGTTGTAGACAAACATCGGAACCTGATCCACATGCGCGGCCGTCTTGCTCAGGGCCAGGTGGCATTCCCTGATCATTTCGTCGCGTTCAGCCGTCGTGTTGACCGTATTGCCGCTGACCTGCTCGTAGTCGCTGTAGCGGTAGGGTTCGAGCATCGAGGTCACCGTGAGTTTTTTCGACTCATCCAGGCTGTAGGTGCTTTGCCGGCGCAGCACACGGTCATTGAGGGCGCCCAGGCCCCGTTCGTACAGGTGGATCTGCGATCCGTCGACCGTTTTGGCCGCGCTTTCCAGGGCAAAGAGCACCGCGTGGGAATTGCCCAGGCTCGAACGCAGGTCCGACGGCCGCACGAACCGCTCCAGCTCCTGCTTTTCAAGGCTTCTGAATGCCCGCTTGACCCCCGAGATGAACGCGAACGGCAGGCTGCAGGCGACGATGTGCGCTTCGATCCGGTAGCCGGCGCCTGCAGCGAAGGCCGGCAGATTCGCAAAATCGATGTCGTCGAAGGCGCACTCCACGATCATGGAATACCGGCCGGTGAAGGCCTCTTCGAACAGTTTCGCGCAGACTTCGCGCACGAACGACTCCGTGTGTTCGTACGCGTGCAGCACGCCCTTGCGCAGCATGGTGTCGTATTGCGGATGCTTCTTTCGAAAGTCCGGCGAGTACAGCCGGATGTAGTTCGCGTACTGCCCCGACGGCAGCAGCGTCTTTTCCAGCAAGTAGGTCTTGCCGGAGCCTTGCAGTCCGGCGGTGATCAGCAACTGCGGGACTTCGCTGGCCTCTTTGCCGGTGAACAACGCTTCGCGGATGTCGGTATACGCAGCGTTCACGTCGGCAGGGGTGTAGGCATAGGTCGCAAGTTCGGACATGTCATTGATTTCCTTATCAAGGTTCTGTCGTGAGTGACGGCACCGATAAGGCCTGATGTCTGCGACATTTTCAAAGCCGAAAGATTTACCGGATATCTCTTTGATTTTATTAATGAAAAATCCTACAAGCCCAGTTCCATAACACACGAGTGAGAGGGTCAACGACCTACAGGCACAAGGGCTTTTGCAGACGCCTCCTCAGAGGCGTCGAGCGCCCACCACTGCGGCAGCAATTGCCGGATCCGGGCTTCGGCGAACCGATCGTCGATCAGCGTCACCACGCCGCGGTCCTCCTGGGTGCGGATCACCCGCCCGGCGGCCTGCACCACCTTCTGCACACCGGGAAACAGGTAAACGTAGTCATGGCCGGCGCCGAACACCGCCGCCATGCGCCGCTTCATCTGCTCGTTCACCGGGTTGAGCTGCGGCAGGCCCAGGGTGGCGATGAAGGCGCCGATCAAACGCGCACCGGGCAAATCGATGCCTTCGCCGAACGCGCCGCCCAGCACGGCGAACCCGACGCCTTGGCCGTCAGCCGTGAAACGGTCGAGAAACGCCTGGCGCCGCTCTTCTGTCATGCCCCGCGCCTGCTGCCATTGCGCAATGTGCGGATGGCGCTCGGCCAACAGCTGCGCCACTTGCTGCAGGTAATCGAAACTGCTGAAGAACGCCAGGTAATTGCCCGGACGCTCGCCGAACTGGCGGGCGATCAATTCGGTGATCGGCGCCAGCGACGCCTGACGATGGTTGAACCGCGTTGAGATCCGGCTTTCGATCCGCACCTGCAACTGCTCGGCGCAGAACGGCGATTCGACGTCGATCGACACCGTGTCGGCCGGCGTGCCGAGCAGATCGGTGTAGAACCGGCGCGGGGCGAGCGTCGCGGAAAACAGCACGGCGCTGCGGGCGGCGCCGAGGCGCGGGCCGATGAACGCCGCAGGCACCACATTGCGCAGGCACAGCTGTGAGCGCGGGCGCTTGCGGTCGAGGTCGCGTTTGCTGATGTCGAACAGGTAGTGCGCGTCGAACAGTTCCGCCACCCGGCCGAACTGGAGCATCTCGAAGTAGAAGTTCTGCAGGCCGCTGTCGAGCCCCTGCGGGTGATCGTTGAGGTAGTCGCCGATGCTCGCGCAGCACAGGGAAACGGCCTGAAGCAGTTTCTCCCCCACCTTGTCGTAGGCCTGGTACGGCGCCGTCTGGTCGCTGTGCAGGGCGTTCCACTCGCGGTTGACCCGCTGCAGCGGCTTTTTCAGGGCCTCGGGCGCAGCCTTGCGCACGCTGTCCAGGGTCGCCTGGTCGAGGCTCGCGCTGTACATCTGCCGCCCGCGCTCGACCAGGTTGTGCGCCTCATCCACCAGTACGGCGACCTTCCACTGATTGAACTGGGCCAGGCCGAACAGCAGCGCACTGAAATCGAAGTAATAGTTGTAGTCCGCAACGACCACGTCAGCCCAGCGGGCCATTTCCTGGCTCAGGTAATACGGACAGACCGCATGTTGCCGGGCGATCTCGCGGATCGCCGCCTGATCCAGCAGGCGCACTTGGCTGGCCGCCTGCCGCGCGGCCGGCAAACGGTCGTAGAAGCCCCGGGCCAAGGGGCAGGATTCGCCGTGGCAGGCCTTGTCCGGATGCTCGCAGGCCTTGTCCCGGGCGACCATTTCCAGCACCCGCAACGGCAAGGCTTCGTTGCGCTCGAACAGCACGTGCGCGGCGTCCAGGGCCAGTTGCCGTCCCGGTGTCTTGGCGGTGAGGAAATACACCTTGTCCAGTTGCTGCGGCGCCAACGCCTTGAGCATCGGAAACAGGGTGCCGAGGGTCTTGCCGATGCCGGTGGGCGCCTGGGCCATCAGGCAGCGGCCGGTGCTGACGGCCTTGAACACCGACTCGGCCAGGTGCCGCTGCCCGGGCCGGAAGCCTGTGTGGGGAAACCCCAGTTGTTGCGCGCCGAGGTCGCGGGCCTGGCGGTGGGCCAGTTCCTGTTCGGCCCACTGCAGGAACAATCCGCATTGCTGCTCGAAGAAACGTTGCAGGTCGTCGGCGCTGCAGGCCTCGACCAGGCAGGTTTCCTTCTCGCTGACGATGTCGAAGTACACCAGCGCCACGTTGATCCGCGAGAGCCCGAGCCTGCGGCACATGAGCCAGCCGTAGACCTTGGCTTGGGCCCAGTGCAGTTGGCGATGGTTGGGCGGTTGCGTGGCCAGGTCGCCCCGGAAGGTCTTGACCTCTTCGAGGCAGTTCTGCGCCGGGTCGTAGCCGTCCGCCCTGCCCTTGACCTTCAGGTGGCGGAATTCGCCTTCCAGCGCCACTTCGCTCTGATAGTTGTCGTTGCGGCGGGATGCGACGGTGCGGTGGCCGGCGATGCCCTCCAGCGCCGTCGGCGACGGTGTGAAACGCAGGTCGAGGTCGCCGCACTTGGCGGTGAACTCGCACAGCGCCCGCACCGCGATGCTGTAGCTCACAGGTCCGGCTCCTGCCACTGGACATAGCAGACCGCCACGGGCATGCGGTGCAGGTCGCAGAACTCCAGCCAGCGCAATTGGTTGTCTTGCAGGCGGTCGCCGGGGCCTTTGACCTCGATCATCCGGTAGGCCCGTTGCCCGGGCCAGAACTGGATCAGGTCGGGCATGCCGGCGCGGTTGGCCTTGATGTCCAGCAGCAGGCGGTCGAACCAGTGCCGCAGGTGTTCGGCGGGCAGGCAGGCCAACGCCTGCTCCAGCAGCGCTTCGGTCAATGCCCCCCAGAACACGAACGGCGATTGGAGGCCCCACTTGGCGACGAAGCGAGTGCGGATCGTGTCGATGTAGCGGCCGTCGTCGAGTTCGGCCAGGCAGGCCCGGAACAGCTCGGCGCGGCGCGGCTGGAAATCCTCATGGTGCAGGTCCGCCGGGCCGCGCTGGAACGGGTGGAAGAACGCCCCCGGCAGCGGCGCGAAGATCGCCGGCCAGCACAGCAGGCCGAACAGCGAATTGATCAGGCTGTTTTCCACGTAGTGCACCGGGCCGTCGTCTTCATGCAGGTGCAACTGGACGCACTGCTCGACCGACAGCGCCGGATCCAGGCGCGGCAGGTGCAGGTCCAGACGCTCCACAGGCCTGGCCGCCGCACGCTTGACCGGCGGGCCGCCGAGCTTGCGCCGTAGCCTCGGCAGCACCCGTTGCAGGCCCTGCGCTTCGGCCGCGCTTTCCGGCGACTGCTCGGCGAGGTCGCCCGCCTCCAGCGCCAGGCCGTATTCCCCGCAGCGCTCCAGCACCCGGATCATCCGCAGCCGCGCACCGGGGTACGCGCAGTCGCGGTAGATGCCCAATGCCTGGGCGAACTCGCCGAGGCGTTCGCAATACTGGGCGATCTGGAACAGCAGCTTGCCGCGTCGGCGCTGCAGCCACGGGTTGTCGAACGCCAGCGCGGCGAGTTGCCCGACAATCGCTTGCAGCGGCTCGCCGCGCTCGAAACGCTGCTGGCAGTCATGCAGGAACAGGCAGGCATCGACGTCGGCCCGGCTGCGCAGGCTGCGGGAGTCGGCGCTGAGTTCGACCTTTTCGTAGGCGTAGATGCCAAGGTCGGCGAGCACGAACTCCGACCAGTCCTGATGCAGGTTGCCGAAGAACATCAGGCGCAGGCGGTCGCACAGCCCCATCACCGTCAGGCTGAACAGGCGCTCGTCCAGCTCGGGGCACCAGCCGCGCAGCGGGCGCGCTTCGGGGAAGCGTTCGTCCAACGACGCCAGCCACTCGGTTTTCTTGCCTTTGGGCCGGTCGATGTACGGGCCGAAGGCCTGCAGGATCTCATCCTTGAGCAGCACGTCGAACAGCTCGGCCATCGACAGCGGTGCGCATTCGTCGAGCCAGCCCCGCTCCAGCAGCGCCAGGGACGCCTCGCCGATGTCGCCGATCTCCGCGTAGCCGAGCTTGCCCGCCCGGAAATGCACGCCCTTGCGCATGACCAGCCGCACCAGCAGGCCCTGGGAGGCCTGGGGCAGCGCCTTGAAGCCGTGGATGAACGCGTGTTCCGCCTCGTCCATCACATCGGCATAACGAAGCTCAAGCCAATCAAGCACTTGCCGAAAATTGTTAAGGTAATAGAACGGATCGTCGAGGGGATTGGCTGTCACGGTGATGTCGGGTCGTCGCGTACGGATACTGGTTATGCGTACAGATACCAGCTCGGGCAAGCCTGGCGCAAACGAAAAAGGATCAATGGCCTGCGCCGACGGTTTTTTTCGCCAGTCCATCGAACTTTTCCGAGCCTTATGGCACCAACCGCGTTAGAAGGCCGACAACGGCCGGACCGAATGAATCGAGGACATGAAACGATGGGAATCAAAACCAAACTGCTGGGCGCCTCACTGGCGGCGGCCCTGCTGGCGCTGGCCGGCTGCTCGACCCCGACCGTGGTGACGCTGCAGAACGGCACCCAGTACCTGACCAAGGACATGCCGGAGACCAAGACCAAGGACGGTTTCTATGAGTTCGAGGACATTTCCGGCGCCAAGATCAAAGTGCGCGGCGATGAAGTGGCCACCGTGCGCAAGCAGGACTGACCGGCCCGCAAGGAGCTGCCGGGCGGCAGCTCCCGGGCATTGCCCTCAATGCGGCGACGGCGGCGCCATCCCCGGAAGGCTGTTGTCGCAACGGATGTATTGACCGCCGCGCCGGGCCACTTCGGCCTGCATGCGCTGGCAGCGTTCGAGGTCCTGACGGGCCATGTTGTCGATGCTGAGGTTGCCGGTGGGCTCTTGCGGCGGCTTGCCGTCGCCCAGACGCACGGTCACCAAAGGCTGCTCCGGCTGGAGCTGAAAACGGCTTTTCTCTTCGACGGGTTCGGCGGGCTCGGTCTCGGCCGGTGCCGGCAACTCATCGGTGCTGACCCCGTAACGGCTCAGAATCGAGCTGTGAGGCAGATCGGCCCAGGCCTGGGCCGTCATCAGCGCCATGCCCGCAACAACGACATACCCCTTGAAACGTTTCACGTTTGAATCTCCTGTACTCAATGGCGGCATCTAAATGACGACTGCGCATGCGCAGGATTTAGTGCCGCGTTCCTGTTGGTGCAGGGGTTTGAGTCAGGAAATGGCCAGCAGGTCACTTTCTGTATGCATTGTGGCGAAGGCGCTTGCTCCCGCTGGACTGCAAAGCCGTCCCCAGCAAGAGGGGTGGCTGCGCGTCCCTGCCGGAGCAAACTCCCTCGCCACGGGGTTTGCGGCGGTCAGGCGATGACGATGCTGTCAGCGCTGAGGCCGCTCAGCGACACCCCCACCAGCGTCACCGTATCGGCGCCGAACTTCAGCACGGTGTCCTGCCCGACTGCGGTGGCATGGGCGCGGAAGTCCTCGTTGGGCAGCACGCCCTGCACGCCGAGGAACACCAGCTTGTCGTTGCCGGTGAAGCCCACCACCCGGTCCTGGCCGAACGCGCCGTTGAACAGGAACGTATCCGCCCCGCCCCCCGACTCCATCAGGTCGTTGCCGGTGCCGCCGACGAACACGTCGTTGCCCGCCCCGCCGATCAGGTGGTCGTTGCCGTCCTGGCCGAACAGCCAACTGCCGCCGGCGCCCGCCTTGAGCGTATCGGCGCCGGCGCCGCCCTTCACGCTCGACGCGTATTGCGTGACGTTGTTGCCCACCTTCAGGCCGTCGGCGGTCACGGTGTGGGTGACGTCGTCCTTGAACAGGCCCCAGAGGAACCCCGGCTCCTTGGTGACGATGCTGCCGATGTCGCGGGTGATGCTGATGCCGCCGTTGGCGTCGCGCACGTACAGGTTGCCGGCGCCGTCGTTGGCGAAGGTGAACTTGCTCACCGACTGCTGCAGGTCGAGGGTGTTGTTGCCCGCGCCGCCGAGCAGGATGTTGTAGCCGCCGCTGTCGCGGAACGTGTCGTTGCCGGCGCGGCCTTCCAGGTAGTCGTTGCCGCTGCCGCCCTGGATCAGGTCATTGCCGTCGCTGCCGATGATGAAGGTGCTGCCCTTGTGGGTTTCGGCGTTGCGGTTCAGGTCCTGCACCCAGGTGTTGGCCCGCGCCGGATCCGACAGGTTGGCGACGATGATCGTCGAGTCCTTGCTGGTCAGGTCGTAGAACTTCGACTCCATGATCCGGTTCATGCCGTCGCCGTAGGCGGTGGGCAGGTGCGAGATCCAGGTCGGGATGTTGGCGATGGAGTACGGCAGCAGGTTCCACGCGGTGGAGGCGTAGTGGTCGTTGAAGCTGACGATGTTGTCGGTGGCCGATTCCTTCGGCGCATCGTGCACGCCCAGGGTGGCGCCGGTGAAGGACGAGCCGTCCAGCGCGCGGAACACCGGGTCGTTCTCGTAGCCGATGTTGAGCACCTTGTCGGTACTGCTCTGGGTCGGCGAGGCGTAGGCGATGTAGTTGGAGTCCTTGAAGAACCCGCCCCACTTGTCGCCGCTCAAGTCCGCCAGGCTGTTGACCGCCAGCCCGCCCAGGCTGTGGCCGCTGACCAGCACGTCTTTGCCGGTCAAGCCGTTGGCCTTGGCGAACGCCACCACATCGGCGAGCAGATCGTTGAACGCATTGCCGACGTAGTTCTTCGCGTAGTCCTTGGGCCCGAACGCCGCCATCAGGTCGTTGATCACGTCGCCGATGGAGTCGCGCAGGAGGATTTCACGGGGACCGCTGGTGCCGCGGAAGGCGATGCCGATTTCCGTGAGGTGGCCCTGGGCGTCGTATTTGCCGAGGATCTCCACCTGGGCGCTGGTGTAGCCGGCCTTTTCGCCGAAGAAGGTTCCCCGGGCGTCGGTCTTGCCGTCGTAGCCCAGCTGCGAGGCGGTGATGGGGGTCCAGCCGGCCTTCTTCACCGCGTCGAGCGCGGCCTTTTCCGAATCCGGGTTCCAGGGGATGCCGGGAATCACCCCTTGCGAGTCGGTGCCGCCGACCAACGCCTTGATCAGCGTCAGCGGCAGGCCGATGCCGAAGCCGTTCTGCTGGTAACCCACGGCGAAGCCGTTGTCGAGGTTATGGTAGGAATACAGCGTAATGGCCATGGCATCGCTGAACAGCGCCTTGGATTCCGCCGTACTGAAGTTCTTGTAGTCATACACACCCATTGCTGTTGCCTCTCTTTTTTTGGAATTGTCAGAGATAGCCCACAACCAAGGCGCCCCACGGGGACGCCCCGGAGCATTTCACTACGTTTTGC
This sequence comes from Pseudomonas sp. B7(2017), assembly GCF_002112745.1. Lineage (NCBI taxonomy): Bacteria > Pseudomonadati > Pseudomonadota > Gammaproteobacteria > Pseudomonadales > Pseudomonadaceae > Pseudomonas > Pseudomonas sp. B7(2017). The sequence goes on along the minus strand of NZ_NEIP01000007.1, from coordinate 173,493 downwards.
ACTGCGCTCATGCGGGAGGTGCGGCGGCCTTGCAGCCGCCATCGCCAGCAGGCTGGCTCCCACAGAGTTGCTGCCTGCGGAAGCGGGCGAACCCGCTCCCACATGCCTTTTACGCGAACACGAAACTCGAATCCGACAGATTACCGACTCCAACCCCAACAAGAGTCACGGCATAGTCGCCAATCTTCAGCACGGTATCGCCACCGGACTGCGACGCATGCTGCTTGTAGTCGTAGCCCTGCCCCGCGCCCTGAACGCCCATGAACACCAGTTTGTCGCCGCCCTGGTAGCCGTTGATCGTGTCGAAGCCGAACGCGCCGCTGAACAGGAAGGTGTTGTTGCCTCCCATCGCCGTCATCACGTCGTTGCCGGCGCCGCCGACGAAGGTCACATGACCCTTGTCGCTGATCAGCCGGTCGTCACCGCCTAGGCCGAACAGCCAGTCGCCGTCGGCGGTGGCGTGCAACGCATTTCCGTAGCCGTCGCCGCTGAGCGAATGGTTGTACTGGGTCAGTTCGCTGCCGTTGCTCAGGCCTTTGGCGGTGACGGTCCAGGTGATTTCCTTGCTGCCCCACCACGAGCCCGACTCCTTGCTCACCAGCGCCCCGATGTCGCGGGTCAGGCTGATGCCGCCGTAGGCGTCGCGCACATACAGCGTGCCGTCGCCGTCGTTGGCGAAGCTGAAGTTCTGCAGCGGCTTCTGCAGCTCGAAGGTGTTGTGGCCCTGGCCGCCGAGCAGGATGTTGAACCCGCCGTCGTCACGGAAGCGGTCGTCGCCGGCGCGGCCTTCCAGGAAGTCGTTGCCCGCCCCGCCCTTGAGCCAGTCGTTGCTGTCGGTGCCGATGATGAACGTGCTGCCGGTGTGCGGCTCGCCGCTGCGGCCCAGGTCCTCCACCCAGGTCTTGCCCCGGGAGGCCTCTTCCAGGTTGGAGACGATGATGGTCGAGTCCTTGCCAGTGAGGTTGTAGAACGATGAGCCGATCACCCGGTTCAGGCCGTCGGCGTACCCCAGCGAGCCGTGGGCCGACCAGTTCAGCGGATTGAGGATGCTGAACGGCACCAGGTTCTGCGCGGTGGACGCGTACTGGTCGTTGAAGTTGACGATGTTGTCGGTGGTCGAGTCGTGCGGCGCGTCGTGCTTGCCCAGCGAGGCGCTGCTGAACGTGGTGCCGTCCAGCACCCGGAACACCGGGTCATTCTCGAACCCGATGTTCAGCACGTTGTTGCCGGTGCTGCTCTGGGTCGGCGAGGCGAACGAAATGTAGTTCGCGTCCTTGAAGAACCCGCCCCAGTTGCTTGCGCTCAGCTCGGCCACGCTGTTGACGCCCAACCCGCCCAGGCTGTGGCCGCTGAACAGCACGTCCTTGGCCGCGATGCCGTTGGCGGCGGCGAACGCCGCCACCGCCTTGAGCAGGTTGTCGAAGGCGTTCTTGGCGTAGTTGGTCGCGTAGTCCACCGGACCGATCGCCGCCAGCAGGTTGTTCTTCATGTCGCCGAAGGTGTCGCTGTAGCCCAGCCCGCCGGTGCCCCGGAAGGCCACGCCGATGCCGATCAGCTTGCCGGCGGCGTCGTACTTGCCGAGCACCTCGGCCTCGGCGCTGGTGAACCCGTCCTTCTCGCCGAAGAACGTGCCCTGCGCGCCGACCTTGCCCTGATACCCCAACGCCTTGGCGGTGACCGGCGCCCAGCCGGTGGCCGGTAGCGGTTTGCCGGTCGGCGTGTAGGCATACAGCGTCAATGCGATGGCATCGCTGTACAACGCTTTGCCGTCGGCATTCTTATAGTCAAACACTCCCATGTCGCACTCTCTCTTCCATCAAAAAACAGCGTCTCAGAATGCCCAGTCGAGGGTCAGGCCCACGCCGTGGTCCTTTTCCCGCTCGCCGATCAGTCCGTTGTAATCCAGGCTCACACGGGCGGCGCTGCCCACCGCCAGCCCGGCGCGCACGCCGACCACGGCGGCATCGCGGTCCATCGACACGCTCTGCACGGTGAACGCGCTGTTGCCGTTGGCGAAGGCCAGGTGCTCCTTCGAGTCCACGCCGCTCAGGTTGTGCTGCCAGCCCAGGCTCGCGCCCAGTTCCAGTTGCTGCTTGTCGGTCAGGGCAAACGTGCGCTTGGCCCGTACGCCGAGGGTCGAGAGCACCGCGTCGCGGTTGTCTTCGCCGCCCTTGAGCGCCGCCGCGTCACCCTTCTCGGTGAAGCTGTCGCTGTTCAGGTGCACGTAGGCCAGGTTGACGAACGGCTCCAGGTTCATCGGTTTCAGGCCCAGGTCGTAGGCCGCTTCGGTGAACAGCTGTGCGGTGGTGGCGTCGCGCTTGACCTTCTGCTTGCCGCTGACGTCGCCGAACGCCAGGTCACGCTTGACGTCGATGCGGTGCCAGCCGTACGCGCCGCCCACGGTCAGGCGCCACGCGTCCATCTGATGCCCCAGGTAGGCGCCCAGGTGGTAGCTGTCGACCTTGGCCGACGAGTGCGTGCCCTCGCCCATGCTCAGCGAGCTGTCGCTGTAACCGGTCACGAAGCCCAGACGGGTATTTTCAGCGACCAGACCGTCGACACCCAGCAGCAGCCCGCCGATGGAGTTGGTGGAGTCGGCGTAGTCGTGCCCGCCGTCGCTCTTGCCCCAGGCGCCGAGCACTTTGAACCAGGCGTTGCTGCGGTCATCGGTGGGGGCGCCGGCGTCGAACATGTCACGTTCGCGCAGACGTTCGCCCACAGCATCGCGCAGGTGGCGGCTGTCGTTGATCAGCAGCGTGCCGATGGCCGGGTGGATCTCGCCGGTCAGTTGCTGGAAGGCCTGTTGCGCGTCCGCCGGGGTGGCCGACAGCAGCAGGGTTTCGTACAGGGCGTTGCCCGCACCGAGGGCTTCGGCGGCGGCGCCGACGGCACGCTGGTTCGGGGTCGCGCCGACGCTGGCGAACGATGCGCCGTTGCGCGCGACGGTCAGCCCGATCCCGCCGGTCGAGTAGTCGAGGATGCCGCCGAGGAACGCATAGTTCGGCAACACCTGGCCGAAGCGCCCTTCGATGCCGCCGGCCGCCTGCAGGATGTCGTAGCGGGTGCCGAGCAGGGATTTGACCTGGGCGCTGGTCAGCAGGGTCGGGCTGTTCTCCAGGGACAGGCTGACCGTGGCGCCGTCAATGATCGCCTTGCCGCTGGCGACGATCTGGTCGCTGCTGGTGGGCGAGACCTCCACCGCGTAGGTCGAGCCCGGCTCGAAGGTCACGTCACCGACCACGTTCAGGGTGCCGATGGAGTTGCCCGGCGCCACGGTGCCGCCAAGTTTCACGCTCAGGGCACCGATCCGGCCGTTGCCGCCCAGGATGCCGCTGTCGTTGACGGTGACCGCCGAGGTCAGCGAGCCGTTGATCGCCAGGCGTCCCTGGTTCACCAGGGTCGGGCCTGCGTAGGTGTTGGCGCCGGCCAGCACCAGGGTGCCGAGGCCTTGCTTGGTCAAGCCGCCGTGGCCGGAAATGTCGTTGCGCCACACATCGAGCCCGCAGGTGATGTCGGTGCACAGCCGCTGGGTCGGTTTGCCGGCGTCCAGCACCGCGCCGATGCCCGGCAGGTCAGCGACGAACTGGCCGTTGCCGTAGGCGCCGTCGACGCGGAACTCCGCCGGGATGTCCTGGGCGGTGACGAACATCGCCGGGCCGTCGATGGCCTTGCGCAGGTTGATCATGCCCCAGCCGTACAGGGCGTCGATGCCCGGTGCGCCCAGGTCGGTCGCGGTGGTGCGCAGCACGCTGGCGACTTCCGCGCCGGTCATGTACGGGAAGCGCTCCATCAGCACCGCCACGGAGCCGGCGGCATGGGGCGCGGCCATCGACGTACCGTTGTAGTTGGCGTAGCCGGTGGTCAGGTTGTCGGCGTTGGTGCCTTCGATGATCGAGCTGTAGATCCGGGTGCCGGGGGCCGACACGCAGAAGCTCGCGGTGTAGCCGCAGCGCGAGGAAAAGGTGCTGAGGGTGTACGGAATCGGGCTGCCCTGATCCGGGTTCTTCTGCAAGGCCGCGACGGTCATCCAGTTGGGCGCGATGTCCGGCACGAAGTAACCGAGGCCGGCGATGGCGTCGGGGTTGTTCAGGTTGTAGTCGTTGCCGGCGGCGAAGATCGTCACGATCCCGCTGCGCGCCGCCGCGATGGCGCCGTCGTAGGCGCCGCCGGGCTTGGTGCCCATCAGCTGGCGGATCTCGTTGAACTGCAGTTGCGCGTCGTTGACGGTGAAGTGCGGATACGCCGGGTCGCGGCCGCCGAGGTCGAAACGGTCGGTGATGCCGATCCCCCAGCTGTTGTTGATGATCCGCGCACCGCTGGCGATCAGGGCATCCCAGCCGGCCTTGTACACGGCGCCGTCGTTGCCGCGCACGATCCCGTCTTCCGGGCCCGGGTCGCCGTTGTCGGCACTGATGATCTGCGCGCCGAACGCCACGCCGTGCATCACCCCACCGTCGCGGCTGCCGGCGGCGATGCCGCCGACGTGGGTGCCGTGGGCGCCGAGCTTGCCGTTGGAGCCCACCGAAGGCGAGCCGTCATAGACAAACGCATCGCCTGCCTTGACCGGAATGTAGGGGTCGGTGTACTCGCGGATGCCGCGGGTCACCAGGGTGACGACCTTGTTCGCGCCGGAGAACTCCGGGTGCGCGGCGTACACCGGCTGGTCGAAGATCCCCAGTTTCACGCCTTTGCCGGAGTACCCGGCGGCGTAGGCATAGTCCGCGCCGATGGCGCCCAGGCCCCAGTCGGCCTGGAACTCGGCGCTGCGCCAGCTGGCCGGGTCCCCGGCCCGGCCGTTCTCCACGTAGGGCGCCGCCTGGGCGTTGCCCCAGATGGCGAGCGCGCAGAGCAGCGCGCCGTTGAGGGTTTTCAGGCGAAAGCGTCCACCCGATTGCGCGGGGGTGTTGTTGTTTTTCATCCAGCGACCTTCCTTAGTGATGTTGCACAAAATCCTTTTTCCTCAACGCATCGAGGAACACCCTGTGGCGAGGGATCTGGCGCCCGCCCGACGGCATGGCCGCCGTCAAAGAGGCGCGGCCGCAGCCCCCTCCCCACCTTCAAAACTGCCAGTTCAGGCTCAGGCCCACCCCATGGCTCTTCTCGCGGCTGGCCAACTGGCCGGCGTAATCCAGGTTCACCCGCACATCGCGACTCAGCGCCAGGCTGGCCTGCACGCCCACCACGGCGGCGTCGCGCACCAGCGGCGAACTCTCGACCGTGTACGGCGCAGTGCCGCTGGCGAAACGCAGGTGCCGTTCCGACTCGATGTCGCTGAGGCTGTGCTGCCAGCCGAGCTTGCCGCTGACGTCCAGGGCCTGGCCGGCCGGCAGGGCGAACGTCTTGCCCGCCCGCACGCCGAGGGTGCCGAGCACCGCGTCGCGGCGGTCATCGCCGCCCTTGAGCGCGGCGGCGTCGCCCTTCTCTTTGAACCCGTCGCTGTCCAGATGCACCCAGGCCAGGTGGGCGAACGGTTCCAGCGCCAACGGCTGCACGTCCAGCCGGTACGCCGCTTCGCCGAACACCTGTGTGGTGGCGGCATCGACCTTGGCCTTTTGCTTGGCGCTGAGGTCGCCGTACTGCAGATCGCGCTTTACGTCGGCGCGGTGCCAGCTGTAGGCGGCCCCCGCGCTCAGGCGCCAGGCCTCGATCTCGCGGCCGGCGTAGACGCCCAAGTGATAGCTGTCGACCTTGGCCGACGCGTGCGTGCCGGAGCCCATGCTCAACGAGCTGTCACTGTAGCCGGTGACCAGGCCGATGCGGGTCTGCTCGTCCAAGGCCCCGTCGACGCCCGCCAGCAGGCCGCCGAGCGAGGTGCTGTAGCCGGCGGTGTCGTGCGTCGAGTCCGTGGTGCCCCAGGCGCCCAGGGCCTTGACCCAGCCGTTGCCTTGCGCAGCCTGCGGGTCGCGCAGCCGCTCGCCGACGGCATCGCGCAGCTGACGGCTGTCGTTGATCAGCATCGAGCCCAGGGCCGCATGGATTTCCCCGCTCAGTTGCTGGAACGCCTGCTGCGCCGAAGCCGCCGTCGCCGACAGCAACAGGCTTTCGTAGACGGCGTTGCCCGCCCCCAGCGCTTCTGCGGCGCCGGCCACGGCACGCTGGTTGGGGGTTTGCCCGACACTGGCGAAGGACGTCGCGTTGCGCTGCACATCGAGCTGAATGCCGTTGCCGGCGTAGCTCAGGTTGCCGCCGATGAACAGGTAGTCCGGCACCACCGCCGCGAACTGCCCCTGGATGCCGCCCGCCGCTTGCAGGATGTCGTAGGAACGGCCCAGCAGGCTCTTCGCTTCGACGGTGCTGAGCAGCGTCGGGCTGTTCTCCAGCGACAGGCTGACGGTGGCGCCGCTCACCGAGGCTGTGCCGCCGGCGACGATGCGGTCGCTGGCGGTCGGCGACAGTTCCACCGCATAGGTCGAGCCGGGTGCGAAGGTCACGTCGCCGGCCACGTTCAAGGTGCCGATGGAGTTGCCCGGCGCCACCCGCCCGCCCCGGTTGGCGGTCAATGCGCCGATCCGTCCGGAACCGCCGAGGCTGCCGCCGTCGTTGACGGTGACCGCCGATGTCAGCGAACCGTTGACCGTCAGCAGGCCGCCGTTGACCGTGGTCGCGCCGCGATAGCTGTTGTTGCCGCTGAGCACCAGTTGCCCTGCGCCGCTTTTGGTCAGGCTGCCTTCATACACCCGGCCTGCCGCGGCGGCATCGCGAAGGCTGCCGACCGCGTAGTCGGTCTGGTCCTGCTGGCTGCTGCCCGCCGGCAGGCCGTTCTGCCAGCCGCGGGTCTGCAGGGTCTGCTGCCAGGCGGCGCGTTCGGCGAGGTCTTCGTTCTGACGCTGGATCAGCGCCTTGTCGGAGAGGTCGTTGCTCCACACGTCCCGCTGCCCTGCCGCTAGGTTCGCGTCGAAGGCCCCGAGCAACTGGCCCGGCCCGCGCATCGCCCGGGCGAGGTCCGCCACGCCCCAGCCGACCTGGGTGGTCGGCGCCTCGGTGACCGAGCCGTCCAGTTGCGTGGCGGTGGTCAGCAGCACCTCCAGCGCCTGGCGGTTGGTCATGTACGGGTAGCGTTCCATCACCAGCGCCAGCGCCCCCGTGGCATGGGGCGCGGCCATCGAGGTGCCGGACTTGACCGCGTAGCCGCCGTCGGGAATGGTGCTGTCGATCTTCGCCCCCGGCGTGGTGATGCACCAGTACTTGGCGATGCCGCACTGGTTGTACTTTTGCTGGTTGCCTTGGTCCAGCCCCGAGACCGCCAGCCAGTGGCCTTCCAGGTCCGGCTGGAAGTACGGCAGCGCCGAACGCACGCTGGCGTTCGGGTAACCGCTGTTGCCGGCGCTGAACACGTTGATCACACCGCGCCGCGACACGTCGGCGGCGGCATCGAGCCAAGTGCCTTTGTTCCAGTGCTGGGCGTAGGCCGCGTGCAGGTCGGCCAGGGTGCGGTAGCTGACGTCCGGCGGCTGGCTGCCCCAGCTGTTGTTGATCGCCCGCACGCCGGCATCGGCCAGGGCGTCGTACGCCGCCTTGAAGTAGCGCGGGTCGGGATTGGGGCCGAACAGGAAACTGTCGTTCTTGTTGGTGTTGCCGACGTAGATCTGCGCGTTGTACGCCACCCCGTGCATGCCGTTGCCGTCCCGGGCCGCGCCCATGGTGCCGACCACGTGGGTGCCGTGGGAATCGTTGTTGGGGTTGAGTGTGCCGTTGACGCTGAACGGCGAGCCGTCCAGGTAGCTGCCGTTGGCCAGCACCGGGCGGTAACGGTCCGTGGAGAACTCGGGATGGGGCGCATCGAAACCCGAATCCAGGGCGCCGATCTTCACGCCTTTGCCGGTGATGCCGGCGGCATACGCCTGGTCGGCCTGCATGCGGCCCAGGCCCCAGTCGCGCAGGAACTCGGCGCTGCGCCAACTGGCCGGATCGCCGGCCTTGCCGGTTTCGAGGTACTGCGCCTGGGCCTGCGCCACGGAAATCGCGAGCAACAGGGTGCCGACCGCTGCCGGCTTGAAGTGTACGTCCATGTTCACCACTCGTTTTTCTATTGTTGTTTTAGTGCTGCAATCCCTTCACCTACCCCTATGGTGAAGGCCGCCGTCAATTCATCCGGCCTTTGGGACCTTGTCCGAAGGCTTCGTCCACCCGGGCCAGATCCTGCTCGCTCAAGGTGCCTGCGTAGTAGTGCAGCTTGGTCCAGGCCATCAGGTAGTCGTAGCGTGCCTGCGCCAGGTCGCGGCGGGTGGTAAACAGTTGTTGTTCGGCGTTCAGCGCGTCCAGGTTGGTGCGTTCGCCGCCGAGAATGCTCTGCTTGGTCGACACCACCAGCGCTTCGGCCGACGCCAGCGCCTTCTGATAGGCGCGCAGCTTGCTCACGCCGGACAGACAGGCGCTGAACTGGCGGCGCAGCTCGATCAGGGTTTCGCGGGTCTTGCCGTCCAGTTCGTATTCGGCCCGCTCCATGTTGCGGCTGGCCTGACGGGTCGAGGCCGAGACCCCGCCGCCGGCGTACAGCGGCACGCTCACTTCAAAACCGATGGTGTTGGTCTCGTAGCGCTGGTTGTAGGTGTTGCCGCTTTCCGATTCGTTCTGGCGCATCGACGCGTAGGCGCTGACCTTGGGCAGGTGCCCGGCGCGGTTGCGCTCCACTTCGTAGCGTGCGACTTCCACGGCCTGGCGCTGTGAGGCCAGGTTCGGGTTGTTGCTGATCGCCAGCTCGTGCCAGGTGTCGTAGTTGGCCGGTTGCAGGGTGAACGTCTGGAAGTTCTGGTCCAGCGGCGCCAGGTCGCCGATGTCGATGGCCGGCACGCCGGTCAGGGCGCCGAGCTCCCGCAGCGCCGCGTCCTGTTCGTCGCGCGCCTCGATCTCTTCGGCGGTGGCCAGCTCGTAGCGCGATTCAGCTTCCAGGATGTCGGTGCGGGTGCCCTCGCCTGACTTGAACAGATGCTCGTTCTGCTGGAACTGCTGCTCGTAGGCCTTTTTCTTGGCCTGCGCGATGTCGATCTGATCCTGGGCGAACAGGGCCTTGGTGTAGTTGTCCAGCACCCGCACCAACAGCTCCTGGCTCTTGCCGCGAAAGTTTTCGTCGGCGAACAGAGACTGCGCCACGCCCTTGCGGTAGGCGGCGTAGGCCTCGTAGTCAAGCAGCGGCTGTTGCAGGGTCAGGCTGGAGCCGTAGCTGTTGTACTTACGGTCTTCGGTGATGTTGCCGCGACTGTTGAGCTGAGTGGCCTTGGAGTCGTTGTGGCCCTTGTTGTAGGTGTAGCCGAGCTTGGGCAACAGCCCCGCGCGGCCGATGGCGCGGTTCTCAAGGCCGGCGTCGCGCTCCTTGATCGCGCCGAGGAACACCGGGTCGTTGCGCAACGCTTGTTCGTAGATCTCGAACGGCCCCACGGCCGCCACCGCACTGTTGCCTGCGAGCAGCGCGAACGCTGCCGCCAGCATGGAAAGCTTATTCATACAGCCGAACATCCTTATTCTTCGGTCAACGCGGAGCCGGCCCGATCGAGCAGCGGTTTGAACAGGTAGTTGAGGAGTGAACGCTCGCCGGTGCGCACGAACATTTCCGCCGGCATGCCGGGCTTGATCACCAGACCGTTGAGTTTCTCCATGGCCTGGTCGCTGACGCTGCTGCGAATCACGTAATAGGGCGCGCCGGTCTTCTCGTCGACCATCTGGTCGGCGGAAATCAGGCTGACCTCGCCCGGCACCCGTGGGGTCTTGCTCTGGTTGAACGCGGTGAACAGGATGTCCACCGGCAAGTGGGTGCCGACCTTGTCGATCAGGTTGATCGGCAGGTGGCCTTCCACTTCCAGGCTGGTGCCTTGCGGAACGATCTCAAGCAAGGTCTCGCCCTGGCGCACCACGGCGCCTTCGGTGTGCACGCCGAGGTTGACCGCCACGCCGTCGGAGGTGGCCAGGATCTCGCTGTGCTGCAAATCGAAGCCGGCGGAGGTCAACTGCTCGGACAGGGTGACGCTCTTGAGCTGGGCGTCGGCCAGTTGGCTGCGCACTTCTTTCTGGTATTCCTCGCCGTGCTGCTGCAGTTTCAGGCGCGATTCGAGGATGCCCTGCTCCACCCGCCCGCTTTCGCCGGTGTTCTCCGCCAGTTGCTGCTGCACTTGCGACAGCTGACGCTGGTATTCGAGTACGCGGTTGCGCGGGATGTAGCCGTTGTCCGCCAGCGGTTGCAGGTTGCTCAACTGCTGTTGGAGCGAATCGGCCTGGGCGTTGAGGTCCGTGCGGGCGCGGCGCATGCCGGCCAGTTGCGCACTGGCGCCTTCGATGCTGGCGCGCAGCGCGGCCTGCTCGCGGGAATACGCCTCGCGTCGGCTGCTGAACAGCTGACGCTGGCCTTCGAGCACCAGCGCCAGGCGCGGATCCGGATCGTTGCTCAGTTCGGCCGGGAACGTCACCTGCTTGAGGTTGTCGCGCTCGGCCTGCCAGCGCGCCAGGCTGGCCCACGCCATGCGGTACTGGGCCTGGAGCGACTGCACGTCGGCGGCGACCTGGGTCTGGTCGAGGCGGAACAGCGGCTGGCCCTGCTTCACGCTTTGGCCTTCACGCACCAGGATGCGGCTGACCACCCCGGCGCTCATCGACTGCACGGCCTTGCGCTTGCCCGACACCACCACAGTGCCCTGCACGGGAATGCCTTGGTCCAGCGGCGCCAGGGCCGCCCAGGTGAAGAAACTGCCGGCGCCGGCCAGCGCGAGGATCCAGCCCATCCGGGCGAAGAACTTCGCGTCGCGCTCCGGACGCTCGCGGGTGTAGTCGTTTTCCAGCGACGCTTCGTTGGTTGTGTTCATGCTTGCACTGCTCATACACCCGAATTCCTTGTCGTCGGCTGATACTGCCGGCTCATGCTGAGCCCGGCCGGTGCCTGCGCAGTCTTCTCACGTGGTTGTTCCTGATTGCCGGACAGCGCCCGCAGCACGTCCTGGCTCGGGCCGAACGCCTGCAGGCGCCCGTCGTTGAGCACCAGCAGCTTGTCGGCCTGGGCCAGCACCGAAGAACGGTGGGTGACCAGAATCACGCTGGTGCCCTGGGCCTTGAGCTGGGCGATGGCGCTGGCCAGCGCGGCCTCGCCGACGGTGTCGAGGTTGGAGTTCGGCTCGTCCAGCACCACCAGGCTCGGGGTGCCGTACATGGCGCGGGCCAGGGCCACGCGCTGCTTCTGGCCGCCGGACAGGCCGCTGCCGTCCTCGCCCAGCGGGGTGTCGTAGCCTTTGGGCAGGCGCAGGATCATCTCGTGCACGCCGGCCTGCTGGGCGGCGGCCACGACCTTCTGCGGGTCGGCGTCGCTGAAGCGGGCGATGTTTTCGGCCACGGTGCCGCTGAACAGCTCGATGTCCTGGGGCAGGTAGCCGATGTACGGGCCGAGCTGGTCGCGGTTCCAGCGGTGGATGTCGGCGCCGTCCAGGCGCACGGTGCCGCCCAGGGCCGGCCAGACGCCGACCAGCACCCGCGCCAGGGTCGATTTGCCGGAGCCCGAAGCCCCCAGCACGCCCAGCACTTCACCGGCCGCGAGGCTGAAGTTGACCATGTGCAAGGTAGGCATCCGCTGGCCCGGCGGGCCGGCGCTGACCTGTTCGAAACTGATCTGGCCCTTGGGCGCCGGCAGCGCCATATTGTCGTCGCTGGGCGGGAACGCCTGCAGCAGCGAGTCCAGGCGACGGTACGCCAGCTTCGCCCCGCTCCACTGTTTCCACACGGCGATCAACTGATCGATCGGGCTCAGCACCCGGCCCATCAGGATCGATCCGGCGATCATCATCCCGGCGGTCATGTCGCCCTTGATCACCAGCAAGGCGCCCAGCCCCAGCACCAGCGATTGCAGGCACAGGCGCAGGGTCTTGCTCAGGGACGAGATGACCGCGCCGGTGTCGCTGGCCTGGTTCTGCAGGCCGAGGAACCGCGAATGCACCTGGAACCAACGCTTGCGCAGCGCGCCGAGCATGCCCATGGCCTGGATGGTTTCGGCGTTGTGCAGATGGCTGGTGGCCAGTTGGCTGGACTTCTGCGAAAACCCGGAGGCCTCGCCCAACGGCTTCTTGGTCATGTATTCGTTCAGGCACGCCAGGGCGATCAGCAGCACCGCACCGGCGGTGGCGAGCACGCCCAGCCAGACATTGAACAGGTAGATCACAAACAGATAGACCGGGAACCACGGCGCATCGAAGAACGCGAACAGCGCCGGCCCCGTGACGAATTGGCGGATATGGGTCAGGTCGTTCAGCGACTGGCCGGCGTTGCCTTCACCCTTGAACAGGTTGCGCTCGAACGCGGCCTGGTAGACCCGCAGGTTGAAGCGGCGCTCCAGCTGGCTGCCGATGCGGATCACGATGAAGCTGCGCACCACCTCCAGCAGGCCGATGAAGGCGAAGAAACCGACCACCATCAGCGACAGCATCGCCAGGGTGGTTTCGTTTTGCGAAGACAGCACCCGGTCGTAGACCTGCAGCATATATATGGAGGGCACCAGCATCAGCACGTTGATCAGTGCGGTAAAGCAACCGACGCTGATCAGAATGCCCTTGTAGTCACCCAGTGCCTTGAATAACGGTGCGGTGGCTGGGGCCTTCGCCATCTTCATTGATAATTCCCGAATGATATTCCCCGCCATTCTTTGGCGAGTCTTTATTAAACAACCCGTGCATGGCCCGGGAGATACTCTGCAAGTGTCCGCTTACACTTCAATAACAACTTTCGCGATGTTTAACCGGCGTTGTCGCTATCAAGGCAATGCTTATAACTGCATCGAGGTCATTTATATTCAAACTGTTCGTTCGGACGGCCGTCACGGTTGCGCTGCGGCGCGCACCAGCGTGATCACCAGGCCCGACTTCAAAGTGCTCAGATAAAGCCCATCACGTTGTCGGCTGAAGAACTGGATTCTTGAGCCTTCCTTGCCGGTGATCGACAGGCCGTCGGGGTCGGGAAACCAGCCGATGGCGCTGTCCTGCAGCCAGGCGCTCAGGCAGTCGGCGCCTTTGCCCAGGGTTTGGTCCGGCTCAAGCTCGATGACGCAGGTGTTCGACGGCTTGTCTTGCAGGGCCTGGGCATCCGGCGCGTCGCTGCGGTCGCTCAAGGTCGCCTGCCACGGGCCGGCGAACGTCGAAGGTTCTTCGAGTCTGAGGCTGCTTGCCATGGGTGTCTCTCCAGAAATCATCATCAGCGTCGGCAACAGCCAAGCCACTGCCTTGCGGGAAATTGCGCTACGGGTCATGGGACATTTCGCTCCGGCGTGTAGCCTTGCCCACAGGGCGAGGCGATGCAAGTGAAGAAAGCGGCGCACCGTGCGCCGCTTTCCCGCTTCACATCACGCTGCGATGTCGGTGACAGCCGCGACGCCGACGGTGCTGACCAGGAAGTCCGCTACGCCGTGCCCGGAGAAGTCCACTTGCAGGGTGCTGTTGCCGCCCGAGGTGGTCAGGATCGCGTCACCCGCCGCACCGGTGAAGGCGCTGACGAAGTGCAGGCCGGCGCCTTTGGTGATGCCGGTCAGGTCGATCTTGTCCAGGCCCGAGGTGAAGTCCAGGATCTGGTCGGCCGCGCCCGGCTTGGAGTCGGTGCTGGCGCCGAACACGAAGATGTCCGCACCTGCCCCGCCCCACAGCTTGTCGGCGCCGCCGGCTCCGTAGAGGATGTCGTTGCCGGCACCGCCCTTGAGCTCGTTGGACACACTGTTGCCGATCAGCAGGTCGTTGCCCGAACCGCCGATGGCGTTCTCGATGGTGACGCCCTTGGCGATGGACACGTTGCCCACCAGGCCGCCCACGTCGGAGAACGACGCTTCATTGAGGTTGATCTTCTGGTTCTGGGTGAAGCCCGAGAAGTCGAAGGTGTCCTTGCCGCCTGCGTCCCACACCGAGAACACCAGCTTGTCGGCCGACGACGTGGCGCTGAGGAAATCGCGCCCGGCGTTGGAGTTGAAGCCGTAGGTGGTGTCGCCGGTACGGGTAGTCATGTTGGCGCCGTACAGCTTCTGGATCGCTGCGATGTCATCCATCAGCGGACCGGACGAATAGGCTTCCACCCCACCCTTGCTGAAGTTCTGGCTGGTGTTGCTTTCGCTCCAGTAGCTCATGACGCTGTAGCCACGGGTGTCTTGACCGTAGTGGGCGTCATTGTAGGTCGGGTTGCCGTTGCCGGCGTTGTAGTCGCCGGGGTGGGCCAGGCCCAGGGTGTGACCGATCTCGTGGGTCAGGGTCTGACGGCCGTAGTTGTTCAGGTCCGGGTTCTTGTTCTGCTGGTAGCCGCTGTTGATCAAGTACCACGAAGTGCCGTCGTAGCCGGCGCCGGTGCCCGGCAGATAGGCGAACGCCGCCGCGCCGTCCTGGCCGCCGCTGTAGTTGCCGAAGGTCATGTGGCCATCACCGCCCGAGGCTTTCTCGGTGAAGGTGACGTTGGCCACGTCGGCCCAGGATTGCATGGCGAGCACGGCCTGGGCTTTCTGTTGGGCGCTGAACTGACTGAACCCGCTGATCCCGTGCTTGTACATCGTGGTGGACGATGCCGAGGTCAGGAACGTGTAGGTGAGTTCGATCTTGCCGCTGCCGTCCAAGTCTTTGTAGGCAGCCCCGTCGCGCAGGATGTAATCGGCGGCCTGGTCGACGGAATAGGAGGGTTTGCCATTGACCGTGAGGTTGCCGCCACGATCGTACTGATGGCTGAAGCTATTGATCTGGTTCCAGGCGGTGCTGGACGCCGCCAGGGGGTTTGCCGCCGACAGCTGGAATGCCTGTTCGGCCGTATCAATAGCGTTAGCTTTTACTTTCGACATAAACACACTTCCTTGTTTAGCAATGGAACAGTTTTTGTCAGATAGCGACAACCTCTGGCGAGATTGTCCTATCACTCGCCCAATGAAGGCATTCGCAACCTGACACAATTTGAAATCGAACGTCTAGCGTTTTTTCGAACTCAAAACGAACTTTTCCGCAAAGCTCCCGTAAACAAAGCATGTGCTGTTGGACAATTGTTTGAACTTTGGTGAATTTGCCGAATTGTCTGACGATTTCTTATTTAAATATTAAATAGGGGTTAATTGTTTTTTGCCGAAGGCGTCTCACTTTCCTGCACTTTATTAGTGCAACCGGGCGTAGGCCGGCACCTGAACGACAGTAGGAGCGAGCCTGCCCGCGATGCGCATCCTTCAACGTGACTGCCGAGGGATCCACGCATCGCGAGCAGGCTCGCTCCTACGTTTTTTTGGGGGGGGATTGATCAGCTGCCGGTGCGGATCTTGTTCCAGACGCGGGTACGGATCCGGTCGATGTTGAGGGGCATCGCCTCCAGCGCGAACAGCTTGCCCATCATCTCGGGGCTCGGATAGACCTTGGTGTCGCCCTTGATGGCCGGGTCGATCAGACCGTCAGCCTGTTCGTTGCCGTTGGCGTAGTGCACGTAGTTGCTGATGCCGGCCATCACGTCCGGGCGCAGCAGGTAGTTCATGAACGCGTAGCCGGCCTTCTCGTCAGGCGCGTCGGCCGGCATCGCGACCATGTCGAACCAGATGGCGGCGCCCTCCTTGGGGATCGAATAGCCGATCTCGACGCCGTTCTTCGCCTCTTTGGCGCGGTTTTCAGCCTGCAGGATGTCGCCGGAGAAGCCCACCGCCACGCAGATGTCGCCGTTGGCCAGGTCGCTGGTGTACTTGGAGGAATGGAAGTAGCTGACATAAGGCCGCACCTTCATCAGCAGCGCTTCGGCCTTCTTGTAGTCCTCGGGGTTCTTGCTGTGGTGCGGCAAGCCCAGGTAGTTGAGCGCCGCCGGCAGCAGTTCCGGGCCGTTGTCGAGGATCGCCACCCCGCACTTCTGCAGCTTCTGCATGTACTCGGGCTTGAAGATCAGGTCCCAGGAATCCAGCGGCGCACCCTCGCCCAGCACAGCCTTGACCTTGGCCACGTTATAGCCGATGCCGGTGCTGCCCCACAGGTACGGGAAGCCGTGTTCGTTGCCCGGATCGTTGGTCTGCAGCGCCTTGAGCAGCACCGGGTTGAGGTTCTTCCAGTTCGGCAGCCGGCTCTTGTCGAGCTTCTTCAGCGCCCCGCCCTGGATCTGCCGCGCCATGAAATGGTTGGAGGGAAACACCACGTCGTAGCCGGACTTGCCGGTCATCAGCTTGCCGTCGAGGGTTTCGTTGCTGTCGTAGACGTCGTAGGTGACGCCCAGGCCCGTGTCCTTCTCGAAGTTCTTCGCGGTGTCCGGCGCAATGTAGTCGGACCAGTTGTAGACCTTGACCGTGTCGGCCGCGTGGCTGAGCGAGGCGACCAGCAGCAGCGGCGCCAGTGAGAGGGTTTTCTGGATCATGGGGATACCTGTGGGTGCTGTTGTCTTTTTTGTCGTGAAGCGGGCAGGCAATCAAAGATCGGAAAGTCAGAAAATCAGGACATAGGTCTTGCGCACAGTCTCCTGGATGTCCCAGACGCCGAGCGTGTTCGCCGGCAGCATCAAGGCGTCGCCGCCTTGGATGTGCAGGGTTTCGCCGCCGCCGTCGGGGGTGAAGGTGCAGCGGCCGGAAATGAAATGGCAGAACTCCTGGGCAGTGATCTGCCGGCGCCAGCGGCCGGGCGTGCACGCCCAGACGCCGGTTTCGACGCCGTCGTCGCGCTCGACGCTGGTGGTCGAGGCGACCGCCACCGGCGTGCCGAGGGGAACGGCCACCGGGTTGGATTCATCCAGCGGCATCGTGGCGGTGTTTTTGAATTGGGTGATGCTCATGGGGCTACCTGTCTTGGGATTGAGGCTGGGGTTCAGTGCATGAAACCTTCCATGAAGCCCGCCACCCGGGTGGCCAGCTTGCGCCGCCAGGGCGCGGTCGCCGGGTTGGCCAGGGTCTGGTCTTCATGGACGAAGCTCTTGATGATCGCGTTGTAGCCCAGCCACCGGCACGGCTCCGGCTCCCAGGCGCGCAGCGCGTGGATCCCGCCGTCCGGCAGCACCCAGGGCTGGCGCACCAGCTCGCTGTCGCGCTCCAGGATCAGGTCGGCCAAGGTGCGCCCGCCCAGGTTGCTGGCGCCGACGCCCTCGCCGCCGTAGCCGCCGGACAAGGCGATGCCGTTGGCGCGATCGCAGAGCATGTGCGGCTTGAAGTGCCGGGACATGCCGAGGTTGCCGCCCCAGCCATGGGTGATCTGCACGTTTTTCAGTTGCGGGAACAGCTCGCCGAACAGATAGCGACGCAGCTGCACTTCATCGCGGGTCAGGTCGAAGTCGTGCCGCAGCCTGCCGGCGAACCGGTAGCCGCCCCGGGCCCCGAAGATCAGGCGGTTGTCGGCGCTGCGCTGGCCGTACGTGACCTGGCGGCTGAACTCGCTGAACGCCTGGCCGCCATTGAGGCCGATCTCGTCCCAGACCGCCGCCGACAGCGGTTCGGTGGCGACGATCAGGCTTTGCACCGGCAACTGATAGCGGCCCAGCGGCGGCAGCGTCACCGAATAGCCCTCGACGGCCGGCACGATCCAGCGGCTGCGCACGCTGGCCTTGTCGGTGCGCAGGCTGCCGGCCTGCCAATGGGTGACCGGACTGTTTTCGTAGATCTTCACGCCCATGCGCTGGACGGCGCGGGCCAGGCCGCGCACCAGTTTGGCCGGGTGAAGGGTCGCCACGTGGGGGGCGAAGATCGCGCCGTACGGCTTGGCGATCCGCAGCTGCTGCGCCAACTGCTCGGGGCCGAGCCAGCGGTAGTCGTTGTCGCTCAGGCCCTGGGCGTGCAGCTTGTCGAGGTACTGGCGCAGGCTCGCCACCTGTTCCGGGTAACGCGCGGCGCAGTACAGCACACCGCCCTTGCGGTAATCGCAGTCGATGCCTTCGCGCTCAAGAACGACTTCCACTTCGTCGGGAATGCTGTGCAGCAGGTCGTAGGACGCCCGGCGCTCTTGGGGAGACAGCCCGGCCAGCAAGCGATCCTCGCCCAGCAGGTTGCCCATCAGCCAGCCGCCGTTGCGCCCGGACGCGCCGAACCCGGCGGTCTGCGCCTCGACGATGGCGATGTCCAGGCCCGGCGCCAGCCGCTTGAGGTAGTACGCCGTCCACAGCCCTGTGTAGCCGGCGCCGATGATCGCCACGTCGACGTCCAGGTCCTGCTCCAGCGCCGGCCGCGCGGTCAGCGGCTCGTCGAGCTGGTCCATCCATAAACTGATGTTGCGCCACGCCGGCATGCAAGACTCCGCCAATCAAAAGGTCGATGGCGGCGATCCTAGTGGCTGGACTCAAGGGCTGTCTTGCGCGCGTGCCCGCAAAGAAATTTGTTTGGCGTAAGCCTTGGGCGACTGCCCGGTGTGCTGGCGAAAGCAGCTGTAGAACGCCGACAGCGAGTTGAAGCCGGCAGCGAAGGCCCGTTCATCGATGCGCAGCGGCGGCGTGGCGGTGTCCAGGCCCCGCAACACATGCTGCAGGCGGGCCTGATTGACGTAGCGATAGAAGCTTTGCCCCAGCACCTGGTTGAGCAAGTAGGAAATCTGGTTGCGGCTGTAGCCGCACTCCTTCGCCACCCGCTGCAGGTCCAGTTCCGGGTCGAGGTACGGTTGCTGGCGCTGGAAATAGCTTTGCAGGTCATCGGCCATGAAGCTCAACTGGCGCGGCGACAACCCCAGGCGGCTCGCCGCCGGGCGCCGGTTCGACGCCTGGGCCGCAGCGGCCGTTTCCCGCACCAGCGAGGCGTATTCGTTGACGCGCCAGATCAAGCCGTCCTTGACGGTGATCGCTTCGCTGGAGCGGAACGACACCAGGCCGCTGCCGCCGCGCAACGTCACCTCGTACTGAATGAACGCCGTGTTGCCGTCGATGCGGATCCGGTCGCAATGCTCCAGCGCTTCGTCGGATTCGCGCGGCATGCTGACCCGCACGTACTCGCGCAGTTCATCGAGGCCGAGCACACGGTTCTGGAAAAAGTCGTTGTACTGGATGGCCGGATGGTAGAGCGCCATCACGCTGTCCAGATCCCGGCGCTTCCAGCTCAGGTGATAGCGCATGACCGTTTCGCGGGTGGCCGGGGACTGCTCCGGGCCGTCGTCGTCGGCGTGCATAAGGGTCTCTGCCAAAAGCACCGAGCTTGCCCAACTTCAGGCGCCCGGGCAATGACCGGACCGCGGCGGCACTTCGCCGGCCACAGCCGTATGGTTCGTGACTTACATCAAAATAATCCGAGCAATCGCCAAACGGCCTGAAAATTCTCACAGGATTTTCACATCCAGGTGCTACTTTTAATGGCACCCACCGGTTGAGCCAATGAAGGCTCTTCCCACCTACCCTGAGCAAACGGAAGCGCTCGATGAAGAAGGCGGGCAACACATGAATAGAGCCTCAAGCAAAGTCACCTTTCCCAATGCTTGCCAGCTGATGCGCTGGCATTTTCATCCCATGGGATTCGAGGCGAAGATGGACGCACCGGGCAGCATGATCGCCCGTCTGTTCGACCGCGCCAGCGGCGAAACCCTGATCGCGATCGCGGGCATTCCCTGCGCCACCGTGATGAACGCTGCGGATGTCGAACGAATAATCGAGGCGGTCGAGGATGAACTGGACGCGTTCACTCCTCCGGAATCGTTGAGAAGTTACGCATAACCACATGATCCATAAAGAAAAAGCCCGCTAGCGATAGCGGGCTTTTTGTTGGTCGGTCGATTCAGGCGGTCTTTTTCTCCGGGCGCCGGTCGGCGAAGAACGGCTTGCCCCCATCGACCCTGTCCGATGCCCGCGGCATGTTCACCGCTGGCCCGTCCTGGGGCTCGACATACCAATAGCAGTGACTGACCGCACGGGTGATACCGACGTAGGCCAAGCGCAGGATCTCATCCTTTTGCGCACTGTCGTACGGCTCGCCGTCGCCGGCCTTGCCCAGGCCAGCCATGCGGTAGACCTGGTTCTTGTAGGGGGAACTGGTCAAATGCTGGCAGTCTCCCAGCATGAACACCGCGTCGGCCTGCAGGCCCTTGGCGCTGTGAAAGGTCAGTTGCTTCAGGCGCCGGGCGTCGTACGGCAAGCTAGAATCCACATTAACTACGAACTGAATATGCTGTTCAATCAATGACTTATCGCTACTTTTTCGATACAGCATCAAGATCGAATCGCCTTGCCGGTAGTGCTCCGCCAAACGCTGGGCCAATGCGGCGTCATCGCGCTCCATAACATTGACCGGCCGCAGTTCGCCGGCCTCGCCGCAGGCCTTGGCCTTTTTCCCGGGAATCGCCGGAGCGGCCCGCACCACATGCTCCGCCGCATCGATGATGTGCTGGTGGCTGCGGTAGTTCT
Organism: Pseudomonas sp. B7(2017); assembly: GCF_002112745.1. Lineage (NCBI taxonomy): Bacteria > Pseudomonadati > Pseudomonadota > Gammaproteobacteria > Pseudomonadales > Pseudomonadaceae > Pseudomonas > Pseudomonas sp. B7(2017). The sequence continues at coordinate 153,255 of NZ_NEIP01000007.1, read as the reverse complement.
CGCTGAGCATCACCCGCGTGGTGGCCGGCGACGGGAACTCGGTGGTGAAGGCCATGAAGTAGCTCGGCGAACTGCCGCGCCAGCCGTAGATGGACTGCCAGTCATCGCCCACGCACAGCAGCGACGAGCGTTGCGCCCCGCGCCCGACATGCATGGACGGCCCGCGGCTGCGGATCTCGCCCAGGCTGGCGCGGATCCACGAGACGATCTGCGGCGAAACGTCCTGAAACTCGTCGATCATCAGGTGCGACATCGGCCGCAGCAGGTCATCGCCGAGCAGTTTGAGGTTTTCCGGCGAGTGCTCGCTGAACAGCGCGAACATGCGGTTGTAGGTCATGACCGGCGGCTTCTGATCCAGCAGGTGATCTTCCAGGGCGCGCCAAAACAGGCTCAAGGCCTCGAAGAAGAACCGGTCGGGGTCGTCCTTGGCGAAACTCATGCGGCCGACCGCGTCCGGCACGTCCAGCCCCAGGTTCTCGATGAAGCCGGCGGCGCCGACGAAACAGTCGAGCAGCGGTGCGGAAGCCAACTCGCCTTTGACCTTGTAGTCGAAGCCGGGGCCTGCGCTCGCATCCCCCGCCAGCGTGGCCAGAACCCGCTTCGACATTTCGTAATTGTCCAACCAAATCAATGGTTTACGACAGAAAGCTTGAAACAGGGTGCGTTTCACGGCCCACTCGGCGCGCACCGTCAGCTTGGCGCCCGGCCGGCAGGTCTGGGGGTTTTCGCCGGCGTCGAAGCCGAGCACGACCCAGGCATCCAGGCTCGGGATGTAGCCGTGGCAATGGAAACGGGCACCGTTGATCTCGAAGGTCTGGCGGTTCGGTTCGATCCCCTTGATCGGCCAGGCCCCGGCCCGGAACCACAGATCCTCGATCACGTCGCACAGCTCTTCATCGCGCTTGGCGGCCAGTTCGGTCACCGCCACGCGCTTCTGCACGTCCGGGTGGTCGCGCTCCAGCTCCTTGAGCTGCAAGGCATGCCGCGACAATGGCTGGACCAACTGACGGAAACGCTCATCCTCGGTGTACAAGCGGTGGTAACAGGCATTGAGCCGCTGGCGCTGGGCCTCGTTGATGCGCAGGTCGAACGGATTGCTGTCTGCCTCGTCATCGCCGCCCTGGGGCCGGTTGCTGAGGTTCTCGAAGGCCTGCAACCGCTCGAACCCCGGCAGGCTGCGCACCATCGGCAGGATGAGCGAGTGGAACGTGCGCACCAGGTCGCGCGCCTGCTTCTGCTCCAGCGGCCGCCCCCACAGGGCGAACAGTTCGATCAGCTTCCTGATGAAGTCCCGGCGCGATTCGCGGGTGAACGTCACCACGGTCATCGAGTCGAGCTCGAAGCCCAGGTAATGGGTCAGCAGCAGGATCCGCAGCACCAGGGTCGTCGACTTGCCGGCGCCGGCACCGGCCACCACGGACGTCGACGGCGTGTCGCTGAAGATCATCTTCCACTGCGCCGCGCTCGGCTGGGCCTGGGCCGGCAGCAGGCGCGCCACATCGGCCTTCATCCGCTTCTTCAGCTCCGGGGTGAGCGGCAGGCGCCAGTCGTCGAACAGGTGATCATCGATGGACGGCGGCCGATGTTCGGTGCTGCGGCTGTCACGGATCAGTAGGACCTGGCGGCCCTCTTCCAGTCCGTCCTGCCGGCCTTCCTTATAGCCGTACTCGACGCCGGCGGTGTGGCCGCTGCGAAAGCCGTCGGCCTGGCCGTGCAGCCACGACGACCGGTGCTGGGCGCGCAAGCGGGTCAGGCCGTGCCCCAGGAAACGGGCGGCCAGGCGCTTGAACCACGGCATCTCGGCCAAGGGGCGAAGTTCGGGAGGAAGATCGGGGGTGTGCTGCGCCACGCTGACGGACTCCGGCATCTGAAACGGTTGAGCGCTATGGTGTCTGGAATTGCTTTCGAGTTCTAGCGAAATGCTTGCGCGTCATGGGGTTAGACGACGAATTGAAGGCTGGGTGAGACCGTTTCGAGGATCATAAACATCGATCGATTCGATTGTTATGGCGCACTTTTTACGCTTTTTATCGATGACTCCCTGATAGATGATGCCCGTCATCCCCCGCTGCTCCGGGAACCTATCGAGGATCACGACCATGCTTGAACTCCGACCTTTCAGCTCGCTGGGCGGCGCCCACCACGGCTGGCTGGATGCCCATCACCATTTTTCGTTCGCCGAGTACTACGACCCTCAACGCATGAGCTGGGGCAACCTGCGCGTGTGGAACGACGACATCATCGCGCCCGGCACCGGCTTTCCCACCCATCCGCACCGGGACATGGAAATCATCACCTATGTCCGTGAAGGCGCGATCAGCCACCAGGACAACCTGGGCAACAAGGGCCGCACCGAAGCGGGCGATGTGCAAGTGATGAGCGCCGGCACCGGCATCGCGCACAGCGAATACAACCTCGAAGCGGGCGACACCAAGATCTTCCAGATCTGGATCCTGCCGACCGAAACCGGCGCGCCGCCCTCCTGGGGTGCCAAGCCCTTCCCCAAAGGCGAGCGCGAAGGCTTCGTGACGCTGGCCAGCGGCAAGGACGGCGATGACCAGAGCCTGCGCATCCGCGCCGATGCCCGCCTGGTGGCCGCCAACCTCAAGGCCGGCGAAACGGCGGAGTATCGCCTGGACGCCGGACGCCGTGCCTATCTGGTGCCGGCCACCGGCCTCATCGAGGTCAACGGCGTGCGCGCCCAGGCCCGGGACGGCGTCGCAGTGGCCCAGGAACAGGTGTTGACGGTCACGGCCATCGAAGACAGCGAGGTCGTCCTGGTGGACCTGGCCTGACGGCCGAACACGCAGGCAAAAAAAAGGGGCGACCGTAGTGGTCGCCCCTTTCTGTTTCACACCGACCTCTTCAGTGCCTGACCCACCGCTTTCGCGGGCAAGCCCGCGCCCGCAGAGGCCAGGGTGCAGCAGGATCCGTGGTCACTTCGCGCTGATCGCACCGTCCACCAGGGTCTGCGCCTCGGCCACCAGTTGCTTGAGGTGGTCGTCGCCGATGAAGCTTTCGGCGTAGATCTTGTAGATGTCCTCGGTGCCCGACGGACGCGCCGCGAACCAGCCGTTTTCGGTCATCACCTTCAGGCCGCCGATGGCCTGGTCGTTGCCCGGCGCGTGGCTGAGGATGCTCTGGATCTTCTCGCCCGCCAGTTCGGTCGAGGTGACCTGCTGCGGCGACAGCTTGCTCAGCAGCGCCTTCTGCTCAGGGTTGGCCTTGGCGTCCACGCGTACCGAGAACGGCTCGCCCAGCTCGTCGGTCAGGGCACGGTAGGCCTGGCTCGGATCGCGGCCGGTGCGGGCGGTCATTTCGGCGGCCAGCAGCGAAGGGATCAGGCCGTCCTTGTCGGTGCTCCAGACGCCGCCGTCCTTGCGCAGGAACGAGGCGCCGGCGCTTTCTTCGCCGCCGAAGCCGAGCGAACCGTCGAACAGGCCGTCAGCGAACCACTTGAAGCCCACCGGCACTTCGTACAGACGACGGCCCAGACGCTTGGCGACGCGGTCGATCAGCCCGCTGCTGACCACGGTCTTGCCCACGGCGGCATCGGCGCGCCATTGCGGACGGTTCTGGAACAGGTAGTCGATGGCCACGGCCAGGTAATTGTTCGGTGCCAACAGGCCACCGCTCGGGGTGACGATGCCGTGACGGTCGTGATCCGGGTCGCAGGCGAACGCCACGTCGAAGCGTTCCTTGAGGCCGATCAGGCCTTGCATGGCGTGGCTGGAGGACGGGTCCATGCGGATCTGGCCATCCCAGTCGACAGTCATGAAGCGGAAGGTCGAGTCGACCTGCTTGTTCACCACCTCCAGGTCCAGACGGTAGTGCTCGGCGATCGCCGACCAGTAGCGCACCCCTGCTCCGCCCAACGGATCGACGCCCAGGCGCAGCTTGGCTGCGCGGATCGCGTCGAAGTCGATGACGTTGATCAGGTCGGCCACGTAGGTGTTGACGTAGTCGTGGCGGTGGGTGGTGTCGGCCTTGAGCGCTTGCTCGTAGCTGATGCGTTTGACCCCGGCCAGCTTGTTGGCCAGCAGTTCGTTGGCCTTGGCTTCGATCCACTTGGTGATGTGGGTGTCGGCCGGGCCGCCGTTGGTCGGGTTGTATTTGTAGCCACCGCTTTGCGGCGGGTTGTGCGACGGGGTGATGACGATGCCGTCGGCCAGACCGGACGTGCGTCCGCGGTTGTAGCAAAGGATCGCGTGGGACACCGCCGGGGTCGGCGTGTATTCGTCGCCGGCGGCGATCATGACGGTCACGCCGTTGGCCGCCAGCACTTCCAGGGCGCTGGCGCCCGCCGGGGTCGACAGCGCATGGGTGTCGATGCCGACAAACAGCGGCCCGGTGATGCCTTGGGCTTCACGGTACAGGCAGATGGCCTGACTGATGGCCAGCACGTGCCACTCGTTGAAACTCAAGTCGAAGGAGCTGCCCCGGTGCCCGGAGGTGCCGAACGCCACACGCTGGGTGGAGACCGATGCATCCGGTTGACCTGTGTAATAGGCCGTTACCAGTCGCGGGATGTCGACCAACAGATCTGTCGGTGCCGGTTTGCCCGCAAAAGGACTGAGTGTCATGCAAAACCTCTGAGAGAGAGTGGTTCAGGAAATACCGCGCAGTTTACTGGCACTTCGACCGCAGTGCGATGGGATCTATCCTGACAACATTTAATGTTTTTTCCGCTCACCGCAGCGGCGCCAGACGCAGCGCATCCGCCAACAGCCCTACCGTGCCCGAGGCGTCCCGGGCATCCAGGCCGAGGGGGCTCAAACGCAGGTGCTGGGCATGCAACCCTTGCAGACTGAACAGCTCTCCAGGCGCGATCACCACCTGCTGCTTGAGCAGGCGCCGAAAGACGTCGCGCATGTCCACCGGGCGCTTGGCGCGCACCCAAAGCGTCGCCCCGCCCTGGGGCTCGACCACCTGCAGGCTCTCCCCCAGCCGCTCGCGCAACAGCTCGACCATGGGCGTGCGGTGCTCTCTCAAGCGGCGGCGCAACGACTCCAGGTGCTGATCGAGCCGCCCACTGTCATACAAGCGTGCGATCGCCTTCTGGCGGATAGGCGACAGGCGGAACGAACGCAACAGGAAATGCCGCTGCAGCTCCGTGCGCCACTGCCGTGACAGCAGGTAGCCGTACGGCGCCTCCGCACCGATGAACGTCTCGAAGCAGGAGAACACCAGCAGGCGGTCAGGGTCGAGCAAGTCGCGCAGGCGCAAGCGGTCGAGGCCTTCGTCGAGTTCGCTGTAGCAATCGTTCTCCAGCACCCAGGTGCCGTGCCGGGCCAGCAGGCGCGCGATGGACTGCCGGTTGTCCGCCGGCACTTGGCTGCCCCGGGGCATGCTCAACCCGGAAGACAACAGGATCAGCGCCACCGACCGGGTCTTGAGCAGATCCTCCAGCCGCTGCGCATCGAGCCCGCCTGCGGCCTGCAACGGCAACTCGATCACCTGCACCTGCGCCGACTGCAGCAGGCGCAGGATCACCCAGTCGCACGGCGACTCGACCACCAGGGTGGCATGCCTGAGATCCAGCACGGCGATCAGAATCTCCAGCACCCCGCGCAGGTCGGCGCCGACGTACACGTCGTCCGCGTGCCAGCAGTGCCGGTGCGACGTGGTGTAGCGGGCCGCCACGGCTGCCCGCAACTGCTGCTCGCCGCAAGGAGGCGCCAGCCACTGCGACGGCCGGGGATACTGGCGCAGCAGCTCCCGCTCAAGCACCAGCAGCGGGCTGTCCAAAGGCTGGATCGACGCCGGCTCGTCACCGCTCAGCACTTTCATGCCCGGCCAGCGGGCACTGACATAGACGGTCTCCAGCAGGTCACGGTCGTCGTCCGGCGACGGCACAGACGAGACGGCGCGGGCGAAATAGCCGGACTTGGCGACCGAATACACCCGCCCTTCCTTCTCCAGCAGCGAGTAGGCGCACTGGATGGTCGATATCGACACGTTCAGACGGTCGGCCAGTTGCCGCAGGGACGGCAAACGGATGCTTTCATCCGGGCCACAGCCGGCCATCAGTCGGGTCAGGTAGCGGTACACCGCCTGATACGCAAAGTCGGTCTCCCGCCGCGCCTTCATGGGCGCCCGCCCGGCGCGATCCAGTCATTGTCGTGTGCGCCGCCCATCCTAACGTTCCTGGGAGCGGTCGCCCCCGAACGCGTCGTCACTCGTCGGCGACGCCGTTTCAAGCGGCCGCTGCGGGAACGCCGGGACGGGCTCCATGGCATACAGCCGGCCGATGAGCCTGACGGGCAATCCGCTGACCTCCGTCATCCACTGCAACACCTGCTCCGGTGCGTGCAGGCCCTGCATCGCGCGATGCAGATCCGGAATCGCCACCAGCATGCCGGGGTGGCAGGCCCGCAGGAAACGCTCAAGGCCTGCGCCGCTGTGGGTGAACGGCGCAAACAGCAGGCAGACGATCTGGTTTTCGTTGAGCCCGAAACGCGCCTGCAGGCCGGCCAGGGCCTTTTGCCTCAACTCTTCATACCCCTGGGGCTTGGCGAAGGTCGCGGCCAGATGCTCACAGACCGGTTCCGGCACCTGTCGGCGCCGCATGGCCGCCAGGCTGCGCTGCACAAACGCCTGGACGCCGGCCTCGTAGCTGTGCCCTTCCACGAACTGGGCCTGGAGGCCGCACAGGTAAGCGGCCACCAGCGGATCCGGGCATTCGTCGTCGAACAGCGCCGCGGACCATTCGTCCGCCTTGAACCCGAGGAACTCGCTGAGCAGCGGCCAACGGTCATCGAGCTTGGCGACGAGCATGTCGTGGACGTCGATGAACACCGTGCGCCGGCAGGCCTCGAACTGCCCTTCCGGACGCCAGGGCATGCGCTCGGGCTCGGTGTAGAGCCGGCGGTAGCAGTCGCCGTCGAGGCCGTCGAGCAGCGCGAACAATTGATCGTAGCTGCCCGAGTTGTCCGCCAGCGGCCCGATGCCGACCTTGCGCACCGCACGGTCCAGCCCGTCGATGAAGCGCCTCTGGCGCGCGGCGGAGTCGCAGCCGGCCAGCACATCGACGCCGTTGTTCCAGCGCGCCACCTGCCCATGGAACTCCGCCGTCGCCAGGTAGCGGTCGTCCCACAGCTCCAGCGCCTCGTTCCAGGTCCGGCGGTGCCCCACCATCAGCAGATTGATGCGGTTGGCCTCACTGCCGCCTTCGCTGATGGGCGCCTGGTGATCGAAAGGCATCACCTCGCGGTGATCGACCATCAGCAACTCGACCCGCGGATCGTCGCAGAGAAACAGCGCGGCATGGCTGCGGTGCATGTTTTCGAGCGCGGCCAGGTCATTGCCTTCATAGCGCAAGGTCGCCACCCGCAACTGAAAGGTGGCCGGCGCGCGCCCGGCGATGCTCAACTGAGCGGCCCGCAGCATCGCCAGGGCGTAGCAACTGTCACGGGTGCCGGTCTGGACGGCCAGCACCTTGAACTCGCCGATGCGCTCGCTGCCGCCGGCCGCGACGACGAGCCGTTGAATAAGAAGTTGCAGCGCCGTGCGTTCTGCGCGGGAGAAAAAACTCAACAAGCGTTGCAGCACTTGCTGGTAGACATAATTCATTGCCTGATCATGGATTGTGCTCATCGGTCTCTTACCCGGTGCAGAAAAGTTTCATACCCCGCCGCCAAACTCAGTGGCACGGAATAATGGATCACTAATAAATAGACGCTGAATCCTAACACTTAAGATTTCGTAGTTATTTGAAACACTTGAGTGCCGCTCACCCCATGAAACCAGCACAGGCCAAGGGCCGCAAGGGTTTTCCGGAAGCAAAAGAGAGTCCTAGGAAACTTCTTACGCAGTCCCACAAACAGTGACCACAAGAAATAAAGAATGCTTTTTGCAACCCGCCTACAACTTTTAAACAAGAATCGGCATATCGCAAAAAGACAAACAAGAGTATTCGCCCAGAAAAAACAGAATGCACAGCCATGGCTCATTCCTTGAGATGAAAGTAATCATTCAATTATCAGGGCTTGAAGGACGATTAGAAGATACAGATCCCAGGCAAAAACCGGTTCAGTTGCTGAACGGTTGCGGGCAGACGCCGGTGAGAGTCCGGCCAGGGGCGTGAAGCAAAGGAAGGAGTCCGTGGCGGCACGGACTCCTGGGCTTGAAGATCAGGCCGTTTCGACCTGCAGGGCCACGCGTTCGCGGCAAGGGCACTCATCCATGTAGCGGTGGGCCTCGACGAACTGGTCGAACGGGAACACCCGGGTCTTGAGCGGCACCAGCACGCGGTCGGCGGTGAACTGGTTGATGTCGCGCAGGGCCCGCTGCAGCGCGTCGCCGTCCTGCTTGATGCCCAGCTCAGGCTTGCCGGTGAAGTTGCCGATGCAGTGCACGAAGAACTGGATGTTCTTCTGAAAGGCGGCACAGGCCGGGAACGGCGTCTGGTTGCCGCCCTGCAGGCCATACAGCACCAGGCTGCCGCGCGGCGCCAGCACATCGCCGAGCAACGACATCTGCGGACCGCCGAGGCCGTCGAACACCATCTCGACGCCACGGTTGTCGGTGATCTTGTTGACGCGGGTCAACAGGTCTTCCTCTTCGGTGACGATGACCTTCTCGGCCCCCAGCGACAACAGGTATTCACGCTCTTCGGCCGTCTTGGTCGCGGCGATCACCTTGACGCCCAGCGCCTTGCCCAGCTGGACAAAGGAAGGCCCCGCGCAGTGGCTGGCGTCGGTGACCAGGGCGAACTGCCCGGGCTTGACCCGCGCCAGGTCCATGTAGGCGAAATAGGCGATCAGCAGCGGCGTGTAGTGGACGCTGGCCTCGATCGGCGTGAGCACGTCCGGATAGCGGGTCAGCGCGGTGCGCGGCATCACGATCAGCTCACCGTAGACCGGGTAGTCGTTGGGGCTCTCGGCCGGGAAGCTTGCGACCTTGTCGCCCACCGCCAGGTCCTCGATGCCTTCGCCGACGGCCGTGACCACGCCGGCCATTTCATGGCCCAGGCCCGAAGGCAGGCGGGCCTGGGACGACGCCAGGTTCTGGCGCCACAAGGTGTCGTACCAACTGATGCCGATCGCCTCGACGCGCACCTGCACTTCGCCAGGACCTGGCTGAGCGGCCGCATGCTCTTCGCACTTGAGCACCTCGGCCGGACCAAACTTGTGAAAACGGATCGTGCGGGACATCGCAAACCTCGTCAAAGTAACCTCTAATGCCCTGAACTCTATCTGGGCTTTCCGGCCAAGACCATCAGCGGCCATTAATAGTCGACATGCCTGTCATTGATTCCGCAGCATGGGCGGTATTGGCAGAATCCATGAGCGTAAGACCGGAACCCGCTCAGTAAAGCTCAATTTTCCGGTGCAGAGTACCAGCCTTTCCCCGTACTATTCATGCCGGCCATTGTTCTCATATGGTCGCTCTCGTCAAGCTTGATGACTCTGCCAGGACTCCAGATGAATCGTAATGACCTGCGTCGTGTCGACCTGAACCTGTTGATCGTTTTCGAAACGCTGATGCACGAACGCAGCGTGACCCGCGCCGCGGAAAAACTGTTCCTCGGCCAGCCGGCCATCAGCGCCGCGCTCTCGCGCCTGCGTGGCCTGTTCGACGATCCGCTGTTCGTGCGCACCGGCCGGAGCATGGAACCGTCCGCCCGCGCCGTGGAAATCTTCGCCCTGCTCTCCCCGGCCCTGGACTCGATCTCCACGGCGGTCAGCCGTGCGGCCGAGTTCGATCCGGCCACCAGCACGTCGGTGTTCCGCATCGGGCTGTCGGACGACGTCGAATTCGCCCTGCTGCCCATGCTGCTCAAACGCCTGCGCGCCGAAGCACCGGGCATCGTGCTGGTGGTGCGCCGGGTCAACTACATCCTGATGCCGAGCCTGCTGGCGTCCGGCGAAATCTCCATCGGCGTCAGCTACACCACCGACCTGCCGGCCAACGCCAAGCGCAAGGTGCTGCGCCGCAGCCAGCCGAAACTGCTGCGCGCCGACACCGTGCCGGGGCCGTTGAGCCTGGACGACTACTGCGCGCGCCCGCACGCATTGGTGTCGTTCGCCGGCGACCTCAGCGGCTTCATCGACGAGGAACTGGAAAAGCTCGGCCGCAAGCGCCACGTGGTGCTGGCCGTGCCGCAGTTCAACGGCCTGAGCACCCTGCTGGCCGGCACTGACATCGTCGCCACCGTGCCGGACTACACCGCCGACGCCCTCACCGCCGCCGGCGGCGTCCGGGCCGAAGACCCGCCACTGCCCACCCGCACCTTCGAACTGCACATGGCCTGGCGCGGCTCGCAGGACAACGACCCGGGCGAGCGTTGGTTGCGGTCGAGGATTCAGATGTTCTTCGGCGATCCGGACAGCCTCTGAACACCCTCCATCACTCCTCCCCAGCCTCCAGCCCCCTGGAGGCCGCCCACGTTTTCAAACCTCGCCAAAAACCGCCGGCCGCCACCGCGCAAGCTGGCGTTCAAGCAGCGCGGCCAGCGCCAAGAGGCGCTGTTCCTTCCAGTGAGGGCCGATGATCTGGAGGCCGATCGGCAGGCCCAGTTCCGGGTCGAGCCCCACCGGCAGCACCACCACGGGCGAACCGGAGAGGCTGAAGGGGAACACGTAGCCGTACCGTGAGCGGCCGTCCAGCGATTCGCCCGGCTTGAACGCGACGTCCGGGAAGACCGGGCAGATCAGCACGTCGTGGTCGCGGAAGAAACTGCTGAGGCCGCGGCGGAAGGTATTGATGTAGGCCAGGTCGACCTTGAACTGATCGACGCTCAGTTCCGTCTCCCTGCTCGCCTGCACCAGGCCCTCCAGGCATGCCGAGAATTTGTCGCGCCCAAGGCTGGGCAGGAATTTGTCCCAGGCCCGGGCGGCATCGCCACCGGAAAGGAAGATGTTCCACAGGCTATCGCAGGCCTGCTCCATGCCCGGCGGCGCGACCTGGCTCACTTGCCCGACCTGCGGCTCCAACAGGCCGGCGACCCGTTGCAGCGCATCGCGCACCGAAGCGCGCACCGTCACGCCCGGCAGCTCATGGAACAGCGCGACCCGTGCCTTGGCGAGGGGCAGGTCATCCTCGAACGGTACGTCGACGGTGTCCGGGTCATGGCCGTCCGCCCCGGCGATCAGTTGCCCCAGCAGCTTGATGTCATCCACGTAGCGCCCCATGACGCCATAGGCCGATGTCATGTGGATCAGGCCGGTACGCTCCACCGGGTATTGTCCGGTCAGGGGGACACGGCCCTGGGTCAGCTTGAACCCGCACACGCCGTTGAAATGCGCCGGGATGCGCAGGCTGCCCCCGGCATCCGAACCCAATCCTGCCGGGCTGCAACCTGCGGCGATGCCGGCGGCTTCCCCACCGCTGCTGCCGCCGGGGCTTCTGGACAGGTCGAAGGGGTTGAGGGTGCGTCCGTACAGGAAGTTTTCCGTCTCGAAGGACATGCACAGCTCCGGGACATTGGTGATCCCCAGGATCAGCGCCCCGGCCTCGCGCAGCCGCCGCACCACGGTGGCATCGGCCGGGCTCGGTGCGCCGTGCCATTCGGGCATGCCGCAGGACATCTTGAAGCCCTCGACATGGCAAACGTCCTTGATGGTGATGGGCACGCCATGCAACGGCCCCAGCGCCTCCCCCGCCGCGACCCTGCGGTCCGCCGCCTGCGCCTGTTCGAGCAACCGGGCCGGATCGGCCGGCTGGACGATGGCGTTGATCGATCCGTTGCGCTCGGCGATGCGGCGCAGATAGAACTCGACAAGCTGTCGGCTGGTGACGTGTCCCTCACGAATGGCCCGTGCCATCTGGGCAATACTCAGCGCGTCAAAGTCCGTCATGAATGGCTTCCGTAAAAACACTGTTTGAAGGGTGCGGCGGGCATCGCCGGTGCCGCCATGGCGCCCGCACGGCGGGTCGGATGGGGCGAGCGTGCGCAAGAATAGGGGAAAAACCGGCCGTCACAAAAACCGGGCCACCCAGCCGACCGAACGTCGCGCATCGGGCAAATGCCCGTGTTTGCTGGGCGAGAAAACCGAACTGATTTTTTTCTCTTTTTTGTCCGCCAAAAGAGAAATAAAAATCCCGAAGCCTTTGTCATGACGGCAAAAAAAGCAAAAAACCTCTCACGCGGATTCAGATAATAGAGCTACAACACTTGCCGCCGGCAGCGGTTCACATGTCGGCGGCTCATAAATACTCAGGGCTCGCCTTATCGGACCGTGCCCCTGCCAGGATGGAACCTCTTCTCGCAACTTCTGCCCTTCTTCGATCATGCCGCTGCCTCATCAGCGAACGGCATCGGGCAACGTTGTCTCGCGAAAAGGCGCCACACAAGGAGTGGACATGCTTCAAAGTAAAGTCTTCAGGTACTCGTACTGGGATCTTGCATGCTGCCTGGTGATTCCGTTCCAGATCGCCGTCTATTGGCTGCTGGCCCTGAACTACGAACACCTTTCCCTGATCGCGCTGCTGGCCATGGTGCCTGTGCTGTTCGCCTTGTCCTTGCAGAATGCCGGCGCCAACCATAACCACTACCACACCCCGTTCTTTCGCATCCGCTGGATGAACACCCTGGTGCGGATGGGCTTTTCCATGACGGAAGCGCCCAAGACGCCCTACAACATCGGGCACGGCATTCACCATGTCACCCACCAGTCGTGGAACGACACGTCCATCCTGCGCATCCTCGGCCTCAAGCGCTCGTTGCCCGGGCAACTCGTCAACTTCGGCCTGTTCGTTCTCGAATCGGTGGGCCTTAAGTATTTCGTCCTGCTGATCCTGCTCAAGCACTGGCCCCTGGAACGCGTCGCGGCGCTGGCCTCGCCCGACGACCCTGAACTGGGTGTCCGGGCGCTGAAGAAACTGCTGGAGCCGTCGAAGCTGAAAGCGGCGAAGTACGACCTGGCGGCCTGGTTCCTGTTCCGTCTGGTGCTGTGCCTGACCGACTGGCAGTTCTTCTTCTTTTATTTCATCCCGGTCACCTACCTGATCGACAGCCTGCGCCAGGGCGAGAACTACTTCCAGCACTGGGGCGCCACCGACCCCTTCGACCCCAAGCGCGACTCGGTCAGCTGCTACGGCAAGCTCTACAACTGGCTGACCTTCAATCTCGGCTACCACCAGGAACATCACTACAAGCCGGGCGTGCATTGGCTGAAGCTGCCCGAGCTGACCAAGGACCTGCCCAGCGACCGCCATACCGTGCCGTACTCGCACTACCTCAATGCACCTTTGATGTTTCCGCAACGCTCGGCCCAACTGAGGGCAGAGCGCGCCGCCCAGGCGCCTCAATGAGCTGAAGGCGGCCGCGCGCCGCCGTACCACGCTCCTCAACGAAACCGCGAATTCTTCAGAGTCGTGACATGGACAAGTCCCCGATGCACACCTTCGCCACCCTCCTCGATGTCGTCCGGTTCAGGGCCTCGCCAGGCGAGCCGAGCGCCGAACGCCTGGCGTTCACCTACCTGGATGACGGGGACTCGGTCAGCGGCTCGCTGACCTACGCCCAACTGGACCACAAGGCCCGCAGCCTCGCGGCCCACCTGCAGCGCCTGACCCGCCCGGGCGACCGGGTGCTGCTGGTGTATCCGCCGTGCCTGGAATACATCATCGCGTTCTATGCCTGCGTCTATGCCGGTGTCATCGCGGTGCCGGCCCTGTCGCCGGCCAACGCCAAGACCCTGCCGCGCCTGCAACTGCTGGCGGTCGACTCGCAACCTGCCCTCGCCCTGACCCTCGACAAGGTGTCCGGCGCCCTTGACCGCATGACGGCGGACAGCGAGGCGGACTGCCCGCTGACCGGCCTCACGTGGCTGGCCAGCGACACCCTGGACGATGCCAGCGAGCACTGGCAGCACCCGCCGACCGTGGCGAGCGACATCGTGTTCCTGCAATACACTTCCGGCTCGACCGGCGCCCCGAAAGGCGTGATGGTCAGCAACGCGAACCTGTTGGCCAACGTCGAACTGTCGAAGCGCACCTACGGGATCCGCGAGCAGGATGTCTTCGTTTCATGGCTGCCCCCGCATCACGACTTCGGCCTGATCGGCGCCATCATCCTGCCGGTCTACCTGGCCAGCCACTGCGTGCAGTTCCCGCCGGCGGCGTTCGTGATGCGCCCGTTCCGCTGGCTGAAACTGATCGCCGACTACCGTGCCCGGGTCACCGGCGGGCCCAACTTCGCCTTCCAGCTGTGCGTGCAGCGCATCAGCGCGGCGCAGAAGCAGTCCATCGACCTGAGTTGCCTGGACATCGCGGTCAACGGCGCCGAACGCATCCGTCCGGCGACCTTGCGCTCGTTCGTGGAAGCGTTTGCCGAGTGCGGGCTGCAACCGCAGTCGATGATTCCCGCCTACGGCATGGCGGAGTCAGTGTTGCTGGTGAGCGCCAACACCCGCACTGCCGCCGGGCAACTGCCGAAGATCCGCAGCATCAGCAAAAGCGCCCTTGAAAGCGGCCGGGTGGAACCTCAGCCGCACGCCGCGGACGCCGTGGAAGTCGTCGCCACCGGCACCGTGGTCACCGCCGACCACCAACTGGCGATCTTCCATCCGCAGACCGCCGTCCGGCTCGGCCCGGAACAGGTGGGCGAAGTCTGGATCAGCGGGCCGTCGACCGCCCGGGGCTACTGGCGCCGCGAAGAAGAAAGCCGCGTGTTTCACACCCGCGCCACGGATGACGATGCGCGCTGGTTCCGCACCGGCGACCTGGGTTTCGTCAGCGAGGGCGAGCTGTACATCACCGGTCGCCTGAAGGAAGTGATGATATTCAGCGGCCGCAACATCTACCCCCAGGACATCGAAATCACGGTCGAAGCCCTGGATCCGGCATTCCGCGCCAACGGTTGCGCGGCCTTCTCCATCGAGGACGGCGAGTCCACCCAGTTGGTGGTGGTGCAGGAGCTGGAAGCGCGGCATCAGCCCGACACCGACACGCTGGTGGCCCGGTTGCAGGCGGAGCTGGCCGAGCGGCATGAGGTCTTCGACCTGTCGGCGCTGCTGCTGGTCAAGACCGGCGCCATTCCCCGCACGTCCAGCGGCAAGATCCAGCGCACCCGCTGCCGACAGCTGTTCCAGGATGCTGCCATCAAGACCGTTTGGGCCTGGCACCGGCAAGACCGGGCCGACGACCAGGAAGCCCAGGACGATCCGGCGCTGGCCGACATCGAGGCGGCGCTGTCGGCGATCTGGCAAGCCACGCTGGATCGGCCGGAGATTTCCAGCAGCGACAGCTTCTTTCAGTTGGGCGGACACTCCCTGCTGGCCACGCAGATGATGCTGGAGGTGCGCAAGCGGTTCGACGTCGAACTGCCGCTGAGCACGCTCTTCCACTCGCCGACCCTGCGCGCCATGGCCCGCGCGATCGCCAGCGCATCGGCGCATTCGGCCCCCGCCCTGCCCGCCATCGTCCGCGCAACGGGCAACGATCCGTTGCCGTTGTCCTATGCCCAGCAGCGCTTCTGGTTCCTCGACCAATACCAACCGGAAAACCCGTTCTACTCATTGCCCTTGGCGTTGGACATCGAGGGCCCGGTGGATCCGCAGGTCGTCCAGCAGGCGCTGGACACGCTGGTGGAGCGCCACATGCCGCTGCGCACCCTGTTCGACAGCGAAGGCGGTGTGCTGCGGCAACGGATCCTCCCGGCGCTGCACATTCCCCTTGAGCGGATCGACCTGAGCCGACCGGCCGACATCGACGACGCCATCCGCCGCGAAGCCCACCGCCCCTTCAACCTCTCCCAGGGGCCGCTGATCCGGGCGTGCCTGCTGCGCAGTGCGCCGCAACGGCATGTGTTGTTGCTGACCCTGCACCACATCATTTGCGATGGCTGGTCGAGCCAAGTGCTGGAGAGGGAGTTCCTGGCGATCTACGACGCGCTCGCGCGCGGCCATGCCGTCGCGTTGCCGCCGCTGGCCATCGACTATGCCGACTACGCCGTCTGGGAGCAGCAGCACCTGAGCGGCCAGTGGCTCGAACAACGCCTGGCGTTCTGGCGGGAACACCTGTCGGGCGCGCCGACCGCGCTGGATCTGCCGACCGATTTTGCGCGTCAGGACGGCCACACCCAGGAAGGCGCGGTGAAAACGGTCGAGGTGCCGCCGGCGCTCGCCCGTCAGCTCGAAACCTTCGCGCAGCGCCATGACGCGACGCTGTTCATGGTCTTGCTCAGCGCCATGACGGTGCTGCTGCACCGCATGACCGGGCAGGATGACCTGTGCCTCGGGGTGATGTCCGCGAACCGCCCGCAAGGCACCGAAGGCCTGGTGGGCAACTTCATCAACGTGGTTCCGCTGCGCAGCCGTGTGCCGGCCGACGCGTGTTTCGCCGCACTGCTGGAAAGCACCGCGCAGCGCTTGCTGAGCACCTACGACCAGCAGATTCCCTTCGAGCTGATCCTCAAGCATCTGGCGCCCTCCCGGCAGGCGACCGGCACGCCCTATGCCCAGGTGGTGATGAACTTCCACAGCGAACTGGCCCAGACCCCGCCACGCCAGGCCGGCCCGGAGGACCGCCGCATCAGCCTCACCGGTCATCACGCCGGCAGCATCCACCACGCCGCTTTCGAGCTGAAGATCGAAGTGCACAACGCGGGCGGCCGCCTGGAACTCGCGTGCGAGTACAACACCGGGCTCTACAGCGCGCAGAGCGTCGAGCGCCTGCTGGATCACTACCTCCTGTTGCTCGACGGCGCCACCACCCGGCCGCAGGTGCCGGTCGGCCACCTGCCCCTTTTGCGCGACAGCGAGAAGCAACGGCTGACGCAGCAATGGAACGACACCGCCAGGGACTACCCGACGGGGAAAACCCTGCACGCCCTGTTCGAGGCGCAGGCCGAACGCAGCCCCGACGCCATTGCCCTGGTCTTCGAGGGGCAACAGTTGAGCTACGCCCAGCTCAACGCCTCGGCCAACCAGTTGGCCCACCACCTGGTCGGCTGCGGGGTCACGCCTGATTCGTTGGTCGCTTTGTGCCTGGAGCGCGGCCCGCAAATGGTCATCGGCCTGCTGGCGATCCTCAAGGCCGGCGGCGCCTACGTCCCCCTCGACCCGCACTACCCGGCCGAACGCCTGGCCTACATGCTCGAAGACGCCAAGCCTGTGGTGCTGGTCTCCGAGGAAAGCCTGCGGCACTGCCTGCCCGCACATGCATTGCCGACCCTGTGGCTGGACACCGATCAGGCACTGATCGCCAGCCAGCCCACCGCCAACCTGCAGCGCGGCGACGCCCAATGCCTGGCGTACTGCATCTACACCTCGGGGTCGACGGGCCGTCCGAAAGGGGCGATGAACAGCCATGCCGCCGTGGTCAACCGGTTGCTGTGGATGCAGGAACAGTACGGCCTGTCCAGCGATGACCGGGTGCTGCAGAAGACCCCCTTCGCCTTCGATGTCTCGGTCTGGGAATTCTTCTGGACGCTGCTGCACGGTGCCCGGCTGGTCATCGCCAAGCCCGAGGGGCACAAGGATCCGGCCTACCTGATGGAGGTGATCCAGGCCCAGGGCGTGACCACCCTGCACTTCGTGCCCTCGATGCTGCAGGCCTTTCTCGCCGCCGGGAACGCCCCGCACGCCAGCCCGTTGCGTTTGGTGTTCAGCAGCGGCGAGGCGCTGCCCGTCACGGTGGCCAACCAGTTTCTCGCCCGCTACCCGCAAGCCCGGCTGCACAACCTGTACGGCCCCACCGAAGCGGCCGTGGACGTCACCTACTGGCAATGCCAGCCCGACTATCGCCACGCGCTGGTGCCGATCGGCCGGCCGGTGGCCAACACGCGGATGTACATCCTGGACGAAGCCCTGGCGCCCGTGCCGGTCGGGGTCATCGGCGACCTCTACATCGCCGGGGTGCAGCTCGCCCGTGGCTACCTGGGGCGTCCCGACCTGACCGCCGAGCGCTTCCTGCCCGACCCGCACGGTGCCGACGGCGGGCGCATGTACCTCACCGGGGACCGCGGGCGCTACCTGCCTTCGGGTGATATCCAGTACCTGGGCCGCAGCGACCATCAGATCAAGATCCGCGGCTTCCGCATCGAGCTGGGGGAAATCGAAAACGCCCTGCTCGACTTCCCCGCCGTGCGCGAGGCCGTGGTCGTGCCCCGCGACGATGCCAGCGGCGCCCCCTGCCTGGTGGCGTTCGTCGCCGCCGACGCCAGCGAGGCCGACAGCGCCCGTTTGCGCCAGCACCTGGCCAAGACCTTGCCCGACTACATGGTGCCGAGTTTCTTCGTGGTGCTCGATGCCCTGCCGCTGAACGCCAACGGCAAGATCGACCGCCAGGCGCTGCCGGCCACGGACGTGCGCCTGGCCTCTTCGGACGAACGCTACGTCGCGCCCGGCACGGCCACCGAAACGGCACTGGCCGAGATCTGGCAAGACGTGCTGAAGGTTCCCCGGATCGGGGTCAACGACAGCTTCTTCGAGTTGGGCGGGCATTCGTTGCTGGCCACACAGATCCTCGCCAGAACCCAGGCGCTGTTCGCGCTGAGCCCGCCGCTGAAGGTGCTCTTCGAGTCGCCGACGGTGGCGGCCATGGCGGCCTGGCTCGACGCCCAGAAACGCACGCCGCGCGCATCGGCACCGCCGATCAAGCGCCTGGCGCGCAACCAGGCCGTCGACTGAGCAATGCCTTGAACGCCGATCCGGGCCTTGGCCTCGCCCGCCAAGGCCCGGAGGTGCCCCAGGCACCGCAAACGCCCTGCACAAGAAACCAGATGAGAGTGTGAGTCATGTCGTCAGATCAATTCAGTACCTCCTTCGCTCAACAGCGTCTGTGGTTTCTTGAGCAATATGAGCCGGGCACTGGCCTGTACAACATACCGGCGGCCTGCCGGATCGAGGGCCCGCTGCGACTCGACGCGCTCGAACACAGCCTCAATGCGGTCATCGCACGCCACGAGGCATTGCGCACCCGCTTTGACGTGGCCGACGACCTGCCGGTGCAGGTCATCGAGCACCACGCACCGGTGCGGATCGAGTGCATCGACCTGCAAGCGTTGCATGACCGGCACCTAACACTGCAGCAGTACATCGATGAAGAAGCGGCCAAGCCCTTCGACCTGGCCCAGGCCCCGCTGATCCGCGCCAGCGCGATCAGGGTCGGCCCCCACGAGCACATCCTGCTGCTGACCCTGCACCACATCGTCTCCGACGGGTGGTCCATGACGCTGCTGCTCAACGAGTTGAGCGCGCTCTACAACGCCCGGCTGCGCGGCGACGATCCCGTCCTGCCGGAACTTGAGGTGCACTACGCCGACTACGCCCACTGGCAACGGGACTGGCTGCAGGGCGAAACCCTCCAGGCCCAGCTCGACTACTGGGCGAGCCGGCTCGAAGGGGCGCCGGGCGTGCTGGAGCTGCCGAGCGACCGCCCTCGCCCGCCTCGCCTGGACCACGCCGGCGAGCGGGTGCATTTCGAGTTGCCCCGCGACCTGACGGAGCGCCTCCAGCAGCTCAGCCAGCGCCACCAGGCGACCCTGTTCGCCACGCTGCTCTGTGCGTTCAACAGCCTGCTGTTCCGCGTGAGCAACCAAGCCGACATCAGCGTCGGTTATCCGGTCGCCAACCGTAACGACGCGCAGACTCAGGCGCTGATCGGTTTCTTCGTCAACACCCTGGTGTTCCGTAGCCAGGTCGGTGCCGGACAACCCTTCGCCGACTACCTGAAACAGGCCCAATCGCGCCTGCTCGATGCCGACGAGCATCAGGACGTGCCGTTCGAGCGGCTGGTGGAAGCCTTGTGCCCTACCCGCGAGCTCAACCACTCACCGCTGTTCCAGGTGATGTTCTCCTTCTTCAACCAGGACATCGCCCAGGCGCTGACGCTCGACGCCACCACCGCGAGCGTGCTGCCCCAGAACAGCCGCTTCGCCAAGTTCGACCTGTCGCTGGAAATGCACATGCGCGACGGCGTGCTGGGCGGCTTCTTCGAGTACCGCACCGCGCTGTACGACCGGGACAGCATCGAGCGTCTGAGCAGCTACCTGCACGTCTTGCTGGCGTCCATCATCGCCGACCCGGGCCGCCCCATCGGTGACCTGGAACTGCTGCCGCCGGCGGAGCGCCTGTCCCGGCTGGCGCCCCAACCCGACGCCGGATTCGCCCTGTCGGCCGAGCGCTGCGTACACGACCTGTTCCTCGATCAGGCACGGCTGACACCCGACGCCACGGCCATCGTCTGCGCCGGGCAGCACGTGAGCTATCGCCAGCTCGAACAGCAGGCCCAAGCCATCGCCGCGCACCTGCTGGAGCTGGGCGCCGGGCCGGACAGCTGCGTGGCCGTGTGCCTGGACCGCTCCGTCGGCATGGTGGCGGCCTTGCTCGGCACCTGGATGGCCGGGGCCGCCTATGTCCCCATGGATCCTGCCTACCCGCACGCCCGCCTGCTGCACATGCTCCAGGACTCGCAGGCGCCGATCTTGCTGACCGAGCGCCAGCACGCCGAAGCCTTCGCCGGGCACGCGTCCGCCGTCGTGACCCT
The DNA here is from genome assembly GCF_002112745.1 of Pseudomonas sp. B7(2017). Taxonomy (NCBI): domain Bacteria; kingdom Pseudomonadati; phylum Pseudomonadota; class Gammaproteobacteria; order Pseudomonadales; family Pseudomonadaceae; genus Pseudomonas; species Pseudomonas sp. B7(2017). The sequence continues at coordinate 132,819 of NZ_NEIP01000007.1, read as the reverse complement.
GGAGGACCTTGATCCGAACCGGTCCGCCGTCGTCACCCGTCCTCCCGTCGCGGCCCTGAACACCGCTTACGTGATCTACACCTCGGGCTCCACCGGCCTGCCCAAAGGCGTTCAGGTGCCCCATCGCGCGGTGGTCAATTTCCTCCGCTCGATGACGGCGAAGCCCGGCATCGGCGCAACGGACCGCTTGCTGGCGGTGACCTCCATTTCATTCGATATCAGTGTCCTGGAGCTGTTCTTGCCGCTGGTGAGCGGCGCCAGCATCGTTCTGGCCGAGCGCGAGGCGGCGGCGGACGGGCATGCGCTGATCAAGCTGGCGATGGCCCATGACGCGACGGTCATCCAGGCCACGCCCTCGACCTACTGGCTGATGCTCGAAGCCGGTTGGCCGAGCACGCTCAAGCTCAAGGCCCTGTGCGGCGGCGAGGCCCTGGCGCCGGAGCTGGCGGACAAACTGCTGCAACGCACCGAGTCGTTGTGGAACATGTACGGGCCGACCGAAACCACCATCTGGTCGGCCGTCGGCCGGGTGACCTCGACCCACTGCCCGATCGGCGAACCGATCGCCAACACGGTGCTGCGGATCCTCGATGAAAGCGGCCACCTGTGCGCCATCGGCAGCCCGGGCGAACTGCACATCGGTGGCGAGGGGGTCAGCCGCGGCTACTTGAACCGCGCCGAACTGACCGCCCAGAAGTTCGTCCCCGATCCGTACGCCAGCGAGCCGGGCGCACGGCTGTACAAGACCGGCGACCTGGTTCGCTGGCTGGCCAACGGTGACATCGAGTTCCTCGGGCGGATCGACAACCAGGTCAAGGTGCGCGGGTTCCGCATCGAGCTGGGGGAAATCGAGCAGCAGCTGGATCGCCACCCCGCGGTGCTCCAGGCCGTGGTCGCCGTTCGGGAGGACGTGCCCGGCGAGCGGCAGATCGTGGCCTACCTGCGCCTTGCCGAGGGCCACACGCTGGATCCGGCGATCATGCGCCAGCACCTGGGGCTGGCCTTGCCCGGCTACATGATCCCCAACCATTTCGTGGCGCTCGAACAGCTGCCGTTGACCCCCAACGGCAAGATCGACCGCAAGCGCCTCCCCGCACCGGAGCCGACCGCCCGGACGGCAGCGGGCCAGCCGCCCTCCACGCCCCTGGAAAAGGCCATCGCCGACATCTGGCAACAGGTCCTCAAGCGGCAGGACATCGCCGTCACCGACAACTTCTTCGAACTGGGCGGGCACTCGCTGCTCGCGACCCAGGTCATCTCCCGGATGCGCAAGCACCTGAAGATCGACATCCCGATCCGCAGCCTGTTCGAAACGCCGACCATCGCCCAACTGGTCGACGACCTCGACGCGCAGGCGGGCCGAGAGAGCCCGCCGATCCTCGCCTACACGCTGCCGCAGACGCTGCAGCCGTTGTCCTTCGCCCAGGAACGCCTGTTCTTCCTCAGCCATTTCGAACCTGACAGCGCGGCCTACAACATCGCGCTGGCCCTGGAGCTGAACGGCCCGCTGGACGCAGCGGTGCTGCAGCGCTGTCTGGATGCGCTCATCCAGCGTCACGCCAGCCTGCGCACCACGTTCATCCTCGACGAGAACGGCAAGGCCCAGGCGCAGGTCCATCCGGCCGCTTCCGCCGCGCTGGCCTGCCTCGATCTGCGCCAGCACGGGCAACCGCTCGAAGAGGCCCGCCGCCTGGCAGAGGCCGAGGCCCGGCAACTGTTCGCGCTCGAACAAGGGCCGTTGCTGCGTACCGCCCTGCTGCAGCTCGGCGAGCAACGGCATGCCTTGCTGTTCACCTTGCACCACATCGTCGGCGACGGCTGGTCCATCGCCCTGCTGGCCCGCGAAGTGATGGCCCTGTACCGGGCCTTCGCCCAAGGCCAGCCATCCCCGCTGCCGGCGCTGGAGATCCAGTACAGCGACTACGCCTTCTGGCAGCGTCAATGGCAGGCCCCCATCGAGTTCGAACCCCAGACCGCCTTCTGGCGCGAGCACCTGGCCAACGCCCCCACCACCTTGGAGCTGCCCACCGACCGCGTGCGGCCGGCGATCCAGACCTACCGCGGGCACGTGATCGAGCGGCCGCTGGACGCGCCATTGTCCGGGCAGATCGATGCCTTGGGCCAGCGCCACGGCGCCACGCCGTTCATGGCCCTGCTGGCCCTGTTCAACCTGCTGCTGGCCCGCTACAGCGGCCAGCACGACATCGTCGTCGGCACCCCGATCGCCAACCGCACCCGGGCCGAGGTCGAGCCGCTGATCGGCCTGTTCGTCAACACCCTGGCCTTGCGCACCCGGCTGGAAGGCAACCCGAGCTTCAGCGCATTGCTTGAACAGGTCCGCCAGACCACCCTCGGCGCCTACGCCAACCAGGACGTGCCGTTCGAGAAAGTCGTCGAGGCCCTGGAACTGCCCCGGGACATGAGCCGCTCGCCGTTGTTCCAGGTGATGTTCGTGCTGCAGAACGCGCCGACCGAGGCGTTCACGTTGCCGGGCCTTGAGATCGCGCAGCTGGCGGTCGAGGCGACCACCGCCAAGTTCGACCTGACCCTGGAGCTGACGCCGTCGGACCAGGGCTACCGCATGCGCTGGGAATACAACTGCGACCTCTTCGACGCCGCGACCGTGGAACGCATGGCCAGCCACTTCGAGACCCTGGCCCGTTCGGCCGTGGCGGCGCCAGACCAGCCGCTGCGGCGGATCGCGATGATCACCGAGACGGACAAACAGCAGCTGCTCCACGGCTGGAACGCGACGCAGCAGGCTTTCCGTCCGCTGCCGGTGCACAGTCTGTTCACGGAAATGGCCGAGCGTTGCGCCGACCTGCCGGCGGCGGTCTTCGGCGACGAATCACTGAGCTACCGCCAACTGGAAGCGCGCTCCAACCAGTTCGCCCGCTACCTGCAACGCGCCGGTGTCACGCCTGACACCCTGGTGGGCATCTGCCTGGAGCGCTCGCTGCACGTACCGGTCGCGATTCTCGGCATCCTCAAGGCCGGTGCGGTGTGCGTGCCCATGGACCCAAGCTATCCGACCGAGCGCCTGCGCTTCATGGCCCAGGATGCCCGGGCCGACCTCATCGTCACCCTCACCAGCCTGCGCCACCGCGTCGAGGGCTGCTGCGAAACCCTGGTCTGCATGGACCGCTGCGACGACGCCTGGAACGAGTCGTCGGTCAACCCAGGCCAGCCGCAACACCTGCTGAGCCTGTGCTATGTGATCTACACCTCGGGCTCGACCGGCCAGCCCAAGGGCGCAGCATTGACCCACGAGATGCTGACCAACCTGGTGCAATGGCAACTCACCGAGTCGCAACTGGGCCAAGGCGACAACACGCTGCAATTCTCGCCCCTGAGTTTCGACGTCAGCTTCGACGAGTTCTTTTCCACCTGGGCCAGCGGCGGCACGCTGGTGATGGTCAGCGAAGAGACCCGCAAGGATCCGGTGCTGCTGCTCGAACTCATCGAGCGGCAACGCATTGCCCGGCTGTTCATCCCGTTCGTGGCCTTGCAAGGGATCGCCGACGCCGCCGCCGATCTCGATCAGTTGGCTTGCCTCCGGGAAATCGTCTGCGGCGGCGAGCAACTGCAGATCACCCAGGAAGTCGTCGAGCTGTTCCAGAAGCTGCCCGCCGCGTTGCTGCACAACCAGTACGGCCCCACCGAGTCGCATTTCGTCACCGGCTACCGCCTCACCGGCGACCCGACGCAGTGGCCGGCGCTGCCCCCGATCGGCAAACCGCTGTTCAACTCACAGATGTACGTGCTCGACGCCGACCTGGAGCCGGTGCCCGTGGGCGTGCGCGGCGACCTCTACATCGCCGGCATCCACCTGGCGCGCTGCTACTGGGAGCGCACGGACATCACCGCCGAACGCTTCATCCCCAACCCTCACAGCCCGGTGCCGGGGGCGCGGATGTACAAGACCGGCGACGTCGCACGCTATTTGCCGGACGGCAACATCGAGTACCTGGGACGCTCCGACCACCAGGTCAAGATCCGCGGTTTCCGCATCGAGCTGGCCGAAGTGGAACAGGCCCTGATGACCCTCGACGGCGTGGCCGCTGCGGCGGCCACGGTCAGGGAGGACCGTCCGGGCCTGAAGAAACTGGTGGGTTATCTGGTCGCCAAGGGTGGCGATACGCTGGACATCGCTGCGCTCCGGGAACAGCTCAAGCAACGCCTGCCGGACTACATGGTCCCCAGCGCCTTCGTCTGCCTCGACACCTTGCCGCTGACCCCCAGCGGCAAGGTCGACAAGCGTTCCTTGCCGCGTCCCCAGCACGAAGCGCTGGAAGACGACCACGTCGCCCCCCGCAATGACGGCGAGCGCCAACTGGCGCAGATCTGGGCCGATGTCCTGAACCTGCCGCGGGTCGGCGTCACCGATGACTTCTTCGCCCTCGGCGGACATTCGCTGCTGGCGACCCAAGTGGTGTCGCGCATCCGCCGGCAACTGCAAGTGGACCTGGCCCTGCGCACGCTGTTCGAGACCCCGACCATCGAACAACTGCTGCCGCGGCTGGGCCAAAGCCCGGCGGCCAACGGCCAGGCGATCCCCGCGGCCCATGCCGGCCCCGGTGCGAGGAGCGCGTCTTTCGCGCAGGAGCGCCTGTTCTTCCTGAACCGGCTCGAGCGCTCCAGCGCCGCCTACAACATCGCGCTGGCCCTGGAGCTCAACGGAGCGCTGGACCGAACGCTGCTGCAACGCTGCCTGACCGAGCTGACCGCGCGTCACGAACCGCTGCGCACCACCTTCGCCCTCGACAGCGACGGACAGGTGCTGGCGAAAGTTCATCCGGCCGGCCCGGCCGCGCTGACCTGCCTCGATCTGCGCCAGCACGGGCAACCGCTCGAAGAGGCCCGCCGCCTGGCCGAGGCCGAAGCCGGGCATCTGTTCTCTCTTGAGCTGGGCCCGTTGCTGCGCACCACCCTGCTGCAGCTCGGCGAGCAACGGCATGTCTTGCTGTTCACCCTGCATCACATCATCAGCGACGGCTGGTCCATCGCCGTGCTCAGCCGCGAGGTCATGGCGCTCTACCAAGACTTCGCCCAGGGACAGCCGGCGTCCTTGCCGCCGCTGGAGATCCAGTACGCCGACTACGCCGCCTGGCAGCGCCAGTGGCAGGCGCCCCGCGTGTTCGCGGCGCAGGCGGACTATTGGCGCAAACAGCTGGCCCACGCCCCCGCCAGCCTTGACCTGCCGACCGACCGGCCGCGCCCGGCGATCCAGACCTACCGCGGGCACGCGCTCAGCCTGTCGCTGGGCCGTCAGCTGTCCGGGCAGATCGACGCCTTGGGCCAACGGCACGGCGCCACGCCGTTCATGACCCTGCTGGCCCTGTTCAACCTGCTGCTGGCCCGCTACAGCGGCCAGCACGACATCGTCGTCGGCACCCCGATCGCCAACCGCACCCGGGCCGAGGTCGAGCCGCTGATCGGCCTGTTCGTCAACACCCTGGCCTTGCGCACCCGGCTGGAAGGCAACCCGAGCTTCAGCGCGTTGCTCGATCAGATCCGCCAGACCACCCTCGGCGCCTACGCCAACCAGGACCTGCCGTTCGAGAAAGTCGTCGAGGCCCTGGAGCTGCCTCGGGACCTGAGCCGCCCGCCGTTGTTCCAGGTGCTGTTCGTGCTGCAGAACACCGTCCCGCAGGCCCTGCAACTGCCGGGTGTGGAAGTCGCACCGTTCGACATCGGAACGACCACCGCCAAGTTCGACCTGAGCCTGGAAATGACGCCCTCGGACCAGGGCTACCAGATGCGCTGGGAATACAACCGCGACCTGTTCGACGCCGCCAGCATCGAGCGCATGGCCAGCCATTTGATCAACCTGGCCTGCGCTGCGGTGGACGATCCGGAACAGCCAATCGCCAGCCTCCCGCTGCTGTCTGCGGCGCAAAGGCACGAGATGCTTGAGCAGTGGAACGCCACCGAGGTGGATTACGAGCCCGTGGCCGCGCTGCATCAGCTGTTCGAGCGCCAGGTCGAGCGCACGCCCGATGCCGTTGCGCTCACCTTCGAAACGCAATCGCTCAGCTACCGCCAGCTCAACGAGCGGGCCAACCAATTGGCCCGCTACCTGATCGACCAGGGCGTGAAGAACGATGACCTGGTCGCGGTGCACGCCCACAGAAGCCTGGAGATGACCATCGGCTTGCTGGGCATCCTGAAGGCGGGGGCCGCCTACGTGCCGGTCGACCCGGACTACCCCGACGAGCGGGTCGCCTACCTGCTGGCCGATGCGGCGCCGGTGATGGTCCTGACCCAACAGGCCTTGCAGGCGCGCGCACCGCTGCGTGCCTTCCGGCAGGTGTGCCTGGACGCAGACGCCGCGCGGCTGGCCGAGCTGCCGCGCAGCAATCCGCAGCGGACGGTCGATCCGTTGGGCCTGGCCTACTGCATCTATACCTCCGGTTCCACCGGCAAGCCGAAAGGTTCGCTGAACACCCATCAGGCGATCATCAACCGCATTCAGTGGATGCAGGCCCAATACTCGCTGGACGCTGCGGACAAGGTCCTGCAAAAGACGCCGTTCTCGTTCGATGTCTCGGTCTGGGAGTTCTTCTGGCCGCTGAGCGTCGGTGCCCGACTGCTGGTAGCCCGCCCCGATGGGCACAAAGACCCGCGCTACCTCGAAGCGTTCATCGAACGGCATGGGATCACCACGGCGCACTTCGTGCCTTCGATGCTCAGTGCCTACATGGCGTATACCCAGGCCGGCCATTGCCGCACGCTGCGCCAGGTGTTCAGCAGCGGCGAGGCTTTGTCCACGGCGGTGCAGAATGACTTCTTCGCACGCTTTCCGGCGACCGCGCTGCACAACCTGTACGGGCCGACCGAGGCGGCGATCGACGTCACTTTCTGGCCATGCAGCCCCGACGAAAGCCGCCATGCCGTGCCGATCGGCCGGCCAGTGGCCAATACCCGCACCTATCTGCTCGATGCCCGTCTGCAACCGGTGCCCGTCGGCGTGACCGGCGACCTGTACATCGCCGGCGTGCAGCTCTCGCGCGGCTACCTCAACCGGCCGGAACTGACCGCTGAACGATTCATTCCCGACCCCTACGGCGCGCCGGGCAGCCGCATGTACCTGACCGGCGACAAGGCCCGTTACCTTGCCAGCGGCGACATCGAGTACCTGGGCCGCAACGACCAGCAGATCAAGCTGCGCGGCATGCGTATAGAGCTGGGCGAAATCGAAATGCAGCTGTGCGCGCACCCGCTCGTCAGCCAGGCCGTGGTCGGCGTGCAAACCCAGGGCGGCGACGCTTGCGGCCTCACCGCCCACCTGGTGTGCGTCGCCGGCGCGCAGCCGAGCGCCGCCGAACTGCGGGACTTCCTGTCCCGCACCCTGCCCGGCCACATGGCGGACATGAGCTTCAGCTTCGTTGAGCGACTGCCGCTGCTGCACAACGGCAAAGTCGACCGGCAAGCACTGTCCGCCCTGGCGGGCACGCCCCAGCAGAGCGAGCCGTCGACGCAAGCGCCGGCCACGGCACTGGAAAAGAGCGTGGCCCACATCTGGAAGTCGACCCTCAAGCTCGACGCGATCGGCCTGAACGACAACTTCTTCGAGAAAGGCGGTCATTCGCTGCTGGCCATGAAGATGGTCGATCAGGTCAACCGGGAACTCGGCCTCGCGGCCGAGGTGCGCCAGGTGTTCGAGTCGGCGGACCTGGGAGCCTTTGTGCGCAAGATCAGCCAGGGCGATGCCGAACGCAGCTCGACACGCATGCAGCTTAAGGAAGGCGGGAGCAAGCACCTGTTCCTGGTGCATGCCGTGGGCGGAACCGTATCACCCTACATCCGGCTGGCGCACCTGTTGCCCGACGACTTCACCGTCCATGCGTTCCAGTCCGCCGGGCTCGAAGAAGGCACCTCGCCCGGCGACAGCATCGAAGCGCTGGCCACGGCCTACATCGAGCAGATGCGCCGGGTGCAGCCGACCGGGCCGTACTACTTGGGCGGCTGGTCGATGGGCGGTGTGATCGCCTTCGAAATGGCGCGCCAGCTCGAAATGCACGACCAGCCCGTGCGCCGGTTGCTGCTGATCGACGCGCCTGCCCCGGGCCTGGCGTCGCCGGCCCAGGCGTGGCCGCTGGGCGCCTACCTGGTGGATCTGGCCCGTTCGCTGTCGATGGACCTGCCGTTCTCGGCCGAGCGCCTGAGCCAGCTCATGGCGCAACCGGACCGGGACGCGGCGACCGTCGCGGCGGCCCGCCGCACCGGCCTGATCCCGGACAGCCTGGACGACGCCCAACTGGAGCGGCGCCTGGCGGTCTTCGCGGCCAACCAACAGGCGCTGTCCACGTATGCCCCCCGGAACGGGGTCAACAGCCCCGTGAACCTGCTGCACACCCAGGACAACGCGGCCAGCGAGACGCATTGGCGCCGATGGTGCGGACAGTCGTTCGCCGGCCAGGCGCTGCAGGCCGACCACTACAGCATTCTCGAAGCCGCCACCCCCTGCATCTACAAGCTGCTCGGATAAAAAAAATGATCAAGATCGGTTCGATAAGGAGTGTCCATGACCAACTTCAACAATGATGCCTATCTCCAGGCAAAAGCAGCCGAGCCACAGCAGCCTTGCGACCTGCGTGCAAACCCGGCCCACTCGGGCGGCCTGTTCATGGAGGCGCCTCACAGCGAGCTCTGGAGCCGCAATTTCGGCGCGCCCGTCACCGGTCTCTGCCTCACGGCGGATGCCGCGTGGCTTGCCGTCGCCTGCCGCAACCGCACCCTCACGGTGCTGACCCGCGATTGCCGACCGTGCTGGTCGCAGCAGTTCGCGGATGAGCTCACGTGCCTGGCGATCAGCTCCACGCCTTGCGTCGCGGCGGGTACGCAACGGGCGGCAGACGGCAGCGGTACGGTCAGCCTCTTCGATGCAGACGGCCAAGCGCTGTTCAGCGTCCCCCTGGTGTCGGCGCCCTACGACATCAGCCTCTCGGCCGACGGCGAACGACTGGTCGTCCTCTGCCAAGACCAGACCCAGCACATCGTCACCCGCAGCGGCAGCGGCTACGAGCTGCGGCAAGCCGACGCCCGCCACCTTGAGCCGGCCGCTTCATCGGCGGCTTCGAGCCACTGCGCCAGCCTGCTGAAGGTCAAGGAGCGCCTGATCAGCGTGCTGGACCGGGACGCCGGGATCGTGGCGCTGCACGAGCTGCCGCGCACGGCGGTCAAATGCGCGGTCTCCCACACTGGCCGCGCCGGCATCGTCGCCCTGGAAGACGGCTCGGCCCTGCTGCTTGAGGGCGACGGCCTGCGGCAGTGCAAAGCCACCGCCGTGGTGGCCGCGCCGGGCATCTGCAGCGTCGCGATCTCTGCGGGCGGCACAGCCGTCATCGGTTCGCCCGACGGCACCCTTCGCCTGCTCGATCGCCAAGGCAAGCCGCTCTGGGCCTGCAAGGCGGGCGGTGAGGTCTGGGCCGCCGGCATTTCGCAAGACGGCTCGATCGTCGTGTCAGGCTGCACCGACGGCACGGTCAAGCTGCTGGTCAACCATGCCCACGACAGCCACAACCAGCACATCGGCCTGCTGCAACTGAACGCAGAACAACTGGCCGACGAGGCCGAACAGCGCAACGCGGCCGAAGCGCTGCTCGCCCAGCTCGGGCAAACGGGGCTGATCGAATATGCCGTGGACTGGCTGAACGGCGGATCGCTGCGACTGAGCCAGGCAGACCGGGAGGCACTGGCGATCAAACTGCTGGCCGAGGATGTGCGGCTGTTCCCCAGCCACTGCACCAGCCATTTCCTGTTGGCGCAGGCCTACCAGCAGCGTCAGGAATGGCACCAGGCGGCGCGGCACTTCACTTGGGCGGGCCAGGACGACCGGATGAAGCTCAAGAGCTTCACCCAGGCCGGCGAGAGCTTCCTCATGGCCGGTCATCACTTCGCGGCGAAATCGGCCTTCCGACGCGCCCGCGAACTGACCGTCAGCGAAGAGGCCAAGAAAACCCTCTACACCCTGGGGCGTATCCATCAGGAGCAGGGCTCCTTCGCCGAGGCCCAGAAATACTACGAAGTGGTGTTTACCCTCTGCCCCGACTACCTCGATACCGACACCCGACTGCAGCAGCTCAGCCGCCAGGCCGCGCAACCTGACAGCCTGCGCAGCGACGACAAGGACTGGTACGCCAGCCTGATCCTGGGGCTGCTCGACCCCGCCGCGCAACGCGGTTTCGCCCCGGGCACCGCACGGGCCACCCAACTGGCGGGCGTGGCCGAACAGCGCGGGCGGCTGCTCTCGGTGATCGATGGGTTCGCGCTGGACAAAGCCGACAAGGCCGCCGATGCCGCACTGGACTACGACGTGGCGGCCTACATGCGCTACGACTGCTCCGTGCCCGAGGACGAAGCCAAGAAATCCCTTGAGCTGGTCAACATGCTCGATTGCCTCAAGCATTACGGCCCGTTCCGCAAAAGCCTGGACATCGGCGCCGCGACCGGCCGCTACCCGACCCTGCTGGCCCAACAAGGCATCCAGGCATTCGGCGTCGACCTGGAACCGAGGGCCGTCGAGTATGCCCGGCAGAAAACCGGCGGCGCGCTCAATCCGGACTTCCGTCAGGGCGACGCCAGGGCGCTGCCGTTCGAAAGCACTCAGTTCGACCTCATCACCTGCATGATGGGCACGGCAGCGCACTTCCCGAGGCAGGACTTCTCCAAGGTCATGTCCGAAATCCATCGCTGCCTGGTGCCGGGCGGGTTCTGCGTGATCTCGACCTGGGACATCGAATGCCCGCACCTGACCTACCTCTCGATCTACTCCCACGAGCAGAAGGAACTGATGCGACAGAACGCCCTCAGCCGTGGCGAGGCCAGTGAGATCGCCCGGGCGCAGGGCTTTGCGGTCGAGGAGATCCGTCCGCTGGGGCTGCTCCCCGAGTCGCTGGGCTACGAACTCGACCTGCAGCAGGACGGGCCTGCCCGGATCCGCAACCTGCTGGACATGGATCTTGCGCTGAAGGCCAAATTCCCGAGCCTGCACGGCCAGATGTACATGTTGATCATCCGCAAGACCTAAGCCTGGCCGATCGCAAAACACTAGCCTTCAACTTTTCAAGGACGTTCAACCATGACCACCGAAGAACAAGACACCGGCCTCTATCTCGTCGTGATCAACGACGAAGAGCAGTACTCCCTCTGGGCGGCCGAGCGCCCCCTGCCCGGCGGCTGGCACGCGACAGGGCAACAGGGCGACCGCTCGCAGTGCCTGGCCTACATCAAGGACACCTGGACCGACATGCGGCCGCTCAGCCTGCGCCAGCGCCTGCAACCCTAGTGCCGGACAAGGCTCGGGGTCACCCGGGCGGCGCCTTGCGCGTCGTCCGGGCGGGCCCGAGCCACCGGCAGGCGCCGCTTCTCTCTCTAAAGGAATAGCCTGATGTCTGTACGCAGTCGCTTCTCCAACAAGGCACCGGTCTCGCACGAGCGTGCCTCTCTTTTGCTGTTGCTCATTGCCTTCGTCGATGCTTCCGGGCGTGGCCTCTTCCTCGCCGGCGCCACGTTCTTCTATACCCAGGTGGTCGGCCTGAGCACCGTCCAGGTGGGCATCGGCCTGGCCCTGGCGGGGCTTTGCGGGCTTGTCTGCACGGTGCCCATCGGCCGGATCGCCGACCGCTTCGGCGCTGCCCGGGTGCTGGCGGTGCTGCAGGTCTGGCGCATGCTGGGCTTCCTGATCTACCCGTTCGTCAACGACTTCTACGCGTTCCTGCTCATCGCCTGCTTCATCGGCTGCGTGGAACAGGCGGTGTGGCCGATCATCCAGACCCTGGTGGGGGCGGCGGTCAAGTCCGATGCCTACGTCAAGACCATGTCCAAGGTGGCCATCGTCAGGAACGTCGCCTACATGCTCGCCGCAGGCGTGTTCGCCATCGTCGTCGGCGTCGCCAGCAGCGCCAACGCCGTGATCGGCCTGCTGATCGCCAATGCGCTGGCGTTCCTCATCTCGGCCGTGCTCCTGGTGGTGGCCAAATTGCCTCAGGCGGCTGCCCGGGAACAGGTCGACAGCGCGCCGGCCGCCGCCGCTGCGCATCCGCTGAAGAACCTCAACTTCCTCTCGCTGTCGCTGTGCAACGGCATCCTTTCGCTGCACCAGGCCGTGATGACCATCGCCGTGCCTCTGTGGCTGCTGACCAAGACCCAGGCGCCCAAAGCCCTGATCGGCCTCATCCTGGTGGTCAACGGCATCATGGCCATCACCCTGCAACTGGCGTTCAGCAAACGCGGCAACGAAGTGGTGCACGCCGCGCGCAAGCACCTCTACGCCGGGATCACCTTGGCGCTCTCCTGCGCCATGGTCGCCATGACCACGGCCGATCAGTCGCCCTACCTCGCGGCAGGGATTCTTCTGTTGGGTTGCGTGGTGATGACCTTCGGCGAACTGTGGCAATGCGCGGGCGCCTGGGGGATTTCCTATTACCTGGCGCCGGCCGAGAACCGGGCCTACTACCTGAGCGTGTATGCCTTGGGGGCGAACCTGATGACCGTGGTCTTCCCCGCGATCTTGCCGATCGCCGTGGTGGAACGCGGAGCTGCCGGATGGATCGGGCTGGGGGTCGTGTTTGCGATTGCCGGCATCGCCACGCCCCTCCTCGCCCGCGCCGCCAGCCGCCAGCGCGCAGGAACCCATGGCGATGACCTGCAGGCCCAAGGCGCGGAGGCCTGACACACGACGCTGACCAACCGGCCATTAAAGGACGCACTATCCAAACAGCTCATTAGTTGACCGGTTGTTTTGGCGCCATATGTAACCATCCCGTGACATTCAATATAAGCCACGGGAAGGACGGCCGTGCCCATTTCAAAATGTTGCGCACCCTATCCGTTGCTGGCACCATGGCAAAGTTATAAGGACTGCACTTGCTCATGGCACGCCAGAAAGGACTCTGATTTGAAAAAGAACTCTACGGTGCTCGATGCGATCGATCTGAAGATCCTGAACATCATGCAGACCGACTGCCTGACCACCACTTCGAAACTCGCGGAAGTTCTTTCCATGAGTGAAACGCCTTGCTGGCGCAGGCTCAAACGCCTTGAGGAAGAAGGCTTCATCCAGGGTTACCAGGCCATCCTGAACAAAGAGGCCCTGGGCTTCGAAGTCACCGCCTTCGTTCATCTCTCCGTCGATACACATACCGAAGACGTCACCCGAAAACTGGAAGAAAAGATTACTTCCTGCCCGGAAGTCGTCGCTCTTTACAATGTGACTGGGGACTATGACTTCTTGATAAAGATCGTCTGCAAAAGTATTTCCCTGTACACCGAGTTCATTGAAAAGACACTTCGCAAGATCCCCTGCATTACTCAAATCAAGACTTCCATCACACTTCGGGAGGTCTATGATTCCCGGCTGTTGCCTTTATCGGCACGTACATAACTTGCACACGCCACTGCTACGAACGCATACACGCCCAGGCGATCGCCCTGGCGACGACCCAGGCGCGGGCGAATCCCGTAACGATTGGCTACAGTGCATCTTCCGATGCCGCGAACGCACGGTCGCGGTCTGACCTCAGCAGTGATCCATCAACAGGATGTTCAAAGGAGCAGGATTTCATGGCAGCACTGGATACCGTTTTTCATGATCTTCATCGGCAAGGCCTGCTGATGCTCGCCAACGTGGGCGATGCCGGCGGCGCGCGCCTCGTCGAGCGCCTGGGCAGCAAGGCCGTGGCCACCAGCAGCGCAGCGATGGCCTGGTCCCATGGCTACCAGGACGGCAACAAACTCCCGCTGGAATTGCTGCGCTCCACCATCGCCTCGATGACCCGGGTGCTCAGCGTTCCCCTGACCGTGGACATCGAAGGGGGCTATTCGGATGAACCCGAACAAGTCGCCAACGTCATCGACGCCGTCCTCGCCGCCGGTGCGGTCGGGGTCAACATCGAAGACGGCGTGGGCTCCCCCGACCTGCTCATCCGCAAGGTCGACGCCGCCAAGAAAGTCGCCGACCGGCACGGGGTCAACCTGTTCGTGAACGTGCGCTGCGACGTCTACCTGAAGAACCTGCTGCCCGCCGAGCAGCGCCTGGAAGAACTGCTCAAGCGCGCCGCGCTGTATGCCAACGCAGGTGCAGACGGGCTGTTCGCCGCCGGCGTGGTCGAACCCCATGAAATCGCTGCGGTGTGCCGGGAATCGAAATTGCCGGTCAACCTGCTGTGGCGCGCAGGCCTGGCCGCTCCCGAGGAGCTGCAACGCCTCGGCGTCAGGCGCCTGAGCGCCGGCTCGGCCATCGCCGAGTTCCTGTATGGCGCCATGGGCGGGTTGGCCAGCAGCTTCCTGGAGCACGGGCATCTGGACACCCATGCCTTGAAGGCCCACACCTACGGCGAACTGAATTCGCTGATGGCTCCCCGGGCGCAGTGATCCAGTCCGGCTCGCTGACGCCGGCACAAGCCAAGGACATCGCCGGCAGCGAGCTGCCGGCCTACGTCACCGTGTTGTTCAATGCCGGCGAACGCGCTTCATGACGGGATGTGCCCGCTGCCTTTCGCGGCCCTGTTGCGCGAACGCAGCGCTTCGATGCCGCTGAAGAGCAACATGCCGCCGAGCATCGCGGCCACGAACAGCCAGGCCTGCCAATCCCCACCCGGCAGCAGCACCAGCGCCGGCCCCGGACAGAGGCCGGCCAGCCCCCACCCCACGCCGAACGTCAGGCTGCCGACGACGAGACGGCGGTCGATGTCGCGCCGGTCAGGCAAGTGCATCTTGGCGCCCAGCAAGGCCACCGGATGGAGACGCGCCCAGGCCATGGGCAACGCCGCCGCCCCGATGGCCCCGACCATCACCAGCGCCAGCGACGGATCCCATTCTCCGGCAAGGTCGAGAAAGCCCAGCACCTTGGCGGGGTTCGCCATGCCGGCCAGCAACAGGCCCACGCCGAACAGCACGCCTGCGAAAAAACCGATGATCCGGGTCATGTCATCCTCCTTGCATCAGATGCCGGGCAACGAAGACGGTGATGAACCCCGCCGCCATGAAGCACAGCACCGCCACCGCCGAGCGCGGTGACAGCCGGGACAGGCCGCACACGCCATGACCGCTGGTGCAGCCGCTGCCATAGCGCGTACCCACGCCCACCAGCAGGCCCGCCGCCACAAGCGTCAAGGCGCCTGCGCCGAAACGGGCCGGCGGCACCGGCGCAAACAGCTGCCAGAACAGCGGCGCGGCGATCAGTCCGAGCAGGAAAGCGCCCTTGTCTCCCCGCCCCTCCCCGCCGCGCTGCAACAGCGAGCCGAGCAACCCGCTGATGCCGGCGATCCGACCGTTCGCAGCCACGAACAACCCGGCCGCCAACCCGATCATCACGCCTCCCGCCAATGCCGACCACGGCGTAAAAGCAGACATCGCAACCTCCTCCCCTCTATACAGAAAAACGGATGCGCCTGCGCCTCAGGGCTCGGCCCTGCGGCTCAGCCGGCCCACCCAGGCCCATGCGCTCACGCCGTGCAATATAACGCTGAGCACGACGCAGGCAATGGTGGCGGAAATGAGCGTGTCGCGCGCCTGTAACGGCACATCCAGCACCAATACCGCGAAGACAATGGAGGCCAGGCCCCGCGGCCCGAACCAACCGATGAACAAACGGCTCTGCGTCGCCAGGGCACTGCCCGCCAGGCTGACCCAGACGGGCAGCATCCGCACCAGCGACAGGCTCAACAAGGCGTAGAGCCACACGGAAGGCGACAGGATCTGCGTGGCCTTGGGCGCCACATAGGCGCCGAACACCACCCAGGTGATCAACGAAAGCGCCTCGCCGAGGGACTCCCCAGCCTGCAGCAACGCGTGGGTTTCCCGCCTGAACAGGCAGCCGGTCAGCAGCCCCGCGCAGAACGCGGCGATGAACCCGCTGCCGCCCAATGCCTGGGCGCAGGCGAAGCTCAACAACGCCAGGCCCGGCATCACCAGTTGCTGCCATGAAGCGATCGGCGCGATATCGCGGCGCGCCCAGCGCAGCACGCCCCCCGACACCAACGCCAGGCCGACGCCGGTCAGCAGGCCGATCCCCAGCTCTTCCAGAAAGAGGTGCCCGGCCAACGTGAAAGGCAACGCGGTGTGCTTTTCCGCCACCAGCGCCATCAACAGGAGCATCAACGGCACGCAGATGCCGTCGTTCAGGCCGCTCTCGACGTTCAGGCTTTCCCGGATATCCGCCGGCACGGCGGGGTTGCTCACCACGGCCTTGCCGAGGGCGGCGTCCGTGGGCGCCAAGAGGGTCGACAGCAGGGCCATCTCCAGCCATGGCATCGCCGGGAACAGCCACCGGGCGACCAGCCAGCCGGCGATCAGGGTCAGGGGCAAACCGATCAGCAGCAGACGCAACGGCAAGTTGCGGTGCAGGCGCAACTGGGCAAGGTCGGCATTGGCGGCATCGGTGAACAGCACGATGGCCAGGGTCAGCTCAGCCAACTGGCGCAGGTCGTGACGATCCATCGCCAGGTTGAGCAGGCCCAGCCCGGCAGGGCCGGCGGCGACACCGGCCAAGAGGAACAAAAGCGGCCCGTTGACGGGTTTGGCCTCAAGCGAACCGGCGAAGGCCGCATACAGCACCAGCAATGCGCTCAACACGGCCAGGTTCTGGTACATGGCAACGCTCCTTGATCGCAACGTCTGTGCCTGACGCTATCACCGGGGCCGCGGCGCGGCGAGGCGAAACCCGGCAGAAGTTATCTCAGGTCAAGGAATCGTCGAATAAACCGCTGCGCCCGTTGCGCGCCGACCGTCGGCCGCAACCGGGCGCTCAGGAACGGAAGATCTCGAAAGGCTCGACCCGCAGCACCTTGCCGATGCCCAGGTAGCTGGACACCCCGGCGATCAGCAGCACCAGGCCGAACGCCAGGCCCAGGTTCCAGAACGTGATGATCGCCGCATAGTTGGGCAAGTACGTTCGCCCCAGCGCAATCACCACGGTGACCAGGCCCACCCCCAGGCCATAACCGGTCAAGGCCGTGGAGAGCGCCATGTACAGGATCATCAGGAGCAGGTCCCGGGGGTTCGCCCCGATCGCCTTGAGCGCCGCGAACTTGTCCAGGTTCTCGAGGATGAAGCTGTAGAAGATTTGCCCTGAAATGGATAACCCGACCAGGAAGCTGATGGTCGTCATCAACAATATGTTGGTGCCGACCCCGGTCTGGTAGATGTAGAAGTCTGCGATGCGTTGGTTGAACTGCGCCCGGGTCAGCGCCACATAGCCCAGCCGGGCGACGCTTTCCTGAATGCGCGCCACCGCCTTCTCGTCCCTGGGCTTGACCAGGATGTAGGAGATCTTGAACCGGGCGGTCGGCACGTATTCGATCGCCCGCCGATAGGTGGTGTAGAGGGTCGGCACGCCGATCAGCCCGCCGGTCAGCACCTTGGCGATGCCGACCACGGTGCCGCGGTGGTCGTTGAGCTCGAAGTCGGTGCCGATGCCAGGGCTTCCGAGCTTTGCGTATTCGGCGTCATGCACGATGACAAAGCCGTTCTCGGCGTAGAGCGCCTCGATGGCGCCCTGCTCCAGGTCCGGGCGGCCGTACAGGCTGGTGTCGTCGAGGCCTACGACGCTGACGATCTGATAGGTGCCGTCGGCCAGGCGGGCCTGGGCATTGCCGACGAACAGCGGGACGGCATAGTCCACCTGATCCAGGCTGCGCACGGCGTCCAGCAGGTAGTCCGGTAG
Organism: Pseudomonas sp. B7(2017); assembly: GCF_002112745.1. Lineage (NCBI taxonomy): Bacteria > Pseudomonadati > Pseudomonadota > Gammaproteobacteria > Pseudomonadales > Pseudomonadaceae > Pseudomonas > Pseudomonas sp. B7(2017). Next base: position 115,151 of record NZ_NEIP01000007.1, on the reverse strand, counting down.
CGCAATGACCGCGGTGGGCGTGTTCACCGCCGGATCGATCACCCACATGGGCGCGCCGATATTGGTGACCGTCGAGTAGGCCCGGGTCAGGATGCCGGCGAACATCGCCGTCATCTGCATCATCAGGAAAACCGAAAAGGTCAGGCCCACCAGCAAGGCGGAGAACTTCGCCCGGTCGCTGACCAGCAGCTTGAACCCGATGCGCAGTATCCCGGTGTACTTCATGGCGTCTCCTTGCCGGCCTGCGCCGCCGGGCCGTTCCACCCGCCACCGCCCAGCGCCACGAACAGCGCCGCTGTCGCCTGGCGGCGCTGGGCCGTCGCCTCCAGCAACGCGATGTCAGCCTGTTGCAGCTGCACATCGGCCACCAGCACATCGATGTAGGGCACCAGCCCCGCCCGGTAACTGACCTGCAGCGCCTGCAACGCAGCGTCGGCCGCCTGCGCCGCCTCGCTGCGCTTCTGCAAGGCCAGCGCATCGAGCTGCAACGCGTCGAGCAGGTCCGCCACCTGCGAGAACGCGCTCAGCACCACTTGCCGATAGGCCGCGTCCGCCTGCCGGTAAGCCTCCAGCGCCGCCTTGCGTTCGAACCACAACCGCCCGCCTTGGAACAACGGTATGTCGACGGTGGGCCCGATGGACCAGAAGCGTCCCGAAAACAAGGAACCGAGCGAAGTGCCGCCGGTGCCGTAGCTGCCCGTCAGTTCGATGCCGGGAAACAGGGCGGCGGTGGCGACCCCGATGGCGGCGCTGGCCTGATGCAGCTGCGCTTCGGCCATGCGGATGTCCGGGCGCTGGCGAACCAGCTGCGAAGGCAGGCTCACCGGCAGGTCGTGCGGCAGGCGCAAGCTGTCCAGGGGGATGTCGGGCAACGTCAGCTGGTTCGGCGCCGCGCCCGCCAGGCTCGCCAGCAAGTGCCCCGACTCGATGAACCGGAGGCGGACATCGGCCAGTTGCGCCTCGTTGGTCGCGATCAGGCTTCGCAGGCCCGCCTGCGCCGAGTCCGCCAGGGTGCCGCCGCGCACTTGCGCATCGGCGACGCTCAACTGCTGTTGCAGCAAGCCGATCAGCCGCTCCGTTGCCTGCACTTGCGCCCCGTAGGCGGCGCGGGCGATCGCCGTGTTGACCACATTGCCCGTCAGCGCCAGGTACGCCGCCTGCAAGCGGAAGGTCTGCAGATCGGCCTGCGCCTGCAGCCCTTCGACCGCCCGCCGCTGCCCTCCGGCCACGTCGAGCACATAACGGACGGTCGCCCCCAGCGTCACGACGCTGAAGACCGAATCCGCCACCGCCAGCCCCGGCTGCTCGGCGCTGCCGCGTTGCCGGCGGCCGGCAAGGCTGGCGCCGACCTGCGGGTAGTAGACGCCCTGCCCGGCCTGCAGCAGGTCGTGGCTCTGGCGCAGGCTGGCCTGCGCCGCCTCCAGGGTCGGGTTGCGCTCGATGGCCTGGCGGACGAGGCCGTCGAGCGGCGGCGAACCGAACAGCGTCCACCAGTTCCACGCCAGGTCGCCGCCTGCGACGAACCGTTGGCCCTGCCCCTGCACCGTCTGCGGGTCGGCGAGGGTGCCCTGCCAGTAAGGCTGCCGCTCGGGGGCCTGGGGCGGCGTGAAGTCGGGCCCCACCGTGCAGGCGGCCAGCAGCGACAGCCCGCAGAGGATCGCGTACCGCAGGCCCAGGGTGCTCATGGCCTCTTCCGGCTGATGAACACGTCCACCAACTGGCCGGGATAGATGGCCGGCAGCCCTTTGCTTTCGAACCGGAACAGCACCGGCAGCACCCTCAGGTCCACCCGTTCCTGCCGCTGGTTGGACAGTTCGATCTTCGGAGTGACATAGGGCTGTATCCGCCAGAACTGCAACGGCACCCTGGTCTGGGTGCCGCGGATCGCCATTTGCGCCTCCATCTGGTCGGCCGGCGGCAACTTGTCGATCAGGATCTCGTCGACGTAACAGCGGACCACCAGGCGCTCCTGGCCGCCGGTCATGACCACCAGCGGCGTGAACCCCTGCGTGTGCAGGCTGTAGACCCCTTGCGGCGACACGTAGCTGCCCACGGCCCCGTTGAGGGTCACCACCGTTCCCTCGGCCGGCGCCTTGATCACGTAACGCGCCAGTTCGGCCGCCGATGCCTTGAGCGCCGCCCGGGCCTGCGCCGCCTGGTTCTTCGCCGTGTCCAGGGCGTCCACGCTGATCGACCGAGCATCCATGCGGTAGGCCGCCAGCCGCTTGGCGTATTGATCGGCGGCGACCGCCAGGTTGGCCTCGGCCAATTCGAGGTTCGCCCGCGGCACCGCGTCATCGAGCGCCACCAACGGCGTCCCGAGGCTCACGGGCTGTCCTTCGCGCACCAGGATCCGCGTCACGGGCGCCGCGACTTGGGGAAAGATCACGATGTCGCTGCCCCCGGCCTGTTCGCTCTCGACGATGCCGTTGGCGTAAATGGCCGCCCGCTCGCTGCTGGTCGGCGGGAAGACCGGGGGCAGCGGCTCGGGCGTGCGGCCGAACAGGTAGGCCGCTTCCAACCCGGCCAGCGCCCCCAGGAGCGCGACCGCCTGCAGCCATGGGCTTTTCATGGCATCGTCCGGTCGCGCTCGATGACCCGGCCGTCTTCCATATGCACGACGCGGTCGGCGAACATTTCGATGCGGGCATCGTGGGTGACGATCAGCACACAGCAGTGCGCCGTGAGGATCTGCTGCCTGACGAACGCGATGACCATTTTGCCGGTGTCGCCGTCGAGGGACGCGGTCGGCTCGTCCAGGATCAGCAGGCTCGGGCTGCCGACGATGGCCCGGGCGATGGCGACCCGCTGCTGCTCGCCGCCCGACAACTTGGCCGGAATGAGGTCGGCGCGGCCTTCCAGCCCGACCACCGCCAGGCATTGCCGGGCCGCCGCCAGCGCATCGTTCCAGGGCCGGTGCCGCAGGATCAGCGGAATCGCGACGTTCTCGGCGCAGGTCAGCCGCGTGAAGAGGTGGTAGTCCTGGAACACGAACCCGAAATGCGCCAGGCGCACCTGCGCCAAACGCTCGCCGTCGAGGCTCCAGATGTCCTGGCCGTTGATGGCGACGGTGCCGGCGTCGGGCCGCAGGATGCCGGACAGCATGCTCAACAGCGTGGTCTTGCCGCTGCCCGAGGGGCCCACCAGATAGACCATCTCGCCGAACCGCGCGGTGAAGTCGACACCGTCCACGGCCTTGACCCGCGCGGCGCCCTCCCCGAACCCTTTGCTCAGTCCGCGTGCGGCGATGGCGGGCATGGCGTTGCGATCGACCGACAGGTTGCTCATGGGCCCTCCCGCGCAAGACCTGTGACGCAGCCATCAAGGTAGGCCGGCGGGACCCGCCAGGTTTGACCTGGATCAGGTCCGCCCAAGGCAGGCCGGATAAGGTCAGGGCGAATACCGTCACGCCCCGGCAGGTGACCCATGAGCCTCTCCGTTCCCTCAAGGCTTCGTCTGTACGATGAAGAAGACCTCGACCGCATCCTGCGTGAAATGGCCTGCCAGGCCCTGGCCCGGATGCCCGCGTCGCGGATGGCGCTGATCGGCATACAGCGGCGCGGCGAACCCCTGGCCCGGCGTCTGCAGGCTCACTTGCAGTCAATGGCCGGCGGGCCGCCGTTGCCGCTCTACCCGGTCAAGGTCAAACGTTACGCGGATGACCTCAGCGTGCTGCATGCCCAGGCGCAGCTCACGGAGAACCCCGAACTGGCCCGGCTGAACCTGGCCGAGACGTCCTTGCTGGTGGTCGACGACGTGCTCTACGAGGGACACTCGCTGCTGCGCACCTGCGCCTACCTCGCCGGGCTGGGCGCACGGCATGTGCTCAGCGCCGTGCTCGTGGACCGCCATGTGTGCCGCCAGCCCGTGCACGCGGACATCGTCGGCATCCACCTGCAGGTCGCCGCGAAAGACATCGTCGAGTGCCACGTCCCGCCCTACGAGGCAGACTTCTGCGTGGAGGTGGTGCGCCACGGCCGACCTTGACAAATATCAAGGCCCGCCGGGCCCGTCGCGTCACGCTGGGGCCTGCCGCTGCGCCTGCACCGAGGCGGCCATCGCGGCGGAGGCCATCATGAATGAATTTTCGCGACTGTTACTGATCTGCCATCCGGACCTGCACCCCTCGCCCGCCCTGACGCGGGCTCAACTGCTGGCCAAGGCCACGGGCGCCACGCTGCACCTGGTGGCCCTGAGCCAACTGCCCTCACACCTGGCGACCCTGGACCGGGTCCTGCGCAGCCACGCCCGCCAGCAGGACGCTGAGCACCGCGGCGCCTGGCTCGATGAACAGGTCCGGGCGCTGGCCGGGCAAGGCATCGACGCCTATGCCGAAACAGTGGATGACGAAGACCCGCTCAACGACCTGATCCGCCTGGCCCGGGAGCAACGGGTGCACATGGTGATCAAGGACATCCGCCACGAGACCGCCCTGAGCCGCGCCCTGCTCACACCGCTGGACTGGCACCTGCTGCGCGCCTGCCCGCTCCCGCTGCACTTGGTGGCCCAGGCCGCCCCGCGGCTGCCGGAGCGCGTGCTGGCTGCGGTGGACCTGGCCGAAGACGATCCGGCCGTCGAGACACTCAACGAACGCGTCCTGCAAGCGGCACAGGCACTGGCGCAGCGCTGCAAGGCGCCGCTGCACCTGCTGCAGGCCTATGAGCCCAGCAGCAGCTTCGTCGCCTATGCCGCCGCGCCGGTGGCCTGGACCCAAGAGCTGGTCGAGGATATCTCCGGGCGCGCCCGCGAACGCATGGCCCGGTTCGGCAGCCGCTGGGGCGTTGCACCCGAGCGCCAGCACCTGTTGCAGGGCCCTGCGCGCAGCGTCATCGGCGAATTCGCCGACCAACACAGCTTCGATGTGGTGGTGATGGGCACCCTCTACCACGAAGGGGTGGCCAAGATCATCGGCAGCACCACCGAACAGACCCTGTACAGGATCCGCTCCAGCCTTCTCGCGATCCCCGGCTGACCGCGCCGCAGCCCGCCGGCCACGGCCTTCGGGCCATGGCCGGCGGGCATCTTTCAGTCACGGTGCCAGTCGACGCTCAGGTACACCTCGCTGTCGCTGTAGCGGTAGCTGCAGGTGCCGTCATAGGCGGCCTTGAGCTCATGGCCGATGAGATTGGCCAGGTGGGTGCCGGTGGTGGTCGCCACCAGGGCGTCCGGCCGGCAGTCGATGTCGATCAGCCGTTCCAGCACGTGCGTCTGCCGCTCCTGCTGCTCGGCGTTGTGCATGAGCTGGCGGATCTCGGCCTCATGCCCGGCCAGGAAATGCCCCGTCACCCGGACCTGGCCGGCAGCGGCCCGGTCCTCGATGCGCCGGCATGCCGGACAGACCGTCGATTCCACCGCCCCGGCCTCGGCCGGTGCGTGCCAATGCCATTCGCCCTCATGGTAAACGGCGCCGCATTGCGGGCAACGCGCCTTGCCGCCGGGGCGAAGCGGCGTGGCGTAGGGGTCGAACCGCTGCGGCTTGAACAGTTTGTCCTTGCGGCTTTTCTGGAATTTATCCATGGGCGTGCTCGCTGTGCAGGTGATGAGGGGCGCAGGCCCAGGCCTGCGTCGTCCTGCCCAGTGTCCGTCCCGCAGGCAGGGCCGACTTGATAATCGTCAAACCGGGGCGCCGCACCGCGCCTATGTCGGGCGTGAACTTCTTGCGGAGCCGACGCTGATGAAAGAACCGCTTGCGTTACTGTTCGCCCTGCACGGCAGCCAGGCCTACGGCGATGCCGTGGCGCGGCGCCGCGCACGGCTGAGCCGTTGCTGGCGCCTCACACCGCCAGGATGTTGCAGGGCACCTGGTACAGCACGTGTTCGGTGGTGCTGCCGAACAGGCGCTCAAGCCCCCGCGCCGCCGGCCGGCCCATGACGATTACGTCCACCGGGTGGGCCTCGATGTAGTCGTTCAGCACCGGCACCGGACGCCCGATGACGAAATGGCGGCGCTTGCCCGGCGCACCGTGGCGGTCGGCCAGTGCGTTGAAGTCGTCCTCAAGCTCTTCGCGCAAAGGCTCGGTGATGTCGTCGACGGCCCACGCGCCGTAGGCCATGTCGCCCATGTAGGCCACCGACAAGTCACAGGCATGCAGCAGGTCCAACTGCGCACCGGTCTGCAGGGCCAGCGCGTTGGCCTGCTGCACGATCGCCTCGTTGCGTGCCTCGCCTTCGGCGGTATTGTCGGCCACGTCCACCGCCGCCAGGACCTGGTGCGGCAAGGCAGGCCCGGCGGCGCCCAGCAAGTAGACCGGAATCGGACAATGGCGCAGAAGTTTCCAGTCCAGCGGCGTGAAGAAGGCGCGCTTGAGCGCCGGTTCACGCTCGACTTGCTTGAGCAACAGATCCGGCTTCATTTCCAGGGCATGCGCCAGGATGTCCTCCTCCAGGTCATCGCTCCAGGCCACCTCGACGGTCACCTCCACGCCCTTGGCGCGCAACGCGCCCGCTTTTTTTTCGAGCTGCGCCTGCCTGACTTGCAGAAGCGCCTGGCGCTTGGCCTGGTGTTCTTCGGTGTCCAGCAATCTGGGCCGGTCGTGCGCCGCCAGCAGGCCGACGATGTGCAGATGGGCCGAACTGGATCGGGCCAGGGCACCGGCCTGTTCCAGGGCGTTGGATTGATGCAGTGCCGGATTCAGGATCAGCAGCAGGGTTTGATAGTGGCTCATGATGGACTCCCGTGATCGGGCGCGCCTGACCGTTCAGGCTGCGCGGTTGCATCCGCTTTGCGCCGGACAGGACACCGCCCGGCAGGCGGGTCAGGGGCAAAGGGCCGGTGCTGGCAGCGTCCCCCAGCGCGCGCCCTGACGCTTGATTTTTATCAACCGCGCGCAGGCGCTACTTGCGCAAGGCCTGGCGCAGTTGCCGCACCTGCGCCTGGGCGTCGTCCGCCCTGCGCAAGGCCTCGTCGGCGGTCCGCTCGACCCGGTCGAGGCGGTAGCACACCTGATCGGCGCGCAGCCGGGCGGTGGCCGCGTTGTCCTCCGCCGACTCCAGGCGCGCGTCGTATTCCTGCGCACGCCAAGGCGTGCATCCCGAGGCCGCCGCCAGCAGCAGCCCCGACAGTCCCACCCACAGCAAGCGTTGCATGGCCGTGTCTCCGTGCATGCCCAAGATGACCCGAGTATCGGCGCCGGCACCGGGCGGGGCCTGACATTTATCAATCGGCCCGGTGCCCGCGGAGTTTGACCTTTGTCAATCGCGCTGCCGCGCCCGGGCGTAAAAACAAAGTCCCCGGGCGATCCGGCCCGCCTTTGAACCCGATAGCGGAGACCCTCATGAACGACCTCGACTTGCGCGACCTGGTGCTCGAAGAGCTGCAGTTTCAACCCGACATCCACGCCGCGAGCATCGGCGTGACGGTACAGGATGGCGTCGTCACCCTGTCCGGCCATGTCGACAGCTACGCCCAGAAAGTCAGCGCCGAACGCACGGTCAAGGCCATGAAAGGCGTGCGCGGCCTGGCCGAGGAAATCGAAGTGCGGCTGAACAGGCTCGAAGGCACCGCGGACGACACGATTGCCGCCCGCGCCCTGAAAATCATCGCCTGGAGCTCGGACGCCAATGTGGAAGGCATCCAGGTCACCGTGCACAAGGGCACAGTGACCCTGGAAGGCGAACTGGACTGGCAATATCAGAAAGAAGTGATCGAGCAGGCGGTGTGGCACCTGTCCGGCGTGGTGCGCGTGCACAACCGCATCACCCTGAAGGCCCGCGCCGATGCGGTCGACATCAAGCGCCACATCGAGGATGCGCTCAAACGCAGCGCCGAAATCGAGGCCGACGGCATTCGCGTCACCGTCAACGGCAGCGTGGTCCGGCTCGAAGGCAAGGTGCACCTGATGCGCGAGCGCGAAATGGTCGAGCGCGCGGCCTGGGCGGTGCCCGGCGTGAGCAAGGTCGAAGACTTCCTGCTGATCGCCTGATCCGGCAGGTCACCGGGAGGCCCGGCCATGAACAAGGATCAACCCTGGAAGCTTTATCTGGCGGTGATCGGGGTGTCGCTGCTCGTGGCCGTCCAGCTCGGCCTGTTCAACCGCCAGGCCGAGCAGGTCATTGCCTACAGCCAGTTCCTGCAGTTGCTGGATCTGCAGAAGGTCAGCGACTTGCGGATCGAGCGCGACCGCATCGTCGGGCGGTTGCAGGAACCCGTAGACGGGCGCACGCAGTTCTCCACGGTCCGGGTGGATCCGGCGTTGAGCGGGCAGCTCGCGCACTCGGGCGTGGCCTTCAGCGGAGTGGCCGAGGACAGCGTCCTGTCCGCCCTGATCGGGCTGTTGCCGCTGCTGGTGATGTTGGTGCTGTGGTATTTCCTGCTGCGCGGGCCGGGCGAAAGGCGCGGCCTGGGCGGACTGATGAATGTCGGCAAATCCCGAGCGCGGGTGTACGTGGAGCGCGACATCAAGGTCACCTTCGCCGACGTGGCCGGCCTGGACGACGTCAAGGACGAGCTGACCGAGATCGTGTCGTTCCTCAAGGACCAGGCCTGGTATGGCCGCCTCGGCGCCCATGTGCCCAAAGGCACCTTGCTGGTCGGGCCGCCGGGCACCGGCAAGACCCTGGTCGCCAAGGCCATCGCCGGCGAAGCCGGGGTGCCCTTCTTCTCGATCTCCGGCTCGGAATTCGTGGAAATGTTCGTCGGCGTGGGCGCCGCGCGGGTCCGCGATCTCTTCGAACAAGCCAGGCTGGCGGCGCCCTGCATCATCTTCATCGACGAGCTGGACGCGCTGGGCAAGATGCGCGGGCTCGGCAACCTCGGCGGCAACGACGAGAAAGAGCAGACGCTGAACCAGTTGCTGGCCGAGCTCGACGGCTTCGATCCCCGCGAAGGCGTGGTGCTCCTGGCCGCGACCAACCGGCCCGAGGTGCTGGATCCGGCGCTGCTGCGCGCCGGTCGGTTCGACCGGCAGATCCTGATCGACCGGCCCGACCGCAAGGGTCGCCTGGCGATCCTGAAGGTCCACCTGAAAAAGATCCTCAGCCAGAACGGCCTCGACTGCGAACGCATCGCCGCGATCACCCCCGGCCTGACCGGCGCCGACCTGGCCAACCTGGTCAACGAGGCCGCCATCATCGCCACCCGCCGCAACAGCCAGCAGGTCGAACTGCCGGACTTCACTGCGGCGCTCGAACGCCTGGTCGCGGGCGTGGAGCGCAAGGGCAATGTCCTGCGCGAGGACGAGCGCCGGGTGGTCGCCTACCACGAAATGGGGCATGCCCTGGCGGCCAGCAGCCTGCCGGCGATGGATCCGGTGCACAAGGTGTCGATCATTCCCCGGGCCGCCGGCTCGCTGGGCTACACCCTGCAACGGCCCACGGACGACCGCTTCCTGATCAGCGCGCAGATGCTGCGCGACCGCATCGCCGTGCTGATGGCCGGGCGCGCCGCCGAAAGCCTGGCGTTCGGCCAGGTCTCGACCGGGGCCGCCGACGACCTGGGACGCGCCACCGACATCGCCCGGCAGTTGATCACCCGCTTCGGCATGAGCGCGGAACTGGGTCAGGCGGTGCTGGAGCGGCAATCGACCCGCTACCTCGGCGACGCGGTCATGCAGCAGGAGCACAAGGACTATTCCGAACAGACCGCCCGTGAAGTCGACCTGGGCATCCGCCACTTGCTCGATGAGGCCTACGGCCGCGCCCGTGCGCTGCTGGAGCAGCGGCGGCAGGATCTCGACGCCGGGGCCCGCCTGCTGCTCGCCCGGGAAACCATCACCCCCGAAGAGTTTCCGGCGCTGCTGCCCCAGGCCGGCGAACCGGCCGCCTGCACGCTGGTGAACGAAGCCAGATGACCGACCGATCCTGCCCGGGGCACCGACCATGCTGACCGTCACGCTGATCAACACGCTCGTGGTGATCCTGGTGGTGGTGATCCACTACGAATGCCTGCTGCGCCTGAACGACTGGCTGCCGCGCCTCAAGCTCTGGGCCCGGTTCCGGATCGTGGTGGGGGTGTTCGGCGCGTTGCTGGCCCATGCCATCGAAGTCTGGTGCTTCGCCCTGGTGTACTACCTGATGGCGCACGCCGAAGGCTGGGGCACGCTGAGCGGCAATTTCGACGGCAGCCTGCTCGACTGCGTGTACTTTTCCTTCACCACCTACACCACCATCGACTTCGGCGACATCGCCCCCACCGGCCACCTCAAGTACCTGACCGGCCTGCAGGCACTGACGGGCCTGGTGCTGATCACCTGGACCGCCTCGTTCCTGTTCCTGGAAATGCAGAAGTACTGGAAGGCCAAGTAACGCCGGTTCACCGGCCTGGGCGTGCGCTCCAGCGCCACTGCGCGACCTCCGGCAGGTCCTCGCCGTGCCCGATCAGGTGCAGCTTGTGCCGCTCCATCATCGACCAGTAGCGGCTGCGCGCCTGTTCGGCCTGCGGCTGCAGGCGCGGCACGCGCTCGAACACGTCCAGCAGCAGTTGGTAGCGGTCCAGGTTGTTGATGACCGCCATGTCGAAAGGCGTGGTGGTGGCGCCTTCCTCACGGAAGCCGCGCACATGGAACCGTTCCGGATTGGCGCGCCTGTAGATCATCCGGTGGATCAACGCCGGGTAGCCGTGGAAGGCGAAGATCACCGGGCGGTCCGCGGTGAACAGCGCCTCGAACTCGCTGTCCGGCAAGCCGTGGGGATGCTGTTGCGCCGACTGCAAGGCCATCAGGTCGACCACGTTCACCACCCGGATCCGCAAGTCGGCGGCGCACTCGCGCAGCAGCGTCACCGCCGCCAGCGTCTCCAGCGTCGGCACGTCGCCGGCGCAGGCGAGGATCACCTCGGGATGGTCATCTTCATGGCCGGCCCAGGCCCAGCGGCCGATGCCGGCCTGGCAGTGCAAGGCCGCCGCCTCGCCGTCGAGCCATTGCCATTCGCGCTGCTTGCCGGCGACGACCACGTTGATGTAGCCGCGGCTGCGCAGGCAATGGTCCGCCACCGACAGCAGGCAGTTGGCGTCCGGCGGCAGGTAGATCCGCGCCACGTCGGCCTTCTTGTTGGCCAACAGGTCGAGAAAGCCCGGATCCTGGTGAGAGAAGCCGTTATGGTCCTGGCGCCACACGTGGGACGTCAACAGGATGTTCAGCGACGCGACCGGCTTGCGCCACGGCACCTCGGCGGCGGTCTTCAGCCACTTGGCGTGCTGGTTGACCATCGAATCGACGATATGGATGAACGCTTCGTAGCACGAGAACAGGCCATGGCGGCCGGTCAGCAGGTAGCCTTCGAGCCATCCCTCGCACAGGTGCTCGCTGAGAATCTCCATCACCCGGCCCTGCGCGCCGAGATGAGCGTCGTCGCTACCGTGCGGGTCGAGCCAGACCTTGTCGGTGGCCTCGAACACCGCGTCCAGGCGGTTCGACGCCGTTTCGTCCGGCCCGAACAGGCGGAAGTTGCGCGACACAGCGCTGTTTTTCATGACATCGCGCAGGTAGCCGCCCAGCACCCGGGTCGCTTCGGCCCGCACCTGGCCGGGGCCGTCCATCTGCACGCAATAATCGGTGTGGCACGGCAGATCCAGCGCGCGCAGCGTCAGGCCGCCATTGGCATGGGGGTTGGCGCTCATGCGCCGCCGCCCGGACGGAGCCAGCGCGGCCAGTTCCGGCCGCAGCGCGCCTTGGGCATCGAACAGTTCTTGCGGTCTGTAGCTTTCCAGCCATTGCTGCAGTTGCAGCAAGTGCAGCGGTTTGGCCAAGTCCGCCAGCGGCAGTTGATGGGCGCGGCAGGTGCCTTCGATCCGTTGCCCGTCGACGAACGTCGGCCCGGTCCATCCCTTCGGGGTGCGCAATATCAGCGCCGGCCACAGCGGCCGTTCGACACCCTCCCCGGCCTCGGCCTGACGGGCCAGGCGCTGGATGCGGCAGATCTTGTCGTAGATCACCTCCAGGGTGCGGGACAACGCCCGGTGCACCTCCATGGGTTCGTCGCCTTCGACGAAATAAGGGTCGTAGCCATAGCCGCACATCAGGCTGGTGAGTTCGTCCTCGCTGATCCTGGAGAGCACGGTGGGGTTGGCGATCTTGTAGCCGTTGAGGTGCAGGATCGGCAGCACCGCCCCGTCGCCTGCCGGATTGAGGAACTTGTTACAGTGCCAGCTCGCCGCCAGCGCACCGGTCTCCGCCTCGCCGTCGCCGATCACACAGGCGACCAGCAACTGGGGGTTGTCCAGCGCGGCCCCGTAGGCGTGAACCAGGGAGTAGCCCAGTTCGCCGCCCTCATGGATCGAGCCGGGAACATGGGGGCCGACGTGGCTGCCGATACCGTAGGGCCAGGAGAACTGGCGGAAAAGCCGGGCCATCCCCTGGGCGTCCCGCGACACCGCCGGATTGAGCTCGGTGTAGGTGCCGTCGAGGTAGGCCTGGGCCACCATGGCCGGCCCGCCATGGCCGGGCCCCGCGACGAACAGCACGTTGAGGTCGTGCTGGCGGATGAGCCGGTTCAGGTGCGTGTAGATCAGGTTGAGGCCCGGCGAAGTCCCCCAATGCCCCAACAGCCGGGGCTTGATGTCGGCCAGTTGCAGCGGGCTGGCCAGCAGCGGGTTGGCCTGCAGGTAGATCTGCCCCACCGTGAGGTAGTTGGCCGCCCGCCAGTAGGCATCCAGCCCCTCCAGTTCCTCGGTGCCCGGATAATCGCTCATGATCGCCCCCTCGGGTGATGGCCTCGGCGCGGCCGCGTTCAGATGTCTTCGGCGCGGATGTCTTCCTCTCGCAGGCTCTGTTGGCGGATCAGCAAGGTCAGTTCGTGCAGGCGGTCGGACAGCAAGGCCACCAGATCGTCCGCCGTGGCGATCCCCACCAGCAGGCCGAAGTCGTCCACCACGGGGATCCGCCGGATGTTGGCGCGGCGCATGTTCAGGATGACGTCGAACAGATCCTCGTTCTGGTTGGCCGTGATCAGCGACCGGGGCAGCACGTCGACCGCCCTCAGTTCGTCCTGGTCCGGCGGGTTGCGCGCCACGATCCGCAAGGCCAGGTCCCGGTCTGTGATCAGGCCGACCGGCCGGAAGACATCGTGCTCGCGGTCGACGGGCTCGACGAGCACCAGATCGCCGACGTGGTACTGGCTCATCATGCGCGCGGCGGCGTAGATGGAAATGCCGGGCGGGGCCACGACCACATCCCGGTTGCAGTATTTGCCAATGGACATGAAGTTCACCTCGGGTTGAAGGGGCGGAGCCTCCCTGCTCCTGGAACGGTATGACGCGCCGGTCATTTGCCGCCTTTGATCGGGATCACTTTTTCCGGATGGATGGCCTCGGCGCGTTTGGGCAGGTGCACCAGCAACACCCCCTTGGCGAACTGGGCATTGATCTTCTCGGCGTCGACTTCGCGGGGCAGTTGGAAGACCCGTTCGAAGCTGCCGTAATGCCGCTCGGACAGGTGGTACTCCTTGCGCTTTTCGTCGACTTCTTCTTGCTTCTCGCCACGGATCACCAGGTTGCCGTTGGCGAGCTTGATTTCGATGTCCTTGTCGTCCACGCCAGGCAATTCGGCGCTGATGCGGTATTCCTCGGCCAGTTCGCTGATGTCCATCGCCGGCATGCCGTGGGAGAACAGGTCTCGCCGCCAGAAGGGTTCGAGATCGAACGGCGTATGGCTGAACGGCATGCGCATCGGACGCCGCCCGAAATCATCGAACAGACTGTCGATCTGGCGCCGCAACTGCTGGAACGGCCGCCACAGGTCCGGGGCTTCGACGCCGGGCGGCGACGCTTTGGCTGGCTGGGCGGCAACGGGGGTGACAGGGACTTTTTTGGCTGCTTCGGACATGACGACCTCCTCGTTTGAGTGATGCCTCCCTGGGAGACGCTTCGATCTTGCGCGGCGCTCACCCGCCCCGTTTGATCTTTATCAACCTGCGCAACGCTGCGCCCGCCCCGTAACTTGATCGCGATCAAAGTCAGGCCCAGGCATGCGCCTAGGCTGGACGAACCGTGGTCAACCCCCGGCGAGCGGCGAGGTGTCTATGGATCGGGAAGACAGCGGATCCGTCCGCGTGCTGCAGACGTCATCGGGGCCGGGCATCCAGCAATGCCTACGCTTGGCGCTTGGCGGCCTGCCCACCGCCGAACCGATGGCGGGGCAATATTGCTTGCTGGGCGACGGCCGGCAGCGCTGGCCTTGCAGTTATGTGAGCCTGCCGGGCGCGACCGGACGGTTCATCGTGACCGTCCACGCGGCCCGACCGCTGGCGCGGCCGGGTGAGCGGCTGGCCTATTCCGGCCCGCTGGGCAGCGCCTGGCCGCTCCCCTTGCAGAGCACGCGGCTGTTGGCCATCGCCCGGGGCGAAGGGGTGCTGACGCTGCTCGGCGCGCTGGATGAGGTGCGCTGCTGGCTGCCTGCGCTGCAACTGCGGCTGCTGCACGATGGCTTCGCTCCCGGGAAACTGCCCGACGAATGCAAGACGTGGTTCTCGGCGCTGCCTCGCGTGCCGCGCACCAGCAGCAGCGGATGGCTGCAACTGATCCACCTGCTGGACACTTACAGGCCGGACACGGTGTTCTGCTGCGCGCCGTCGCAGGTGGCCCGCCAGGCCGCGCGCCTGTGTTGGCGAAAGGGGGTGTCGCCGCAGCGTATCTGGCTGCGGCCGGATCAGGTGCAGCGCCCCACGTGGGCCGGGCCGGTGCAGCGTTATGACCGGGTGCTGGCGATGCTCAAGTGGGTTCCTCCAGATGGCTGAGGTCGATCAGGCCCTGCTCGTCGACCAACGTCACTTCACGGCCGGCGCAGCGGATGAGCCCGGCCTGGACGAACCGGGTGAAGGCCCGGCTGACGGTTTCCAGGGTCAGGTCGAGGTAGTTGGCGATGTCGCCGCGCGACATGGGCAGAGTGAAGATGTCCGCCCGCAGCCCCCGGGCGTGGTAGCGCGTCGACATGCCCAACAGGAAGATCGACAGCCGTTGGTCGGCCCGTCCGTGGCAGCAGCGCAGGTGGTCGTCCTTGCCCTGGATCCCCAGGCTGAGCATGTGCAGCAGTTGGTAGCGCAGGCCGGGGATGTGGCCGGACAGGTCGACCAATTGATCCAGCCTGATCGAGCAGACCAGCGAGATGTCCAGCGCCACGGCGTAGCTGCGGTAATGACTGGCGCCGATGGCGTCCAGCCCGAGCATTTCCCCCGGCAGGACGAAACCGGTGATGCGCTCGTTGCCTTCGGCATCGAGCAGGTGACTCTTGACGGTCCCTGAGCGCAGGGCGAACACATGCTCCATGGGTTCATCGGCCTTGAACAGGTATTGCCCGCGCTTCAGGGGCCGGTTGCGGCGGACGATCCGCTCCAGCCTGTCCACTTCCTCGGCGCTGAGGCTGGCGGGCAGGCAGAGCCGGCTCAAGGAGCAGGCAAGGCACTTCACATGGGGCCTTGCACCCGTGTCGGAAATGCCTGACATGGCAATGCCTCCGCTTTGATGTGCGGGCGTTCTTTCACATTAGCCCCTCGGGCCCATGTTTCCGGGCATTCCGACCAAGGGTCAGGCCCGGCGCGCGAGGGTTTGACGAAGGTCAAGTCGGTGGGGGAACAGGCACCGAAACTGGCCCTGTTCATTCCGACACACGAGGACATTGCCATGGCTCCCGCCGATACCGGTCTTCAACCTTCCATCCCTGCGTTCCCGACGCCTGCGGGCGAGCACTGGATCGAGTCCCTCGACAACGGCACCCACGTGCTGATCAGGCCCCTGCGGGCCGCGGACCGGCAACGGGAAAAGGCTTTCATCGAACGCCTGTCGCCGGAATCCCGGCACTTCCGCTTCCTGTGCCAGTTCAGGGAACCTGGCGAAGCGATGCTCGATCAACTGATGAAGGTCGACCAGGACCGCCAGGCGGCGTTCGTCGCCCTGGCCCATGTGAATGGTGAGCTGCAGGAAGTGGGGATCTCCCGCTACGCCGCCGGTGCCGGCAAGGATGAGTGCGAATGCGCGGTCACGGTGCTCGACAGCTGGCAGCACCACGGCCTCGGCCGCCTGCTGCTCAAGCACCTGACCGACCACGCCAGGGCCAAAGGCTTCCGGCAGATGTATTCGATCGATGCCGCCGCCAATCACCCGATGCGCGATCTGGCCAAGGCCGCCGGGTTCAGCACGGCCACCGACCCGGACAACCCCAGCCAGGTCATCCACCGCCTCGCGCTGGCCTGATCCCTGGCCTCGCCCTGGCGCGCTCCGGAGCGCTTGCCCTCCAGGACCGCGCCAGGGCGCATTCGCGCCCCCCCTGAAGGAGGATGCCCCCATGAACGGTCCTTCGCAGAAACTGATGGAAAGGCTCTACGGCAAACCGCATCAGGTCGACGCCGCCGAGATCGCGCCCCTGTTGCGCCAATATGCCGAGCCACTGCCCGATCCCGACTCGCCGGCCTTCGCCGACCTGTTCGACCGCTACGCCGACGCCCGCGTCGTGCTGCTGGGCGAAGCGAGCCACGGCAGCAGCGAGTTCTACCGCGCCCGGGCGGCCATCACCCGGCGGCTGATCGAGCGGCATGGCTTCCACATCATCGCCGTCGAAGCCGACTGGCCCGACGCCGGCCATGTCGACCAGTATGTCCGGGGCCTGGCCCATACGGCCTGGAAGCGCCACATCTTCAGCCGCTTCCCCACCTGGATGTGGCGCAACAGCGAGGTCAAGGCCTTCGCCCATTGGCTGCACGGACACAACCATGCACTGGCCAACGACCGGCGCGTGGAGTTCCGCGGGCTGGACGTCTACAGCCTGCGCAACTCCATCCACGAGGTGCTGGCCTACCTGGACCGGGCCGACCCGCACCTGGCCCGTGAGGCCCGACGGCGCTACGGCTGCCTCACCCCCTGGCAGGACGACCCGGCCCTGTACGGCCATTTCGTCGAACGCGGCGGCGTGATGCCTTGCGAACAGCCCGTGATCGAGCAATTGAACGTGATGCTGGCCGAACAGCTCGGCGGCCTCATCCGCAACGACGAGGCGTTTTTCAACGCGACCCGGAACGCCCGGGTGATCATCGCCGCCGAACAGTACTACCGCGCCATCTACCGCGGCTCGACCGCCTCGTGGAACCTGCGCGACCGGCACATGTTCGAGACCCTGCGCTCGCTGCTGGAGCACCGCGGCCCCGACGCCAAGGCCGTGGTCTGGGCGCACAATTCGCACATCGGCAATGCCGGCGCCACGGAGATGGGCTGGAAGGGCCAGTTCAACATCGGCCAACTGTGCCGCAACGCCTTCGGCCGCGACGCCGTGCTGATCGGCATGGCCACCGACCGCGGCCAGGTGGCCGCCGCCGATGACTGGGACGGCGACATGCGGATCAAGGACATCCGGCCCGCCCGGCCCGACAGCTGGGAGCACCAGTTCCGCCTGGCCGGCGTGCCCGTCTCGCTCACCGACTGGCGCGACCCGCAGCGCCAGGAGCTGCGCCGGGCCTTGTCCACGACGCTGCTGGAGCGGGCGATCGGGGTGATCTACCGGCCGGACAGCGAACGCCTCAGCCACTATTTCGAAGCCGCGCTGGCCGAGCAGTTCGACGCCTTGGTCTGGTTCGAGCAGACCCGGCCTGTCGCCGCCCTGCCCCTGCCGCAACGGGAACAGATGGAACCCGAGGACGACACCTATCCGTTCGGCGTCTGACGCGACCGCCGGCCGGCCTCAAGGCCGCGAGGGCTTCAGGCCCCGGCCTGCTGCATCAACGCGACGACCTCCTCATCGGAGGTCTGGGGAAAGTCTTCATACCAGTAGCCGACCGAGACCATCCGTTCGGGCACCAACGGGCAGACCACCTCGTCCACCTCGTTGCGCAACGCTTCCAGGGTGTCCGGCGGCGCCACCGGCACCGCGACCACCAGGCGCGCAGGCCCTTGCCGGCGAACGGCCTCGACGGCCGCCAGCATCGAGGCGCCGGTCGCCAGGCCGTCATCGATGAGGATCACCACCTGGTCCTTGAGGTTCAGCGGCGGGCGGCCTGCGCGGTAGGCCTGCTCCCGGCGGGCCAGTTCGCGGGTCTCCCGGTCCAGCACGGCGGCGAACGCGTCCCGGTCGACCTTGAAGGTGCGCAGTGCATCGTCGTTGAGGATCTGCACGCCGCCCCCGGCGATGGCGCCCATGGCGTACTCGGGATGGCCCGGTGCGCCGAGCTTGCGCACCACCAGCACGTCCAGGCGCACCTGGAGGGCGGACGCGACTTCGCAGGCGACGGGCACGCCGCCGCGGGGCAACCCCAGCACGATCACGTCGGGCCTTGCGCCATAGCGGCTCAGCGGCTCGACCAGGCGCCGCCCGGCCTCGCTGCGGTCGAGAAACCGGTTTTTCAACACGGGGATCTGTGACATGGGAACGCCTCCTGCGCACCGACGGGAGCGCATCGTTCAACGGACGGTCAGGCGTGCCGAGCCCTTCACGGTTCGTCCGCGCCGGACTCTTCCAGCAGCAGGTCGTACTGCGTCAGGCAACGCCGCTCATCCGCCGGCATCAGGGCCTTGAAGCCGCTGACCTCACGCAGCGGCGTGCCGAACAGCGCCAGGCGCAGCACCCCGTTGCGGTCGAGGAACGTCTGCGCAAGGCAGGTGCACACCGGTTTGCCGACCAGCGCGGTGAGCTGTCCGTCGACGGGGGTCTGCACCTGGGCCTGCAGATTGGCCTCGCAGTTGTCCACGATACGCGCCACCGAGCGGCCTGCCAGCCACAGGGTGCCCCCGCCGACCACCGCCAGCAGCACCAGCACACCCAACGCGATGTTCGACTCCCGGGTGACCGACCGAATGAAGCCAAGCCTGGCCTGCCAGCCGCTGCCCTGCCCGTCGAAGATCGTCCGTGCCACGGTGCGCTTCACCCCACGCTGCACCGCCCAGCCCAGGGCGACGCTCAAGGCCAGCAAGGACAGCAGCACCGCCGGATCCTGCATGGGCAAGCGCCAGGTCGGGCTGAGCGTCCGATAGGCGGCGGCCGCGACCAGCAACGCGACGATGGCCACGATCCATCCCAGGCTGCCCTTGGGTCGGTGCCTCCAGGCCCGCAGTCTGGCCCTTGCCTGCGTTTCCATGTGAACCTCCCGCGCCGTCTAGCGCACTGGGTCTAATGAGACGGTTTCCTGATGCTCGGGCACGCGGACCTGCCAACCCAGTTCCAGGCTGATGCGCCGGCGCAGGGTGTCGGCGGCATGCGGCTCGCCATGGATCACATAGGTCTGGCGCGGCGGCCGGGTGAACCCGCGCAGCCACGCCATGATCTCGTCGGCGTCGGCATGGGCCGACAGCGTGTCCATCGCATGCACCTGCGCCCTGATCGGCACGTCTTCGCCCTGCAGCCGCACGCTGCGGGCGCCGGCGACGATATCGGCGCCGCGGGTGCCGCCGGCCTGGAAGCCGGAGAACAGGATGCTGTTGCGCGGATTGGGCGCCAGCGCCTTGAGGTGGTGCAGCACTCGCCCTCCCGTGGCCATGCCGCTGGCGGCGATGATCACCGCCGGTTCGCGCAACTGGTCCAGGTGCCGGGACTCGTCGACCGTGCGCACGATACGCGTGCCCTTGCACATCGCCACGCATTCGTCCGGGGTCAGCCGGTGTTCGTTCCGAAATTGCAGGTACAGGCTGGTGGCATCGGTGGCCATCGGGCTGTTGAGGTACACCGGAACATCAGGTATCAGCCCGTCGCGCTTGAGTTTGTACAGGTAATACATGAGCAACTGGGCACGGCCGACGGCGAACGACGGCACCAGGGTGATGCCGTGGCGCAGGAGCGTCTGGGTGATGACCTGGGCCAGGTACTGCTCGGTCGACTCCGTCGGGTGCCGACGGTCGCCGTAGGTGGACTCGACCAGCAGCACGTCCGCCGCCGACACCGGTTCCGGCGCGCGCATGATCGGATCCTGCGGGCGACCCAGGTCGCCGGAGAACAGCAAAGTCTGGCCGTCGACGCCGAGCTGCACCGTCGCCGCCCCCAGGATGTGCCCGGCCGTGCGCAACAGCAGTTCAATGCCGGGCGCGATCGGGGTGGCCTGATGCAGTTCGACCGGACGGAACAGCGTCAGCGCCCGCTTCGCGTCCTCTTCGGTGTAGAGCGGCCGTGCGGGCGAGTGCTTGGAGTAGCCGTGCCGGTTGGCATGCTCGGCCTGCTCCTCCTGCAGCCGGGCGCTGTCGAGCAAGAGGATCTGCGCCAGGGCGCAGGTCGCCGGGGTGGCGTAGATCGGCCCGCTGTAGCCTTCCCGCGCCAGCACCGGCAAATAGCCGCTGTGGTCGAGGTGGGCATGGGTCAGCACCACCGCATCGAGTTGACGCAGCGCCGGCGGCAACGGTTCCCAGTTGCGCAGGCGCAGTTGCTTGTAGCCCTGGAACAGTCCGCAGTCCACGAGAACCCGGGTGCTGTCGCGGGTCAGCAGGAATTTGCTGCCGGTCACGGTGCCGGTGCCGCCGAGAAAAGTCAGTTGCATGGCCAGGGCTCCCAAATGTCGGTCGCGTGAGGATGAACCGCCAGCACGCTGCAAGGCGGATGGCTGATGATGCGTTCGGTGGTGTCGCCCAGCAGCTTGTCCAGGCCCTTGGGCTGCACGACGCCCATGACCGCCACATCGATGTGCAGCGCCGCGACCTGGTCGCGGATCACCTGCGCAGGGTCGCCTTCGATGAAGTGCCGGCACGCCGGCGCGACGCCTTCCGCGTCCGCCAGGCGGTCGAAGGGTTCTTGCAGGACAACGCGCATTTCATCGATCCACGCCTGGGTGACGTTCATGTCGGAGGCGAAGACCCCGATCAAGTCGTAGGCCGAGAGCAGGTGCAATTGAGCGTCGCATTGCAGCGCCAGGGCCTGGGCGGCCCGCACCAGTGCGCGGTTGAAGCGCGCCTGGGCATCCGGCGCATCGACCGCCGACGTGTCCACGGCCACCAGGATGCGCTGCGGCAGCGACACCGCGCCCGCCGGCACAAGGTGCGTGAGCCCCTTGAGGCCGCGCATCAGCGCGCAGTCCAGCGGCGTGCTGAACAGCCGCGCCAGGGCCGACGCCCCTTCGCTGTCCTTGATGACCATGTCGGGCTGCAGTTCGCCGATGTAATCGATGGCCTGGCCGCGCAGATCCTCCGCCCGCAGGCTGTCGACCGTCAGTGCGCAACCGCTGCCGCGGTGCCGTTCGACCAGGCTGGCCAGCCGTGCACGGTAATCCTCGAACTGGCGCTGGATCTCGGTCTCGTTCAGGCGCTCCTCGCTGAGCAGGTGCGCCTCGGACGGTTCGAACAGCCCGAGCACGTGCACCCCGGCACCGCTGGCATGCGCCAGGGCCAGAGCCCTGCGCAACGCGGCCGAATGCGGATCCACCTCGGTGAGCAGCACCAGCAGTTGTCGATATTGACCCATGGCGGACCTCCGGGCCTGCGCGGCAGGCGTGTCGATGCCTGCGATTGTCGGAACCCGGTCGTGCGTCGGCTTGACGAAGATCAGAAAATGGCCACCTGCGCCGCAACTTGACGATTGTCAGAAACGGGCCGCTGCGCCACGGTACAACGGCTTCACCCCTATCGGGCCGAGGGCCGGGAGGCGACATGGCGAGGCAGCGGATTGAACAGCCAGAGGCTGGCGAACACTGGGTGGAACAACTGGCGGACGGCGCGACCGTGCTCATCCGCCCGCTGCGGGAGGAAGACCGCGAGCGGGACAAGCGCTTTCGCAGCACCCTCGCCTACGAATCCCGGCGCTTCCGTTTCATGACCGGGCTCAGCGGCGGCCTGGCGGGGCTGGAGATGCAGCGCACGGCGCACGACCTTCCGCCCGGCCTGGCCTACGTAGCGCTGGCCCATGCCGATGGCCAGCTCCGGCAGGTCGGCGTCTGCCGTTGCGCCGCCATCCCCGGTGGCCGCCATTGCGAATGCGCGGTCGCGGTCAGCGAAGACTGGCAACGCAAGGGGCTGGGCCGTCTCCTGCTGCAACGCCTGGTCGCGGCGGCGCAACGCAACGGCTTCGAATGCATGGTCTCGATGGATCTGGCGAACAACTACGCCATGCACCATCTGGCCAAGGCGCTGGGGTTCACGTCCCGCTACGTACGGGGCGACGTCAGCGAAATTTTCCACGAACTCGATCTGCGCCCCTGAAACACCGGGCTGACGAGCGGCACGTCACGGCAGCGCGCAAATTTGACGCGGATCAAAGATCGGGGGCATCGACGGCGCACAGTAGCCCCACATCACGCCCGATCACCGTCCCCGGAGGCGAGCCATGGCACAGAAGATGAAAGCGGCAGTCTTCGTCGAGAGGCACCGCATCGTACTGGAGGAAAAGTCCGTCCCTGACATCGGCCCGCTGGATGCCTTGGTGCGCATCACCACCACGACCCTTTGCGGCACCGATGTGCACATCCTGCGGGGCGAATACCCGGTGGCCAAGGGCCTGACCGTGGGGCACGAGCCGGTGGGCGTCATCGAAAAGCTGGGTTCGCAGGTGCAAGGCTTCCATGAAGGGCAACGGGTAATCGCCGGCGCCATCACGCCCAGCGGCCACAGCAACGCCTGCCTGTGCGGGTGCGCGTCCCAGGACGGTGCCGGCACGCCGCACGGTTTCAAGGCCATCGGCGGCTGGAAGTTCGGCAACATCATCGACGGCTGTCAGGCCGAGTACGTCCGCGTTCCGGACGCCATGGCCAACCTCTGCGCGATCCCCGACCACCTGAGCGACGAGCAGGTGCTGATGTGCCCCGACATCATGTCCACCGGATTCTCCGGCGCCGAACGGGGCGGCGTGACCGTCGGCGACACGGTGGCCGTGTTCGCCCTGGGGCCCATCGGCCTGTGCGCCGTCGCCGGTGCCCGGCTGCTCGGCGCCACCACTGTCATCGGCGTCGATACGGTGGCCGCGCGTATGAGTGTGGCCCGCCGGCTCGGCGCCGATCATGTGATCGACTTCCGGCAAGGCGACGTGGTCGATCAGGTCATGGCCCTGACCCACGGCCGCGGCGTGGATGTGGCCATCGAGGCCCTGGGCACCCAAGGCACCTTCGAATCGGCCCTGCGCGTGCTGCGACCCGGCGGCACCCTGTCCAGCCTCGGCGTGTACAGCGCCGACCTGCGCATCCCCCTGGGCGCCTTCGCCGCGGGCCTGGGCGACTACCGCATCGTCACCACCCTGTGCCCCGGCGGCAAGGAACGCATGCGCAGGCTGATGGAGGTGGTCGCCAGCGGCCGGGTCGACGTGTCGCCCCTGGTCACCCACCGTTTCCGGCTCGATGACATCGAAGCCGCCTACGAACTGTTCGCCAACCAGCGCGACGGCGTGATGAAGGTGGCGATCACACCCTGACCTGTCCCGCCGGCGGCAGGGATGCCCTCGCTTTGCACCGCTTTGCAGTTGTCATGCTCATGCACGCTCAGGAGGCTCCCATGAAGGTCTACGTCGAAAAGAACACCGAACAGAACGGCTGGTGGGTCCGCCTGGACGACTGGCGGGTACGCTTCAACACCGCCGCCGAGGCCGAATCGTTCGTCGAACGCCTGACTGCCCGGCTCGATGCGCCGCATAGCCGGGACATGCTGGCCGGCGGATCACCGCTGGCCGACGCGGCGAACACCTCGCTGCCGGCAGCCCTGCGATGCGTGCAGGAGGCCTGACCATGACCCGCCAAACGACCGCCGCCCGGCTTGTCCACCCCGTACCGGATCACGGCGCTGCACCGATCCGTCTGCAACCCTTGCCCCCTGCCTGCGCAGCCTGCCGGGTCAGCGGCCTGTGCCTGCCGACCGGACTGCCGGTGGACGACAGCCAATGCCTCGGCGCGCTGATCGGCCCGCGCATCCGTATCCACAAGGGCGCCCCGCTGTTCAACGCCAATGACCCGCTGACCACCCTGTACGCCGTGCGCTGCGGCAGTTTCAAGACGAACCTGAACAACGCCGAAGGCCAGGGCGTGGTGATCAATTTCTGGATGCCCGGCGACGTGCTGGGGCTCGATGCCATCGCCACCGAACACCATGTGTGCGACGCCATCGCTCTGGAAGACAGCGAGGTCTGTCCGATCCCCTATCGCCGGTTGCAGGCCCTGGCCCGCGACTTCCCGGTCCTGCAGCAAAGCCTGAACCGCCTGATGAGCCGGGAAATCGTGCGCGAGCACGAGCGGGTGCTGATGCTCTGCAACCTCACCGCCGAAGAGCGTCTGGCCAATTTCCTGATCGACCTGTCGCGCTGCTTCGTGGATCGCGGCTACTCGGCCCAGAGCTTCATCCTGCGCATGTCCCGCGAGGACATGGCGTCGTACCTGGGGCTGCGCCTGGAAACTGTGTGCCGTTCTGTCGCCCGCCTGCGTGCCCAGGGCATCGTCAACCTGCAGGGCCGGCTCGTGGAAATCCTCGACATGACCGCGCTGCGGGCGCTCGAACAGGGCGTGGGCGACATTGACCGCAAAAGCGGCCCCAAACACCCCGACCACCTGCCCCCCGGATAGGCTCTCGCACGGCAGGGGCACCGGACGGTTGCCCCCCCCGTTGCGCGCCACGCAAGACTGTATTGCCGCCGGAACGATTGATAGCCACCTAACGAAAGGCGCATGCTAGAGGGCTTGCGCGCTGCTTATATCATTCCGAATGATAGTTACCTTCGCGCCATTCGATTCGTTTGCCATTACCCTGCCGATCATCATCCGCCCATCTTCAATACTTTGGCGGATGTATCCATGGAACAATCACTCAAACATTTGCGCTTCCCCTTGGCCCTTCTGGCCGTGCTCGTGATGAGCGCCTGCGGCAAGGCGCCGCAGACCGCCGCCAACATGCCGGCCGCCAAGGTCAGCGTGGCCAAGGTGCTGGAGCAGCCGGTCAACGAGTGGGACGAGTTCACGGGGCGCCTGGAGGCGCCGGAAACCGTCGAAATCCGTCCGCGGGTCTCCGGCCAGATCGACGAGGTCGCCTTCACCGAAGGCGCGCTGGTCAAGAAAGGCGACTTGCTGTTCCAGATCGACCCTCGCCCGTTCCAGGCCGAAGTGCGCCGCCTCGAAGCCCTGGTCGCCCAGGCCCGCGCCAACGCCACCCGCAGCGAAAACGAAGCCGTGCGCGGCGAACGCCTGCGTACCAGCAACGCCATTTCCGCTGAACTGGCCGACTCGCGCACCAGCGCCGCCCAGGAAGCCCGCGCCGCCGTCGGTGCCCTGCAGGCACAACTGGACCTGGCCAAGCTGAACCTGAGCTTCACCCGCGTCACCGCACCGATCAGCGGCCGCGTCAGCCGTGCCGAAATCACCGCCGGCAACCTGGTGACCGCCGACACCACGGCGCTGACCAGCGTGGTCTCCACCGACAAGGTCTACGCCTACTTCGACGCCGACGAGCGCGTGTTCCTCAAGTACACCCAGCTCGCCCGCCAGGGCCAGCGCGGCGCCACCACGCCGGTGTACATGGGCCTGTCCAACGAAGACGGCAACCCGCACCTGGGCCAGATGAACTTCGTCGACAACCAGGTCAACCCCAAGACCGGCACCATCCGCGGCCGTGCGGTGTTCGACAACACCGACGGCACCTACACCCCCGGCCTGTACGCCCGCCTGAAGCTGGTCGGCAGCGGCACCTACAACGCCATGCTGATCAACGACGAAGCGGTCGGCACCGACCTTGGCAAGAAGTTCGTGCTGGTGATGGATGCGGACAACAAGACCGCCTACCGCCCCGTCGAACTGGGGCCGAAGATCGAAGGCCTGCGCATCGTGCGCAACGGCCTGAACAAGGACGACACGATCATCGTCAAGGGGCTGCAACGGGTGCGTCCGGGTTCGCCGGTCTCCCCTGAAGTGGTTCCGATGGCCAGCGAGCAGACCCTCGCGGCCCTCGCTCAACAACGACAAGCGCTGGAAGCCAGCAACCTGCCCAAAGTCGCACCCGCCAAGGGCGCGCAGGGTTCGGTTGTGAAACTGGCTGCTGCGACCCCACGCGGTTAAGGGACAACAACTCCGATGAATTTCTCCAGATTCTTCATTTCACGGCCGATCTTCGCAGCGGTGCTGTCGCTGCTGATCCTGATCGCCGGTGCGATCTCGCTGTTCCAGCTGCCGATCAGCGAATACCCGGAAGTCGTGCCGCCGACCGTCGTCGTGCGGGCCAACTTCCCGGGCGCCAACCCCAAAGTCATCGGCGAGACCGTGGCCGCTCCGCTGGAGCAGGCCATCACCGGCGTCGAGAACATGCTGTACATGTCCTCGCAGTCCACCGCCGACGGCAAGATCACCCTGACCATCACCTTCGCCCTGGGCACCGACCTGGACAACGCGCAGGTGCAGGTGCAGAACCGGGTGACCCGCACCGAGCCCAAGCTTCCCGAGGAAGTGACGCGCATCGGCATCACCGTCGACAAGGCCTCGCCCGACCTGACCATGGTTGTGCACTTGACCTCGCCGGACAAGCGCTACGACATGCTCTATCTGTCCAACTACGCGATCCTGAACATCAAGGACGAACTCGCCCGCCTGGGCGGCGTCGGCGACGTGCAGCTGTTCGGCATGGGCGACTACTCCCTGCGGGTGTGGCTGGATCCGAACAAGACCGCTTCGCGCAACCTGACCGCCACCGACGTGGTGACGGCCATCCGTGAGCAGAACCGCCAGGTGGCCGCCGGCCAACTGGGCGCGCCGCCCGCGCCGAACGCGCAAAGCTTCCAGCTGTCGATCAACACCCAGGGCCGTCTGGTCTCTGAGGAAGAGTTCGAGAACATCATCATCCGCGCCGGCGAAAACGGCGAGATCACCCGCCTCAAGGACATCGCCCGCGTCGAGCTGGGCTCCAGCCAGTACGCCCTGCGCTCGCTGCTGAACAACCAGCCGGCGGTGGCGATCCCGATCTTCCAGCGTCCGGGCTCCAACGCCATCGAGATCTCCAACGAGGTGCGGGCGAAGATGGAAGAGCTGAAGAAAGGCTTCCCGCAAGGCATGGACTACAGCATCGTCTATGACCCGACGATCTTCGTGCGCGGCTCCATCGAAGCGGTGGTTCACACCCTGTTCGAAGCGCTGATCCTCGTGGTGCTGGTGGTGATCCTGTTCCTGCAGACCTGGCGCGCCTCGATCATCCCGTTGGTGGCGGTGCCGGTGTCGCTGATCGGTACGTTCGCCGTGATGCACCTGTTCGGCTTCTCGCTCAACGCCCTGTCGCTGTTCGGCCTGGTGCTGGCCATCGGCATCGTGGTGGACGACGCCATCGTGGTGGTGGAGAACGTCGAGCGAAACATCGAGCTGGGGCTCAACCCGTTCGAGGCGACCCAACGCGCCATGGGCGAAGTGACCGGCCCGATCATCGCCACCGCGCTGGTGCTGTGCGCCGTGTTCGTCCCGGCGGCGTTCATCTCCGGCCTCACCGGTCAGTTCTACAAGCAGTTCGCCCTGACCATCGCGATCTCCACCGTGATCTCGGCGTTCAACTCGCTGACCCTGTCGCCGGCACTGGCTGCCGTGCTGCTCAAGGGCCACGACGCGCCGAAGGACCGCTTCTCGCGCATCCTCGACAAGCTGCTGGGCGGCTGGCTGTTCCGTCCGTTCAACCGCTTCTTCGTGCGGGCCAGCCATGGCTACGTCGGCACCGTGCGCCGGGTCATCCGCAGCAGCGGCATCGCCCTGCTGCTCTACGCCGGCCTGATGGTGCTGACCTTCTTCGGTTTCTCCAGCACGCCGACCGGTTTCGTGCCCGGCCAGGACAAGCAGTACCTGGTGGCCTTCGCCCAACTGCCGGACGCCGCCAGCCTGGACCGTACCGAAGACGTGATCAAGCGCATGTCCGACCTGGCCCTGAAACAGCCGGGCGTGGAAAGCGCCGTGGCCTTCCCGGGCCTGTCGATCAACGGTTTCACCAACAGCCCGAACGCCGGCATCGTGTTCGTGACCCTCAAACCGTTCGACGAGCGTAAGGATCCGAGCATGTCCGCCGGCGCCATCGCCGGGGCCCTGAACGGCCAGTACGCGGGGATCCAGGAAGCCTACATGGCGATCTTCCCGCCGCCACCGGTACAGGGGCTGGGCACCATCGGCGGTTTCCGCCTGCAGATCGAAGACCGGGGCAACCTGGGCTACGAAGAGCTGTACAAGGAAACCATGAACATCATCGCCAAGAGCCACAACGTGCCGGAGCTGGCCAACCTGTTCACCAGCTACACCGTGAACGTGCCGCAGGTCGATGCCGCCATCGACCGCGAGAAGGCCAAGACCCACGGCGTAGCCGTCAGCGACATCTTCGACACCCTGCAGATCTACCTGGGTTCGCTGTATGCCAACGACTTCAACCGCTTCGGGCGCACCTATCAGGTCAACGTTCAGGCCGAGCAGCAGTTCCGCCTCGAATCCGACCAGATCGGCCAGCTCAAGGTACGCAACAACAAGGGCGAAATGATCCCGCTGGCGACCTTCATCAAGGTCAGCGACACCTCGGGGCCGGACCGCGTGATGCACTACAACGGCTTCATCACCGCTGAAATCAACGGCGCGGCAGCCCCGGGCTACAGTTCCGGCCAGGCCCAGGCCGCCATCGAGAAGCTGCTCAAGGACGAACTGCCCAACGGCATGACCTACGAGTGGACCGACCTGACCTACCAGCAGATCCTGGCCGGCAACACCGCGCTGTTCGTGTTCCCGCTCTGCGTATTGCTGGCGTTCCTGGTGCTCGCGGCGCAGTACGAAAGCTGGAGCCTGCCGCTGGCGGTGATCCTGATCGTACCGATGACCCTGCTGTCGGCCATCACCGGTGTCATCGCCTCCGGCGGCGACAACAACATCTTCACCCAGATCGGCCTGATCGTACTGGTGGGCCTGGCGTGCAAGAACGCGATCCTGATCGTCGAGTTCGCCAAGGACAAGCAGCAGGAAGGCCTCGATCCGCTGGCTGCGGTGCTGGAAGCGTGCCGTCTGCGTCTGCGGCCGATCCTGATGACCTCCTTCGCGTTCATCATGGGTGTGGTGCCGCTGGTGATCTCCACCGGCGCCGGCGCCGAGATGCGTCACGCCATGGGTGTGGCGGTGTTCTCCGGGATGCTAGGGGTGACCTTCTTCGGTCTGCTGCTGACGCCGGTCTTCTATGTACTGATCCGCAACTTCGTGGAGCGCGGTGAAGCCCGCAAAGCGGCCAAAGCCCTGCAATTGGAGGCGCAACAATGAGTCTGAAAGTCTTCCTGCCGAGTCTGCTGGTGCTGGCCTTGAGTGCCTGCGCCGTCGGCCCCGACTACAAGACCCCAGCCACGGAGGCGGCCAACATCACGGCCGCCACCGATGGCGCCGCCGGCCAGAAGAACTTCGACCGTTCGAAGTTCGAAGGCATCTGGTGGCAGCAGTTCGACGACCCGACCCTCAACCAGTTGGTGACCCAGTCGCTGCAAGGCAACCGCCAGCTGCGCGTAGCGTTCGCCCGCTGGAAGGCTGCCCGGGCGATCCGCGACGACGTCAGCAACGACGCCATGCCGACCATCACCAGCCGCGCCAGCAGCGACCTGGCCAAGGGACAGATTCCCGGCCAGACCACCCGCCGGGTCAACAGCGAGCGCTATGACCTGGGACTGGATATGGCCTGGGAAGTGGACTTGTTCGGCCGCATCCAGCGCAACCTGGAAGCCAGCGAGGCCGACCAGCAGGCGGCCGAAGCCGACCTGTACCAGTTGCAGGTGACCATGATCGCCGAACTGGTGGATGCCTACGGCCAACTGCGCGGCGCGCAACTGCGCGAGAAGATCGCGCTGGCCAACCTGGAGAACCAGCAGGAGTCGCGCAAGATCACCATCAGCCTGCGCGATGCCGGCGTGGGCGATCAGCTCGACGTGGAACGCGCCGATGCCCGCCTCGCCTCCGTGGAAGCCAGCGTGCCGCAACTGCAGGCCGAGCAGGTTCGCCAGAAGAACCGCATCGCCACGCTGTTGGGCGAGCGTCCGGACAAGCTGACCGTCGACCTGAGCCCCAAAGACCTGCCGGCGATCGCCAAGGCGCTGCCGATCGGCGATCCGGGCGAACTGCTGCAACGCCGTCCGGACATCCTCAGCGCCGAACGCAAACTGGCGTCCGCCACGGCGCGCATCGGTGTGGCCAAGGCGGACCTGTTCCCTCGGGTCAGCCTCAGCGGCTTCCTCGGCTGGACGGCCGGGCGCGGCTCGCAGATCGGCTCATCGGCGGCCAACGCCTGGGCGCTCGGCCCGAGCATCACCTGGGCAGCGTTTGACCTGGGCAGCGTGCGGGCCCGCCTGCGCGGCGCCGATGCCGACGCCGAAGGCGCCCTGGCGACCTACGAGCAGCAAGTGCTGCTGGCCCTCGAGGAATCGGAGAACGCCTTCAGCGACTACGGCAAGCGCCAACAGCGCCTGATCTCGCTGATCCGTCAAAGCGAGTCGAGCCGCAAGGCCGCCGACCTCGCCGAGATCCGCTACCGCGAAGGCACCGCCGATTTCCTGGTGCTGCTCGACGCCCAGCGTGAGCGCCTGGCCGCCGAAGACAGCCAGGCCCAGGCCGAAGTCGACCTGTACCGCGGCATCGTCGCGATCTACAAGGCCCTGGGTGGCGGCTGGCAGCCGGAGACCGTCGCCAGCAAGTAATTCCGTTTTTTAAAGAGCTCCTTTGGTTGGCCGCAACCAACCAATTCTTTGCCCCGCGTATCATTCGGTCGCGGGGCTTTTTTGTTTCTGAGGGTTCGGTTTTGGGTGATGCCCTTTGCGGCGCCAGGTCAGCCTGCGGTGTCGTTTGGACGGACCTCATCGCTGGCAAGCCAGCTCCCACAGGGGGCCGTGGGTACATGCAGAAACTGCGGCTACCGCAATAACTGTGGGAGCCGGCTTGCCGGCGATGGCGGTGGATCAGGCAATACAGATATCAGCAGTGCCGGCCTCATCGCTTGCAGGCAAGCTCCTACAGTTTTTGTGGTGTGCCTGGATATTGCGGCCACCGATGATCCCCTGTGGGAGCCAGCCTGCTGGCGATGGCGGTGGATCAGACAGCGGCAATGCCGTCTCACCAAGTTCACTTGTGCTCCAGCACCGTCACCGTCGCAGTCGTCCCCGCCCGCAGCCGGTCTTTGCCGGCATAGTCGCCGTCGATCGCAATCCGCACCGGCACCCGCTGCGCCAGCTTCACCCAGGTGTAACTGGGGTTGATGTTGGCCAACAGCCGGCTGCCCGGTGCGTTCTCACGGTCGGCGATGGCAAAGGCGATGCTCTGCACGGTGCCCTCGAACCGCTCACCGCTCATCAACTCGACCCGTACCCGGCCGCCCTCGCTGATCCTGGGCAGTTTGGTTTCCTCGAAATAGCCGCTGACATAGAACGATTCGCTGTCCACCAACGCGACCAGTGCGCCGCCCGTCACGGCATAGTCGCCTTCGCGGGTCAGCAGGTTGGTGACGTAACCGCTGACCGGCGCCTCCACCCGGGTGCGCTGCAGATCCAGCTCCGCCTGGGTCAGCGCCGCCACCGCCAGTTGCACATTGGCCTCGGCCAGGCCGAGATTGGCCTGGTTGCGCAACAGGTCGGCCTGGGCGACGGCCACTTCGGTGCTGGACTTCTCCCATTCCTCCCCCGAGATGGCGAAGCCTTGCTTGAGGGTGCGCCGTCGCCGCTCTTCGCTTTCGCGCTGCTTGAGCAGCGCCCCGCTGGCGACGATGGCCGCCTGGGACTGCCCCAGCGCTGCCTTGGCCACCTCCACCGAGCGCCGGGCATGCTCCACCGCCAGGCTGTAGCGTGCCGGGTCGATCTCCAGCAGCAGTTGACCCTTCTGCACATGCTGGTTGTCCTGCACGGCCAATTTGACGATGCGCCCCGACACGTCCGCCGACAGCGTCACCACATCCGCCCTCACCCTCGCGTCACGGGTCCACGGGGCGCGGGTGTAATGCTCCCAGGCGAACCAGCCGAGCACGATGGCCAGCGCCACCACCGCCAATGTCGTCAATCGGGCAAGCAATGTCTTCAAGGCCTCAGGCTCCCATCAGCAGAATCAACGTCGCGCAGACGCAGGCGTACAGCGCACCCTCGAACAGCGCCTCGTGCCAGACCCGACGCAGCACGCCCAGCCGGCGCAGCACCCGGTCCAACAGGAGAAAGACAGGGATGGCCAGCAACAGCGCCTGGGCAATCGGCGGCAGGTAGACCCCGCCTATCTCGAAATCAATGGGCAAGGGCCGGCTCTCCTTCAGGGACAGGGTGTTGCAGGCGCTCACCGTGCCGTTCCAGGAACGAGACGACGATCAACAGCGCCACGCGCATGCGAAACACCGACCACACGTGTTCATGGCTGGCGACATGCAGGTCGTCGAGACCGTCGCCCAACGCGTGCAGTTCGACCAGCAACGGCTTGAGCTGCACATCCGGGCGGCCCACGACAAATCGCCCGGCTTGCCGCACCGCCGCCGTCAAACGACGGCTGAAGGTTTCCGACAGCAACGTATTGCCCTGCGCCTGCTGCCTGAGCTGATGCATCGCCACCCCCGCCGCCACGCAGGCCAGGCTGGTTTCGTACAACGCCTGCATGGCCCGGTCATTGGCCGCCGGCAGCAGCCCCAGCATCGTGGTCAACCGATCCACCATGCGGCTTTCGAACTCAAATTGTTGTTCGTCGGTGGCCGCCCCCTTCGTCAGGGCATAGACCTGCTCCCGCGCCTCGTTGTAGAAGCGACGAATCCGCAGCACCGGCCGGAACGGAAAGATCCAGGCATAGACCATGAGTGCGAGCATGGCCGCACTGACGTAGGCGCCCGCGAATTCGAACCATTGGATGGCCGAGTTCTGCCCGGTCCCGACGTTCTGCGGGCCGAGCATCAGGAAGCTCGACAGCCCCAGCCCCATGCCGATGCCGGCCGTCGCCGGGCTGGCGAGGCCGACCGCGATCACATAGAGCAACGGCGCCAGCAGCAACGCCAGCGGTTCGAAATCGCTGACCGCCGGCACCAGCATGAATTGGTAGAACGCCGACACCACGAGGGCCAGGCCCAACCCGCGGGCATAGCTCTGCGCGGCGATCAGAGGGCGCGGAAAGGTCGCCATCAGCGAACACAGGATCCCCACCAGAATCATTCCGCCGCGGGCACCGTCCCAGGCCGTCTCGATCCAGATCAGCCCCGCGATCATCAAGGCGCTGAAGGCCCGGATGGCGTTCATCGTGGCCAGCGTGAAATCCAGGTGCAGGGGGTTGGCCTGACCGCGGAACACGCAACTGGCCTCCCTTCCCTCCTGGATCGCGTCGCTCAGTTCCAGGATCTGTTCCAGTTGCTGCAACAGGCGCGCCTGTTCCCAGCGCAACGCCCAGGCCAGCGAACGCAGGGTCGCGCTCATGTCTTCGGTCAGTTGCTCGGCCTTATAGGCCAGTTCGTCGAACTGCTGTTGCAGGGTCACGAAGTGGTGACGCGCCTGGGCCGGCAGCGCACGCCCCTGCTGCGCCAGTTGGTCGAGAAAGGCCAGTTCCTCGGCGCGCAGACGCTGGATATCCGGCGGCAGTTCACCCTCCCAGCGCGCCGTGAGCAATTCGCGCTGGTGACGCAACGCGGTCAGGCGTGAGGTCAGCAGCATCAGTTGGTTACCGAGCAGCAGCACCAGACCGTCCGCGCTGCGCAGTCTCGGGGCATCGAAATAGAGGTGGCGGCGCAACCCTTCCAGGGCACTGATCTCCCCCAGCAGGCGCATCTGCCGCTGCTGGAAGGCGGCCTCGTCCTCTTCGGTGCGCAGCACCGCCGCCGAATGCAGGGCCGCAAGCTTGATGACCTGATCGACCTTGTCGAAATAGCCCCGGGTGACCGCCTCGGGACGGGCCGTCAACAGGCTGACCACGCAGACGCAGGCCACCGCCAGCAAGGTTTCGGTGACGCGGGTGACCGCCAGCAGAAAGGTGCCGTCCTGATCCGGAATCGCCAGCAAGGCCACCACCACGGCGGTGTATCCGCTGAGCACGAAGGCCTGTGAACTGGTGTAGCGCAGCAGCGTACCGCCGGCGGTGCACAGGGCCAGCCACAGCGCCAGGGTGGCGATGAACGGCAAGGGCGCCTGGGGGAAGATCGCCATGATCAGCACCGCCACCACCGCGCCGAGCGTCGTGCCGATGACCTGGCCGAAGCTGCGGGCCAGGGCCATGCCGGCCAACGGCTGGCTGATGATGACCACCGCCATGATCGACCACTTGGGCTGGTCCAGATCGAACAGGAACGCCAGGTACAGCGTCAGCAGCCCGGCGGCGACGGTACGCAGGCCGAACAGCAGCACCGCCCGACCGGGATGGAGCACCGAATTGAAGTAATTGACCAAGGCTTGCATGGACACGCTCATCCAGACGACTCCTGCAAGCGTAGACACTGCATCGAAGGCTCGACAGGTAACGTGGTCGACGCAGTCTGTAGGCCGATTCGTGCGAAGTGAAATGCCGGTCCGTCGGCATAAACGGCCACAGGGTTTGACTCATGGCGCGCACTGACCGAAGCTTGCCCCTCGCCCGTCTCCGGATCCCTGCATGCCACCGTCTCGCCGCTACCTGCTCATCAGCCTCGGTCTCGTGCTGGCGCTCGGCGTTGCCTGGCTGTCCCTGCGCAGCACCGCACCGGTCATCCCCGAAGCGATCAAGCACGGCTACAGCGAAGCCTTGTCCGCCGCCCGCGCCGGCAAGCCCGGCGCCGCCCGGGTGCTTTACCAGCAGTTGGCGCGTCCGGACCTGACGGTCAAGCGGCGCGTCTGGCTGCACGCCGAGCTGCCCAACTATCCGAGCCCCCAGGCGCTGAAGCTGGCGGATGCGGACCTTCAGAACGAGTCGCCGGACGTGCGGCTGGCGGCGATCAAGAGCATCGTCGGCCTGGTGCCCGGCGGCCAACG
The DNA here is from genome assembly GCF_002112745.1 of Pseudomonas sp. B7(2017). Lineage (NCBI taxonomy): Bacteria > Pseudomonadati > Pseudomonadota > Gammaproteobacteria > Pseudomonadales > Pseudomonadaceae > Pseudomonas > Pseudomonas sp. B7(2017). The sequence goes on along the minus strand of NZ_NEIP01000007.1, from coordinate 80,445 downwards.
CAGCCTGTTGCTCGGCCCGTTGCTGGACGACGAAGACCAGACGGTGCGCTTTGCGACGATCAACGCCCTGCTCGGCCTGACCCCGGACGAACTGGGCCTGTATTTCGCCCCGCTGCAGCAAGGCATCGACAGTTGGGAACAGGCCCTCAAGCTTGAGCCCGAAAGCGCCGACCGCTACGCGCAGCTGGCCCGCCTGCACCTGCACAATGCGGAACTGAAGCAGGCGCAGGAGGCGCTGGAGCAGACATTGCGCCTGGATCCGGCCAACCTGCCCGCGCTGGTGATGCAGATCGAAGTGCTGGACCGCCAGGGCCAGAGTGACGCGGCCCGGCAATTGCTGGCCAAACAGTTGAAGGCCCAGCCCGACTCCGCCTACCTGCAACATGCCCTGGGCCTGTGGCTGCTGCATCACGACCAACGCGAATACGCGCTGCTGGGCCTGTCCAGGGCGGTGGAGCTTGAGCCCGACAACAAGGATTACCGCTACGACCTGGCCACCACCCTGCACGGGGCCGAGGAACTGGAGGCGGCGCAGAAGCAGTTGCAGGAAGTCGTCCAGCGCCATCCCGCCGACCGCAAGGCCCGGGTGCTGCTGATCAGTTACTGGAAGGAAAGCGGCCAACTGCAGAACGTCCAGATCCTGCTGGCCCAGCTGGAGCAGATGAATCCGGACGACCCGTCGTTGCAGCAAGGGCTCTGAGCCCGCCGTCAGCCCTTACGCCAGCAGCTCGCGGATCTTTTCCTGCAGCACGTCCAGGTCGAACGGTTTTTCCAGGATCGGCGCCTTGCGCGTGATCGGGCTGTCGGTCTCGCGGATCTCCTGCGGGTAGCCGCTGATGAAGATCACCTTCAGGTCCGGCCTCAGCTTGACGGCCGGCTCTGCGATCTGCACGCCGTTGATGCCGCCGGGCAGACGGAAATCGCTGATCAGCAGGTCCAGATGCGGCTTGCTCGCCAGGATCTCGAAGGCCTGCTCGCCGTTTTCCGCCTCCAGGACGTGATAACCCTCGCCCCTCAGGTAGTCGGTGAGGATCATCAAGATAACGGGTTCGTCCTCGACGACGAGTACTACATCTTGTGCATCTGTGCTCATGGAAAGCCTTTGTTCGGTCAATAGCTGCTGAGTACGACCGTGCGGTCACTCAGAGGTTGCGTCCGGTTCGCCGTTTTCGCCCAGCGGCAGGCAGACGCGAAACAGCGCGCCTTCGTTGATCCGGCTCTGGACGGTGATCGAACCGCCATGGGCCGCGACGATCTGTTCGGAGATGAACAGCCCCAGGCCCAATCCGGCCACCACGGTCTTGGCCGACACCCTTTCGAACTGCTGGAAGATCCGCTTCTGGTTCTCCTCGCTGATGCCGATGCCGTGGTCGGCGACCTCGACCCGCGCCTCGTCGCCTTCGCGGTACACCCGCACCTGGATCGGGCTCTTGCCGCCGTAGCGCAAGGCGTTGGTCAACAGGTTGGAGACCACCTGCTCGATGCGGAACTCGTCCCAGTGCCCTTCCACCGGCTCCGGTGCGCTGAAGCTGACCTCGGTTTCCGCCGCTTCGATCTGCTGCGCGAAGTTCTGCAGCAGGTTGCCCACCAATTGCGCCAGGTCGAAACGGCTCGGCCGGATCGACAGCTTGCCGGTGCGGATGCGCGACACGTCGAGCATGTCTTCGATCAGGCGGATCAGGCTCTGGATCTGCCGCTCGTCGCGCTCGACCATGGCGTTCATCTTGTCCAGGGTGAACGCGGCGGCATTGTCCCGGGCCAGGTGCATCTTGCGCAACTGCGTTTCGAGGATAAGGCCATTGAGCGGTGTGCGCACTTCATGGGCGACGATCGACATGAAGTCGTCGCGCATGCGCACCGCTTGCTGCAGTTCCGCCTGGGTGCTCTGCAACTGCTCCAGCAGCACCTGCTGTTCGCGCCGGCTCTGCTCCAGCGCTTCGAGCTGCTGCTTGAGGGCCTTGCTCTGGCGGTACAGGTCGACGAACACGTTGACCTTGCTCTTGACCGCCTGCACGTCCAGCGGCTTGTGCAGGAAATCCACCGCGCCGCTTTCGTAGCCCTTGAACGCGTAGTTCAGTTCACGGCCGGCGGCGCTGACGAAGATGATCGGGATGTTCTTGGTCTTTTCGGTGCTGCGCATCATCTCGGCCAGTTCAAAGCCGTTCATGCCGGGCATCTGCACGTCCAGGATGGCCATGGCGAATTCGTGCTGCAGCAGCAGCGACAACGCCTCGTCCGCCGACAACGCCTTGTGGACGATGCGGTCTTCACGCTTGATCAGCGCTTCCAGGGCCAGCAGGTTTTCCGGCAGATCGTCGACGATCAGCAGTTTTGCCTGGATATTACTCAGCATGCGATTCGTTCCAGCTCGACAAGCAAACGGCTGATGCCGTGCAGGGGGAGAATGTGGTCGGGTTGATGAAGGCTCAGCGCGGCCAGGGGCATGGTGGCCACGTGAGCCTCCTGCGGATCCTGGACGACGGTCAGCCCGCCGTGGCGCTTGACCTGGGCCAGGCCCTGGGCGCCGTCGTGGTTGGCGCCAGTCAGCAGGACGGCGGCCAGCGCCGCGCCGTAGACGTCGGCGGCGGACTCGAACAGGTAATCGATGGAGGGCCGGGAATGGTGCACCCGATCCTCCAGGCTCAGCGAAAGGCTGCGGTCCTGCTCCACCGACAGGTGATAGCCGGGCGTGGCGAAGTACACGGTGCCGGGGGCGATCTGCTGCTTGTCGATGGCTTCGACCGCCGGCAGCGACATCCGCCTGGCGAAGACTTCGGCCAGTTGGCTGCGCCGCTCTTCCGGCAGGTGCAGCACGACAATGATCGGCAGCCTGAACCCCTGGCGCAGCGGCGCCAGCAACGTCAGCAAGGCTTCGACGCCTCCGGCGGAAGCGCCCACCGCGATGGCCTCGATCCGGGGCAAGCCCGTGGCGCCGTTCATGATTTGCGGTAGATCCGTTCTTGTTTCACCAACGGGTCGAACCGGTTGGCGTAACTGGAGAAATCCAGCGTCTCTTTGCTGCCCAGCACCAGAAAGCCCCGGTGGCACAGCGACTCGTGGAACAGGCTGAAGGCCCGGTCCTGCAGCTTCTTGTTGAAATAGATCAGCACGTTGCGGCAGGAGATCAATTGGGTCTCGGAGAACACGCTGTCGGTCGCCAGGCTGTGGTCGGCGAACGTCACGTTCTCGCACAGGCTCTTGTCGAAGATCGCGTAGCCGTAGGCCGCCGTGTAGTAGTCGGCGAACGACCGCTGGCCGCCCGCCTGCTGATAGTTGGCGGTGTAGGCACGCACGTTTTCCATGGAGAAGATGCCCTGCTTGGCCTTGTCCAGCGAATGCGGATTGATGTCGGTCGCATAGATGATCGTGCGCTCCAGCAACCCTTCCTCACGCAGCAGGATCGCCATCGAATACACCTCTTCGCCGGTGCTGCACCCGGCGATCCAGATCTTGATCGACGGATAGGTCTTGAGCAGCGGCACCACTTCGCGCCGGATCGCGAGAAAGTGCGACGGGTCGCGGAACATCTCGCTGACCGGGATCGTCAGCAACTGCAGCAGCTGCATGAACGCGGTCGGGTCGTGCAGCACCTTTTCCTGCAGGGCGGAAATGGTGCTGCACTCGAACTGGCTCAGCGCGTGCAGCACCCGGCGCTTGATCGAAGCGCCGGAGTAATCGCGAAAATCATAGCTGTACTTGAGGTAGATAGCCTCGATCAACAGCCGAAGCTCAATCTCACTGTTGCGCTCGACTGAATAATGTCGTTCCACTAAATGCGTTCCATCTTCGGCAACCACACCCGAATCAACGAGAACAGGCGATCCAGGTCGATGGGCTTGGCCAGGTAGTCGTTGGCGCCCGCCTGCAGGCAGCGCTCCTGATCGTCCTTCATGGCCTTGGCCGTCACCGCGATGATCGGCAGCTTGCGCCAGCGCGGATCCTTGCGGATTTCCATGGTGGCTTCGAAGCCGTCCATTTCCGGCATCATCACGTCCATCAGCACCAGATCGATGTCCTCGATTTCATTGAGCCGTTCAATCGCTTCACGGCCGTTACGGCCGATCACCACCACGGCGCCCTTGTGCTCCAGCGCGCTGGTCAGGGCGAAGATGTTGCGCACATCGTCGTCCACCAGCAGCACCTTGCGGCCCTCGAAGACCTTGTCGCGGCTGCGGGCGGTCTTGAGCATCTTCTGCCGCTCATGGGACAACTGCGATTCGACTTTGTGCAAAAAGAGTGTGACCTCATCCAGCAGGCGTTCCGGGGAGCGAGCGCCCTTGATGATGATCGAGCGCGAATACTTGCGCAGGTCGGCCTCTTCGTCGCGGGTCAGATTGCGCCCGGTGTAGACGATCACCGGCGGGAACGAGCGGATGTCTTCGGTGGACATCCGCTTGAGCAGATCGTTGCCGAGCATGTCCGGCAGCTTCAGGTCGATGACCATGCAATCGAACACGGTGGTGCGCAGCAGCTCCAGCGCATCCTGGGCCAGCCCCACGGCGGTGATCTCGATGTCGTCGTCGCCGATCAGGCGGGCGATGCTTTCGCGCTGCAGGTCGTCGTCCTCGACCAGCAGCACGTGCTTGACCTTCTGCGTCAGCTTGGCTTCCAGGCGCGCGAACACGTCCTTGAGTTCGTCGCGGGTGGTCGGCTTGACCGCATAACCGATGGCGCCCATGTGCATCGCCGCTTCGACCCGGTCCTCGACCGAGATCACGTGCACCGGGATGTGCCGGGTTTCGGGGTGTTCCTTCAAGCGCTGCAGCACGGTCAGCCCCGAGTGATCCGGCAGGCGCATGTCCAGCAGGATCGCGTCCGGCAGGAACTCGCGGGCCAGGTCGTAGCCTTCGTCGGCGCCGTGGGCGACCAGGCAGCGGTAACCCAGTTCGTGGGCCAGGTCGTACAGGATGTTGGCGAAGTTCGGCTCATCCTCCACCACCAGGATGCTGCGGCTGTCGAACGGGGCCTTGTCGCGGTCGTCGTTGAACCGCGGCAGGTCCATCGACGGCGGTGACGCCGGCTCGGGCGCCGCCTCGGCCGGTTCGATGGAGACGGGATTGAAGTTCACCGGCACGGCCGGCGTCTCGCTGTTCTGGCGGTAGTGCTGCGGCACCACCAGGGTGAACACGCTGCCGCGACCCGGCGCGCTGCTGACGCTGATGAAGCCGCCGAGCAGGGCCGCCAGGTCGCGGGAGATCGACAGGCCGAGCCCGGTGCCGCCGTATTTGCGGTTGGTGGTGCCGTCGGCTTGGTGGAACGCCTCGAAGATGCTTTCCTGCTGGTTGGCCGCGATGCCGATCCCGGTGTCGCGGACGATGAACGCCACGCCGTCGTTCGGCTGGCCGGCGATGGTCAGGCTGACCGAGCCCTGCTCGGTGAACTTCACGGCGTTGGACAGCAGGTTCTTGACCACCTGCTCCAACCGCTGCCGGTCGGTGAACAGGGTCTGCGGCGCATCGGGCTGCACCACGACGTCGAACGCCAGGCGCTTGTCCGCCGCCAGCGGCTCGAACACCCCGCGCAGGCCCTCGGCCAGGCGCTCCACGCTGGTGCTGTCGGCCACCACTTCAAGCTTGCCGGCCTCGACCTTGGCGATGTCGAGGATGTCGTTGATCAGGTTGAGCAAGTCGTTGCCGGCCGAATAGATCGACTCGGCGAACTTGACCTGCTCGGCCGACAGGTTCTCCTGGGGGTTCTCCGCCAGCAGCTTGGCCAGGATCAGCGAGCTGTTCAGCGGCGTGCGCAGTTCGTGGGACATGTTGGCCAGGAACTCGGACTTGTACTTGCTGGAGCGCTGCAACTCTTCGGCGCGTTCTTCCAACTGCGCCTGGGCCTGGTTGAGTTCGGTGTTCTTCAGGTCCATGGCGTCGCGCTGCTCGGCCAGGATCTGGGTCTGCTCGGCGAGCTGTTCGTTGGTCTGCTCCAGCTCGACCTGCTGGGTCTCCAGATGCGCCTGGGACTCCTTGAGGATCCGTGACTGTTCCTCCAGCTCCTCGTTGGCGGTCTTGAGCTCTTCCTGCTGCACCTGCAGCTCTTCGTTGAGCTGCTGGGTCTCGGCGAGCACCTCCTGCAGGCGCTGACGGTAACGGGCCGCTTCGATGGAGATGCCGATGTTGCCGGCGATCAGCTCCAGCAGCTCGACGTCGCGCTCGTTGAGCGGGCGCAGGAAGCCCAGTTCGACCACACCGTTGACCCGGTCATCGTCGCTGGTCGGCACCACCAGCACGCTGCTCGGCACGCCCTCTCCCAGGCCCGAACTGACCTTGAAGTAGTCGGAGGGCACCGGTTCCAGACGGATCAGGCGCCCCTGCTGCGCGGCCTGGCCGACAATGCCTTCGTCGCTGTAGATCGACTGTTCCTGCGCTTCCTGGTCGCGGGAGAAACCGTAGGTGGCCACACGCTTGAGGCCGCCGTGCTCTTCGCGCACATACAGCGCCGCCACCGCGACGCCCAGGTACTGGGCGCAGAACTGCAGGATGTTGCGGCCCAACAGGTTGAGGGTCAGTTGTCCCAACACCTGCTCGGCCAGCTCCGACTGCCCGCTGCGCAGCCAGGCCTGCCGCTCCAGGCGCTGGGCGCTGGCCTGCTGGGCGTCGAGGTTGGCGCCGTAGTTCTGCGACAGGTTGAGCAGATCCCGGCGGCCGACATAGGCCAGCAAGCCGCTGATGGCCGCGACAAACAAAATGTAGAGGCTGATGCTCCAGATCGTGGTGCGGCGCACGTCTTCGTTGCGCGCGGTGCGCAATTGCTGCTCGGTGTCGATCACGTCCTCGAACTGCTTGCGGATCTCGTCGGTCAGGCGCTTGCCGCGCCCGGCCTTGACGGCGGCGCGGTAGTCGCCGCTGCTGCGCTGCAGGTCGATCATCGATTGCGCGTAGGTCGCCCACTCGGCCTGCAACGCTTGCAGGCGGCGTATGCGGTCGGTCTGCACCGGGTTGTCGGCGGTGAGTTCGAGCAAGGTGCCGAGCGCCACGGCGATCCGCGGCTTGGCCGTCTCGTAGGGATCCAGGAAGTGCTCGTCGCCGCTGAGCAGGAAGCCGCGCATCCCGGTCTCCAGGTCGACCGTGAGCTTCACCGCTTCATTGGCATTGTTGATCACCCGGTCGGTGTGCTCCACCCACTTGATCACCGAGAGCAGATACGTGATCAGCACCACGAAGAACACCGCGCTGAGCGCGCCGACCGCCAGCGGCAGGCTGACGTTGCGGGTCAGGAGTTTACGGAACCGTAGTTCATCGACCGAAGACGTAGAGGTCATTGGACAGCCTTGTCGAACTGTTGAAATTCAGGGAGTTTGCCCGAAAACGGCAACATGGATCCATTTTTCTCTCAGCTTTAGCAGCAATTGTCCCGGTTTGCCTGCGCGATTTCGCAAATCAGCCGTTATCCTTGACGGCCGACCCGCATTCGCACCTTTTTGAGCGATGCCGGGGAACTTGTGGCATTGCGCCATTTACTCATGCTAAAGCGCGGTTGTTTCGCGAGACCGCGCTCCCCTGTCCAGTCCTTGAGAGCTTAGATTATGCCCACCATCCTAGTAGTAGAAGACGACGCCATCGTGCGCATGCTGATCGTCGATGTGTTGGCGGAACTGGACTTCCGCGTGGAGGAAGCGGACGGCGGCGAACAGGCGCTGGACATCCTCCAGGATTCCGGCCGCCGGGTGGACCTGATGATGACCGACGTCGGCCTGCCGGACATGGACGGCCGGATCCTCGCGGAGCAGGCCCGTCTGCTGCGCCCTGACTTGCCGATGCTGTTCGCCAGCGGCTACGCCGAGACCCTCGAAGTGCCGCCCGACATGCACGTCATCGGCAAGCCGTTTTCCATCGATCAACTGCGGGACAAGATCAAGTCGATTCTCCCGGACACCTGCCGGGAACGACTCCCGGACAGCCTCAATCCCGGTTGATCGGCGCTTCTTTCTCATGTTCGGGAAGCAATGCCTCGGCCCCCTCTCCAACCTGCTTGCCGATCTCGCGGCCCAACCCTTTTCCCGGCTCGCCGCTGGCCTCGATCGCCAATCGCAGGGCTGAGGGGTTGGGTATGAACCTGCCGGCGCTGTCGTAGGCGCCGAGAATCAGGCGCGGCGAAATGTCGACGGCGTAGTTGATTTCCAGAGGCGGCAGCTGCCTCAGGCCCGATTCGGGACGGAACATCAGTTCAGTGTTGGCGTACAGATGAAAGCCTTCCAACTGCCTGGCGTCGATGAAGTAGGTGAAGCCGCCCTTGGCGCCACCGTAGACATAGGCGCCCGCACCGTCCTTTTTGTAGAACGCGGACGTGGAGATGCCGGCGCCGTCCGGCGCCAGGGCATCGTGCGCCCCGCCGTAGCCGCCCTTGAACCCGTTGACCTGATTCAGATCGGTGATGACCGTGCGCTGCCGGAAGCCTTCCTTGAACACCACGGACGTGTCACGTGTGTCGCCCCTGAAGGTGAACCCTTGATAGACAAAACCTTTTTCCGGCCCCGCGTACCGCACCAGTTGCGTGTCCGAGGCGATTGTCTGGGCGACGCCGGGTCCGCCCGCCAGCTCATGGAGTCGACCTGCCACCAAGGCGCCTTTCGCCGACTCCGGTATTTCCTTGCCTACGGTACTGGCCAATTGATGAGAGATGCTGCCCGATGGCCGACGCAACGATGAAGGGTGATTGATCAGGTTCATTGCCTGGACGACGCGCTGCCCCAATCGTTTCTTGGTTGCCACCGACAATGCCTTGCCGAGCAGCCGTTCCCCGATCGGGCCGGCGAGTTCCGCCAGCGCGCCGATTGCGGCGGCGATGCGCAGCCGGTCTGTTTCGGCGGGGTCATCGGAGAGTTCCGCGCGGATCAGATCCGTCGCCGAGGCGCCCAGCCCCAGCAACATGGAAGCCAGGATCTTCAAGGAGGCCGACGCGAGCACCCCGCTCCCGCCCCACGGCAATGATGCGGCGAACGCCAGACATTGCAGCAGATAACCGGTTGCTTCCAGGGCCGTGTCGGTGAGCCGCTCCTCAGCGGTCGAGACCAGCGTGTCGATGTCAGCCAGCGCTCGGTCGATCTGCAAGGTCAAGAGGGTATCGGCGATGTCATTGCTGGCGAAGAAGGCGATTTGCCGACGCACCGGGCGCGTAGCGAACAGAGGGAACTCCAGACCGCGATACTTGAAGTCACGGACATGGGGCTTTTGCTGCTCACTGAGCGGCACCCGCTTGAGCAGCCTTTTCTGCAGGTCCGGGTTGTTTTCCACGAACCTCCCTCTTTCGTCGGGCCCCTCCGGATACTCGATCGCTGCCTTGTCCTCTCCCAAAAAGAAGAGAATGCCCCGGCTCAGGTTGTTGGCGCCGATGAAAACGGCGTTATCGACCTTGAGCTCCGGGCGGCTGTGCAGAATCATCGTGCGTGCAGGCACCAGCCCCCTGAGGTAGTCGAAGGCCAGTTGCCGGTCCTCCATGTCCCGGGACTCGTCCTTGATGAACCGGATGACCAGATCGTGCAGCTCCGCCCTTTTCAGAAGCTTGCCGAACAGCTTGGCCGACTTGGGCTTCAGGCCATCGGTGAGATGATCCTTGAAGCCACGCTGATAATCCGCATCGGTGAACGCCTGAACCAGATCCCGGGGATACGACGAGGGCCAGAGTATCTGTTTGTATCCCACGTCCTTGAGCACCCGCAGGTGGTGATCCGTGCAGATCTCCGCCAGGGTGAACGGCTTGGTGACCCACTGCTTCGCCGGCGCCTCACCGTTGCGCCAGTCACTGGGCCTGACCGATTCATTGGCCACGTACTTGATGCCGATGGTGGCGTCATGGGTGATCTGCGCCAGAAGCTTCTGCGACGTCACATGCCGGCGCGCCGTCTTTTCGATCTGCGCCCGAATGAAGAGGATCGGATCGAACGTCCCGGGATCCATCATGGCGGCGCAACCTGCGGCAATTTCACTGCTCAACGCCTTGAGGTCGATGCCGTCGACGATTTCGTCGGATGTATCCTTTGCGGTGGTCAAGGCCCCCGTCCGCGGCAACCGGTTGTCGGAACTGGTGCCCAGAGGATCCAGCAATACAGACAAAGAGGGGTTCTCAACACTGGCATCCGCCAGATCAAATACAGGTAACTTCATGCAATAGCTCTTATTCATTGAAAATGTCGAATACATGCACTCGCAGATAAATCGCGTCGCGCCAAACAAACACTACTCGACATTCAAGAACGCCCACACTCATCAACTGTTGAATATGTTTTCCTCGTCACCAGCAGAGACAAACAATACACAAACTTACAACTCACCCACGAACAGCAATAACGCATCGACCGAAAGTTGACGTGAGTTTCCAACGTTTGAAGCAGTCCCGCCGTTCCATGAGTTCCGGGATCCATCCAGAGTCGGCTGTGGTTTAATGACGCGCTTATTCGCACCCACCTGCCTCAAGGAATGCCCGTCCATGCATCAATCCCGCACCACTCAGGTTCTGGTCATAGGCTATGTCTGGCCCGAACCCCGTTCCTCGGCGGCCAGCGGGCATGTCATGCAGATCCTCGAGGCATTCCTGCAAGAAGGCTGGGACATCACCTTCGCCAGCCCCGCCGGCCCCGGCGAACACAAGGCGGACCTCACGGCCATGGGCATCCGCGAGGTGCCGATCGAACTCAACAGCGAAAGCTTCGATACGTTCGTCCGTGAACTGGCGCCGGACATTGTCCTGTTCGACCAGTTCATGATGGAGGAGCAGTTCGGCTGGCGCGTCGAGAAGCAGTGCCCGGACGCTCTGCGGATGCTGGAGACCTCCGACCTGCAAAGCCTGCGTCACGCCCGCCATCAGCGCCTCAAGGAGCGTTTGAAGGCCAGCGACGACACCAACGATTTCACCGGACTGTTCGCGCCGGCCCTGCGCGAGGAGTTCGAACGGATGGCCGATACCGATCTGGCCCGCCGTGAGATCGCCGCGCTGTACCGCTGCGATCTGAACCTGATGGTGTCCGAGGTGGAGATCGAGTTGCTGGTGGAACAGTTCCACCTGCCGCGGGAGGCGCTGCACTGGTGCCCGTTGATGGTGGACGCACCCGCCGAACCGGCAAGACCGTTCGGCGAGCGGGCGCACTTCCTGAGCATCGGCAACTTTCGCCACGCACCGAACTGGGATGCGGTGCTCTGGATGAAAAACACGCTCTGGCCGCTCATCCGCGCCCGGTTGCCGAGCGCTCAACTGCATGTCTACGGGGCCTACACCCCGCCGAAAGCGACCGCGCTGCACAATGCGGCGCAGGGCTTTCATGTCATGAACTGGGCCGAGGATGCCTTGCAGGTCATGTCCGCCGCCCGGGTCTGCCTGGCGCCGCTGCGCTTCGGCGCCGGCATCAAGGGCAAACTGGTGGACGCCATGCTTTGCGGCACGCCGAGCGTGACGACCCCGATCGGCGCCGAGGCCATGCATCGCGAACGTCCCTGGCCCGGCGCCATTGCCTGCACCGCTGAGGATCTTGCCGAGCAGGCGGTGCAACTCTATTCGGATGAGTCACGCTGGCAGAACGCTCAGGCACACGGCAACACGCTACTGGCGGAACATTACCGGCGCTCGACGCATGCGGCCGCACTGATCGAGAAGATCGCTCAATGCCGGCAAAACCTGGCAAAACTAAGAAGTCACAATTTCATTGGCGGCATGTTGCGTCATCACACATTGAAGAGCACCCAGTACATGGCGCAATGGATCGAAGAAAAGAACCGCAACAAGTTACATGCCGAACAATAAGCCAACAACTTGAATCAACAACTCAATTGGCATGCCTCCCCAACCAACTTATAAATCCCTGCAAGCGCCGAAAGACAAATCGGCGCATTCATCAAACCATGAATTGCAGGAGTCGCTTCATGAGCCCCCCCTACACAAACAACGCCTGGATGGCGGCCACCCCCCGCCTCGACATTCTGTCGCTCAATGAACTTTCGCTGCCCGGCACCCACAATGCCGGCAGTGACTGGAGGGCTTCCTACCCATTCTTCGGCCCGCCCGCCCACTGGCTGGCGTGCCAGCACGACAGGTTCTACCGGCAACTGCACAACGGCGCGCGGGTGCTGGACATTCGCCTGATGGCCGACAGCAAGGAGTCGGGCCTTGAGCGGTTCCGAATCCACCACAATGGCTTCCCCAACTCTCGCCGGCTCGGCGACCTGATCACTGACGTCAAAAACTTTCTGAACGAAAACCCGGATGAGTTCGTCATCCTGGACTTTCACAAGACCGATGGCGACAGCTTCGACTATGCGTACTTCAACAAGATGATGATCCAGTTGCTGGGTCATCGGTTGATTCCGGCCACTAACGCCAACCTCAGCCTGGGCACCCTGAAACGCCTCAGCGACAAACAACGCGTGCTGGCCGCGGTCCGCCGGCATCCGGACATCGACCATTCTGTGTTCATTGATGAAATCCGCCACGAATGGAGCGGAAGCGGCACCACCAACACCCAGGAACTGTATCAGCACATCACCAACGTGCTGCGCAATCCGCCCGGCAACTGGCGCCCCTGGTCCTTGTCCGCCACCAGCTACAGCGCGCTGGGCGGGCCGGTGGACATCCATGACAAGCTCAACGAATGGTTCGACCCGGACACCAGCGACTGGGCCCGGCAGTGCAACATCATCAATGTCGACTTCATCGAGGAAACGAGGATCGTCGACTATTGCCGGACGATGAACCTGATCAAGGCCGACCAGCGCCAGCGGCAGTTTGCGCGCGAGCGCGCTGGCGCAACCGCTGTCTGACGGGGCATGATCCGCGGGCAATGACCACAAAGGCGTCCAGCCATGACCCGAACCGCTCGCGTGACCGACCCTTCCTATGAGCTGATGGATGACCACAACGGGTTGTCCATCATCTACCGCCAGCACGGGTTCCCGTGTCCGCTGGTGCGCTGGCACTTTCACAAGGAATACGAGCTGCACCTGATCGTCGCCAGTTCGGGCAAGGTGTTCATCGGCGACTACATCGGCAACTTCCACCCCCAGACCCTGTTCCTCACCGGACCCAACCTGCCGCACAACTGGATCAGCCAGGTCGCCGAGGACGAGGTGGTTGAGAAGCGCGACATGCTGGTCAACTTCACCGACGAGCTGTTCGAAAGCGGCTTTCAGGTGTTCGCCGAACTCAAGAGCCTCACCCCGTTGCTGGAACGGGCGCAGTACGGCATCGAGTTCCGCTGCCCGCACACGATCCGCCAGGCCATGCCGCTGATGCAGAAGATCGCCGACAGCCGCGGCACCACCCGCCTCGGCCATTTCTTCATCTTGATGGAGCTGCTGGCGACCTGCGACGACTATCAGCTGCTGTCCGGCGCCACCACCCCGCAACTGGCGGACGAGCACAACATCGACCGCACCAACCGCGCCGTGGACTACATCTTCGCCCACTACGCCCGGGAACTGACGCTGGAGGAAGTCGCCGACCATCTGGGCCTCAAGCCGACCTACTTCAGCCGGGTGTTCAAGCAGGCCACGGGGCGCAACTTCATCGAGTTCGTCAACCGGCTGCGGATCAGCAAGTCCTGCGAACTGCTGGCCGACGGAGACAAACCGGTGACCGAGGTGTGCTTCGAGTCGGGCTTCAACAACATCTCCAACTTCAACCGGCGCTTCCAGCAGCTCAAGGGCATGACGCCTTCGCACTACCGCCGGCTGGTGGTGCAGCGCCTGACCGAGCAGAACCTGGGCTGATTCCCGCAGGTTCAATCTTTGGCGCATCCCGGCCTCAACCGCCAGTGCAAAAAAGTATCGGTCAGAGTGCTAGGGATGATTTGTCTGCCCTGCGTTTGAAGGTTGTAATCAGTGCACATTCTTCCTGCCTTCGGAAGACACAAAAACAATAACCGTCCTTCTGCCGTCCGCCGGACGCAGAAAAGGAGTGCACGATGCAACCCACCGCAAAAGCCCTGCTGGCCCTCACCTGCCTGACCCTGAGCGGCGTCAGCCTCGGCGCCCAGACCCTCACCATCGCCACCGTCAACAACAGCGACATGATCCGCATGCAGCGGCTGTCGAAAACCTTCGAGGCCGAGCACCCGGACATCAAGCTCAATTGGGTGGTGCTGGAGGAAAACGTCCTGCGCCAACGCCTGACCACCGACATCGCCACTCAGGGTGGCCAGTTCGACGTGTTGACCATCGGCATGTACGAAGCCGCACTCTGGGGGGCCAAGGGCTGGCTGGAGCCGATGAAGGACCTGCCGGCCAGCTACGCCCTCGACGATGTGTTCCCGTCGGTGCGCGAGGGGCTGTCGGTCAAGGGTTCGCTGTACGCCTTGCCGTTCTACGCCGAAAGCTCGATGACCTACTACCGCACCGACCTGTTCAAGGACGCCGGCCTGACCATGCCCGAACGCCCGACCTGGGAGCAGATCGCCGAGTTCGCCGGCAAGCTCAACCACCCGGACAAGGAGCAGTACGGCCTGTGCCTGCGGGGCAAGGCCGGCTGGGGCGAGAACATCGCGTTGATCACCACCGTCGCCAACGCCTACGGCGCGCGCTGGTTCGATGAGCAGTGGAAGCCCGAATTCAGCGGCCCGGAATGGAAGAACGCGCTGAACTTCTACGTCGACACCATGAAGAAATCCGGCCCGCCGGGGGCCTCCAGCAACGGCTTCAACGAGAACCTGGCACTCTTCAACAGCGGCAAATGCGCGATCTGGGTCGACGCCAGCGTCGCCGGCTCGTTCGTCACCGACAAGTCCCAGAGCAAGGTCGCCGACCACGTCGGCTTCACGTTTGCGCCGCACCAGGTCACCGACAAGGGTTCGGCGTGGCTGTATTCCTGGGCGCTGGCGATCCCGACCAGTTCCAAGGCCAAGGACGCGGCCAAGGCCTTCAGCGCCTGGGCCACCTCCAAGGAGTACGGCGCGCTGGTCGCCGAGAAGGACGGGATCGCCAACGTGCCGCCGGGCACCCGCGCCTCCACCTACAGCGACGCCTACATGAGCGCCGCGCCGTTCGCCAAGGTCACGCTGGAGTCGCTCAAGGCCGCCGATCCCGGCAAGCCGACCCTCAAGCCGGTGCCGTACATCGGCATCCAGTTGGTGACCATCCCTGAGTTCCAGGCCGTGGGCACCCAGGTCGGCAAGCTGTTCTCGGCGGCGCTGATCGGCCAGAGCACGGTCGACCAGGCGCTGGCCGCCGCCCAGCAAACCACCGAACGCGAAATGAAGCGCGCCGGGTATCCCAAATAGCCCGCGCCACCCGTTTCTGCCTCCTGTGGGAGCAACTGTCTTGCCCGGCGGACTGACGCCATCGCCGGCAGGCCGGCTCCCACAAGATTCTCCATAGGTCTGTATGACTCGGTTCCCGATGCCATGAATACTTCAACCGCCAAAGCCCATCTCGAGCTGTCCCGCCCCACGCGCAAACCGCGGGTGGCCAACCCCGGCTGGTTCCTCGTCAGCCCGTCGGTGGCCCTGTTGCTGCTGTGGATGATCGTGCCGCTGGGCATGACCCTGTACTTTTCGATGATCCGCTACAACCTGCTCTACCCCGGTGAAAACGAATTCACGGGGCTGGAGAACTTCACCTACTTCCTGACCGATTCGGGCTTCATGCCGGGCGCCGCCAACACGCTGTTGCTGGTGGGCAGCGTGCTGCTGATCAGCGTGGTGTTCGGCGTGCTGATCAGCGCCCTGCTGGAGGCCAGCGAGTTCTTCGGCCGGGGCCTGGTGCGAGTGCTGCTGATCTCGCCGTTCTTCATCATGCCCACGGTCGGCGCACTGATCTGGAAGAACCTGATCTTCCACCCGGTGTCCGGGATCCTCGCTTACATCTGGAAGCTGTTCGGCGCGCAGCCGGTGGATTGGCTGGCCCACTACCCGCTGCTGTCGATCATCATCATTGTCTCGTGGCAATGGCTGCCCTTCGCGATCCTGATCCTGATGACCGCCATGCAGTCCCTGGACCAGGAACAGAAGGAAGCCGCCCGCCTGGACGGCGCCGGCCCCGTCGCGATCTTCTGGCACCTGACCCTGCCGCACCTGGCGCGGCCGATCGCGGTGGTGGTGATGATCGAGACCATTTTCCTGCTGTCGGTGTTCGCCGAGATCTTCACCACCACCAACGGCGGCCCCGGCTACGCCTCGACCAACCTCGCCTACCTGATCTACAACCAGGCGCTGGTGCAGTTCGACGTCGGCATGGCCTCGGCGGGCGGCCTGATCGCCGTGGTCATCGCCAACATCGCCGCGATCGTCCTGGTGCGGATGATCGGCAAAAACCTGACCGACAACGCCTGAGGCCCGCCATGACCCTACAACAGTCCCGTCGCCTGCAAAGCCTGCTGCTCGGCACCCTGGCCTGGGCCATCGCCATCGTGATTTTCTTCCCGATCCTCTGGATGGCGCTGACCAGCTTCAAGACCGAAATCGACGCGTTCGCCACGCCGCCGCAGTTCCTCTTCAGCCCGACCCTGGAGAACTACCTGCACATCAACGAGCGCAGCGACTACTTCAGCTTCGCCTGGAACTCGGTGGTGATCTCGTTCAGCGCCACCGCCCTGTGCCTGCTGATCGCGGTGCCGGCGGCCTACTCCATGGCGTTCTACGAGACCCAGCGCACCAAGGGCACGCTGCTGTGGATGCTCTCCACCAAGATGCTGCCGCCGGTGGGCGTGCTGATGCCGGTCTACCTGCTGGCCAAGAGCTTCGGCCTGCTCGACACGCGGATCGCGCTGATCGCCATCTACACCCTGATCAACCTGCCGATCGTGATCTGGATGGTTTACACCTACTTCAAGGACATCCCCCGGGACATCCTCGAAGCCGCGCGCCTGGACGGCGCCACCCTGCCCCAGGAAATGCTCCGCGTGCTGCTGCCCATCGCCAAGGGCGGCCTGGCCTCCACCGTGCTGCTGTCGCTGATCCTGTGCTGGAACGAAGCGTTCTGGTCGCTGAACCTGACCTCCTCGAAAGCCGCGCCGCTGACCGCGCTGATCGCCTCCTATTCCAGCCCCGAAGGGCTGTTCTGGGCCAAGTTGTCGGCGGTCTCGACCCTGGCCTGCGCGCCGATCCTGATCTTCGGCTGGATCAGCCAGAAGCAGTTGGTGCGCGGCCTGTCGTTCGGCGCCGTGAAATGAATCCGGCCCCTACCCACTTCCACACAAAAGCCAAGACATAGCGGAGGCCCATCCTCATGGCCAACCTGAAAATCAAGAATCTGCAAAAAGGCTTCGAAGGCTTTTCCATCATCAAGGGCATCGACCTTGAAGTGAACGACCGCGAGTTCGTGGTGTTCGTCGGCCCGTCGGGCTGCGGCAAGTCCACCCTGCTGCGGCTGATCGCCGGCCTTGAAGAAGTCAGCGGCGGCACCCTCGAACTGGACGGGCGCGACATCACCGAAGTCAGCCCGGCCAAGCGTGACCTGGCGATGGTGTTCCAAACCTACGCCCTGTACCCGCACATGAGCGTGCGCAAGAACATGTCGTTCGCCCTGGACCTGGCCGGCGTGCCGAAGGCCGAAGTCGAGAAGAAAGTCGCCGAGGCGGCGCGCATCCTCGAACTGGGGCCGATGCTGGAGCGCAAGCCCAAGCAACTCTCCGGCGGCCAGCGCCAGCGTGTGGCCATCGGCCGGGCCATCGTGCGCAACCCGAAGATCTTCCTGTTCGACGAGCCGCTGTCCAACCTCGACGCCGCCCTGCGCGTGCAGATGCGCCTGGAGCTGCTGCGCCTGCACAAGGACCTGAAGGCCACGATGATCTACGTGACCCACGATCAGGTCGAAGCCATGACCATGGCCGACAAGGTCGTGGTGCTCAACGGCGGCAGGATCGAACAGGTCGGCTCGCCGCTGGACCTGTACCACCATCCGGTCAACCTGTTCGTCGCCGGTTTCCTCGGCACACCGAAGATGGGTTTCCTCAAGGGCACGGTGGCGCGCATCGATGCGCAGGGCTGCGAAGTCTCGCTGGACGCCGGCACCCGCATCAGCCTGCCGCTCGATGCCGCCAACCTGAGCGTGGGCGGCGCCGTGACCCTGGGCATCCGCCCCGAGCACCTGGAGCTGGCCCAGCCCGGCGACTGCACCCTGACCGTCACCGCCGACGTCAGCGAACGCCTGGGCAGCGACACCTATTGCCATGTCCGCACGGCCTCCGGCGAACCCCTCACCCTGCGGGTGCGCGGCGACCTGGCCAGCCGTTACGGCGAGACCCTGAACCTGCACCTGAACGCCAGCCACTGCCACCTGTTCGACGCCGACGGCGTGGCGCTCACCCGCGCCCTGCGCGCGGCCGCCTGACTGCGAGACCGATCCGATGAAACTCAACCGCCAGAACCTCAACCGCCTCGCCGCCGACGTGAACGTGCCGGCCTACGGCCTCGGCGACCTGCGCCAGGGCATCGCCCACATCGGCGTCGGCGGCTTCCACCGCGCCCATCAGGCGTATTACACCGATGCGCTGATGAACGCCGGGCAAGCACTGGACTGGGCCATCTGCGGCATCGGCCTGCGCGCCGAAGACCGCCGCGCCCGCGATGACCTCAAGGAGCAGGACTACCTGTTCACCCTGTTCGAACTCGGCGACGGCGACGACACGCAGGTGCGCGTCATCGGCGCGATCCGCGACATGCTCCTGGCCGAAGATGGCGCGCAAGCCCTGATCGCCCGACTGGCCGATCCGCAGATCCGCATCGTCTCGCTGACCATCACCGAAGGCGGCTATTGCATCGACGACAGCACCGGCGAGTTCATGGCGCACCTGCCTTCGATCCAGCACGACCTGGCGCATCCGCAACAGCCGACGACCGTGTTCGGCTTCCTCTGCGCGGCGCTGGCCCGGCGGCGCGCGGCGGGTACGGCGGCGTTCACCGTGATGTCCTGCGATAACCTGCCGCACAACGGCGCGGTCACCCGCAAGGCGTTGCTGGCCTATGCGGCGCTGCATGACGCAGGGCTGCACGACTGGATCGCCGCTCACGTCAGCTTCCCCAACGCCATGGTCGATCGCATCACGCCCATGACCAGCACCGCGCACCGTCTGCAACTGGCGGACAAGCACGCGGTGGACGACGCCTGGCCGGTGGTCTGCGAGCCCTTCGTGCAATGGGTGCTGGAGGACAAGTTCGTCAACGGCCGCCCGGCCTGGGAACAGGTCGGCGTGCAGTTCACCGACGACGTCACGCCCTACGAAGAGATGAAGATCAAGCTGCTCAACGGCAGCCACTTGGCCCTGACCTACCTGGGGTTCCTCAAGGGCTACCGCTTCGTGCACGAGACCATGGCCGATCCGTTGTTCGTGCGCTACATGCGCGCCTACATGGACCTGGACGTCACCCCGCAACTGGCGCCGGTGCCGGGCATCGACCTGGGCGAATACAAGGACACGCTGGTGGCGCGGTTCTCCAACCGGGCGATTGCCGACCAACTGGAGCGGGTGTGTTCGGACGGCTCGTCGAAGCTGCCCAAGTTCACCGTGCCGACCCTCAACCGCTTGATCGCCGACGGCCGGGAGACCCAACGGGCGGCGCTGGTGGTGGCGGCGTGGGCGATGTACCTCAAAGGGGTGGACGAGCAAGGCCGGACCTACTCGATACCCGATCCCCGGGCGGCGTTCTGCCAGGCGCTGGTGGCCGATGACCGGTTGATCGCCGAACGGCTGTTGGGCGTGGAGGAGATCTTCGGCCCGGCGGTCGCCCAATCGCCTGAGTTCGTGGCCGCGTTCCAGTGGTGCTGCGACAGCTTGCGGGAGGTGGGGGTTTCGCGGACGCTGGAGCGGGTGTTGGGTTGAGTCTTGCGGTGCGGCGACTGACGTCATCGCGGGCAAGCCCGCTCCCACAGTGTTCTGCGGCGACCATAGCATCTCCATTCACCTAAGATCCCTGTGGGAGCCAGCCTGCTGGCGAAAGCTTCGGCCCAAGTAGCGCGCAGTTGCTCCCGCACCATTCTGAAGTGAACGCTGACTCTGCATTCGCAGCAAATCCCTGTGGGAGCTGCGGTGCGACGATTCGACTTGCCAGCGATGGCGTCAGCCCAGGCACCGCAGGGCATGATCAACACAACGGCTCCCACACCCTGAGGATCTTTCCGTGACCCACCCGCAACTTTTCCTCGGCATCGACTGCGGCACCCAGGGCACCAAGGCCCTCATCCTCGACGCCGCCAGCGGCGCCGTGCTGGGCCAGGGCGCCACCGGACACACAATGATCAGCGGCGCCAACGGCCGCCGCGAGCAAGACACCGGCCAATGGCTGGACGCCTTCGCCCAAGCCACCCGCCAGGCGTTGCGGGCGGCCGGCGTGGACGGCCAGGCGATCCTCGGCATCGGCGTCTCCGGCCAACAGCACGGCCTGGTGTTGCTGGACGACACCGGCCAGCCGCTGCGCCCGGCCAAGCTGTGGTGCGACACCGAAACCACGGCGGAAAACGACCGCCTGCTCGCCCACCTGGGCGGCGAACAGGGTTCGCTGGAACGCCTGGGCCTCGTCATCGCGCCGGGCTACACCGTGTCGAAACTGTTGTGGACCTGCGAGCAGCACCCGGCCGTGTTCTCACGCATCGCCCGGATCCTGCTGCCCCACGACTACCTCAACTTCTGGCTCACCGGCCGCGCCTGCAGCGAGTACGGCGACGCGTCCGGCACCGGTTACTTCAACGTGCGCACCCGGCAATGGGATCTGCAACTGCTGCGCGACATCGACCCCAGCGGTCGCCTGCAAGCGGCGCTGCCGGAACTGATCGACGCCCATCAACCGGTCGGCACGATCCTGCCGGCAATCGCCGAGCATCTGGGCATCAACCCCAACGCCCTCGTGTCCAGCGGCGGCGGCGACAACATGATGGGCGCCATCGGCACCGGCAACATCCGGCCAGGGACGATCACCATGAGCCTCGGCTCCTCCGGCACGGTCTGCGCCTACGCCGACCAGCCGCAGGTCAGCCCGGACGCTTCGGTCGCCACGTTCTGCTCCTCCAGCGGCGGTTGGCTGCCGCTGATCTGCACCATGAACCTGACCAACGCCACCGGCGCCATCCGTGAACTGCTCGGCCTCGACCTCGAACGGTTCAACGCCCTCGTGGCCCAGGCCCCCATCGGCGCGGACGGCGTGAGCCTGCTGCCGTTCTTCAACGGCGAACGCGTGCCTCCCCTGCCCCACGCCACCGGCAGCCTGCACGGCCTGACCCTGGACAACCTGACGCCGGCCAACCTGTGCCGGGCCGTCGTCGAAGGCACCACCTTCGGTTTGCGCTACGGACTGGATCTGCTGCGCCGCAATGGTTTACAAAGCCGCAGCATTTGCCTGATCGGCGGCGGATCGAACAGCGCCGTGTGGCGGCAGGTCGTCGCCGACATCATGGACACCTCGGTGATCTGCCCCGAACACAGCGAAGCCGCCGCCCTGGGCGCAGCGATCCAGGCGGCGTGGTGCGCCTCGTGGAGCAACGGCCGCGAGCAGTCGCTGGCGGACTTGTGCGAGCGCTGCGTGACCTTCGACCCAAACAGTGAAACCCTACCGGTCGCCGCCAACGTCGCGGCGTTCCAACAGGCCTATGAACGCTATCGACAGCATGTCGCAACCTTATAGAGAGCAAACAACTATGTACCTGGTGTGTGGCGAAGCGCTGTTCGATTTCTTCAGCGAAGACGATGCCGGCGGGCAGGCATCGAAAGTCAATTTCAAGGCGATTGCCGGTGGCTCGCCGTTCAACGTGGCGGTGGGCTTGCGCCGCCTCGGCGTGGACTCGGCGCTGTTCGCCGGGCTGTCCACCGACTACCTCGGCAGGCGTCTGCGGCAGGTGCTGCAGGACGAAGGCGTACGCCCGGACTATCTGGTGGATTTCGCCGCGCCGACCACGCTGGCCATGGTCGCGGTGGGCGCCAATGGCTCGCCGCACTACAGCTTCCGTGGCGAAGGCTGCGCGGACCGGCAACTGAGCCTGGCCCACCTGCCGACGCTCGGCCCCGAAGTGCGCGGGCTGCACATCGGCTCGTTCTCGCTGGTGGTGCAGCCGGTGGCCGACACCCTGCTCGCCCTGGTGCAGCGCGAAAGCGGCCAACGCCTGATCACCCTCGACCCCAACGTGCGCCTCAATCCCGAGCCGAACATCGACCTGTGGCGCGAGCGGATCGCGACGCTGGTGCAGTACGCCGACCTGATCAAGGTCAGCGACGAGGATCTGCGCCTGCTCTATCCGGAGCAGGATCCGCAGCAGGTGATCGAAGGCTGGCTCACGCACCGTTGCCAGGGGGTGTTCCTCACCCGGGGCGGTGAAGGCGCGACGGTGTTCAGCCGTGCCCACGGTTCATGGTCGGTGCCGGCGAGTCCGGTGCAGATCGCCGATACCGTCGGCGCAGGCGATACCTTCCAGGCCGCGTTGATCACCTGGCTGACCGAACATGAATTGGATTCGGTGGACGGCGTACGGCATCTGCAACGCGACCAGATCGACGCCATGCTCAGGTTTGCCGTACAGGCGGCCGCCCTGACGTGCAGCAAGACCGGGCCAGATTTGCCTTATCGCCATCAGTTGACCTGACCGCGTAGACTGGCGCCCTTTTTTTCAAGACGGGATGACGGCTTTTGAATTCGGGGCGCACGGCTGGACTTTTGGTATTGGCGGCACTGCTGACCGGTTGCGGAACATCGCCGCCGCGTTCGCCGGACAACCTCTGCGAGATTTTCCGCGAGAAAAGCGATTGGTACGACGCCGCCCAAGTCACGCAGAAGCGTTGGGGCGTGCCGATCCAGGTGCCGTTCGCGATCATGTATCAGGAGTCCGGCTACCGCTACGACGCCAAGACCCCGCGCAAATACCTGTTGTGGGTGATCCCGTGGGGCCGCGTCACGACGGCATCGGGTTATGCGCAGGCCAAGGATGAAGTCTGGTCCGATTACCAGAAAAGCACCGGCCGCCATGGCGCCGACCGTGAAGACTTCGACGATGCCATCGACTTCGTCGGCTGGTACATGGACAAGACCACGTCGGTCAACGGCGTGTACAAGTACGACGCCTACAACCAGTACCTCAATTACCACGAAGGCTGGGGCGGTTTTCGCCAGAAGACTTATGCCGGCAAGGCGTGGCTGCCGCCGGTGGCGCGCAAGGTGCAGAACCGCTCGGACATGTACGGCCAGCAATACGCGGCGTGCAAGGACGATTTGAATCGCGGGTTCTGGAGCCGGTTCTGGCATTGGCTCTGATCGCAGGCAATAAAAAACCATCGCGAGCGAACTCGCGATGGTCATTGGCCTGAACGGTTTTACAACACCGAAAAGTTGTAGCTCACGATCAACCGGGTCTCGTCCACGTCCCGGGCGAACTTCTCGTAGTTGGTGCGGTACGTCGCGTTGCGCAGACGCAGGCTGACGTCCTTGAACATGCCGGTCTGGATCACGTACTTGAGCTCGCTGTCGCGTTCCCACTCTTTGCCTTCCTGATCGCTGCCCGGCACCTTGATGTGGTCGCCGTTGACGTAACGGGTCAGGAAGCTCAGGCCGTTGATGCCGATGGCCTTGAAGTCGTAGTCGTAGCGCAGCTGCCAGGAACGCTCCTGGGCGGCGGCGAAGTCGTTGACCTGCACGTAGTTGACCAGGTACGGGTTGCTGCCATCGAGGTACGGCATCGAATTGTCGCCGTTCATGCGCTGCCAGCCGGCGCTGAAGGTGTGGCCGCTGATGCCGTAGGACAGCATGCCGCTCAATGCGCGGTTGTCGATGGAACCGGCTTTCGCGTCACCGCTGTCAGCGCTCTTGAGCATGCGCAGATCGGCCTTCAGCACGCCGTCACCCAGCGGCTGGTTGGCCAACAGACCCACGAAATGCTGGCGGTAGATGTCTTCCAGCTCGGCGTAGTGGTACTGCGCGGTCAGGCGGTCGTTGATCTTGTAGTCCAGGCCGTACATGTCGAAATGATCGGCGGTGACGTTGCACGCATAGCGCTTGTTCTTGCAGTGCACGCGGATGTCCTGGGAATCGGTGGAGTCCCGGGCGGTGTACTTGTCCAGGCGTGCGGCCATGAACGTCAGATCCTTCACCTCTTTGGAGGTGAGCATGGCGCCGTTGAACATGGTCGGCAGCAGGCGGCCGTCGTTGTACTTGAGCAGCGGCAGATCCGGCAGCAATGCGCCGTATTTCAGCACCGTATCCGAGACCTTCACCTTGGCGGTCAGGCCCATTTTCGCGTACTGATCCTTCGAGCCCCGCGGGTTCTCGCCGCTGGACGGCAGCAAGCCGCTGTTGCTGCGGTCGGGGCTGGTGTCGAGCGCGAAGCCGACCATGCCCAACGCGTCGAGGCCGAAGCCGACGGTGCCTTCGGTGTAGCCCGATTGCAGGTTGAGGATGAAGCCCTGGGCCGACTCTTCGCGCTTGGATGCGCCCTGATCGTTGGCGGTGTGCCCATCACGGAAATCGCGGTTGAAGTACACCGTGCGCGATTCGATCTTCGCCGTGGTGTCTTCGAAGAACCCGGCGGCCTGGGTCTGTGCGGAAAAACCTGCGCACAGCGCCAGGGCGCCGAAGCCGAAGGACTGGCGGGCAGTGATGAGGGGAAATGGGGGACGCATGAAAAAGCTCCAACAGTACAGCGTTTGCGCGACGGCGCAATTTGCCAGAAAAATAGCTCCCGTCCCGAGGCAACGAAGCGCCGGGAGGCAGAGGACACGCAGGGGTGTGCGGCAATGATGGCAGATGGCTTTGACGTGCCACAGGCGACTTTAGTCTGAAACCGACTGGCCACCCACAAACGGCCGCAGTGGTCCGGTTCGGCGTGGCCCCTTCAGCAAATCCCCGGATCCATTGGGCGAAACAGCCTCTCTCAGGGTTTTCCCTAGACCGTGCACAGGGATTGCCTGCAGCACTTTCGGGTTGTACGAGGTCAGCGAATCCTGCACCATCCGTACCCTGCTTATCCAAAGGACGGAATTGAAGGCATGCTGGACGCCAACGCTACGCACATCACCCTCACCCTCGAAGGCGCCAACACGGACTTCCAGGTGCTCAGCTTCACCGGCCGCGAAGCCCTCAACCAACCGTTCCGCTTCGATCTCGAACTGGTCAGCGCCCGTCCCGACCTCGCCCTCGAAGAGCTGCTGCACAAGCCCGGCGTCCTCACCTTCGGCGCCACCGGCGAGGGCAAGATCCACGGCCTGGTGTACCGCATCGAGCAGGGCGACTCCGGCCGCACCCTCACCCGCTACAGCCTGAGCCTGGTGCCGCAGCTGGCCTACCTGCGCCACAACCACGACCAGCAGATCTTCCAGCAGCTCACCGTGCCCAAGATCATCGCCCGGGTGCTGGAGGACCGCGGCATCCTCGCCGACGCCTACAGCTTCCAGCTCGGCGCCGAGTACCCCGAGCGCGACTACTGCGTGCAGTACGACGAGTCGGACCTGCACTTCATCCAGCGCCTGTGCGAGGAGGAAGGCATCCACTTCCATTTCCAGCACAGCGCCAGCGGCCACAAGCTGGTGTTCGGCGACGACCAGACCGTGTTCCGCAAGCTCAAGCCGGTCAGCTACCAGCAGGACTCCGGCATGGCCGCCGACAAGCCGGTCGTCAAGCGCTTCAACCTGCGCCTGGAGACCCGCACCAGCCGCGTCGCCCGCCGCGACTACGACTTCGAGAAGCCCAAGATCCTGCCCGAGGCCGCCGCCAAGTCGGCGTTCATGCCGGACCTTGAGGACTACGACTACCCCGGCCGCTTCACCGCCCGCGAGCGCGGCAAGCAGTTGGCCACCCGTGCCCTGGAACGCCACCGCAGCGACTACGCCCTGGCCGAGGGCAAGGGCGACGAGCCGACCCTGGCCTGCGGCCATTTCCTCACCCTGGCCGAGCACCCGCGCGCAGAGTGGAACGACCTCTGGCTGCTGCTGGAGGTCATCCACGAGGGCAAGCAGCCGCAGGTGCTGGGCGAGAACGTCACCAGCGACGTCACCGACGGCAAGGACGACTTCCACCAGGGCTACCGCAACACTTTCCTCGCCACCCCGTGGGACGCCCACTACCGCCCTGCCCTCGACCACCCCAAGCCTCGCGTGCTCGGCAGTCAGACCGCCGTCGTCACCGGTCCCGCCGGCGAGGAGATCCACTGCGACCCGTACGGGCGGATCAAGGTGCAGTTCCACTGGGACCGCGACGGCCAGGCCGACGACAAGACCACCTGCTGGCTGCGCGTGGCCAGCGGCTGGGCCGGCGCGGCCTACGGCGGCATCGCCATCCCGCGCGTGGGCATGGAGGTGCTGGTCACCTTCCTTGAGGGCGACCCCGACCAGCCGCTGGTCACCGGCTGCCTGTACCACAAGGAAAACGTCGTCCCCTACGACCTGCCCGCGAACAAGACCCGCAGCACCTTCAAGACCTTGAGCTCCCCCGGCGGCAAGGGCTACAACGAACTGCGCATCGAAGACCGCAAGGGCGCCGAGCAGATCTACCTGCACGCCCAGCGCGACTGGGACGAGAACATCGAGCACGACCAACGGATCCGCATCGGCAACGAACGGCATGACACCGTCGAGGCCAACGCCTACAGCGAGTTCAAGGTCGAGGAGCACCGCATCACTCATCTGAATCGCATCAGTGAAATGCGCGCCGACGACCACCTCACCGTGGGCGTGACCCGGCACGTCAAGGTCGGCACCGGGCAGTTCGTCGAGGCTGGAACCGAAATCCATTACTACGCCGGCCAGAAAGTCGTGGTCGAAGGCGCAATGGAGCTGACGGCCAAGGCCGGCGGCAGCTTCGTAAAAGCCGATGCCGGCGGCGTAACCATCAGCGGCGCCGAAGTGAAGATCAACACCGGCGGCGCGCCGGGCGTCGGTACACCGGCAGCGCCATTGTTGCCGGGACCGATGAAAGTGGTGGATGCGGACAAGGCTGGGAAAGCGCCGCTGCCCGCCCGCCTGAACGAGTCAGGCATCACACCGCTGTGCGGAAAACAGAGTAACGGCGCTTGCAGCCGTAAGGATTGCACATGCATGTAAAAGCGCTGAGTGCTTTGCTGGAAAAGCCTCGCTACCACTTCTCGGACCTGCCGGCCGCAAACCCATCGTTGTGTTTCATCATCGACCAGGGACTTCAGCCGCAAGCCTTCAGCCGGCTCTACCGGGTGGGTGAGCCCGTTGTCTCCCAAGGGCTGTTTTTCCGAACGGAATTCGCCGAGATACCCGACGGCCCCTTGTGGCTGGTTGCCCCCCGAGGCAGCAAACTGGCTGCGGAAGCTGCAAAACTGTGTGAGGAACACTTTTCGGGAATTGCGATCTCAACACCGGATCCGGAAAAAGCCCTCGCTCACGCACGCTGGTTGCTCAAAGCCAACGACGGTTCCGGAGGGCAAAGTTTGCTGAGTTACCACAAGCCGAGCCTGTGGGCTGCGCTGGCCTACACCGCCGAAAAGACCTTCGATCAGTTGTTGGGTTGCTGGAGCGCCGTTTACGTCCCCGCACCAGGAAACTTCGGCCAACACCGTGGTCCATGGTTAGCCTGGGTGTCCAACACGGAATCGACCTGGTTGATTGACCAGGCGGCATTCAACCTTCCGCAAGCGACCGCTCAGGTTCAGGCGCGCCTTGGATGGTTGTATTGGGTGGATGAAGAGTACGAGGCGTTTGGCGAGCCCGGCGATGATCGTATGAACGATATCGCTGACAATCTCGACCTGCTGCTCAACAGCAATATTTATGAAGGCGACCATTTGCTCAAGCTGGGTCATGCCGTAAACGGTCCACTGTTTGAAACGCAGCCTGAGATCATGACGATCCTGCAATCAACGGATGAGTCGTTTATCAAAGTAGATCGGCTCCTGGAATCAGCCGCCGTCGTCCAACGTTAACGGCGAAGCGGCAACAGAACGGAATCACCATGGAAATCACGAATCACGCCGTCATGCCCGGCGAAACCCTGGGCCAGATTGCCTCGCGCTACAACAGCACCGTGGCGCAACTTCGCCAGCTCAACCCCTTCATCACCAATCCGAACAACATCAAAGTCGGATGGAATTTGAGCGTACCGAAAAGCGCGCAAGCCGCGACCGCCAAACCGGTCGCTCAGGCTCCTGCTGCGTCTCAAGCGCCTGCCCAGGCATCCCCCGATGCGCCGGCTCAGTGTTCGGCCGAGGATCTGGTCGAACTGGATCCTCTCAAGGAAACGCCAGACAAAGCCTCGAAGACTTTCAAACCTCATGCCCCTCCCTGCAGCAAAACCTTTGCCAGCGCCATTTATGCAACAGAGGAGCAAGAGTTCTGGCTGCTCCCTGAACGTGCCTTGTCCGCCATCAAAGAGTCGATGTTCACACTCGAAAAAATGATTGCGCCGAACAAGACACGTGACGCGCGCCTCAACGGACTGCAAGAATCAGGTCTGCTTCAATATTTCCTCGAACCCAAGTTGAGCAACTTCCTCAAAGGCGCAAAACGTGCCCGCATGGAAGAGTTCGAAGCGATGGGCGATGAGATCGAAATCGATCCTGCCACCGCCAAAAAAAGACAGAACGAAGCCAATCGGAACAAGCCCGCGGCCGCGCCTGCGCCTGCGCAACCTCCTCAGGAGGACACTGCCCAATCCCGCATGGATCGTTTGAATGCGGATCTCGCTTCCGATCAAAGCATCCACAAAGAATTCGTCGACTTTCACAAGCGGCGGACTGAGTGGCTTGCGCTGAAAAAAGAAGCGGTTGCGGCTGCGAAAATTGACGGCTACACCTACGAAAGCGGGACGCTGTACTCCAAGGATGCAATTGAAGCCCGCTCCCGCGTGCAAGCGTATCTTGAGGCCCGAAAAAAGCTCTTCGCCAAGGGGGACTTCAAGCAAGTGCCAATGGACGACGTCGCCAAGGCCCTCGCTGAAAAGAAAAAAAGTTACGAGAACATCTGCGCCGGCATGACCGACTGCAGAGCCGACCTCGCTGCCTACGTGTACACGTTACACAAGAACGCCGAAGCGCTGGATTATCACGATTACACCGAATCCATTATCAAAGTTTCAGAGTTCGGTATTGCGCTTCCAGAGTTCGCACTGATCAGTGATGGTCTGCCGTCGGGCATTGCGCAATTCAAGTTGTACCTGGACACCGAGAAGAAACAGGCGGAAGTAACCGCACAGCTCCAGGAGAAGTACAAACGCTGGATCGAAGCCACCGGGCAAAATGCCCAGGCACCGGCGGGTCTGGTTGATGCCGAGCGAGCCGAGTGGGATCGCCTGCAGAAAATCAAGGACGACCTTCAGGCGACAGCCCAGCGGAACGCGGCTTCGAGCACACCGGGTCGCCATCTGGTCTGGGAACCGGAAGAGTTTCAGCCCAAACCCGTCGACCGCATGGTTAAACCCGGGTTTCCTTTGCGTGAAGTCAGTCTCTCGGATGCCAAGGGCACGCCCTTGGGATGGCTCAGCATGACGAACCTGAAAGACTTCAAAAAAATCATCAAGGAAGATGGAAAAAAGGCCCTTCTCGCCCCCAAGAAAATGGGCGAAAGCGCACCTACCGATGCCACAGAAGACTCGGATAAAAACAGTGAGAACAGTTCGTTCCGCCAATGGCTTCTTGCGCAGGGCGCGATCAAGTTCAGCGATCAGACAGGTAACTGTTTTGATGAAAGAGGCTGGTTCAAGGCCAACGACTTTTATGCCTATCTGAAAAAGCAGGGCTATACAGTCACCGAATTGGAGAACAGTGCAACATTAACCAGTTGGGGGAAGCATCTTCAGCAACTGGTCTTCCAGAAAAGTGTGCGCGGCAAAATCCGACTGTTCGACAACAGCCCTCAGGCTCAATTCGTCCGCTGCCTGACCCCTCCCCAGCCGAGCATTCACGGTGAAGTCAAGCTGGAAGGCCCGAAAATGACTGCCGCCGAAGGTTTTCAAATGTCGGCCAACATGGGCTTGAGCCTCGACCTGGCCCGCGGCGAAGTGCAGTTGATGAAAGTCGACATGCCCGCCAAGGAAAGTGCCAAAGACATCACCCTGGATTACCTCCTGGACGGCAAAGCCCAGAAGATGAATTTTGGCCGTTTCTCCTTTCACTTTGGTGTGAAGGCCTGGGGATACGCCGGCGCGTCGCTGTTGCTGGCCGGTAGCGTCGAGTTGAACCCTATCCTCGGCAACGTCAAATACGGGGCGACCCTCAGCCCCGTCAAACGCGCACAGCGCGAAGACGCCTCGGCCAAAGAAGAACGTGCAGATCACGATGCGGCCAAGAAGGCCAAGGCCGACAGCGGAGACAACAGCCCTACTCCGGAGCTTGAGCACAAATCAAAGTCCGGCACCTACGTCGATACCAAAAGCTCGGACCAGGTACTCACCGGCAAAAAGGCCAATGTGCAAATTGAAAACGGGGCAAAAGCCACCTTCAACGTATTCGGTGGTCTGCAAGCGGCCATCGAACTCACCGGCGCATTGAACTGGGCCCCACCCAAAGATCTCGTCGCACTGCGCACCGCACCCACCATGGGTATCGGCAGCGACAAAGACGCGAAAAAAACCAACCCATGGCTGACCCTCGCCAAGCTGAGTGGGTCTGTCGGGGTTGCGTTGGGTGTGGGATTCCAGGGAACCGCACAAATCTCCCTGGATAAAGGCCGCTTCATTCTCAACCTGAAAGCAGCTGTGGTACTGGGGCCAGGTGCCAACGGTAGCTTTAAGTTCGAGATTGGGTATGAGGCGGTGGTTGACATTCTGAACCTGTATCGTAAGGAGTTACACAAGGCTAAGGGTAGAAATGTAGAGTGGATGGATCCGGAAGCAAGTGAGTACGCTTCCGCACTCAATGCACTTGGTGCAACCGGCCTTAATGTCCCTATGGCCTATATGATGGGCTGGGACATTGTTATGAGTCTCTATGAAGCTATGACCCGTAGAGGGAAAGGTGGCCCAATTGCTGACGCCATTATCGAGTACGGCGATCAAAAAGAGCTTGAAGAGTGGATTGTGAACGCAATTCCGGCAGCTCTCGGCCCGCTGCTAATGACTCTAACAAGCTCACCAAAATCATTCACCGTATCAGTCAACTCAAATGAAACTTCAACAAACGGCAAACGAGAATACGACGAACCACAAGCATACCTTCTACAACAAAGAGCTATTGAACGTATTCTTGGCTGGATTATGAAAAACGCAGAAAAGAAAAACACCATTCCGCAAGCGCAGATGCAATTTGAACAAGCATGTATGAGCATGAACGGTTTCGGCGTGCAGGCCCCAAATGCAAACCAAGAATACTGCAGCAACCGTTTAGCTTTAGACACTTTCATGACTGAACCTGTTTTAAGCCTAGTCAGCCCCGCAAACGATAGAATGCGTGAACGGTATAAAAGCCACGCAAAAAAACTTGGCGCAAATTTAGACGGAACGTGCCGACGCAGTAATTTTTATGGAAAAACGTATACCCCTGCACCGAGATCAACTTATGTCGGTCAGCCTCACTAAATTGAGCCATCACTCATGAAAAAAACAATAACCCTTATCTTTATTGCTCTTTCCGCCCTTTCTTCAAATGCATTTGCAGCCCTTACTCAAGAGCAAGTTACTGCAAAAGAAAAAGGGTTAATCCTTTTTAACCAGTTCAAAATATCATCCGCCCTACCCTATTTAGAAATCGCCTCTAATGCTGGCGACCAAGATTCTCAATACTACCTTGGTGAGGCTCTCAGACAAAGAAATCGCTATATGACAGCGGACGCACGCAAGTGGTATGAAGCCGCAGCTTCCCAAGGAAACTTATATGCAATGATTCAACTTGGCCGAAGTAGTAATGACCTTTGTAAAATAATGAGCAATTGTCCAGAGTTCAGCAAATCTCCCGCCAAGTGGTTGCAAGATGCACGCCGGCTCGCGGAACCCAAAGCAGAACAAGGCGATGCAGAGGCCATGTACATTATGTATGAAATAACTCTGAATCGTGACTGGCTGGAAAGGTCCGCGAATGCTGGTCATTCAATCGCACAGTTCTGGATGGCCATTGGTGACAAGCAAGGTGAGGGTTTTTTACTTCCCTGGAAACGTAAAGAATCTGTAGGCAACTGGTTCAAAGCATCTGCCGAAGGTGGAAATCCTAGGGCCATGATGGAATATGCGGCTTTTTTATATGAGAACGGTGGCGATCTTGAAGTCGCACGTCACTGGATAAAAGCTGCCGCCGAATATGGTTATGAAGGAGGAGTTACTAGCTACGGAGCGTACTTAGCACATGCCCCAGAGCGTTTTGGGTTTGAGCTCGACTTAATAAAAGGATATGCAATCACCTCCCTTCTCAAAGAGCTTGACGAAGGTCGAAGCATGCAATCCTATGTGGAGGAAGTACTCCCAGAGATAGCAGAAAAAATGACTCCACAACAAATCAAAGAAGCGGAGGCTTTTTCAGCTCAGTGGAAAAAAACACATCCACCGCTTTCTTTTTTTCCAGACAAGCTAAGCCGTTAATTTCAATGAAAGCTTTGACATGCGTTTTAGTTGCATCATTTTTCATCCTCAATGAAAGCAGCTTGGCAAATCAGCAAGAACAGGCTCTTCCCTCAGGGCTTATTTTATACAACCAGTTCAATATAGACGCCGCCATCCCCCAGCTAAAACTCGAAGCTGAAAAAGGAAACACCGAATCACAGTATTACCTCGGAGAGGCGCTCAGAAAGAGAAACCGCTACATGACCTCCGAAGCACAACACTGGTACGAAGCGGCAGCATCGGCCGGAAACATATACGCAATGATTCAATTAGGTCGAAGTACCAACGACCTTTGCAAGAAAATGAACAACTGCCCTCCAAGTGAGAAAACGCAGGAACAGTGGTTGACGCACGCTAAAAACTTAACGCTCCCGCAAGCAACTAATGGCGACCCTGAATCATTATTTTTGATGTATGAAATAACACTGGATCACGAATGGCTGGAGAAATCCGCGAATGCAGGCTATCCGCTCGCACAATACTGGATGGCTGTAAGCGAACGACAGGGCGAAGGGTTCTTTTTCATTCCAGGCAAGCGTGACGCGTCTGTCAAAAAGTGGCTATTGCTTTCATCTGAGGGAGGTAATCCTAAAGCCATGATGGACTACCTGCAAATACTGTACGAAGAGGGAGACATGAACAGCGTTCGCCATTGGCTTGAAGTGGCAGCCGAAACCGGAGATCAAACAGCTACGAGTAACTATGGTGCTTATATTTCACACACTCCAGATAGTGTCGGTTACCCGTTAGACCTCGTTAAAGGCTACGCTCTTTTTTCCTTACTGAAAGAACTTGACGATGCGGGTGGAATAAAAGACTACGTTGATAGAAAAATAGAAAAAATATCTGAAAAAATGACACCTGAACAAATTGAGCAGGCTGAAGGTGTGGCAAAAGAATGGAAGAAGAGTCATCCACCTCTTTCTTTCTTCCCAGACAAGCTGGGTCGCTAATTTCAATGAGATTGTTAACATATTTTTTTGCCACATCACTTTTAATTTTCAGCGAGGCCAGTCTAGGTCAACAGCAAAAGCAAGCACCTTCTGCCGGGGTGATTCTATACAACCAGTTAAAATTTGACGCTGCATTTCCCGCATTGAAAAAGGAGGCTTTGTCTGAAAATGTCGATTCTCAGTACTACTTGGCAGAGGCTCTGCGAAAACGCAATCGCTATATGACGCCAGAAGCACAGCACTGGTATGAAACAGCTGCGGCGAATGGTTCCATATACGCAATGATCCAGTTAGGTCGAAAAAATGAAGATTTATGCAAAAGCATGGATAACTGTCCTGCCAGCGCCAAATCTCCTGTTGAATGGTTAACACATGCCAAGGAGTTACTACTGGCAAAGGCCAACAATGGTGACCCTGAATCATTGTACCTAATGTATGAAATAACGTTTGATCGCACTTGGCTCGAAAAGTCAGCAAATGCAGGATATGCCCTCGCCCAATACTGGATGGCTGTAAGCGAGCGGCAAGGTGAGGGTTTCTTTTTTATCCCAGGAAAACGTGACGCATCTGTTAGAAAATGGCTTTTGCTTTCTTCTGAAGGCGGTTATCCCAAAGCAATGATGGATTATCTGGAAACACTGCATACAGAAGGTGATACAGAGAGCATACGCCATTGGCTTAAGTTAGCAGCGGAGACCGGTTACCAAGCAGCTGTAAGTAGTTATGGAGCTTATATTTCGCATACGCCAGACAAGGTGGGCTTTCCACTGGATATTGTAAAAGGCTATGCACTCTACTCTTTACTAAAAGAACTTGATGAAGGTGGAGGAATAAAAAGGTTCGTCGAGAAAAAACTAGACAGTATTGCTGAAAAGATGACACCAGAGCAAATTGAACAGTCAAAAATTGTGGCAGAACAGTGGAAAGCCACTCATCCGCCGCTCTCTTTCTTTCCTGACAAGCTAGGTAACTAACACCGATGCTGCGGATACGTCGCTTTGTTTTTGCATTAATCATCTCCATCCATACTGTAACTGTCTTAGCAACACCGCAAGGAAGCGTGCCGACTTTAGGCGTGACTTTGTACAATCAGCTCAAAATTGACTCAGCCATCTCAGAGCTGGAAAAGGAAGCACAATCCGGAAATGTAGAATCACAGTACTACTTAGGAGAAGCACTTCGGAATCGCAATCGCTTCATGACTTCAGAAGCTCAAAAGTGGTATGAGCTCGCTGCTTCTCAAGGCAATTTGTATGCAATGATTCAGCTAGGCCGCAGTGGTAATGATCTTTGTAAAATAATGAGCAATTGTCCAGAGTCCGGCAAATCCCCTGCCAACTGGTTGCAAGACGCACGCCGGCTTGCGGAACCCAAAGCAGAACAAGGCGATGCAGAGGCCATGTACATTATGTATGAAATAACTCTGAATCGTGACTGGCTGGAAAGGTCCGCAAATGCTGGACATTCAATTGCACAGTTCTGGATGGCCATTGGTGACAAGCAAGGTGAAGGCTTTTTACTTCCTTGGAAACGTAAGGAGGCGGTAGGGAATTGGTTTAAAGCATCCGCAGAAGGAGGGAACCCGCGAGCCATGATGGAATATGCGGCGTACCTTTATGAGAACGAAGGTGACCTTAAAGTTGCTCGACGCTGGATACAGCTAGCGGCAGAAAAAGGATACAAAAGCGGCGTGAGCAGTTATGGTGCATATTTGGCACATGCTCCCGATCGATTTGGCTTCGAACTTGACTTAGTTAAAGGATACGCCATCACGTCACTATTAAGAGAACTTGACGGCGGGGGCAATGTGCAAGTCTATGTCGAAGAAGTACTTCCAGAAATCGCAGAAAAAATGACACCACAACAAATCAAAGAAGCGGAGGCTTTTTCAGCTCAGTGGAAAAAAACTCATCCACCGCTTTCTTTTTTTCCTGATAAGTTAAGTCGTTGATTTCTATGAAACCGTTGACATACCTTTTGTTCGTTTCACTTTTCACTCTCTATGAAACCAGCTTCGCAATAGAGCGCGAACAAGCTCCTTCCTCAGGGGTAGTTCTATACAACCAGCTAAAACTGGACGCTGCCTTTCCCGCTTTGAAAAAAGAGGCATTATCCGGAGATATCGAATCACAGTATTACTTGGGAGAGGTTCTGCGAAAACGCAATCGCTATATGACGCCGGATGCCCAAAAAGCTTACGAGGAGTCTGCAAAAAAAGGCAACATCTATTCAATGATTCGGCTTGGCGAAGCGGATCAAGACTTGTGCACAATTATGAAAAATTGTTCTTTTACGGAGCATTCTCCCGAAGAGTGGACAAACAAAGCTAAAATATTTGCAACTGAACAGGCTTCAAAAGGAAGCGCTGAGTCAATGTATCTGTTATGGGGAATAACAGGAAACGATGACTGGTTAGAAAAATCTGCTGAAGGTGGGTTCGCGTTGGCGCAGTTCCGTTTGGCCACTAAGTACCAAGAAGGAGGAGGTACATTCCTATTGCCATCAAGAAGATCTGATGCGATTGAAAAATGGATGAAGGCATCTGCAGAGAATGGCTATCCGCCGGGCATGATGGGCTACGCAGCATCCAGATTTGAAAAAAATGATTTATCGTCTTTCAGGTTCTGGAATGAAAAAGCTGCGGCATCGGGCTATGTATCAGGCGTCTTTGGCTATGTGTTATATATTGGGGGTATAGAGCCAACCTACGGCTTCACATTTGACCCAGTAACGCCATATGCTTTACTAACAAACCTGCTAGAACTTAATGGCGGCGGAAATATGATAAACAATGTTACCGACACACTGCCTGAGGTTGAGAAAAGCATGTCCAAAGAGCAGATTGCAGAAGCAAAAAAACTCGCAAAAACGTGGAAATCTACCCATCCACCTCTCTCGTTTTATCCGGAAAAGCTAGGATATTAAAACCAGTGAGGTTATTCATACGCCTCTTGATATCGGCAGTTTTTATATGCTTCACACCTGCTTCTTTCTCGAAGCCGGTGCACTTAGCCTCTTCAGACATTGCCTTATTCAATCATTTAAGGTTCAGCGCAGCCCTTTCCCAGTTAGAAAAAGGCACAATCTGGAAACGTGGAGTTCTATCACTTCCGAGGGGCGACTCTAAGGAAGCGTTATCGTTATATGAATTCAGAAGTGCAGCACTGGTATGAAACGCTTCTAGGACAACCGCGTGATTGCCCGCTGCCTGGACAACATGAAATACATCAAATAGCCACTGCTGTTCGGCCCGGTCAGCAGCGTTCGGTACTGGGATAACGACCAATGAAAAAGCGCGGAAAACGGCCGGTCGGGTCAGTACCCAGTGCCGCGACTGCACCCCGAGCGAACCCGAAAGATCTTGCGCAACAATCCTAATCGCTGGCTATTGGTTGACCATGCGAACGACACTTCGCCGCGCGGGCCGATGACAGCCCGCCGACTTGAAATAAAAACAGCTTGAGCCCCTTTCGCTCAAAGCAACCGCCCCGAGACATAGGATCATCGAATGCGCCATCGCAATGTTTTCAATGGGCTTGTTCGCAACCTGATGATCGGGTTCGGCGCGTTTGCCGCAACGGCCTGCTCCGTTGCGCAGCAGGACAGCCTCACTCTCGTCACGGAACTTCCTCCGGGGTTCAAGATTAGGGGCGAAGCCCAATACGTGCCCCGTCCGGGCGAAACCTGCACTGTTCCAGTGAAGAAAGGGCGAGAGCATCCGGGGTTCAAGTTCTTTAAGCAGGAATTCAGTGAGAAGGCGCAGACGGCACAGTTTGAAGTGCCTTTGACCGGTGTCGAGGGTGGGTGCCCGTTGGTTTTGGATAATTTTGATTATGAAGTCGATGCCAAGTTTGCAGCCGGGTTCGACGATGTAGGAAGGGATTACACGGGGATTGCGTTCCAGGAAAACACAACAGACGACACCGGCCTTCCTGCACCTCTATTTTTGCAGCGACAGTGCGAGTGGTCGTTTCGAACAGTTGGACCTCATCGATATATTGTAAAAATCCTGAAATGCAATCCAACTGCTACGTGGGAACAGGCAAATGGCGCTGTCGCCAAAGGGCCTCTGCAACGCGCACAGTTGGCAGGAAAGACCTTGAAAGTTTCCTTCACTCTGTCCAAGGAAGAAAAACCAGCCCTGGGTGACACCTGGGTGAAGTTCCCCAATGGATGGAAACGATGCATGGGCAAAAGTCTGGAGGATCCCTACGCATTTTGCCGCGGCAACACCTCTGACTTCAAACCCTTCAAAATGCCGGACGGACGCGACTGTACCCTCTATCCGGGTTGTACCGAATAAAGACATTCACCCATGACAAACGAGCAATGCAGAGTAGCCGTTGCTCAATGACTCCAGTCTCTGACTTTGCTGGCGAGGTCATAACGAGAGAAAAACGAGGGAAAACCTCATCCGTTTTCCCTCTTCACGTATTGGGCGTCAGACGGGCGCCTGCCAGTTCAGCATCCGCTGCTGCGCAACCTGCAGCAAATCATTGCCGTCCTGCACCAACAGGTACAGCGCGTGGGTGATGTGGGGAATGTCCTGGACGTCGGCGTGCTTGAAGCAGAGGCAATGCAGGGTTTCGAGCAGGTCGCTGCAGGCGCGGACGCGCTGGACGCCGGCTTCGAAAATGTCTTTGGGGTTGGCCTCGGTGTCGATGACCATCGGGGCGCTTTCGGTGACGCAGCTGTTGAGGCGGTGATAACGATGGGGAAGCGGATTAAGTGTCGGCATGGTGATTACTCAAACGAATTGAAAGTAACCGCCAGCACCGTGACCAAACGGTGGGGAGGCGGACTGTGTACAGGTTTGGTCACCGGAGAACCACCAATCCGGTTCGCCCGAAGGCGACCCTGCACACAGCCACCACAGCAATGCACTCCGAGGACACGGATGTCCGCGGCGCGGATGATGGCACAAATGCGCAGGTGATTTCTCCAGGTGACCAAACCCAGGTCGCTGATTTTGCAGCGACGCCCAACGATATCCGCCCCGCTCCACCCCCCGAAAGCAGACAAGGCATCCGCCCTTGTAGGAACGCTCCGCACTTGCCTCAGAAATCGCCCCGCCCCTGACAGCCTCCATTCAGCCCGCTTAACCGTCGCTTAACGCCACGGTCCAAGACTCTACCCAACCGCACGCCCTCAGCCGTCCGCTGACGCCCAGTGCGGCAGGTTCGGCCTGCCATTGGCCGAATGCCCCTTGCGTCGCACCGGAGTCCTGCCATGAACATGCGTCCCCTTCTGCTCGCCGCCACCCTCGCCTGCACCGCCTTCGCCGGGCTCGCCCAGGCCAACGACACCGCCGCGCCGTCCAAGGCCGTGCCCTACCAGTACGGCATGCCGCTGCATGTGGCCAAAGTGGTGTCGCTCACCGAGCCGCCGACCCAGGACTGCAAGGTGATCACCGCCGACATGAAGTACATCGACAACAACGGCAAGCCCGAGGAAATCAGCTACCGGAAATTGTCTGACGCGTGCAGTTTCCAGAACTGACAGACCGTTCTGATTTGCGGCCTGGCGGTAGGCGAGCGAGGGCCCCGGCGGTTATGCTCGAGGCCCTCCCTACTGCCGCAAGGATCCGCCATGCAGTTGTCGTTCCGCACGTTGTCGACCTTCACCGCCCTGTTGTGCTTTCTCCTGGCCATCGTCTGGGGCTTTGTGCCTGACGGGCTGCTGGCGATCTGGAGCATCGACTACTCGCCGGCGGCGGGGTTCGTCGCCCGGCGCAGCGCGGTGCTGTTCGCGGCGTTGGGGGTGATGTTCTGGCTGGTGCGCAATGCGCCGCCGTCGGCCACGCGCCATGCGCTGGGCAACGGTTTCACGGTCGGGTGCTTCGGGCTGGCGGTGCTGGGGTTCGGTGAGTGGCTCAATGGCCACGCGGGCCCCGCGATCCTGTTGGCGGTGCTGGTCGAGTTCGCGCTGGGCCTTGGTTTCATGCAGGCCCGGCGCGTGACGGTCGAACTGAGTGAAACGGTAGGTTAGTCAACCCGCCTTCGAGCGTGGCGCGTAGTGATGCGCTGAAGTCTGCTGCGCCAGGTCCGAACGCAGGCCAGCGATCAGGTCGTTGATCTCACGGCAGCCGTTGAGGTGGCTGGCGTCGATGCCGCTGACCAGCAGATCCACCTGGTCGGTCTGGTGGTCGCCGAACACCTTCACCGTCATCGACAGTTCCGGGGTCAGCGTGCATTGGCAGCGTTTCGGCAGAAAGCTGCTTTCAATGATGTTGCGAAGTTCCAAGGCAGACAGAAACATGGCGAACCCTCTCCTTACTGTGAGACTGCCAATCAAGTATTCACGTCGACCGCTGAGGCTTACCCGTGCGGATGTGTCTCCGCTGGTTCCTTGGTGGCTTCAGGCGGCGGTACTGCGAAATGCCCATTGGAGTGTAGGCGCACAAACTCGGTGCGCCGCACCGGAACGACGCATAAAACGTGCCTTTCATCGGTTAGTGCCGTGCCTTTGGGAAATCAGGCACTTGGCGGCACGGGCCAGCATTGTGCCTGTTGCAGATTGCAGGATGGCCCGCTTTGCGCACCGCATTTTGCAACACTTCAAGGGTTTGCATTCATCGCCTACGCTGGTAGAACTGCCCGCCAATTTATCCGACGCCCGCCAGGAGGCTTACATGGGATCCTTTACCGCTTACGCGGCCACCGGCCTGATGGTCGCCAGCCTGTCCACCTTCGCCCAGGCCGCCAAACTCGAAGACGTGGCGCCCTACCCCAAGGCTGAAGCGGGTTTCACCCGCCAGGTCATTCACCTGCCGCAACAGGCCGACGAAGACAACTTCAAGGTCGAGATCATGGCCGGCAAGACCCAGGAGGTGGACTGCAACCGCCAGCACCTGGGCGGCAGCCTGCAGGAAAAGAACCTCGAAGGCTGGGGCTATCCGTTCTACCGCCTGGAGAAGGTCTCCGGCCCGGTGAGCACCCTGATGGCCTGCCCCCCGGAGTCCAAGAAGAAACGCGCGTTCGTGCCGGTGGTCGGCGACGGCTTCCTGCTGCGCTACAACAGCAAGCTGCCGATCGTGGTGTACGCGCCGAGCGACGTCGAAGTGCGCTTTCGCGTCTGGTCGGCCGCCGACAAGGTCGGCGTTGCCCTCCCGGAATGACCTCACACCGCTGAACCGCACGCCGCCACACGTTCCGCCACATGGCGCAGGCTGTCGAAGTTGATGTTGGCGCCGGAATCGATGGCGATGAACGTCCGGTTCCGGTCGCCGGTCTGCGCCACATACCGCTTGATCCCCGCCACCGCCAGCGCGCCGGAAGGTTCGGTGATCGAGCGGGTATC
This sequence comes from Pseudomonas sp. B7(2017), assembly GCF_002112745.1. NCBI lineage: Bacteria > Pseudomonadati > Pseudomonadota > Gammaproteobacteria > Pseudomonadales > Pseudomonadaceae > Pseudomonas > Pseudomonas sp. B7(2017). The sequence goes on along the minus strand of NZ_NEIP01000007.1, from coordinate 39,822 downwards.
GTCGTAGATGTTCTTGATCGCCGCACAGAGTTCGTCGTTGCTGACGGTGACCACCTCATCCACGCAGAACCGGCAGACCTCGAAACCGTAGGCGCCGATCTGCGCCACGGCCACGCCGTCGGCGAAGGTGCCGACGCTGGGCAGCACCACCCGTTCCCCCGCCGCCATCGCAGCTTTCAGGCAGGCCGAGTGTTCCGACTCGACGCCGATGATCCGCACCTCGGGCCGCAGGTATTTGACGTAAGCGGCGATGCCCGCGATCAATCCGCCGCCGCCCACCGGGACGAAGATCGCATCCAGTTCGCCCTGGTGCTGCCGCAGGATCTCCATGGCCACGGTGCCCTGCCCGGCGATCACGTCCGGGTCGTCGAACGGCGGGACGAAGGTGCGCCCGGTCTGCTCCGCCAGTTGCAGCGCATGGGCCAGGGCGAACGGAAAACTCTCGCCGTGCTGGAGCGCCTCGGCGCCGCGACTGCGCACTCCCAGCACTTTCAGTTCGGGTGTGGTGGTCGGCATGACGATGGTGGCGGCGATCCCCAGTTCGCGGGCGGCCAACGCCACGCCTTGGGCATGGTTGCCCGCCGACGCGGTGATCACGCCGCAGGCCTTTTGCTCGTCGGTCAATTGCACCAGTCGGTTGTAGGCGCCGCGGATCTTGAACGAGAACGTCGGCTGCAGGTCCTCGCGCTTGAGCAGGATGCGGTTGCCGAGCATGGCGGACAAGGCCGGCGCCGCCTGCAACGGCGTGCGCACCGCCAGTTCGTAGACCGGCGCGGCGAGGATCCTTTTCACATACTGTTCAAGCAGGGCTTGCTGGGCGGGGCTGTGGCGCATGGTCGTCTCCTGACGTTGGTTGGAGCCCCGGAGACAGAAAGAAAAAACCCGCCTCAAGGGCGGGTTCGGTGCTGCAGCCGTGCGCTAGCCCGCCAGATGAGGAATGGCGGTAATAATAATGCTCGGCTGAAGAAGCAGTACGGTGCAGGTCATGGGCTGGAAAGTAGCCTGAGGCCGGCTGGCAAGTCAATGGCGGATGCCGTCACCTGGCCAGCCGCCTGAGCCCCAGCAGCATCCCGCCCGCCGCCAGCACCATCGCCCCGAGAAACAGCGGGTACGACACCCACCACGGCGTGCCGGCGGTCATCATGCTGAATTCGGACATCCCACCGATGCTCGCGATCAGGTTGAGCGGCAGAAACACCACGTTGATCAGCGTGAGCTTGCGCAGCAGGCTGTTGGTGCTGTTGTTCATCAGGTTGCCCCGCGCATCGATCAGCCCGGAGAACACCGTCGAATAGATTTCCGCCTGCTTGTAGCACTGGTTGTTTTCGATGATCAGGTCGTCGATCAGGCCGAGGGCTTCGCTGCCGAAGTGCTGCTTTTCCGCGTGGTTGCGCAGCCGGGTGAGCACCGCGCCGTTGCTGTGCAGGGCGTTGATGTAATAGATCAGGCTTTCGCTGAGGTTGAACATCTGCATCAGGTGCTGGTTCTGCATCGAGGCGTTGAACTTCTGTTGCAGCTCCCGGGCGACCAGTTTGATCACCTTCAGATGCCCGAGGTAGTGATGGATGTTGTTGAACAGCAGGTCCAGCAGCACGTCCAGCGGCGTGTTCAGCGGCCGCCCCGTGCCCAGGCCGTGCAGCGGCGTGTCGTCGGTGGCGATCACCAGCAATTGCCCCGGTGAGAACAGCAGGCCGCAGGACGACACCTCGAACGCCAGGCTGCCGCCGCCGGCGTACTTCTCGGGGCGTTTCCAGATCAGGAACAGATGGTCCGGGTGGAACTCGATCCGCGAGACCTCGTCCGGGTCCAGCGCCGAGGCCAACGCATGTGCGTCGAGCTTGAAGTGACTGTGCAGCAGATCCCGTTCGGCGGCGTCGGGGTCGCTGAACAGCATGACGTCGGCGTCGAGCCGTTCGACCCGGTGCAACGATCCATGGCTGAGCGCAAAACCGCTGATCATCGGCGCGTCACCAGGCCTGACCGCGGCGCTTGAGTTCCAGGCGCCGCACGAACTCCTCCAGCACCAGCGAATACAGATCGTCCTGCAGATAGGCGTCTTCGATGCCGGCGTCCAGGTTCGGGTTGTCGTTGACTTCGATGACCACCACCTTGTCGCCGGCCTGCTTGAGGTCGACGCCGTAGAGCCCGTCGCCGATCAGGTTGGCCGTCTTCACCGCCAGCTCCACCACTGCCCTCGGCGCTTCGTGGATCGGCAGCGTGCGGCATTCGCCATTGACGTCCTGGCCCTTGGCCTTGTGGTTGTAGATCTGCCAATGGCCCTTGGACATGAAGTACTGGCAGGCAAAGATCGGCTTGCGGTTGAGCACGCCGATGCGCCAGTCGTATTCGGTGTAGAAGAACTCCTGGGCGAGCAACAGCACCGAATGCTCGAACAGTTCGGCGGTGGCCTCCAGCAGCGCCTGCTGGCTTTCGACCTTGATCACGCCACGGGAGAAGCAGCCGTCGGGGATCTTCAGCACCAGCGGAAAGCCGAGGCGCTCGCCGACCCGTTCGAAGTCTTCCGGTCGCTCCTTGTAGAGGATTTCCGTGGCGGGCATGCCCAGCTGATGGCTGCCGAGCAGGTCGGTCAGGTACACCTTGTTGGTGCAGCGCAGGATCGACGCCGGGTCGTCCATCACCACCAGCCCTTCGCTCTCGGCCTTCTTGGCGAAGCGGTAGGTGTGGTTGTCGACGCTGGTGGTCTCGCGGATCAACAGGCCGTCGTACTCGGCCAATCGCGCGTAGTCCTTGCGCTCGATCAGTTCCACGTCGATGCCCATGCCTTTGCCGACCCGCACGAAGTTGGCCAGCGCACGGGCGTTGGACGGCGGCAGCGCCTCTTGGGGATCGTGCAGGATCGCCAGGTCGTAACGGGCCACCTGACGGGAGCGCGGGAGACGCCAGACTTTACGGCTGAAACCGTCCAGGGCATTGGCGAACTGGTCTTCCTGGTCGTCACGCAACTTGTGCAGCGACCCCGACTTGATGCCCTCGATGTGCCAACCGTTAGTTCGCTTGAATTCAACTAACAGGATCGGACACGGAAACACTTCAAACAACTGACGGGCCAGATCCTGTAAGGGTTCAATATGTGTCCGACCAAAGTACAGCGTCAGCGTAAACCCTTCCGTATCGCTGTAGAGATGATGGCTGAGGGCTCTTTCCAGGGTTTTGTCCAGATCCTCCAGCGCCAACCCGTAGAGCGACTTGCGCGTCAGCTCGCTGATGGTCTTCACCGAAGGAATGACCCTGTGCCCACGGGCCTCGGCCAGCAGCGAGCAGTAATAACCGTGCCCCAGGTACTTGTAGCTGCGGCACAGGTTGATCACCTGCACCCGCTTGCCCGGCTCGCTGCCGGGGGTTTGCTCCAGGTATTCCTGGGCGGTGACGATGTCTTCGCTGGGGAAGTAAGAGGCCCAATCTTCCTTGCGCTCGACAATGATCAGCACCCGGCTGGAAGTTGCAACGACCGGATTTAAATAAGTTGCCGCCGGCAAACTTTGCCCGGATACTTCGCGCCAATGACCCTGTACCGCTGACATAGAAATCGATCCGTTGGAGAACAAGACCATTTCTATTAAGCACGAAGTTTTTCGAAAGTCCCGTTTCGTTACGCAACTTTTACGGTGGTCATATGAACCCTGTCTTTCGTCTGGCGACAACCGAAGACCTGCCGGCGCTGATGGCGCTGGAGACGCAATGCTTCACCACGGACCGGCTCACCGCCCGCAGTTTCCAGTGGATGATCACCCGTGCCCACGGGCAACTGTTGGTGGCCACTCACGCTGGGCAATTGGCGGGGTATGCGCTGGTGCTGTTTCATCGCGGCACGTCGCTGGCCCGGCTGTATTCCATCGCCATCGCGGCCTCGGCACGGGGCGCCGGGTTGGGCAAGCAATTGCTGAACCGCATCGAGGCCTGCGCGCTGGAGCATGATTGCGCCTACCTGCGGCTGGAAGTGCGCACCGACAACCCCGCAGCCATCGCGCTGTACGAGCGCAACGGCTATCGGCGCTTTGCGCTGATCCACGATTACTACGAGGACCATGCCGACGCGTTGCGCCTGGAGAAGCGCATCCTTCAGCACCGCGATTCCCGCAGCGTCAACGTCCCCTATTACCGGCAAACCACCGATTTCACCTGCGGCCCGGCCTGCTTGCTGATGGCCATGGGAGCGTTGCAGCCCGGGCGGACGCTGGAGCGCCAGGAAGAAGTGCAGCTCTGGCGCGAGGCGACCACGGTGTTCATGACGTCCGGCCATGGCGGCTGCAGCCCGCAGGGGCTGGCGCTGGCGGCGTGGCGTCGGGGCTTTCGGGTGCGCCTGCAATTGAGCATGGCCGGGCCGCTGTTCCTCGACGGCGTGCGTGGCGAGCATAAAAAGGACGTCATGCGCCTGGTGCACGAGGCGTTCATCGCGCAATTGCGTGAGACCGATGTCGAACAGACCGTCGGTTCGGCACTGGACCTGCCCCGTTTGCTGGAGGTTGGCGGGCAACCCCTTGTGCTGATCAGCAGCTACCGCCTGACCCGCTCCAAATCACCGCACTGGGTGATCGTCACCGACTGCGACGAGGAGTTCGTCTACCTGCACGACCCGGATGTCGACCACAGCCTGCATCGCCAGCCCATGGACTGCCAGCATGTGCCGGTCAGCCATGGCGAGTTCGAGAAGATGAGCCGCTTCGGCCGGGGGAAGCTCCGGGCGGCAGTGGTGGTGTTTGCCCGTCAGGAGTAATGCCGGATGGCATGTGCCGTACTCAAAATCTGTGGGAGCCAGCCTGCTGGCGATAGCGGTCGCTCTGACACACTGATGCCAGATGCGCCGCCGTCATCGCGAGCAGGCTCGCTCCCACAGGGGATCTGTGCCGTGCGCAAATCCTGTGGGAGCCAGCCTGCTGGCGATGGCCGGCACCGCCGCTCCCACAGGATGCGGGGCTATTTCAGGCCGACCTTGTACAGCGAGCCGTCCGTCTCGTCCGTCAGCACGTAGAGGTAGCCATCCGGCCCTTGGCGCACATCGCGGATCCGCTGTTTCAACTCACCCAGCAAACGCTCTTCGTGCACCACCCTGTCGCCGTCGAACTGCAGGCGGATCAGTTCCTGGCCCACCAGCGCGCCGATGAACGCGTTGTGCTGCCAGGCCTTGAAACGATCGCCATCGTAGAACGCCAGGCCGGTCACGCCCGGTGATTTCTCCCAGACATGATGCGGCCCGACCGTGCCCTCGGCGGTTTTGCCTTTGGCTTCCGGGATGGGCTGCATCGAATAGTTGATGCCGTGGGTCGCCAGCGGCCAGCCATAGTTCTTGCCGCGCTCGATGATGTTCACCTCATCGCCCCCGCGCGGGCCGTGCTCGTTTTCCCACAGCGTGCCGCTCCACGGGTTGAGCGCCGCCCCCTGCGGGTTTCGGTGGCCGTAGGACCAGATTTCCGGCCGCACGCCGGACTGACCGACGAAGGGGTTGTCGTCCGGCACCTTGCCGTCCGGGTACAGCCGCACGATCTTGCCTTGCAGCTTGTCCAGGTCCTGGGCGGTCGGCCGGTCGTTGTTTTCGCCCAGGGTGATGAATAGGAAGCCGTCGCGGTCGAACACCAGCCGCGAGCCGAAATGGTTGCCGACCGACAGCTTGGGCTCCTGGCGGAAGATCACCTGGAAGTCCTTCAGCGTCTTCATGTCGTCCGAGAGGCGCCCGCGACCGACCGCCGTTCCCGCCTTGTCGCCGGCGCCGCCACCCTCGGCGTAGGACAGGTACACAAGCCGGTCCTCCTTGAACGACGGCGACAGCGCCACATCCAACAGGCCGCCCTGCCCCTTGGCCCACACGCTGGGCACGCCGCCGATCGGCGCAGACGTCTTGCCGTCCGCGCTCACCCGCCGCAGATGGCCGGGGCGCTCGGTCACCAGCATGCCTTGGCCGTCCGGCAGGAACGCCAGCGCCCAGGGGTGTTCGAGGCCTTGGGCGATGGTGGTGACTTGCAGGGTGCCCTGCTCGCTCTGCAGTTCCTTCACGGGCGCAGCGGTCGCCGACAGGGTGAAACTCGCCAATGCTCCGGCACACAGGCCGGCTAACAGGGTTTTACGCAACATGCACGATTCCTTTTGTTCGCTTGAAGGGCTGACGGAAACGGCCTCCGCCGATCAACGGTTGCTGCCGGTGTCCCGCACCGGCGGATTGGGAATGAACGTGGGCGGTGTGGCCGGCACCGAGCGCTGGAGCTGGCCATTGCCGATGCCACGGTTTTCAAGGGTAGGCGGACGCGGCACCGGAACGGTGTTCGGCCCTTGCAGGGCTGGCGCGCTGGGCTGGGTGCCCTGCATGCTGTTGGGATTGGCCCGGCGGATCGGGCTGTTGTAGGGGTTGTTGCTGTTGCCGGTCGGGCTTTGGGCCAGCAACGGCATGGCAGGCGGCGCAGTGACGTCGGCCTGCGCCAGGCCGCCACTGAGGATCAGGGCGGCGATGCCTGACAGATAACGGTTCATGATCGACCTCGGGGCGCGTGGACTGAAGCGTTCGAGTCCACGCTACGCCGAGGGTTCGGATTTGTTAACCCGTGAGGGACGGGCAACCTGTAACAGGGCGTGATTGCCGTTGAGGGTGGTGTCGGGTTCGTGTCGAACACAACATCAGTGAACGACCCGGAACCTGTGGGAGCGGGCTTGCCCGCGATGGCGTCCGCAAGAACGCCACCGAACTCAGATCAGAATGAAGATCGCCAGCAGACCGCCGAAGATCGCCCATTTTTCCATGTAATAGCGCGCACGGTTGCGCTTCTTCAGTTCCTTGCCGCGCAGGCGCACCTTGTAGATCTTGGTGAACAGGCGGTTGATCCCGCCGGTGCGGTCGCCCGCGTCGTTCGGCGCGCCGGCCGCCGACATCACGGTGCGGCTGAACCAGCTGTTGAACGCCGCCGCCCAACGGTACTTCATCGGACGCTCGATATCGCAGAACAGGATGATGCGGTTCTGGTCGGTGGTGTTTTCGGCGTAGTGGATGTAGGTCTCGTCGAACATCACCGCTTCGCCGTCGCGCCAGTGGTAGTTCTCGCCGTCGACGTTGATGTAGCAGCCGGCGTCGTTCGGCGTTTCCAGGCCCAGGTGATAGCGGTACGAGCCGGCGTACGGGTCGCGGTGGCGCACCAGTTTGGAGCCCGGCGGCAGTTCGGCGAACATCGCCGCCTTGATCGAACCGATGCTCTGCACCAGCTCTGTGGTGCGCGGGCACAGTTTCATGGCCGACGGGTGGCTGTCGCCGTACCACTTCAGGTAGAAACGCTTCCAGCCGGTCTTGAAGAACGAGTTGAAACCGACGTCGTCGTATTGGTTCGAGCGCTTGATCTCACCGGCGCGCAGAAGGTTCTGACCTTCTTCGCGGATTTCTTCCCAGTGGGCCTGCAACGGGCTCAGGTCCGGAAAGTCCGCCGGATTGAGGTAAGGCTTGTTGGGCATCTTGGAGAACAGATAAAGGAAGCAATTGACCGGCGCCAGAAACGTGGAGTGGTCGCTCAACTGACGACCGAGCTTGTGGCGCACGCGACCGCGCAGGTGCACGTATGCAATGGAAATGACATATACAGCGGCAATGATGAGTTTCACGGAAATCGTCACACGTCAGAAGTGAACAAACTGCGCGCCCCGAAGGCGTCGGCCAGCGGCCTGCGGCAGTGGTCTGAAAACAAAACAGCGTCCCGATGGCGCATCCTTGAGCCCATGCCGCACCGGGCATTGGGTGAATGGATGGCATTTTAGCCACAGTTTGTAACCAATAGTGAACCTTCATCTGTGAAAAACTGTCCCGCTAAGGCGCCGATCGCGCGAACAAGGCGTGATCGCCCTATCGCTCGCACGGCCAGACCAGTACAATCGCCGCCAAACTTTACAGGCCCCTGGGCTGATGACGGGACGCACCCCGCTTCGGCGTGCTTCGACTCGGGCCCAGCGCACCCGCCGCCTCCTCGCTTTTCAGATTGCCTCGCAGGAAAAACCTTTGATTTCTACAGCTAACATCACGATGCAGTTCGGCGCCAAGCCGCTGTTCGAAAACGTTTCGGTCAAGTTCAACAACGGCAACCGCTATGGCCTGATCGGCGCCAACGGTTGCGGCAAGTCGACCTTCATGAAGATCCTCGGCAGCGACCTCGAACCGTCCGCCGGCCAGGTGATGCTCGAACCGAACGTGCGCCTGGGCAAACTGCGCCAGGATCAGTTCGCCTACGAAGAATTCACCGTGATCGACACCGTGATCATGGGCCACGAAGAGCTGTGGAAGGTCAAGGCCGAGCGCGACCGCATCTACTCGCTGCCGGAAATGACCGAAGAAGACGGCATGGCCGTGGCCGAGCTGGAGACCGAGTTCGCCGAGATGGACGGCTACACCGCCGAATCCCGCGCCGGCGAGCTGCTGCTGGGCCTGGGCATTCCGCTGGAGCAGCATTTCGGCCCGATGACCGAAGTCGCCCCGGGCTGGAAGCTGCGGGTGCTGCTGGCCCAGGCGCTGTTCTCCGATCCGGAAGTGCTGCTGCTCGACGAGCCGACCAACCACCTGGACATCAACACCATCCGCTGGCTGGAAAACATTCTCACGGCGCGTAACAGCACCATGATCATCATTTCCCACGACCGGCACTTCCTGAACAGCGTCTGCACCCACATGGCCGACCTGGACTACGGCGAACTGCGCCTGTTCCCGGGCAACTACGACGAGTACATGACCGCGGCGACCCAGTCCCGCGAGCAGCTGCTGGCCGACAACGCCAAGAAGAAAGCCCAGATCGCCGAACTGCAGACGTTCGTCAGCCGCTTCTCGGCCAACGCCTCGAAAGCCAAGCAGGCCACCTCCCGCGCCAAGCAGATCGACAAGATCCAACTGGCCGAGGTCAAGCCGTCGAGCCGCGTGAGCCCGTTCATCCGTTTCGACCAGAACAAGAAGCTGCACCGTCAGGCCGTGACCATCGAGCGCATGTCCAAAGGCTTCGACGACAAGGTCCTGTTCAAGAACTTCAGCTTCACCGTCGAAGCCGGCGAGCGCGTGGCGATCATCGGTCCGAACGGCATCGGCAAGACCACCCTGCTGCGCACCCTGATGGGCGAGCTGACCCCGGACGCAGGTTCGGTGAAGTGGACCGAAAGCGCGGAGCTGGGCTACTACGCCCAGGACCATGCCCACGACTTCGAAGACGACGTCACCCTGTTCGACTGGATGGGCCAGTGGACCCAGGGCGAGCAGATGATCCGCGGCACCCTGGGCCGGATGCTGTTCTCCAACGACGAGATCCTCAAGTCGGTGAAGGTCATTTCCGGTGGTGAGCAAGGCCGCATGCTGTTCGGCAAGCTGACCCTGCAGAAGCCGAACGTGCTGGTGATGGACGAACCGACCAACCACCTGGACATGGAATCGATCGAGGCGCTCAACCTGGCGCTGGAGAACTACCCCGGCACGCTGATCTTCGTCAGCCACGACCGTGAGTTCGTGTCGTCCCTGGCCACCCGCATCATCGAACTGAGCCCGAACGGCGTGACCGACTTCAGCGGCACCTACGATGATTACCTGCGTAGCCAGGGTGTGGTGTTCTAAGGGCTGCTGTCAGCCTTAAGCCGCAAGCTGCATGTGATAAGCCCTGTCCTGGTGACAGGGCTTTTTGCATTCTGCGGCCTTGGGATTTTCCTCAGGGGGGCAGTTGTCTGGATCATGCCCTGCGGTGCCCGGACTGTCGCCATCGCTGGCAAGCCAGCTCCCACAGGGATTCCGGTCGCCCACAAGTTCCCGGTAAACCCAAATACCTGTAGGAGCTTGCCTGCAAGCGATGAGGCCGGCACTGCCGACATCGAGGGCAACTGGACTGCCGCCATCGCCAGCAAGCCAGCTCCCACAGGGATTCCGGTCGCCCACAAGTTCCCGGTAAACCCAAATACCTGTAGGAGCTTGCCTGCAAGCGATGAGGCCCGCACTGCCAACATCTATGGAACTTGGACTGCCGCCATCGCCAGCAGGCTGGCTCCTACAGTGGATCCCGGTCGTCCGCAAGATCCCGGTACACCCCAAAAACCTGTGGGAGCTGGCTTGCCAGCGATGAGGCCCGCACTGTCGACCTCTTTCGGCCAGTCATATCGTTAGCCTGCTTCCTTTTACCCCGCACAAAAGCCATGATGCCGTATCTCCCACCGCCGCCCGCGAACGAGTCCCCATGTCTGCGCAGCAACCGCCGTCGCAAAGCTCCCTGTCGATCACCCTGCAGATCGTTTCCATCGTCTTCTACACCTTCATCGCCTTCCTCTGCATCGGCCTGCCGATTGCGGTGTTGCCGGGCTACGTCCACGAGCAGCTCGGCTTCAGCGCGGTGATCGCGGGGCTGACCATCGGCTCGCAGTACCTGGCCACCCTGCTCAGCCGGCCGATGGCCGGGCGCATGTCGGACAGCGTCGGCACCAAGCGGGCGATCGTGTACGGCTTGTCGGGGATTGTCCTGAGCGGCGCGCTGACCTTGGTCTCCACGTTGCTGCAGAGCGTTCCGCTGCTGAGCCTGGTGATCCTGATCACCGCCCGCCTGCTGCTCGGCATCGCCCAAGGGCTGATCGGCGTGGGCACCATCAGTTGGTGCATGGGCCAGGTCGGCGCCGAGCACACGGCCCGTTCGATCTCCTGGAACGGCATCGCCTCCTACGGCGCCATCGCCATCGGCGCGCCGCTGGGGGTGGTGATGGTGGCCGATTACGGCTTCGCCAGCCTCGGCATCGCCCTGTCGGCGCTGGCGGCGGGGGCGCTGCTGCTGATCCGCAACAAGCCGTCGGTGCCGGTGGTGCGCGGCGAACGCCTGCCGTTCCGGGCCGTGTTCGGCCGGATCGCCCCCTACGGCGCCAGCCTGTGCCTGGCGTCCATCGGCTACGGCACGCTGACCACGTTCATCACGCTGTATTACCTCAACCGTGGCTGGACGGGCGCGGCCTACTGCCTGACGGTGTTCGGCGTCTGCTTCATTCTGTCGCGTCTGGTGTTCATCTCGGCCATCAACCGTTTCGGCGGTTTTACCTCGGCCATTGCCTGCATGATCATCGAGACCCTGGGCCTGGTGCTGCTGTGGCTGGCGCCTTCCACGCTCACGGCGCTGATCGGTGCAGGGCTGACCGGGCTCGGCCTGTCGCTGGTGTACCCGGCGCTCGGCGTCGAGGCCATCAAACAAGTGCCAGGCTCCAGCCGCGGCGCGGGCCTGGGCGCGTATGCGGTGTTTTTCGACCTGGCGCTGGCGATCGCCGGGCCGTTGATGGGCGCGGTGGCGCTGAACCTGGGGTATTCGTGGATTTTCTTCTGCGCGGCGGTGCTGTCGGTGGGCGGACTGGGGTTGACGCTGATGCTCAAACGACGTGCGGCCTGATCTTGCCCTTGTGGGAGCCAGCCTGCTGGCGAAACGGTCAACCAGGCGCTGAATGACAGATGGCTATCGCCAGCAGGCTGGCTCCCACAGGGGACATCGGGGTTTCATTGGTCTGCGGTCTCCCACAGTGGATATCGGGGGTTCATTGGTCTGCGGTCTGCATCCCCGCCCGGCTGGGCCGGCCCAGCACCCGGGAGAAGAACCGCCCGGCCTCGGAGATCAGGTTGCGGTGGATGTCTTCGCGGTCCACACCGTCGGCGTCGGTGCACAGGGCGGGCATGGCGACGATCTGCTCTTCGTTGCACGGCGCCATGAACACGAAATGCCCGGCCCCGGCCAGCAGCTTGAAGTCCGGCGCGGTCGGCAGCTTGCGCGCCAGGGCGGCGGCGTTCTTGTCGAAGGCCACCAGTTTGTCGCCGTCGCCGCTGTACATCAGCACCGGCACATGCACGTCGGCCAGCGTCTGGCGGCCGAACTTGAGGCTCAGCGGCGCCATCAGCAGCAAGGCATGCACCCGTGGATCGGCCACCGGCTGGAGGTCGTCGCGGTCGACGATCAGCTCGCCCTGGGTGTTGCAGGCGTCGCGGTCGTCCGGGCGCTCCTGGCAATAGCGGCGCAGGCGATCCAGGTCCGGCGTGGCGCCCGAAAGGATCAGCGCCGTCTCGCCGCCGGCCGAATAGCCGATCACCCCGACCTGCTCGGCGTTGACGAACGGCGCGAGCATGCGGTCGCCGAGGGTGGCGGAGATGGCTTCGGAAATCTGGATCGGCCGGCCGTACAGGTTGCTCAAGGTACCGAGGCGGCTGTGGTCCTTGGAGTTGTCGCCGGGGTGGATCACCGCCACCACCACGAACCCCTTGCGCGCCAGCGACGTGGCGAGGTCATGCAGCGCCAGCGGCGTGCCGGTGTTGCCGTGGGACAGCATCAGCATCGGGAAGCGGCCGATGGCGACCTTGACGTCTTCGCCGGCCTCGACCGTGTAGCCCTCAAGCTTGCTGGTGTGCTCTCGGTCGCTGGACGGGTAGAACGCGATGGCGCGCATCGGCTGCAGGTCCAGGGGGTCGAGGAAGGTCATCTCGTGGAAGCCGACGCTCCAGCGAGGATGCTGCCCAGGCGCCGCGTGCACTGAGTTCAGGCTGCCGAGCAGGCAAATCAGTAACGTTGCACAAAGACGCATCATGGGATGCCCCACCCTGTGTTACTCAATCGAAAGATCCGTTGCGGTCCGATGCGCGAAACACCGTGGTTTTGGCGTTCCTGCGCGTCGCTGCACTCAGACGTCGAACGTTTGACTGCATAACCCGGGCCAGATTATGTAACAGTCAGAAACAAAAAACTCCGTATTCGGCCCTTGCAGAACCAGAATACAGAGTTTTTTGAGGTTTACCTGAACAGACGCTGTTCTTTACGCAAGCCTTACGCGGCGGCGAACAGTTGCTCGCTGATCTGCGTGTGAGCGGCGTTCATGGCGTTGTTGCGCACTTCCTCACCGTAGGCCAGGCCTTCGGCACGGACGATTTCGATGTCGGTGATGCCGAGGAAGCCCAGCACCAGCTTCAGGTACTCTTCGTGGGCGATGCCGCTGGCCTGGCCGGCGTGCAGACCGCCGGCGGTGGACACGATCACCACTTTCTTGCCGCCGCACAGGCCTTCGGGACCGGCTTCGGTGTAGCGGAAGGTCTGGCCGGCCACGGCGACGCGGTCGATCCACGCCTTGAGCTGGGTCGGAATGGTGAAGTTGTACATCGGCGCAGCGATCACGATGGCGTCCGCGGCTTTGAATTCGGCCAGGGTGGTGGCGCTGAGTTCGGCTTCGTGCTGCTGGGCGGCGTCACGCAGTTCGGCGGTGGTGCCGGCGGCCACCAGGGTGGTCGACGAGAAGTGGCTGATGGCGTCGGCGGCCAAGTCGCGGTAGGTCACCACGGCGCTTGGCTCGGCGGCTTGCCAGGCTTGCACGACTTCCTTGCTCAGCTGACGGGATGCAGAGTTGTCGCCCAGAATGCTCGAATCGATGTGCAGCAGTTTCATGTGGAATCTCCTGGAAAGAATCGCCGATGGCGACGGAATGGAGACAATCCTACAGACGAAACCAATAGCTGATTAGACGGTAACAATGCGATAGTTTGTCCCACTGATAGAACAGTCGGATTTCACCATGCAAGACCTCAACGATCTCTACTATTTCGCCAAGGTGGTCGAGGCCGGCGGATTCGCCGCCGCCGGCCGCCTGCTCGGCATTCCCAAGTCGCGCCTGTCGCGGCGGATCGCCGAGCTGGAAGAGCGCCTCGGCGCCCGGCTGCTGCAGCGCACCACCCGCCAACTGAAGCTCACCGCCGTCGGCGAACGCTACCTGCGCCACTGCCAGGCCATGCTGCTGGAGGCGGAAATGGCGGACGAAGCCGTCGCCAGCATGTCCAGCGAGCCCCGGGGCCGGCTGCGGGTGTCCTGCCCGACGGGGCTGGCCCATGAAATGCTGCCGATGGTCATCAGCGATTTCCTGGGCAAGTTCCCCCAAGTGCAGCTGGAAGTGATCCTGCTCAACCGCCGGGTCGACCTGATCACCGAAGGCGTCGACGTCGCCCTGCGCGTGCGCGAGCACGGCGACGAAGACCCGATGCTGGTCACCCGCCGTTTGCGTCAGGCGCAGATGGTCGTGGTGGCGAGCCCTTCCTTTATAGAGGGCGTCGAGATCCGGCATCCCCAGGACCTGAGAAACCTGCCGGTGCTCGGCGCCCTGGAACCTGACCGGATGGTGCATGTGCGCCTGCTCGACGAACACGGCAAGAGCTGCGACCTGGCGCTGGAGGCCCGCCTCGGCATCGACGACTTCATCGTGCGCAAGGCTTGCGTGCTGGCCGGGCAAGGCTTCACCCTGCTGCCGATGATGTATTGCGAAGCGGAGCTGAACAACGGCACGCTGGTGCAGTTGCTGCCGGGCTGGTCATTGCCCGGCGGCTGGCTGCAAGCGGTGTATCCGCACCGGCGCGGGGTGATGCCGGCGGTGCGCGCGTGGATCGACCACCTGGTCGAATCGTTCAATGCCTGCGGAGAGCGCCTGTTATGAAACAAGGAAAGATGAGCGAAACGGACGTCGCCGCGTTCTGCCTGACGTTGCCCGGTGTGCGGGAGGATTACAAATGGGGTGGCGTGCGGGTGTTTTCGGTGGCCGGCAACAAGATGTTCGCCTTGCAGGGGCTGCGCGGTGAGTCGCTCGCTTTCAAGGTCGACAAGGATCTGTTCCTCGGCCACTGCGACCGCCCGGGCATCGGCCCGGCGCCGTACCTGGCGCGGGCGCAGTGGATCATCATGCACCCGCCCTACCCGCTGGGCGCCGAGGAACTGCAAGGGTTGCTGCAGCGCTCGCACCAGTTGGTGGTGGGCAAGCTGCCCAAGCGTACGCAGGTCGGGTTGTTGCTTTGATCGGTTGGCGCTTTGGGGCGAGCCCATCGCCAGCAGGCTGGCTCCCACAGGGTTCTGCAGTGACCGCAGACTCTGCGTTCAACAGCCATCCCTTGTGGGAGCCAGCCTGCTGGCGATAGCGGCGACCCATCCAGCCTCGCCGGACCAGGCCGACCGCCGAGCCAAAGGCCAACCACCGCTCAAAACACCGCTGACAGCGCCGCCCCGTAGAACAGCCGGTCGATCCAGAACATCTGGTGCAGCCCCACGATCATCCAGAACACGATCTGGAACGACGCCTTGCGCGTCTTGTGGCGGAACACCTGCTGCGCGATCAGCGCGCCCGGCCAGCCGCCGGCCAGCTCCACCGCGTGCAGGATGTTCTCCGGCGTGCGCCAGGCCTCGTTGCGGGCCTTGCGCTTGTCGCCCCAGTACAGGAAGAACGCCACCGCGCTGACGACGCCGTAGGCCGCCAGCGGGATCAACGAGATCCCGTGCAGCCACATCGACAGCGAGCCGTACAGCGGCAGCGCGCACACGGCCAGGAACACCGCCAGTTTGACCTTCAGGTGCTGGACACCGCCCCCGCGGCGGGCGCGGGGATCGCTCATGGCTTGGCCGCCGACCAGTCCACCCAGCCGAACTGCCAGGTCGCCAGGATCACCAGGCCGAACACGATCCGGTACCAGGCGAACGCCGCGTAGCTGTGGCTGCCGATGAACTTGAGCAGCCCGCGCACGGCGATCATGGCGAAGATGAACGCGGTGACGAAGCCGATGGCGAACACCGGAAAGTCCGCCGGCACGAACAGGTCGCGGTACTTGTAGCCCGAATACACCGCCGCACCGACCATGGTCGGCATGGCCAGGAAGAACGAGAACTCGGTGGCGGTCTTGCGCGACAGGCCGAACAGCAGGCCGCCGATGATGGTCGAGCCGGAACGCGAGGTGCCGGGGATCATCGCCAGGCACTGGGCGAAGCCGATCTTCAGCGCGTCCGTCCAGGTGATGTCATCGACCGTTTCGGCGTGCACTTCATGCTGCCGGCGCTCGGCCCACAGCATGACGAAGCCGCCCAGCACCAGCGCAGTGGCCACGGTGATGGGGTTGAACAGGTAATGGTGGATCAGGTCGGCGAAGACCACCCCCAGCACCACGGCGGGCAGGAAGGCGATCAGCAGGTTGGCGGTGAAGCGCCGCGCCCCCGGCTGGGTCGGCAGCCCGACGACCACGTCGAAGATCTTGCGACGAAATTCCCAGACCACCGCCAGGATGGCGCCGAGCTGGATGATGATGTTGAACGCCATGGCCCGTTCGCCGCCGAAGTCGAGCAAGTCGGCGACAATGATCTGGTGTCCGGTACTGGAAATGGGCAAAAACTCCGTCAGCCCTTCTACAACTCCTAGAATCAATGCCTGCAAGGCGGTCCAAAGATCCATCGATCCCCCAAAGAGCGATGCCCGGCGGCATGCCCCGATAATATTTTTTCAATCGTTCACTGCGAGAAGCGTAGCCGCTGCGGTGCGGTGCGCACACGCACAGGATCCACATCAAAGGGTCAAAATTCCGTGAAGAATCAATCGCCATTCAGGTTTTTCCGTGCGGGGCCGAAATCCTAACAGACAAGCCGAAATAACGCTGTGCGTTATACGACTTGGGTCGCGTAGGCGCCCGTCCCGAAACGTGGTTGGATGCTGGCGGCGTTTTATGACAAGAACAAGAAACCGGAGTGACAGCGTTATGAACAGCTTGCGCAGTGTGTCGATCAGCCGACGCTTGTGGCTCATCTTGATTGTGGCGGTGGTCATGCTGCTGACCCTGGGCGTGTTGATGCTCAAGCAGGTGCACGACGGCCTGTACCACGCCAAGGCGCAGAAGACCCAGCACGTGGTGCAGACCGCGGCTGGCCTGCTGACCTACTACCAGGGCCTGGAAGCGGCCGGAACCCTGACCCGCGACGCCGCGCAGAAGCAGGCGCTGACCGCCATCCGCGGCCTGCGCTACGACCAGAACGACTACTTCTGGATCAACGACCTCACCCCTGTGATGGTCATGCACCCCACCAACCCCAAGCTTGAAGGCCAGAACCTTTCGGCGATCCGCGACCCGGACGGCTTTGCGGTGTTCAACGAGATGGTCGCCATCGCCAAGTCCAAGGGCGCCGGCATGGTCGACTACCGCTGGCCGAAACCCGGCGCCAGCGAGCCCGTAGCCAAGACCTCCTACGTCAAGCTGTTCGAGCCGTGGGGCTGGGTGATCGGCTCCGGCGTGTACATCGACGACGTGCAGGCCGAATTCCAGGGCCAGGTGCTGAAGGCTTCGGCGGTCGGCCTGGTGATCGCATTGATCATGGCCGTGCTGGTGATTCTGATCGCCCGCAGCATCGTGCGGCCGTTGCAGGAAAGCGTCAGCGCCATGGCCAACATCGCCAGCGGCGAAAGCGACCTGACTCGCAGCCTCGACACCCACGGCCAGGACGAAGTCACCCAATTGGCCCATCACTTCAATGCCTTCACCGCCAAGCTGCGCCGGGTGATCGGTGACTTGCAGGCCTCCGCCAGCGCCTTGGGGCAATCGTCCAGCGAACTGGGCAACGATGCCGCCCAGGCCCAGGAGCGCAGCCAGCAGCAGTCGCAGCAGATGGAACTGGTGGCCACGGCCGTCAACGAAGTCACCTATGGCGTGCAGGACGTGGCCAAGAACGCCGAACACGCCGCCAGCGAAGTGCGCGACGCCGAGGCTCAGGCCCAGCAGGGCCAGATCAATATCGACGGCAGCCTGCAGCAGATCGACAGGCTGTCCGGCACCATCGACCAGGCCGTCGAGGTGATCCGCACCCTGGCTGCCGAAAGCACGCAGATCGGCAGCGTGCTGGAAGTGATCCGCTCGATCGCCGAGCAGACCAACCTGCTGGCGCTCAACGCCGCCATCGAAGCGGCCCGGGCCGGCGAACAGGGCCGCGGGTTTGCCGTGGTGGCCGATGAGGTGCGCCTGCTGGCGCAACGCACGCAGAAGTCCACGGCGGAGATCCAGGCCATGATCGAACGCCTGCAGAACCATTCCGAGGCGGCGGTCAAAGTCATCGGCGAGAGCAGCACGGCCTCGCAGTTGACCATCGAACAGGCCGGACTTGCTGGTGCGAGCCTGAACGCCATCGGCCAGGCGCTGCGCAACCTCAACGGCCTGAACGCCTCGATCGCCAGCGCCACGCTGCAACAGGCCCACGTGGTCGAGGACATCAACCAGAACGTCACCCAGGCGGCCGGGCTGTCCCACAGCACGGCGCTGGCGGCCGAACAGTCCAGCGCCGCCAGCGTGCGCCTGGGCCAGCTGAGCGAACAGCTGAACGGGCTGCTACGCCAGTTCCGGGTCTGACCATCGGCCAAGGCACTGCCCGGCGGTGCCTTGGCTGACGCCATCGCCAGCAGGCTGGCTCCCACAGGATTTGCGGCGACCTGCCGTTTGCGCGAACACCACCGAACCCTGTAGGACCTTGCCCTGCAAGCGATAGCGGTGTGTCAGGCAATGAAGATGCCGGCTGGCCCGGCCTCATCGCTGGCAAGCCAGCTCCCACAGGATTTGCGCAGGCCTGCCGTTTGCGCGAAGAACGCCGCCATCGCCAACAAACCGGTGCCCACAAGCAGGCTCGCGCCCGGGGCTTTTTTGGGTACAATCCGGCCCCTCTTCCGCTCCCTTCAAGGATTGTGCATGTCCGGGCTTGAACTGTTTGCCGCCGCCCTCGGTGTGATCGCCGTCTGGCTGACGGTCAAACAGAATCCGTGGTGCTGGCCGATCGGGCTGGTCATGGTGCTGCTGTACAGCTGGATCTTCTTCGAGGTGAAGCTGTATTCGGACATGTTGCTGCAAGTGGTCTACGCCGCCCTGCAGCTCTACGGCTGGTGGCAGTGGACGCGCGCCGGGACGATGCACGACGGGCGCCAGGTCAGTCGGCTTGCCCCGTCCTCGATCGTGCAGGGCCTGGGCTTCGGCGCCGTCGGCAGCCTGCTGCTGGGTGCTGCGATGGCCCATTGGACCGACGCCGCACAACCCTGGCTCGATGCCGCGCTGACCGGCTTCAGCCTGGTGGCGCAGTTCTGGATGGCCCACAAGCGCCTGCAATGCTGGGCGTTGTGGATCGTGCTGGATGTGGTCTTCGTCGCCCTCTTCCTCTACAAGGCGCTGTACCTCACCGCCGCGCTGTACGCCCTGTTCACCCTGATCGCGGTGCTGGGCTGGCGTGAATGGCGGGCCGACCCGGCGTTGCGCCACGCATGAAGACCGTCGTCCTCACAGGTCCCGAATCCACCGGCAAAAGCTGGCTGGCGGCCAGCCTCCAGGCACGCTTCGGCGGCGTGCGGGTGGACGAGTACGTGCGCACCTTCATCGAGGAAAAGGCCCGGGACACGTGCCTGGCCGACATCCCCGAGATCGCCCGCGGCCAATTGCACCGCGAAGACCAGGCGCGGGCACAGCGGCCGCCTCTGCTGATCCTCGACACCCACCTGCTGAGCAACATGCTCTGGAGCCAGACCCTGTTCGGCGACTGCCCGGCGTGGCTGGAGGAGCAATTGCTGGCCCGCCGCTACGACCTGCACCTGCTGCTGTCCCCGGAACAGATCGAATGGACCGACGACGGCCAGCGCTGCCAGCCGCAACTGATCGAACGGCAGGCGTTCTTCAACGCCACGCAAGCCTGGCTGGAACGCCACGGTCAGCCGCTGCGGATCATCCGCGGCGACTGGGACGAACGGCGCCGCGAGGCCTTCGCGGCGGTCGAGGCCCTGCTGGCCGGCTGACCCGTTCGCCGGGGCCTCTGCCCCGCCCTTTTCCCCTGCTTTGGGGCAAAAGTGTCCATTCCTGAAACACGTCCCCCGCTGCAAAGTGCCCGTCTTGGCGCGCTTCATCGCTTTGTCATGCCTTGTGTTACAGCGGTGAAACAGCACCGCGCAAACCCTTGTTCCAGAGCTTTGCATCGGCTTTGGCCCACTTGCGGGCCCGGTGCCTGTTTCAGCGCTGAAACAGCTTTTGTATCAGCCTTGCGCAACGCGGAACCAACCCATTGAAATCCATGGAGTTTTAAAAACCGGCACAGCTTTCGCTCTCTCCCTCACAACGCTGACCTGGGCTCGGCCCACTGAAGAAGGAACAGCCACCGTGGGGAAAATCAAAAAAGGCCTGACCTGCCTCCTGGTGATCGGATCCGCCGCCAGTGCACTCATCAGTTTCAACGTTCAGGCCGGCGGCAACGGCGTGATCGTCCTCAACCGCGATGTCCAGCCTACACCCATCGGCCGCAGCGCCGGCAAAGATCCGTACCCGACCACCGTCAACGCCAACCCTTCGGCGCGGATCAACCAGACCATCGACAACACCGAACTCAACGACGGCGACTTCGCCAGCGTCGCCAGCGGCTCGTCGATCCGCGGCAACATGGCGACCCCCAACGGCAGCCTGCCGGGCCTCAACACCCTGACCAACCCCAACGGCATGCCCGGCATGAGCGCCGGCCACGGCGGCGGCGCCGGCGGCACGATCTCCAACACGGTCAACCGTGCCATGAGCACCGGCCTGGCGCCGCTGACCCGCATGGCCGGAGGCCAATGACATGAATCGTTCCCTGCTCCTGCTCGCCCTGATCGGCTGCGCCAGCGCCATGGCCGATCCCAGCTCTGTGAACAACGCGAACATTCAAGATTCAGGCATGCAGTACCGCGGCAACTTCAACGTCAACCAGGCCGCTGGCGACCAGATGCAGCAGACCAACGCCAAAGCGGTCGCCATCGGCACCAACGCCCATGCGACCACCAGCGTGATCCAGAAGATCGACACTCCGGCCGACCGCTCGACGAACGCCAGCGCCACCATCGGCGGCGCCTCCTTCAGCAACGGCAGCGGGATCCTGGGCGTGAACCAGGGCGCCGGCGCCAACAACCAGATGGCCAACGTGACGCGCGTCAGCATCAGTGCTGCCCCGCAGAGCGTTGACGACAGCGCCCTGTCGCAACAGAACGTGGCGCTTTTACCGAACTCAGGAGCAACTGGCACCTCACCCGGCAGTCGCCAGGTCACGACGAGTGATCAGGCCTTCACCGGCAGCCGAGGAGTGATCCAGGTGAACCAGAGTGCCGGGGTGGGGAACCGTATGGCTAACACCCTGAGCATCCGGGTCGCTGACTGACCCAAACAGGCAGTGCAATTAGAAAGTACCAACACTTAACCAACTAATAAGCACGACGGAGAAACACCATGAAACCTACAATGGCCCTCAAACCACTGGTTTTCGCACTTGCAGCAGTGATGGCAATCGCAGCACAGGCAGGCGGCCGTGATGACAATCACGGTCATGGTAACGGCCACGGCAACGGTCATGGCCACGATCCAAAAGGCCCGACCCTTGAGCAAATCCTTCAGATCACCGCCGGCGCCGGCGCCGCTGTGCTGGACGAACAGAACAGCGACGGCAACGTGGTGAAAAACCAAGGCACCAAAAACGATGCCAAGGCTGACAACTCGCTGAACAACTCCAACGGCAACATGGGCGCCAACGTGGCCGCCGGCGACGGCAACCAACAAGACAACGCCGCTGCCCTGGCCACCGCCGACGAAAGCTTCATCTTCGGTACCGCTGTTGCTGCCTCGAGCGCCACTCAAGTCAACAACAACAACTATGTGAAAAACTCGTCGACCACCAACAGCGCTACTCTGAACAACGCTGGCAACAACGGCTCCGGGAACATCGGCGTCAACGTGACTTCCGGCAACTTCAACCAACAGAAAAACAACCTGGCGATCGCTGTTTCGGGTGGCCGTGTAGCCAACGCCGCCGCTGCCGCCAACCAGTCCTCCACTGGCCTGGTCGTCGACAACAAAGGCGTGCAGACCTACAAAAAAGACACCCTTACCGGAACCTTCTCTGCCGCTGGCGTCTTCGCCGCCAAAGGCACCGCAACCATCGAAGGCGACGATCACCATGGCGGCCACGGCGGCTATGGCAACGACAACCGTGGCGGCGGTCGTGACGACGATCAAAAAGCCAAATTCGAAGCCGTTGGTGTCTTCGGTCTGGCTGGCGTCACCACCCAACAAGTGCTGACCAAAGACGGCTGGAAAAACCCTGTGACCAACACCGCCAACATGACCGGTTCGATGAACAACTTCTCCGGCAACGGTGGAGCCAACGTATCGGCAGGTGTGGGCAACCAACAAAGCAACTCGCTGTCCATCGCCGCAGGCTGCAAAGCCTGCATGTAACCGCGATCAAAACGAAAGCCCCGGAAACGGGGCTTTTCGTCGGTCCCACAAGGCGTACCCGACCATGCGTACAACTGCCCTCATCGCCCTGCTTTGCCTGTCCGGCCTGACCCAGGCCGCTCAGATACCGGTGGCCGCCCTGCCCGGTGGCGTACTGGTCTATAAGGACGTGCAAAGCCTGCGTGAGCGCAAGTTTGCCGACATCGTCGAACAGAAAACCGACTTCAGCTGCGGCGCCGCCGCACTGGCGACGGTGTTGCGCCAGGCCTATTGGCTCGACGTCGATGAGGAGCACATCATCAAAGGCATGCTGGTCAACGCAGACCAGGACCTTGTCCGTACTCAAGGTTTCTCCATGCTGGACATGAAGCGCTACGTGGAAAGCATCGGCATGCGCGCCAGGGGCTACCGGATACCGGCCGACAAACTCGAGTCGGTGAGCATTCCGGTCGTGGTACTGATGGAGATTCGCGGCTACAAGCATTTTGTGGTGCTGCAGCGGGCGGACAAGGATTGGGTCTACATCGGAGACCCGGTTTTAGGACACAAACGCTACGCCCACAATGACTTTGTCAAAGGTTGGAACGGCATCGTCTTTGCCATCGTCGGCCCCGGATACGACAAGACCAATGCATTGCGCAGTCCTCCGGAACCGCTGACGGCCAAGAACAAGCTGGATACTTTCAACCCCGTCAAAGATGCTGAACTGATGGACTTCGGGTTCATACAGAGCGACTTCTTCTAATCGCCGATTACAAGAATGGGGCTGGATGTCCCGGGAGCAGCGGATGAAAACCTCATATTGGCTGGCCGCCGCCTGCCTGGCAGCGAGCGCATCAAGCTTTGCCAATGCAGGATTCAAACCCATTGAAATCAAGGACCAAGAGCTCGCCGAGCTTCGCGGTCGCTACGTCATGCCGGGCCGGATCATCAGCTTCGGTGTGGTCATGAGCAGCACCTGGCGCAACGCCAGCGGCGACATGATCGGGGCGTCGGCCTCGATGCAACTCCAAGCGGCAACGGTAAAACCC
The DNA here is from genome assembly GCF_002112745.1 of Pseudomonas sp. B7(2017). Lineage (NCBI taxonomy): Bacteria > Pseudomonadati > Pseudomonadota > Gammaproteobacteria > Pseudomonadales > Pseudomonadaceae > Pseudomonas > Pseudomonas sp. B7(2017). The sequence continues at coordinate 16,776 of NZ_NEIP01000007.1, read as the reverse complement.
GAATTCTATGTCTCGACCATCAAGGAAACCGGTAACGGCAGCCCCCTGCAGACGGGGACCGGCAACGTCATTGGTGGCGCAGGACTGAACAGCAGCCAGGGCGTGACGCAAAGCGTACGCGCCGCCGGCGACAGCAACACCGCCTACAACAACGTGGCGATCAACGTCAAAGAGGCCAACCAGGCACCGGCACTGGTGCCTGCCCAGGGGCAAGCCCTGATGGCCGGACAGACCATTTCCGGCAGCAACGCCGCCGGCAGCGTGGCGGTCTCCGCCACCGGCGGAGGCGTGCAGATGGCCATTCAGGCCGCCGGCAACCAAGGGACGGCCCTGCAACAGGTCGCCCAGGGCGGGCTTTTGCAGAACAGCCGCCTGCTCGGCAACGCCAACGTCGTCAATAACCTGACGCAACTCAACGTAGTCCTCAGCAACAACGGCATGAGCGCCGGCGCGCTGGACTGCAATCTCACTCAACTCAGGGCACTACGCAACATCGGATATTGAACTACGCTGAGTCTCGACCATTGGGCTTGAAGGGACGGCTTATTCATGTATCGATCAGTTTCACTGCGTGCGGCTGTATGTTTGAGTACTCTACTTCCCGCCGCAGCATTGCATGCGGCGCCGGACGCGGACGTAGAGGCCCTGAAACAGGAACTTCTGGAGCTTAAGCAACGATACGAAGTGCAACAAAAGGCCCTGGCGGTGCTCGAGCAGCGGGTCCGCCAGGTCGAGGACCAACCCGCTTCACCACCGCCCAAGCGCCTGGCCAAGTCGCCGGCCGACATGAAAGGCAACAAGCAGGTCGCCGGCACCGGGGCCGCAGCCGCGTCGGGGGGCGCAGCGGGGGGAAGCGGCGCATCCTATGGCCAATCGCTGGCCGACGACTCGCAACCGGCGCAGAGCGTGTCCAACCTGTACGACGAGGCCAGCGGCTTCTTCGGCGGCGGCAAGTTCAGCTTCGAGACCGGCATCACCTATTCGCGCTACGACACGCGCCAGCTGATCCTCAACGGTTTCCTCGCGCTGGACTCGATCTTCCTGGGCAACATCAACCTGGACCGGATCAAGGCCGACACCTGGACCCTTGACCTCACCGGCCGCTACAACTTCGACAACCGCTGGCAGTTCGACCTGAACGTGCCGGTCGTGTACCGCGACTCGACCTACCAGTCCGGCGGCGGCAACAACGGCGCCGCCAACGTCACCACCGAACAGGACGTGAGCCGCGACCCGACCATCGGCGACGTCAACTTCGGCATCGCCTACAAGTTCATGGACGAGTCGGTCAACACGCCGGATGCGGTGGTCACGTTGCGGGTCAAGGCCCCTACCGGCAAGGATCCGTTCGGCATCAAGCTGCGCCAGACCGACGCCAACAGCAACCTGTTCGTGCCGGACACCCTGCCCACCGGCAACGGCGTCTGGTCGATCACGCCCGGCATCTCGCTGGTCAAGACCTTCGACCCGGCCGTGCTGTTCGGCAGCCTGTCCTATACCCACAACCTGGAGGAGTCCTTCGACGACATCAGCTCCACGGTCAACCAGAAGACGCCGGGCAAGGTGCGCATCGGCGACAGCTTCCAGATCGGCGCCGGCATCGCGTTCGCGCTGAACGAGAAGATGAGTATGTCGTTCTCCGTCTCGGACCTTGTGCAACGCAAGAGCAAGCTCAAGCAGGACGGCGGGGATTGGGAATCGGTGGTGTCCAGCGACGCCAACGCCGGTTACTTCAACGTCGGCATGACCATCGCGGCCACCGACAACCTGACCATCGTGCCCAACCTGTCCATCGGCATGACCGACGATGCCCCGGACTTCTCCTTCAGCCTGAAATTCCCGTACTACTTCTGACGGGCGCCCATGCAAAAGGCCCGCTGCGATCCCTGTCGCAGCGGGCCTTTTCAGTTTCCCCTCCCCCGGGGAAACACCGCGCCCTAGCGGATCTGGTGCTTGTGCAGCAAACGGTAGAAGGTCGGCCTCGAGACGCCCAGCACCTTGGCGGCCACGCTGAGGTTGTCGCTGTGGCGGTTCAGCACGTCGCACAGCGCCTGGCGTTCGGCCCGGGTCTTGTAGTCTTCGAGGGTGCCCATGGGGGTCGTGACCGACTGCTGGCTGATCAGCCCCAGGTCGCGGGCCTCGATCTGCCGCCCTTCGGCCAGCACCAGGCCGCGGCGCACTCGGTTGGCCAGTTCGCGGACATTGCCGGGCCAGTCGTGCTTGCCCATGGCGATCAGGGCGTCTTCGCTGAAGCTGCGCGGGCGCCGGCCGGTCTCGTGGCTGTAGAAATGGGAAAAGTGGTTGGCCAGCATCGACAGGTCGCCGTGGCGCTCGCGCAGCGGCGCGGTCACCACCTGCAATACGTTCAGCCGGTAGTACAGGTCTTCGCGAAAACGTTTCTTCTCGATGGCCGCCTCAAGGTCGACGTGGGTGGCCGCCAGAACGCGCACATCCACCGGAATCGGCTGGCTGCCGCCGACCCGTTCGATGTGTTTTTCCTGGAGAAACCGCAGCAGGTTGGCCTGGAGCTCCAGCGGCAGGTCGCCGATCTCGTCCAAAAACAGCGTGCCGCCGTTGGCCGCCTCGATGCGCCCGACCTTGCGCTGATGGGCGCCGGTGAACGCGCCTTTCTCGTGGCCGAACAGTTCGGACTGGATCAGATGCTCGGGAATCGCCCCGCAGTTGATGGCCACGAACGGCTTGCTGTGACGTTGGGACTGGCGGTGCAGCGTGCGGGCGACCAATTCCTTGCCGGTGCCGCTTTCGCCGCGGATCAGCACCGGCGACTCGGTGGGCGCCAGTTTGCTCAGCAGCTTGCGAAGTTCACGGATCGGCTTGCTGTCGCCGAGCAGTTCGTGCTCCGGCTGATCGACGTGGATCGTGCCCTGGCCGCGCAGGCGCGCCATGCCGAACGCCCGGCCCAGGGTCACCTGCACCCGCGAGACGTCGAACGGCAAGGTATGGAAATCGAAGAACCATTCGCAGACGAAGTCCCCGACATTCTGCAGACGCAGCACTTCCTGGTTGAGGACGGCGATCCACTCGGTGCCGCTGCGGCTGATCAGCTCCTTGACCGCCTCCGGGCGCTCCAAATGAAAAGGCTGCAAACGCAACAGGCCGACATCGCAGGTGCGGTCGGCGGCGTTTTCCAGCGAACAGCTGTCGACATCCCAGCCCACGGCACGCAAACCGGGCAGCAGGCGGTGACAATCGTCACAGGGGTCGACCACCAATAGTCGTCGTAGGGCAGGCGCTTCGCTCATGACTGTTCCTTGGCGCCAAATTATGGGAAATGATCGCAAAAACAGTCATTTGGCAGACCTGGCTGTAACATTAGCAAGAATTTGACGGCACCTTGTATCAATTGCTTATAGGCGTACAAGTGAAGCAGTTATAAGTAACCGGTTTATTAGTTAGCTATCGACATGATTCTTTCACCAGGCTTTCAAAAGCGCCCGGACAATTGCCGGATCGGAAGAAAGTTGAAATTTCTTCGAATCCTGTGTGACCCGTCCCCCGGTTGCGTGCATCAGTACAAGTAACCAGCCGAACGGTAAGCCCAACCGACGGCACATCACTTGATTGGGCACTACAGAGAGAAGACCCCATGACCGCCCCGCTCCGTATCAACGAAGCTCTTTTGATTGCCAACCGCGCGTTCGAGCCCTTCCAATGCGTGGCCTGGGCCCCACAAGACGGCAACGGCGAACTGAACCTGACCGTCATCGACCGCACCAACTCCCAGATCGGCCGCACGAAGATCCCGAGCAGCGCCTACTCCGACCCGGCGCAACTCGAACACCTGCTGCAACGGGCCCGCGCCGAACTGAGCGAAGAAGGCTACACGCTGCAATCCTGGTCGATGCCACACTGATCCGGGGCGATGCGGATGACGTTCCTGTCATCCGCCCCTCTTGCGCTTAGTTGCCGCATCCCTTCTTTTATTAGCGCACTCGCGTACAACTTTCTTCACAAGTTGAAGGCCCGAATACTTGGCAGGCTTGCGACTGGTTCAGAAAGTCATTGTTCTGGCACAGTGCGACCCTCCACCTGTTACTTCTGTCAGTTGTACTTGCACTCTTTCAAGGATTGAATGGGTCGCTCATGCAGTTGCCCGACCGACTTCCCGGTGTCGGCCGACTCGCAAGGAGACGCGTGCATGCCCACCCAGACCGCTTATGCGTTACCCGCACCTGCCGACAACGCCGGTCAACTGGACACCTCTTTTGCCGCCAACGGCGTCGCCCGGGTCTACTTCGCCGGCAGCCGCTCCAGCCTCACCCAGGGTGTGGCGCTCGATGCCCAAGGCCGGATTCTGGTGGCCGCCAAGGTCGGCACGGACCAAGGCAGCCGTTTCGGCCTTGCCCGTCTGCTGCCGGACGGTTCGGCAGACCTGAGCTTCGGCCTGCACGGGAGCGTGATCGGTGCCTACGCCGACGGCTACGAGGCCACCGCCGGCAAGGTGCTGGTACTGCCTGACGGACGGATCCTGCTGGCCGGCCTGCATTATGAAAACACCCACCGCACCCTGCCCGCCCTCGCCCTCTTTGACTGCCACGGCCGCCCCGACGGTGCGTTCGGCGAGGACGGCCGGCAAGTCGTGCGCTTGCCGGGCGACCTGTCCATGGGCTCGCGCGACTCTTGGCTGCCGCCCGGCGTCCCCGGTGCCGAGGCATGCGACGTCGCCTTGCAGCCCGACGGCCGGATCCTGCTGATCGCCAATCACCATTTCGAACTCGCCGACCATGCCGGCATCCTGATCCGCCTCACACCCGGCGGCCAACCGGACAGCACCTTCAATGGCCGCGGCTTCGTGATGGTTCGCCACCTGCTGCTGAACACTTGGCTCAGCAGCCTGCTGCTGCAGCAGGACGGGCGCATCGTGGTCGCCGGCTCCATCGATTTCCCTCAAGAGGGGCTGCTGGCGCGTTACCTGCCGGACGGCCGACTGGACGAGCGCTTCGCCGTGGACGGGTTCATGGCGTTCAAGGCCGGGGGCCAGAGCGCGCTGGTGAGCCAGGTCCTCGAATCCGCCGAGCGCCTGCATTGCCTGGGCAGCAGCCGCGATCCGATCCGCTGCCTGTCACTGACGCTTCACGTCAACGGCCGCCCGGATGTGCATTGCAACGGCGCGCGACCGCACCTGCTGGAAATCGGCCACAGCGGTTGCCAGTGGACCGCCGCCGTCCGGATGGCGGATGGTCGGATCATCGCGGCCGGCGCCACTATCGGCGGCGTCGAAGCGGATTTCATCGTCGCCCGCTACCTGGCGGATGGCCGGCCGGACCGGTGCTTCGGCGACGGCAACGGCTGGCTGCGCACGCGGCTGGGGCACAGTCTGGACACCGCCACATCCATGGCCCTAGAGCGCGACGGCGGGATTCTGGTCGGCGGCTACTCGCTTGACGGCAATTACCGTGCTGTCGTGGCGCGTTATCTGAATCAATAAGAGAAAACTCCTACGCTTGATCTTGATCGAAGCTTGCGGCACCGTGCGCGCTTCTTAAGACAAGGAGCAACCGATGTCCGGCTCGATGGCCCAAGCGTTCGCGCACAATTTTCTCGGGCACTCTCCCCGTTGGTACAAGGCGTGCATCGTCGGGTTCCTGATACTCAACGCGCTGGTGTTGTGGACGGCAGGCCCGGTGGCTGCCGGCTGGCTGCTGGTGGTCGAATTCATTTTCACCCTGGCGATGGCGCTCAAGTGCTACCCCCTGATGCCGGGCGGCCTGCTGCTGATCGAAGCGCTGCTGCTGAACATGACCACGCCGCAAGCCATCTACGATGAGCTGGTGCACAACTTCCCCGTGATCCTGCTGCTGATGTTCATGGTCGCCGGCATCTACTTCATGAAGGATCTGCTGCTGTTCCTGTTCTCGCGCCTGCTGCTGGGCGTGCGCTCCAAGGCGCTGCTGGCGTTGATGTTCTGCTTTCTGTCGGCGTTCCTGTCGGCGTTTCTCGACGCGCTGACCGTCACCGCCGTGATCATCAGCGCCGCTGTGGGCTTCTACTCGGTGTACCACCGCGTGGCCTCCGGCAACGATCCTCGCCAGGACAGCGAGTTCAACGATGACCAGCATCTGCCCGTGCTGCACCACGGGGATCTGGAGCAGTTCCGCGCCTTCCTGCGCAGCCTGCTGATGCACGGCGCGGTCGGCACGGCCCTGGGCGGCGTATGCACGCTGGTGGGCGAGCCGCAGAACCTGCTGATCGGCCATGAGATGGGTTGGCACTTCGCCGAGTTCTTCAGCAAGGTCGCGCCGGTGTCTCTGCCGGTGCTGGTGGCCGGCCTTACGACCTGCGTACTGCTGGAGAAGCTGCGCTGGTTCGGTTACGGCACGCTGCTGCCGGACAACGTTCGCGCCGTGCTGGCCAACTATGCCGCCGAAGACAACGCCGAACGCACCCCGCGCCAACGCGCCGCCCTGCTGGTGCAAGGCGCCGCCGCTCTGATCCTGATTGCCGGGCTGGCCCTGCACATCGCCGAGGTCGGCCTGATCGGGCTGATGGTGATCGTGCTGATCACCGCCTTCACCGGCATCACCGATGAACACCGGCTGGGCAGCGCCTTCAAGGACGCCATGCCCTTCACCGCCCTGTTGGTGGTGTTCTTTGCGGTGGTCGCGGTGATTCACGACCAGCAACTGTTCGCGCCGTTGATCCGCTGGGTGCTGGCGCTGCCGGCCGAGCAGCAGCCGGGCATGCTGTTCATCGCCAACGGTCTGCTGTCGGCGATCAGCGACAACGTGTTCGTGGCCACGATCTACATCACCGAAGTGAAGCAGGCGTTCCTGTCCGGCCACATGAGCCGCGAGCATTTCGAGACGCTGGCGATCGCGATCAACACCGGCACCAACCTGCCGAGCGTGGCGACTCCCAATGGTCAGGCGGCGTTCCTGTTCCTCCTGACCTCGGCCATCGCGCCGCTGGTGCGCCTGTCATATGGGCGCATGGTGTGGATGGCGTTGCCGTACACCGTGGTGATGGGCGTTTTGGGCTGGTATGCGGTGAGCTATTGGCTGTAGCCGACATTTTCAGGGCCTGACACGCCGCCATCGCCAGCAGGCTGGCTCCCACAGAGTTTGCGGTGGCCCACAGTCAGCATTCCCCCAGCAAACCTGGGGGAGCCAGCCTGCCGGCGATGGCGTCAGCATGAGCCCCCTACCGGGGCAGGATGTACCGCTCGATGGCCTGCGCCACGCCGTCTTCGCTGTTCGAGCCGGTCACCGCATCGGCCTGGCGCCGGATCTCCTCCGGTGCCTGCCCCATCGCAATCGACAGCCCGGCGCAGTGGAACATCGCCGGGTCGTTGCCGCCGTCGCCGATGGCGGCGGTCTGGGCCAAGGGGATGCCCAGGTATTCGGCCAGCGTCACCAACGCGGTGCCTTTGTTGGCCTCCAGCGCCGTCACGTCCAGATAGACCGGCTGCGAGCGCGACACCTGGGCCATGCCGTCGACCTGCGGCAACAGGCGCGCCTCCAGCTCGATCAACAGCTCGGTGTTGTCGCTGGCGGCCACGATCTTGGAGATGCGTTCCAGGTAGGGTTCGAAGCTGTCCACCACCATCGGCGGGTAACCGAGCCCGTGCTGCTCGCGCGGCACCATCGGCCCGTGCGGATCCTTGAGCAGCCAGTCGTCGCCGCTGAACACCCAGATTTCGATGTCCGGCCGGTCGGCGAACAGCGCCAGCGCCGTCAGCGCGGCGGTGGCCGGCAAGTGGTGGGCCGCCAGCAGGCTGCCGTCCGGGTTGACGATCGTGCCGCCGTTGAAGCCCGCCGTCGGCAAATCGACGCCCAACGCCTCGATCTGCTGTCGCATGGCCCTGGGTGGACGTCCGGTGGCGAGGCTGAACAGCACGCCGGCCTCGCGCAAGGCGCGCACGGCTTCGACCGTGCGCGGGCTCAGGCTGTGGTCGGCCCGCAGCAGCGTGCCGTCCATGTCGCTGAGCAGAAAACGGATGGGTTGCGGCGCAGTGTCACTCATCCCAGGCCATGCCAGACGCGGCCGTCGCGGGTCAGCAGTTCGTTGGCCGCTTCCGGGCCGTCTTCGCCGGCCGCATAGGCCTGCACGCTCGCATCCTGCTGCCAGGCGTCGAGGAACGGCTGCACCGCCCGCCAGCCGTTCTCGATGTTGTCGGCGCGCTGGAACAGCGTCTGGTCGCCGGTGAGGCAGTCGTAGATCAGCGTCTCGTAGCCGGTGGACGGCTGCATCTCGAAGAAGTCCTTGTAGGCGAAACCCAGTTCGATGTTAGCCATGTTCAGCGCAGGCCCCGGCCGCTTGGCCAGCAGGTCGAACCACATGCCTTCGTTGGGCTGGATCTGGATGCGCAGGTAGGTCGGCTGCAGCTCGTCCACTTCGGTGTCGCGGAACTGCGCATAAGGCGCCGGCTTGAAGCAGATGACGATCTCGGTGTCGCGCACGCTCATGCGCTTGCCGGTGCGCAAGTAGAACGGCACGCCGACCCAGCGCCAGTTGTCGATCATCACCTTCAGCGCCACGTAGGTTTCCGTGGTGCTGTCCGGCGAAACGTTGGCCTCTTCGCGGTAACCGGCCAACGGCTTGCCGTCCAGGGCTCCGGCGCCGTACTGGCCACGCACCGAGTTGGCCCGCGCCTCTTCCGTGGTCCAGGGGCGGATGGCGCCGACCACCTTGGCCTTCTCGCCGCGCACCGCGTCGGCGCCGAACGCGGCCGGCGGCTCCATGGCGACCATCGCCAGCAGCTGGAACAGGTGATTGGGCACCATGTCCCGCAGGGCGCCGGTGTTTTCGTAGAAGCTGCCGCGGGTCTCCACGCCGACGGTCTCGGCGGCGGTGATCTGCACGTGGTCGATGTAGTGGTTGTTCCAGAAGGCTTCGAACAGGCTGTTGGAGAACCGGCTGACCAGGATGTTCTGCACGGTTTCCTTGCCCAGGTAATGGTCGATCCGGTAGATCTGCTTCTCTGTCATCACCTTGAGCAAGCAGGTGTTCAAGGCTTCGGCGGTCTTGAGGTCCGAGCCGAACGGCTTTTCGATCACCACCCGCCTGAACGCTTCCGGAGCTTCCTCCAGCAGGCCGGCGCTGCCCAGCCGGCGCACCACCTCGCTGAAGAAACGCGGCGCGGTGGCCAGGTAGAACACCGCGTTGCCGGTGCCGCTGTCGGCGATCTTCGCCGCCAGGGCCGAATAGGTGCCGTCGTCCAGGAAGTCGCCCTGGACGTAGCTGATGTTTTTCGCAAGCTGGGCCCACAAGGCCGGGTCAAGGGACTGGTTGCCCTTGCCGACCTTGCTGGCCACTTCGTCGCGGATGAAGTCTTCGAGTTTCTTCGCGAAGCCTTCATCGCTGATGGCGTTGTGGTCAACGCCGATGATCCGCAGTCCGTCACCGAGCAACCCGTCGCGCTTGAGGTTGTACAGCGCCGGCATCAGCAGGCGCTTGACCAGGTCGCCGTGGGCGCCGAACAGAAACAGCGTGGTCGGCGGCGCGGGCTCGGCCTTGGACTTCCTGCGGATCACATGGGTCATTTCTTCGCGGTCTCCACATGGCCGCCGAAGCCGAAGCGCTGGGCCGAAAGGATCTTGTCGCCGAAGGTGCCCTGGCCACGGGAGCGGTAGCGCGAGAACAGCGAGTTGGACAGCACCGGCACCGGCACCGCTTGTTCCATGGCCGCCTCGATGGTCCATTGGCCTTCGCCGCTGTCCGCGACAGAGCCGGAGAAGCCGTCGAGTTTCGGGTCGGCCGCCAGCGCGTCGGCGGTCAGGTCCAGCAGCCAGGACGACACCACGCTGCCGCGGCGCCACACCTCGGCGATGTCGGCGACGTTCAGGTCGAAGCGCTGATCTTCCGGCAGGCGGTCGCTGGACTTGGTCTTGAGGATGTCGAAGCCTTCGGCGAAGGCCTGCATCATGCCGTACTCGATGCCGTTGTGGATCATCTTGACGAAGTGCCCTGCGCCGGCGGGACCTGCGTGGATGTAGCCGTGCTCGGCACGCGGGTCGTCGGACTTGCGGTCCTTGGTGCGCGGGATGTCGCCCATGCCCGGCGCCAGCGTCTTGAACAGCGGGTCGAGACGGCTGACGGTCGCGGCGTCGCCGCCGATCATCATGCAGTAGCCGCGCTCCAGGCCCCAGACGCCGCCGGAGGTGCCCACGTCGATGTAGTGCAGGCCTTTCTCGGCCAGGGTCTTGGCCCGGCGGATGTCGTCCTTATAGTTGGTGTTGCCGCCGTCGATGATGGTGTCGCCGGCCTCAAGCAGGGTGCTCAGGGTTTCGATGGTCTCTTCGGTCGGCGCGCCGGCCGGCAGCATGACCCACACGGCGCGAGGCTTGGCGAGGCCGGCGACCAGCGCCGGCAGGTCGGCGACGCCCGTGGCGCCCTCGGCGGCCAGGGTGTCCACAAAAGCGGTATTGCGGTCGTAAACAACGGTGGTGTGACCGTCGAGCATCAGGCGCCGCGCAATGTTGCCGCCCATGCGGCCCAGTCCAATAATCCCGAGTTGCATGTGCTGATGCTCCTTACTGCAGTAAAAGTGTGTCAATGGTTATAGCCCAACGCGACTGATGGAGGTTAGTCCGAAGCGTCGTGATGAAGTTTCCGGGCATTGTGCCCGATCCAGACAGATAACGTCGGGAAACGTGGCGAAGACACAACGACCGCAAAAAATAAAAAAGTTCCCATCACAGGCAAAAGAAATCAGAATCGGCGCCGATAGTGAGTCAGGATCCCGGCCACGGGAGCCGATTCACGGTTGAGTCACGCCGTTTGCGAGGTGAGCAATGGGCACAGTACATACCGCAACACCGCCACAAACCCTGTACGTCACGATCCGCCGCGATGAACTGCGCGAGCTGAAGGACGAACGCGATCAGCTCAAGCGGGAATTGGCGCAACTGCGCCTGCTGACGCAGGGCGCCCAGCCCGCCCCGCTGCCGACCCTGCAGCGCCGCCCCAACGCCTGACCCCTCTGCCCCGGGAGCGGCCCGCGCCGTTCCCGTCACGATGCCCGCCTTGCCTTTACGGGCAACTCACAAAGTTTTCACATCTGCTTGTTGATACTCCGCCGATTGAGCCGAGCGAGAGCGTTCGGCTTCCGTTCGTCGGCAAAAGGATGCACCGGCGGTGGTTGTGACGAGTGAGCGGAGCGCTGAATGGCATTGTTCAAACGCAGCAATACGACTGCGACAGGTTTTGACTGGACCGGACTGCTCTGGCTGTTCGTGTTCTTCTGGTACTTTTCGGGCATCACCCAACTGTTGATCCAGCTGACCGGCACCTCCGGGTTCACCGGGTTCCGCCAGGCGTTCGTGATGAGCGCCGTGTGGCTAGCGCCGATGCTGCTGTTCCCCAAACGCACCCGCCTGCTCGCCGCGCTGATCGGCGTGGTGCTGTGGGCCTGCTCGATGGCCAGCCTTGGCTACTTCTTCATCTACCAGCAGGAGTTCTCCCAGAGCGTCATCTTCATCATGTTCGAGTCGAACGTGTCCGAGGCCGGCGAGTACATCACCCAATACTTCGCCTGGTGGATGATTCCGGCGTTCCTCGCCCACACCGCGTTCGCCTGGTTCCTGTGGACACGCCTGCGCCCGGTCTACATGCCCCGTGGCCGCGCGTTCGTGGCGGCGATGGCGATCCTGCTGGCCGTGGTCGGCTATCCGCTGATCAAGCAGACCCAGCGCACCGGCAGCTTCGCCGGCGGTTTCGAGAAGTTCGAGACCCGCATCGAGCCGGCCGTGCCATGGCAGATGGCCGTGGCCTATCACCGCTACCTCGAAACCCTGGGCGAAATGCAGGGCATGCTGCACAGCGCCAGCAAGATCCCGCCGCTGCACAACCTCAAGGATGCGGGCGCCGACCAGCCGGCGACCCTGGTGCTGGTGATCGGCGAGTCCACCAACCGCCAGCGCATGAGCCTCTACGGCTACCCGCGCAAGACCACGCCTGAGCTGGACAAGCTCAAGGATCAACTGACGGTTTTCGACAACGTCATCACCCCGCGCCCTTACACCATCGAGGCGCTGCAGCAGGTGCTGACCTTTGCCGACGAAGAGAACCCGGACCTGTACCTGTCCACGCCGTCGCTGGTGAGCATGATGAAACAGGCCGGCTACAAGACGTTCTGGATCACCAACCAGCAGACCATGACCAAGCGCAACACCATGCTCACGACCTTCTCCGAACAGGCCGACGAGCAGGTGTACCTCAACAACAACCGCAACCAGAACGCCGCCCAGTACGACGGCGATGTGATCGAGCCGTTCAACAAGGCCCTGGCCGACGCGGCGCCGCGCAAGCTCATCGTCGTGCACCTGCTCGGTACCCACATGAGCTACCAGTACCGCTATCCGCCGAGCTTCGACAAGTTCCAGGACCGCGACGGTGTGCCGGCCGGCCTGCGCGACGACCAGGTGCCGACCTACAACAGCTACGACAACGCGGTGCTGTACAACGACTTCGTGGTGTCGAGCCTGATCAAGGACTACGCCAAGTCCGATCCGAACGGCTTCCTGCTGTACCTCTCCGACCACGGCGAAGACGTCTTCGACTCGGTCGGCCACACCACCCTGGGCCGCAACGAGAACAAGCCGACCGCACCGATGTACACCATCCCGTTCATGGCCTGGGCCTCGCCGAAGTGGCGCCAGACCCATGATTGGAACTTCGTCGGCGACCTGAGCCGCCCTTACAGCAGTTCGCACCTGATCCACACCTGGGCGGATCTGGCCGGCCTGAGCTTCGACGAACTGGACCGCAGCAAGAGCCTGGTCAGCGACAGCTTCAAGCCACGCCCGCTGATGATCGGCAACCCGTACGAACGCGAGCAGCGTCCGTTGATCGACTTCAGCCTGATGAAGCCGAAGAAACCGGCGGCCACCGAGGTGGTGCAGCAGCAGTGAGACAAAGGGGCCATCTAAGGCCCCTTTTCATGCGCATGTCCCGTGCGGCCGATGGCCCGATCCCTGTGATCCTGTGATCCTGTGATCCTGTGATCCTGTGATCCTGTGGCGAGGGAGCTTGCTCCCGCTCGGGTGCGCAGCAGCCGCAAAGCCGGGGCACGCGGTGTTCCAGGCAAACCTCGACCGCAGGATTTGGGGCCGCTTCGCAGACCAGCGGGAGCAAGCGCCCTCGCCACAGAGGAATCTACAGCTCATAGAGGTTCCTACAGCTCACACAGAGGGAAGAAACGGGACGGATTTATTTAGCCGTCCACAAAAGCCCGGCACGTCGTAACGAAAGCGACTTTGTTGTTCTTACGAAAATCGACGATGGTCTTGAAGTCGGGTTTGATCCGGTTGATCAACCACATCACCTCGATGTTGCGCTGGCATTCGGCTTCCAGGTGACGGGACGAACGAATGCGCTGGAAATAGCCATAAAGGTAGAGTTTGAGCTGATCGGCGGGGTCGTAGGCGGGGCGCCCGATGGCCTTGGGCTGAGTTTTCTCAAAGCCGAGCTGACCCAGATCCAGCTTGGTGACCTTTACGAAGTGCCATTTTTATCGAAGATACTCCCATACGACGAGTAAATTAGCGCGTTAGCGACAAACAATTACTGGTGGCGTTCAGCTGCATTATTCATTTTTTTAAATGTACAATCAGGCCTGAAGTAGGAATATATACAGTATTAGTGTAGTAAGCCTTGAATCCATAAGCAGTGATATACACCTGGCATGGGATGCTCTCTTGCCCCGCCAACAGAGTCTCTAATACTGCGCCCGAGGTGATCGAGATCGGGATAGATATCTCTCTTTCTTCGGTTGCGTTGAATGATAGTGAAGAGCGGAAATAAAAGCGTCCATCTTTACTGGGTTTGGCGTCAGCTTCCAAAAGGCCCACGCCTCGTGTTTTAATTGTGTGGTTTACATTGAAATTTTTGTCATGATTCAAGGAGCATACGAGTTTAGGGGTGTTTTGATTCTGTTTTTCGTAGATATTGAAAACCTCGATCAGGTTTTGATCTGATTCGAGCGTCACGTAAAGTAGCGCGTCGCCATAGTTTGCAAAACCTACAAACGTCAATGACGCAACCGGGATGTTGGGTGTCCGAGCGCATGCGCTGCAAATTAGTGCAGTGGCCAATATTAGTAATTTTTTAGCTTTAATCATTTTATGTTTTTCACATATGCATCATAAAGGAAGTCCAGCGCACATTTTTCACCTTGAATCGGGGCAACCATCATGTGGCTCGCAAACGCGTGGTTTATGTTGACTGTTGCATTTATCGTTGGGCCTTGGCTCACAACCCATCGTTCTCCGAAGTTGGCAACGTGGTCTGACGCGTCCGACTTTATTGGGTTTGCGCGGATATTGATCCACATGTCGGCAACGGGAGTTGGTTCAGAGTAGTAGATATCAGAGCCCAACCAAACCAGAAAGCCTTTGCCGACAGGATCCAAGGTTATTAGGAGCGCGATTTTGTAACCTTCATCAGACAATATTTTCGAGAGGTGAGCGCCATTCCATCCGCCTAGGCTGTGTCCAACTATATAGATAGGGCATGATCTGTTAGGGATGAGATTGGTGATGTGTTTTTTGATATCACCGTCCCCACGAGCCTCGTTATATCCCCAGACGTATTTTGTGTATTTTTCGGAAAGCTGTGCGTTTTCCATCCTTTTTGACATTAGCAAGTCGACATCATCAATGTTGTGAAATGCACCTTGGAAGTAATAGCTTTCTTGGTCTCCAGCACCACCAATGTAAAAAATAATGGGTTTGGGGGTGGATACAGGCACGGCCTTTATTTGTGAGTTATTCACCGGCGTCAGTGTGTGCGTTGCCGCCAGACTTGCTGAGTTACCACTGGGTAAAATGATTTTCTCTGCTTCCATGTTCTTAATCTTCCAAAAATAACTTGATGCTTTCAGCCAGATGCGAACTCACCACATGGGTATAGCCCTGCGCATCACTGACTCCATGTTCAATGCTGCCATTGGCGCGCTGAATACCGTAGGCATGGTTAGGAATAGGCTCACCCGTAGATTCGTCGACCAGCTTTATCTTGTCGCTGAAGTGCACCGGCATCGACGATAGTCCACTGAAGGGCGCAGGCACGAAGGTGTCACCGATAATGATAGTGCTCGCGCCTGCCGTCACCGTATTGCCATGAGCGCCAACGCTGCCGACGGTGGCGGCATTGAAGCCATTGATTAATACGGTTGAAGAGACACTGCCGGTAATCGGGCTTCCGCACGCTGAGGTGTCGTTTAGGCGGGCAGCGCCCAAGCCTTCGAAGAACACATCTGATGAGCCGGTTACCAGCGAATTGGTGCCGTGACCCAAAACTGGGCACGCAGTGGGATCGGTAATGCGCGCAGCAGGTTTGCCACTCATGGGAACGTCCTTTTCAGGTATTCAAAGGGGGTAGTGGAGGTCAATGGGGGCGTCTGAAAATCGCCAGCATTCATCCATGGGGTTGTACATGGCTCGGTAGCTTTCTTGGGGCGCACTGCAGGCCTTGAGTGCTTGCCAGGCGAGTTCAGTGCAGCCATCCATGGAGTGACTGGAATAATCATCAAGCTGGTTGAGCCAGGAGTTGTAATTGGGCATGCCAACACTGCGGTAGGCATCAAGCAGTGTCTGCGCGACTTCCTCACCCCAATGCAGGAATCGCCCAGGTGCCCACGGGCCGGTCTGGGCATGGACAAACCAGCCAAGGCTGGGCAAACGACCATTTGCTAGGCACAGGGAGCCACGCTGTGAGCTGAGCCCGCAGCATAGAAAGACGCTGAGCCATCCTTGGTGGGCGTGGATGACATCAGTGGGGTCGAATTGCGCCAAAGGGATGGCACGGTAGCCGCTGGTTGGCATTGAGCGGGCGACCAATTCGGCGTCCAATCGCGATACGAATGCTTGTATGGCATTACCATTGCCGCAGGGTGTGCAAAGAATTTCGACCGGTGCGCGGGCTGGGATGTCGCTGCTTCCCAAGATACGAACCACCCCGTAAAGGCGAAGCGAAGTCTTCAAGCCGCTTGGGTGAACAGCTGGGGGCAGCGTGCAGCTGCTGGGGGGCGGCACGGTGCTTGGGGATGAGTGCATTAACTATTTACGTCCATGTAAATTTTCGGGGCGAAAGGATGCACCAGACGGTGCATGGCTTCAATCGCTTTTTCGAATTTGATTTTGGTGTCAATGACTGCTGCGTATGGGCTCCATTCACCGTTTTTGCCGGAGGATGAATGAGCCAGGCAACACTGCGCGGTTCGTGATATTGAATAATGAAACTAAGCCTTGATGCGATGATCAAGTCGAGCTAGTCAGGCGCGCTATCAAAAAACGGGACGGATTTATTTTGCCGTCCCGTTTTCATTCATGGATATCACAGAATCTTTTCAATACTCAGAAAATGCTGTTTAAACAAGTTTAGAAAGAATTCCATCCCCCTTCACTACCTTGCGCCATTGCCTACAGCTACGCCAGAATCCGCCGGCTTGTACGCCTTGGGGGCGGGTTTTATCGTTTGCCTGTCACTGAAAAATCAGTGATCGGGTTTCGCAGCCTGGCTCAATCAAGACGCACAGCGTTCTGTTCCGCTGCCATCGGTGTAGATGGCAGCGCTGCATTATGGTGGCTGTGCGCGGGATACCCTCGGGTATGCCGGGTTCCTTGATTCCCGGTCTGCGAACCTGCGTACAGCTGCCACCTCACTTCGTTTCGCAGCGAATCGTGGCGGCTCCATCAATCAAGGAGCTTCACCATGTTCAAACCCACCCCCAACCCACCTCCCGCCCCCATCACCCCCCCCTACGCATCCACCGACTCGCAAAAACTCCACCACGCCGCCGACCGTCCCCTCGAC
>NZ_NEIP01000006.1:0-323995 GCF_002112745.1 Pseudomonas sp. B7(2017) | reverse complement strand
TGGAACCACCTGATCCCATCCCGAACTCAGAAGTGAAACGATGCATCGCCGATGGTAGTGTGGGGTTTCCCCATGTGAGAGTAGGTCATCGTCAAGATTAAATTCCGAAACCCCAACTGCGAAAGCGGTTGGGGTTTTGTTTTGCCCGCAGGAAAGTTCCTACGTCGAGTTTCTATGCAACGGTGCAGGGCATGGCTATCATTCGGGCCTCATTACGAGGCGAGATCCGCATGCTGACGTTGTTGAATCTCCTGAAGGATGGCCAGTTCCATTCCGGTCAGGCCCTGGGAGCCGCACTAGGCATCAGCCGAAGTGCCGTATGGAAGCAGCTCCAGCATCTGGAGAGCGAGCTTGGGCTGTCCATTCATAAAGTCCGGGGGCGGGGCTATCAATTGGCGGCTCCCTTGACGTTGCTTGATCCTCACAAGATAGCGGAGGAGCTAAAGGACTGGCCGTCTTTCATCCTTGACTCAACTGACTCGACCAACGCGCAAGCATTGCGTGCGATTGACGAGGGGCGGCCTGCGCCATTTTTGGTGCTGGCCGAGCGGCAACTGGCGGGCCGCGGTCGCCGTGGTCGCAAGTGGGTGAGTCCGTTTGCCGAAAATCTCTATTACAGCCTCGTCTTGCGCATTGATGGCGGCATGCGTCAGCTGGAGGGGCTGAGTCTTGTTGTGGGCTTGGCGGTTCTGCAGGCCTTGCGCAAGCTGGGTGTGCCTGGATTGGGGTTGAAGTGGCCTAATGACGTCCTGGTTGGACGAAAGAAAATTGCCGGCATCTTGCTCGAAATTGTCGGTGATCCGGCTGATGTCTGCCATGTAGTGCTAGGCATCGGTATCAACGTCAATATGCAGGCCACGAACGAGGTGGATCAGCAATGGACGTCCATGCGGCTTGAGTCAGGCAAAAGCCATGACCGGAACCTGCTTGTGGTTGAGTTGAGCCATCAGCTTCAGGCTTATCTGCGGCGTCATCAGGTTGAAGGGTTCTCTGTGCTCCAGGCAGAGTGGGAAAGCAATCACCTGTGGCAGGATCAGCCGGTTTCTCTCACTGCCGGCGTCAATCGAACGGACGGCGTGGCACTTGGCATTGACAGTCATGGTGCATTGCGTCTGAAGGTGGATGGTGTGGAAAAGACTTATAGCGGTGGTGAGCTCAGTTTGAGGTTGCGTGATGATTCTTGAGCTCGATTGCGGTAACAGCTTTATAAAGTGGCGAGTGTTGTCCGTCCAGGCCGACGCGGTGATCCAGGAGGGGGTTGTCGACTCTGACCAGGCGCTGCTCGACGCTTTGCGCGAGCTGGATGGTATTTCGCTGCAGCGGTGCCGCCTGGTTAGCGTCAGAACCGCGGAGGAGACGAGCGATCTCATCAAGCTTCTGGAGCGTGATTTCCGTTTGCCTGTTGTGTGCGCGGCGCCGGCGCGTGAAATGTCCGGAGTCAGAAATGGATATGAAGACTATGAGCGTCTGGGGCTCGACCGTTGGTTAGCGATGCTTGGAGGCTTTCGCCTGGCCTCGGGCGCATGTCTGGTGCTCGATTTCGGTACAGCGGTGACCGCCGACTTCGTTGCGGCGGACGGTGAACACTTGGGGGGCTTCATTTGTCCCGGCATGCCGCTCATGCGCAACCAGTTGAGGACTCACACCCGAAAGATTCGTTATGGAGATCAGGCGGCCGAGCGCGCATTGGTCAGCCATGCGCCGGGGCGCAGCACGGTGGAGGCGGTGGAGCGCGGTTGCTCATTGATGCTGAGGGGGTTTGTATTGACTCAGATCGAGCTGGCCCGCGCCTACTGGGGGGAAGACTTCACGGTATTTGTGACGGGGGGCGATGCTGGCCTAGTATCGGGAGTAGTGCCGGAGGCAAAGGTCGTTCCCGATTTGGTGTTCGTGGGCTTGGCGATGGCCTGTCCTTTTTCCTGAGGTACGTATGCGTTGGTTGTTCCTGCTGCTTTTGGTTCTCAATGTGTTTTATTACGTCTGGCATCAGCAGGAAGCACCTTTGCGCGCAAAGGACGTCACGACTCTGAGCCTCTATCGAGGGGCGCAGCAGGATATCCGTTTGCTCAGCGAGGCCAAGGGTGTCTCTCGCGAGAAAAAGAATGTCACGTCGGCCAATGGTGAGTGCCTGTACGTGGGTGTCGTTGGCAGGTCTGAAGAGGCACAGCTTCTCGGTCGGCGTCTAGGTGAGTTGGGCATCAAGGCCCAGCAGCTCCAGAAAGAGTCCTCCGAGGCTGCCTATTGGTTCCGTATCCCAGCTGAAAGCCAGGGTTTGCTGGACGAAGGGCAGCTGCAAAACCTTTCCAAGGAATTCAATGAGTTAAAACATAAAATAATGATGTGTGAGGGGGTTGCGCCCTCCGAATAGTTTGCATAGAATGGCGCCCGCTCCACAGCGAAGACCTGAAGAGGTTGAAGAAGTGGGGTGATGTCAAAGCAGCTAACCTCAAGATTTTAAATGAGAAAATGCTTGACAGAAGGCTGGCATAGTATAGAATGCCGGCTCGCTTAGGAGGGGTTCCCGAGCGGCCAAAGGGATCAGACTGTAAATCTGACGTCTACGACTTCGAAGGTTCGAATCCTTCCCCCTCCACCAGATTTTAGCGTGAGCTGCAAGCTCCGCGGGTATAGTTTAGTGGTAGAACCTCAGCCTTCCAAGCTGATGATGCGGGTTCGATTCCCGCTACCCGCTCCAAGTTTGCAGGTTGTGCAAAGTGTTACGCTCTTGTAGCTCAGTTGGTAGAGCACACCCTTGGTAAGGGTGAGGTCAGCGGTTCAAATCCGCTCAAGAGCTCCATATGACAAGGCAGATATGAAAATATCTGCCTTTGTTTTAATGGTCTGCGTAGTTCGCTTAATTCTACTCCTAGGGTGATTTCGATGGCTAAGGAAAAGTTCGAACGTAGTAAGCCGCACGTCAACGTCGGTACCATTGGTCACGTTGACCACGGTAAAACCACTCTGACCGCTGCGTTGACTCGCGTTTGCTCCGAGGTTTTCGGTTCGGCTGTTGTTGACTTCGACAAGATCGACAGCGCCCCGGAAGAGAAGGCTCGTGGTATCACCATCAACACTGCGCACGTAGAGTACGATTCGAACATTCGTCACTACGCGCACGTTGATTGCCCGGGTCACGCCGACTACGTCAAGAACATGATCACCGGTGCTGCCCAGATGGATGGCGCGATCCTGGTTTGCTCGGCCGCCGATGGTCCGATGCCGCAAACCCGTGAGCACATCCTGCTGTCCCGTCAGGTAGGCGTTCCGTACATCGTGGTTTTCCTGAACAAGGCTGACCTGGTAGACGACGCTGAGCTGCTGGAACTGGTTGAGATGGAAGTTCGCGACCTGCTGTCCACCTACGACTTCCCAGGCGACGACACCCCGATCATCGTTGGTTCGGCCCGTATGGCGCTGGAAGGCAAAGACGACAACGAAATGGGCACCACCGCTGTCAAGAAGCTGGTTGAGACTCTGGACAGCTACATCCCAGAGCCTGAGCGTGCCATCGACAAGCCGTTCCTGATGCCGATCGAAGACGTGTTCTCGATCTCGGGTCGTGGTACCGTTGTGACCGGTCGTGTTGAGCGTGGCGTTGTCCGCATCCAGGAAGAAGTTGAGATCGTCGGCCTGCGCGACACTCAGAAAACTACCTGCACCGGCGTTGAAATGTTCCGCAAGCTGCTCGACGAAGGTCGTGCTGGCGAGAACTGCGGCGTTCTGCTGCGCGGCACCAAGCGTGACGACGTTGAGCGTGGCCAGGTTCTGGTCAAGCCAGGTTCGGTCAAGCCGCACACCAAGTTCACCGCAGAAGTCTACGTGCTGAGCAAGGAAGAAGGCGGTCGTCACACTCCGTTCTTTAAAGGCTACCGTCCACAGTTCTACTTCCGTACCACTGACGTGACCGGTAACTGCGAACTGCCGGAAGGCGTTGAAATGGTAATGCCGGGTGACAACATTCAGATGACTGTTACCCTGATCAAGACCATCGCAATGGAAGACGGTCTGCGCTTCGCTATCCGTGAAGGCGGTCGTACCGTCGGCGCCGGCGTCGTAGCTAAAGTTATCGAGTAAACGGTTGTAATGTCTTTTTCGGGCCGGCATAATGGTCGGCCTGATTTTGTTTTAGGTCAGTAGCTCAATTGGCAGAGCGACGGTCTCCAAAACCGTAGGTTGGGGGTTCGATTCCCTCCTGACCTGCCAGATTCACTCGGTGTGTCTGGCTTTCTTTTCACAGGATCTTCACAGATGACTCCTAAAGCTGAAGCCCAAAGCTCTCGCTTTGATCTGATCAAGTGGCTTGTAGTGGTTGCCTTGGTGGTTGTTGGTGTTGTCGGCAATCATTATTTCTCCGCTTCGCCGATCCTGTACCGCGTGCTTGCTCTGCTTGCCATCGCTGCTGTTGCTGCCTATGTGGGTCTGCAAACTGCAAAAGGCAAGTCGTTCTTCGCGCTGGCAAAGGAAGCTCGTACCGAGATTCGTAAAGTCGTATGGCCAACTCGTCAGGAAACCACGCAGACTACGCTGATTGTCGTAGCTGTTGTCCTGGTTATGGCGTTGCTGCTGTGGGGGCTTGATTCCCTCCTCGGTTGGCTTGTTTCCCTGATTGTAGGCTAAGGGTGTCCCGTGGCTAAGCGTTGGTACGTTGTGCATGCTTACTCGGGTTACGAGAAGCATGTAATGCGCTCCTTGATCGAGCGTGTGAAGCTGGCTGGCATGGAAGATGGCTTCGGCGAAATTCTGGTTCCCACTGAAGAAGTGGTTGAAATGCGTAACGGCCAGAAGCGCAAAAGCGAGCGTAAGTTCTTCCCAGGCTATGTGCTGGTTCAAATGGATATGAATGAGGGTACTTGGCACTTGGTCAAGGATACTCCTCGGGTGATGGGTTTTATCGGTGGTACTGCCGACAAGCCTGCGCCAATCACTGACAAAGAGGCGGAAGCCATTCTGCGTCGTGTTGCCGACGGCAGCGACAAGCCTAAGCCGAAGACTCTGTTCGAGCCGGGCGAGACTGTTCGTGTCAATGACGGTCCTTTCGCTGATTTCAACGGCGTTGTTGAAGAAGTTAACTACGAAAAGAGCCGGATCCAGGTCGCGGTGCTCATTTTCGGACGCTCTACTCCGGTGGAGCTGGAGTTCAGTCAGGTCGAGAAGGTCTGACTGGGCAAGCATCCCAACCCCGCAGCCGTAGGCTGTGGGGTTTTGTCGTCACTGGGATAAACGCGCAAGTAACCGGGGAGCCTTTCGAGGCGTTCGAACCCGTAATTGGAGTGCCTCATGGCCAAGAAGATTACCGCTTACATCAAGCTGCAAGTGAAGGCCGCTCAGGCTAACCCAAGCCCACCCGTCGGCCCAGCTCTGGGTCAGCACGGCGTGAACATCATGGAGTTCTGCAAGGCTTTCAACGCCCGTACCCAGGGTCTTGAGCCAGGTCTGCCGACTCCAGTGATCATCACTGTCTACAGCGACCGTAGCTTCACTTTCGAAACCAAATCCACCCCTGCTTCGGTTCTGCTGAAGAAGGCGGCCGGTCTGACCAGCGGCTCCGCTCGTCCGAACACCGTTAAGGTTGGCACTGTTACCCGTGCTCAGCTGGAAGAGATCGCGAAAACCAAAAACGCGGATCTGACTGCAGCTGATATGGATGCAGCCGTGCGTACTATCGCCGGTTCTGCTCGTAGCATGGGCCTTAACGTGGAGGGTGTGTAATGGCTAAGCTGACCAAGCGTCAAAAGGCTATCGCCGGCAAAATCGAAGCAGGCAAGGCCTACAACATTGTAGACGCCGCCGCTCTGCTGGCCGAGCTGTCGACTGTCAAGTTCAGCGAGTCGTTCGACGTTGCTGTAAACCTGGGCGTAGACCCACGTAAATCCGACCAGGTTGTTCGTAGCGCTACCGTGCTGCCGCACGGCACCGGCAAAACCGTTCGCGTTGCTGTG
Source organism: Pseudomonas sp. B7(2017) (assembly GCF_002112745.1). Classification (NCBI taxonomy): domain Bacteria; kingdom Pseudomonadati; phylum Pseudomonadota; class Gammaproteobacteria; order Pseudomonadales; family Pseudomonadaceae; genus Pseudomonas; species Pseudomonas sp. B7(2017). The sequence goes on along the minus strand of NZ_NEIP01000006.1, from coordinate 318,056 downwards.
TTCACCCAGGGCCCGGCTGCTGAAGCCGCTCTGGCTGCCGGCGCTGACCGCGTAGGCATGGACGATCTGGCTGCAGAAATGAAAGCCGGCGACCTGAACTACGACGTAGTGATCGCATCCCCGGATGCCATGCGCGTTGTGGGTCAGCTGGGTCAGGTTCTCGGTCCTCGCGGCCTGATGCCTAACCCTAAAGTCGGTACCGTGACTCCAGACGTTGCTGGCGCTGTCAAGAACGCCAAGGCTGGTCAGGTTCGCTACCGCACCGACAAAAACGGCATCATCCACACTTCCGTTGGCAAGATCGGCTTCGACGCCGTCAAGCTGAAGGAAAACGTTGAAGCCCTGATCGCTGACCTGAAGCGTATCAAGCCGGCTTCCTCGAAAGGCATCTACGTCAAGCGCGTTACCCTGAGCACCACCATGGGCCCAGGTCTGGTCATCGACCAAAGCTCGCTGGACGCGTAAGACAATAAGCGGCGCGAGCGATCGCGCCACTTGAAGATTGGGGTCCCTGCCTGGCGGGGGCTATCCAAGACCGTAGGCGGCGCAAGTCTTAAACCTCAAGCCTACGCAGATGGTGCTCCCGGTTCCTTACCGAATCAGACACCAAAACGACATCCGGCTTCGGCCAGATGAAACGGTAACAAGCAGGAGTTTTACCCGTGGCAATTAAACTCGAAGACAAGAAGGCCATCGTCGCTGAAGTCAACGAGGCTGCCAAAGTCGCTCTGTCCGCTGTCGTGGCTGATGCCCGTGGTGTGACTGTAGGCGCAATGACCGGACTCCGTAAAGAGGCTCGCGAAGCTGGCGTATACGTACGTGTCGTACGTAACACCCTGCTCAAGCGCGCTGTTGCCGACACTGAATTCAGTGTCCTCAACGACGTGCTCGCTGGCCCGACCCTGATCGCGTTCTCCAACGAACACCCGGGCGCTGCTGCTCGTCTGTTCAAGGAATTCGCCAAGGGTCAGGACAAGTTCGAGATCAAGGCAGCTGCGTTCGACGGCAAGTTCCTTGCCGCCAACCAGATCGACGTGCTGGCAACCCTGCCAACTCGCGACGAGGCTATCGCACAGCTGATGAGCGTTATCCAAGGTGCTACCAGCAAGCTGGCTCGTACCCTGGCAGCTCTGCGCGACCAGAAAGAAGCTGCTGCTGCCTAAGGCGGCGTAGATCCTTTCGAAATCAAACGTTTAATTTGATGGCCGCGTAGGCTGTCACCCCAATACAGGAATTCATAGTCATGTCTCTGACTAACGAACAAATCATCGAAGCAATCGGCCAGAAAACCGTTCTGGAAATCGTTGAGCTGATCAAAGCGATGGAAGAAACCTTCGGCGTTACCGCTGCTGCCGCTGTTGCCGCTGGTCCAGCTGCTGGCGCTGCTGCTGCCGTTGAAGAGCAAACCGAGTTCAACGTTGTCCTGGTTGAAGCCGGCGACAAGAAAGTGAACGTGATCAAGGCAGTTCGTGAACTGACCGGTCTGGGCCTGAAAGAAGCCAAAGAGAAAGTCGACGGCGCTCCTCAGGTTGTAGCTGAAGGCGTTTCGAAAGAAGCCGCTGAAGACGCTAAGAAGAAGCTGGAAGAAGCAGGCGCTAAAGTCGAGCTGAAGTAAGCATCGACTTTGCTCCTCCAGCCCGAGCGTCAAGCGAAAGGCTGATGGCTGGTGGCTTATGCCACCGGCCTTTTTCCGTTATTGGCAGCCGGCCAGGCCGGCGCCGATAGCGGATCCACCACCCGATGCGGTGGCGCAAACCAAGGGGTTTGCACGATTTTCTGGCTGCTCCCGCCGGGAGGGGCCAAACAAGCAGGTGACCAAGCTGGGGAACGCTGATGGCTTACTCATATACTGAGAAAAAACGTATCCGCAAGGACTTTAGCAAGTTGCCGGACGTCATGGATGTGCCGTACCTCCTGGCCATCCAGCTGGATTCGTATCGTGAATTCTTGCAAGCGGGAGCGACTAAAGATCAGTTCCGCGACGTGGGCCTGCATGCGGCCTTCAAATCCGTTTTCCCGATCATCAGCTACTCCGGCAATGCTGCGCTGGAGTACGTCGGCTATCGCTTGGGCGAGCCGGCATTTGATGTCAAAGAATGCGTATTGCGCGGTGTGACTTTCGCCGTACCTTTGCGGGTAAAAGTGCGCCTGATCATTTTCGACAAAGAATCGTCGAACAAAGCGATCAAGGACATCAAAGAGCAAGAAGTCTACATGGGTGAAATCCCCCTGATGACTGAGAACGGTACCTTCGTGATCAACGGTACCGAGCGTGTGATCGTTTCCCAGCTGCACCGTTCCCCGGGCGTGTTCTTCGACCACGACCGTGGCAAAACGCACAGCTCCGGCAAACTGCTGTATTCCGCGCGCATCATTCCTTACCGCGGTTCGTGGTTGGACTTCGAGTTCGACCCGAAAGACTGCGTATTCGTGCGTATCGACCGTCGTCGCAAGCTGCCGGCTTCCGTGCTGCTGCGCGCGCTCGGCTATACCACCGAAGAAGTGCTCGACGCGTTCTACACCACCAACGTATTCCATGTGAAGAGCGAAGGCCTGAGCCTGGAGCTGGTGCCTCAGCGCCTGCGTGGTGAAGTCGCCGTCCTCGACATCCAGGACGACAAAGGCAAGGTGATCGTAGAGCAGGGCCGTCGTATTACCGCCCGCCACATCAACCAGCTGGAAAAGGCCGGGATCAAAGAGCTGGACGTGCCGCTGGACTACGTCCTGGGCCGCACCACCGCCAAGGCCATCGTTCATCCGGCCACCGGCGAGATCCTGGCAGAGTGCAACACCGAACTGTCGACCGACCTCCTGGTGAAGATCGCCAAGGCCGGCGTCGTTCGCATCGAGACTCTGTACACCAACGACATCGACTGCGGTCCGTTCGTCTCCGACACGCTGAAGATCGACTCCACCAGCAACCAACTGGAAGCGCTGGTCGAGATCTATCGCATGATGCGTCCGGGCGAGCCGCCGACCAAAGACGCTGCCGAGACCCTGTTCAACAACCTGTTCTTCAGCCCTGAGCGCTATGACCTGTCTGCGGTCGGCCGGATGAAGTTCAACCGTCGTATCGGTCGCACCGAGATCGAAGGTTCGGGCGTGCTGTGCAAGGAAGACATCGTTGCGGTCCTGAAGACCCTGGTCGACATCCGTAACGGCAAAGGCATCGTCGACGACATCGACCACCTGGGTAACCGTCGCGTTCGCTGCGTCGGCGAAATGGCCGAGAACCAGTTCCGCGTTGGCCTGGTACGTGTTGAGCGTGCGGTCAAAGAGCGTCTGTCGATGGCCGAAAGCGAAGGCCTGATGCCGCAAGACCTGATCAACGCCAAGCCAGTGGCTGCGGCGGTGAAGGAGTTCTTCGGTTCCAGCCAACTGTCGCAGTTCATGGACCAGAACAACCCGCTCTCCGAGATCACCCACAAGCGTCGTGTGTCCGCACTCGGCCCGGGCGGTCTGACTCGTGAGCGCGCAGGCTTCGAAGTCCGTGACGTACACCCGACTCACTACGGTCGTGTCTGCCCGATCGAAACGCCGGAAGGTCCGAACATCGGTCTGATCAACTCCCTGGCTGCTTACGCTCGCACCAACCAGTACGGCTTCCTCGAGAGCCCGTACCGCGTGGTGAAAGAGGGTGTGGTCACCGACGACATCGTGTTCCTGTCCGCCATCGAAGAAGCCGATCACGTAATCGCGCAGGCTTCGGCGACCATGAACGAGCAGAAAGTCCTGATCGACGAACTGGTGGCCGTACGTCACCTGAACGAATTCACCGTCAAGGCGCCGGAAGACGTCACCTTGATGGACGTTTCGCCGAAGCAGGTAGTTTCGGTCGCGGCGTCGCTGATTCCGTTCCTCGAGCACGACGACGCCAACCGTGCGTTGATGGGTTCCAACATGCAGCGTCAGGCTGTACCGACCCTGCGTGCCGACAAGCCGCTGGTGGGTACCGGCATGGAACGCAACGTTGCCCGTGACTCCGGCGTTTGCGTCGTGGCCCGCCGCGGCGGCGTGATCGACTCCGTCGATGCCAGCCGTATCGTGGTTCGCGTTGCCGATGACGAAGTCGAAACCGGTGAAGCCGGTGTCGACATCTACAACCTGACCAAGTACACCCGCTCCAACCAGAACACCTGCATCAACCAGCGTCCGCTGGTGAGCAAGGGTGACAAGGTTCAGCGTGGCGACATCATGGCCGACGGCCCGTCCACCGACATGGGTGAACTGGCGCTGGGTCAGAACATGCGCATCGCGTTCATGGCGTGGAACGGCTTCAACTTCGAAGACTCCATCTGCCTGTCCGAGCGTGTGGTTCAGGAAGACCGCTTCACCACGATCCACATCCAGGAACTGACCTGCGTGGCTCGTGACACCAAGCTTGGCCCAGAGGAAATCACTGCGGACATCCCGAACGTGGGTGAAGCCGCACTGAACAAGCTGGACGAAGCCGGTATCGTCTATGTCGGCGCCGAAGTCGGCCCTGGCGACATCCTGGTCGGCAAGGTCACTCCGAAAGGCGAGACCCAGCTGACTCCGGAAGAGAAATTGCTGCGCGCGATCTTCGGTGAGAAGGCCAGCGACGTTAAGGACACCTCCCTGCGCGTGCCGACCGGCACCAAGGGTACCGTCATCGACGTTCAGGTCTTCACCCGTGATGGCGTCGAGCGTGACAGCCGTGCCCTGTCGATCGAGAAGAGCCAGCTCGACGAGATCCGCAAGGATCTGAACGAAGAGTTCCGCATCGTTGAAGGCGCGACCTTCGAGCGTCTGCGTGCCGCTCTGGTCGGTCACAAGGTCGAAGGCGGTGCCGGTCTGAAGAAAGGCCAGGACATCACCGACGAAGTGCTGGACGGTCTTGAGCATGGTCAGTGGTTCAAACTGCGCATGGCTGAAGACGCTCTGAACGAGCAGCTCGAGAAGGCTCAGGCCTACATCGTCGACCGTCGCCGTCTGCTGGACGATAAGTTCGAAGACAAGAAGCGCAAGCTGCAACAGGGCGACGACCTGGCGCCGGGCGTGCTGAAGATCGTCAAGGTGTACCTGGCTATCCGCCGTCGCATCCAGCCTGGCGACAAGATGGCCGGCCGTCACGGTAACAAGGGTGTGGTCTCCGTGATCATGCCGGTTGAAGACATGCCGCACGATGCCAACGGCACCCCGGTCGACGTCGTCCTCAACCCGTTGGGCGTACCGTCGCGTATGAACGTCGGTCAGATCCTCGAAACCCACCTGGGCCTCGCGGCCAAGGGCCTGGGCGAGAAGATCAACCGGATGGTCGAAGAGCAGCGCAAGGTCGCTGAGCTGCGTACCTTCCTGGACGAGATCTACAACCAGATCGGCGGTCGCAACGAAGACCTCGACAGCTTCTCCGATCAGGAGATCCTGGATCTGGCGAAGAACCTGCGTGGCGGCGTACCAATGGCCACCCCGGTGTTCGACGGTGCCAAGGAACGCGAGATCAAGGCCATGCTGAAACTGGCGGACCTGCCAGAAAGCGGCCAGATGCAGCTGACCGACGGGCGTACCGGCAACAAGTTCGAGCGCCCGGTCACCGTTGGCTACATGTACATGCTGAAACTGAACCACTTGGTAGACGACAAGATGCACGCGCGTTCTACCGGTTCGTACAGCCTGGTTACCCAGCAGCCGCTGGGTGGTAAGGCGCAGTTCGGTGGTCAGCGTTTCGGGGAGATGGAGGTCTGGGCACTGGAAGCTTACGGTGCTGCCTACACCCTGCAAGAAATGCTCACAGTGAAGTCGGACGATGTGAACGGCCGGACCAAGATGTACAAGAACATCGTGGACGGCGATCACCGTATGGAGCCGGGCATGCCCGAGTCCTTCAACGTGTTGATCAAGGAAATTCGTTCCCTCGGCATCGATATCGATCTGGAAACCGAATAACACGTGACGCGATCGAGAGCGGGGCAGGATTGCCCGCTCTCTGCTCCGCCAGGAGGAAAGGCCTTGAAAGACCTACTGAATTTGCTGAAAAACCAGGGTCAAGTCGAAGAGTTCGACGCCATCCGCATCGGATTGGCCTCGCCTGAGATGATCCGTTCGTGGTCGTTCGGTGAAGTTAAAAAGCCGGAAACCATCAACTACCGTACGTTCAAGCCTGAGCGTGACGGCCTGTTCTGCGCCAAGATCTTTGGCCCGGTAAAGGATTACGAGTGCCTGTGCGGTAAGTACAAGCGCTTGAAGCATCGTGGTGTGATCTGCGAGAAGTGCGGCGTTGAAGTCGCGCTGGCCAAGGTTCGTCGTGAGCGCATGGCGCACATCGAACTGGCTTCGCCGGTTGCCCACATCTGGTTCCTGAAGTCGCTGCCGTCCCGTATCGGCCTGCTGATGGACATGACCCTGCGTGATATCGAGCGCGTTCTCTACTTCGAGAGCTACGTCGTCATCGACCCGGGCATGACCACCCTTGAAAAGGGTCAGCTGCTGAACGACGAGCAGTATTTCGAAGCGCTGGAAGAGTTCGGTGACGATTTCGACGCCCGCATGGGTGCCGAAGCCGTCCGCGAGCTGCTGCACGCTATCGACCTGGAACACGAGATTGGCCGTCTGCGCGAAGAGATTCCGCAAACCAACTCCGAAACCAAGATCAAGAAGCTGTCCAAGCGCCTGAAGCTGATGGAAGCCTTCCAAGGCTCCGGCAACCTGCCTGAGTGGATGGTGCTGACCGTTCTGCCGGTTCTGCCGCCGGACCTGCGTCCGCTGGTTCCGCTGGACGGCGGTCGCTTCGCGACTTCCGACCTCAACGATCTGTATCGTCGGGTGATCAACCGTAACAACCGTCTGAAGCGCCTGCTCGACCTGTCCGCTCCGGACATCATCGTGCGCAACGAAAAGCGCATGCTGCAGGAAGCTGTCGATGCACTGCTCGACAACGGCCGTCGCGGTCGCGCCATCACCGGCTCGAACAAGCGTCCTCTGAAATCCCTGGCCGACATGATCAAGGGTAAGCAAGGTCGTTTCCGTCAGAACTTGCTCGGTAAGCGCGTTGACTACTCGGGCCGTTCGGTGATCACCGTAGGTCCGACCCTGCGCCTGCACCAGTGCGGTCTGCCGAAGAAGATGGCTCTGGAGCTGTTCAAACCGTTCATTTTCGGCAAGCTGGAAATGCGCGGTCTGGCGACCACCATCAAAGCCGCCAAGAAAATGGTCGAGCGCGAGCTGCCGGAGGTTTGGGACGTTCTCGCTGAAGTGATCCGCGAACACCCGGTCCTGCTCAACCGTGCACCGACCCTTCACCGTCTGGGCATCCAGGCGTTCGAACCGGTACTGATCGAAGGTAAGGCCATCCAGCTGCACCCTCTGGTCTGCGCCGCGTACAACGCCGACTTCGACGGTGACCAAATGGCCGTGCACGTGCCGCTGACGCTGGAAGCCCAGCTGGAAGCGCGCGCGCTGATGATGTCGACCAACAACATCCTGTCGCCAGCCAACGGTGAGCCGATCATCGTTCCGTCGCAGGACGTGGTACTGGGTCTGTACTACATGACCCGTGAAGCGATCAACGCCAAGGGCGAAGGTCGTGTGTTCGCGGATCTGCAGGAAGTCGACCGCGTGTTCCGCGCCGGCGAAGCCGCGCTGCACGCCAAGATCAAGGTTCGTATCAACGAAACCGTGAACGACCGTGACGGCAACAGCGTGAACAACACCCGTATCGTCGACACCACCGTCGGCCGTGCGCTGCTGTTCCAGGTTGTGCCGAAAGGCCTGTCGTTCGACGTCGTCAACCTGCCGATGAAGAAGAAGGCGATCTCCAAGCTGATCAACCAGTGCTATCGCGTGGTGGGTCTGAAAGAGACCGTGATCTTCGCCGACCAGTTGATGTACACCGGTTTTGCCTACTCGACCATTTCCGGCGTTTCCATCGGCGTTAACGACTTCGTTATCCCGGATGAGAAAGCCCGCATCATCGGTGCCGCCACCGACGAAGTGAAAGAGATCGAGAGCCAGTACGCCTCCGGCCTGGTGACCCAGGGCGAGAAGTACAACAAAGTGATCGACCTTTGGTCGAAAGCGAACGACGAAGTCTCCAAGGCGATGATGGCCAACCTCTCGAAAGAGAAAGTCATCGACCGTCACGGCGACGAAGTCGAGCAGGAATCGTTCAACTCGATGTACATGATGGCCGACTCGGGTGCGCGGGGTTCCGCAGCACAGATTCGTCAGCTCGCCGGTATGCGTGGCCTGATGGCCAAGCCGGACGGCTCCATCATCGAGACGCCGATCACCGCGAACTTCCGTGAAGGTCTGAGCGTACTCCAGTACTTCATCTCGACCCACGGTGCTCGTAAAGGTCTGGCGGATACCGCGTTGAAGACAGCGAACTCCGGTTACCTGACCCGTCGTCTGGTTGACGTGGCGCAGGATCTGGTCGTGACCGAGATCGACTGCGGCACCGAACACGGTCTGCTGATGACGCCGCACATTGAAGGCGGCGACGTTGTTGAACCGTTGGGTGAGCGCGTACTGGGCCGTGTGGTTGCCCGTGACGTGTTCAAGCCGGGCACCGAGGACGTCATCGTTCCTGCCGGCACCCTGGTCGACGAGAAGTGGGTCGAGTTCATCGAGCTGAACAGCATCGACGAAGTGGTCGTGCGTTCGCCGATCAGCTGCGAAACCCGTTACGGCATCTGCGCCAAGTGCTACGGCCGCGATCTGGCCCGTGGTCACCAGGTGAACATCGGTGAAGCGGTCGGCGTCATCGCTGCCCAGTCCATCGGTGAGCCGGGTACCCAGCTGACGATGCGTACGTTCCACATCGGTGGTGCGGCAAGCCGTACTTCCGCTGCCGACAGCGTTCAGGTGAAGAACGGCGGTACCGTCCGTCTGCACAACCTGAAGCACGTTGAGCGTGTGGACGGCAACCTGGTTGCCGTGTCCCGTTCCGGTGAGCTGGCGATCGCCGACGACTTCGGTCGTGAGCGCGAGCGTTACAAGCTGCCGTACGGTGCGGTGCTTTCGGTCAAGGAAGGTGACAAGGTCGACGCTGGCGCCATCGTGGCGAAGTGGGATCCGCACACTCACCCGATCGTGACCGAAATGAAAGGTAACGTGACCTACGTGGGCATGGAAGAGGGCATCACGATCAAGCGTCAGACCGACGAATTGACCGGTATGACCAACATTGAAGTGCTCGACGTCAAAGACCGTCCGGCTGCCGGCAAGGACATCCGTCCTGCGGTGAAGATGGTCGACGACAACGGCAAGGATCTGTTGCTGCCAGGCACTGACGTTATCGCTCAGTACTTCCTGCCGGCGAACGCCCTGGTCGGTGTTGCGGACGGTGCGAAGATCGCGATCGGTGACGTTATCGCGCGTATCCCGCAAGAGACTTCGAAGACCCGTGACATCACCGGTGGTCTGCCGCGTGTTGCCGACCTGTTCGAAGCCCGTCGTCCGAAAGAGGCGTCGATCCTGGCGGAAGTCAGCGGCACCATCGCGTTCGGTAAAGAGACCAAGGGCAAGCGCCGTCTGGTCATCACCCCGAACGACGGCAGCGATCCGTACGAGGAGCTGATTCCGAAGTGGCGTCACCTGAACGTGTTCGAAGGCGAACAGGTGAACCGCGGCGAAGTGATCTCCGACGGCCCGAGCGATCCGCACGACATCCTGCGTCTGCTGGGTGTGAGCGCGCTGGCCAAGTACATCGTGAACGAGATCCAGGACGTTTACCGTCTGCAAGGCGTGAAGATCAACGACAAGCACATCGAGACCATCCTGCGTCAGATGCTGCGCAAGGTTGAGATCTCCGAGTCGGGCGATTCCAGCTTCATCAAGGGCGACCAGATGGAACTGACCCAGGTGCTGGTGGAGAACGAGCGTCTGAACGCGGAAGACAAGTTCGTCTCCAAGTTCACCCGTGTTCTGCTGGGTATTACCAAGGCGTCGTTGTCGACCGAATCGTTCATCTCGGCGGCTTCCTTCCAGGAAACCACCCGAGTGCTGACCGAAGCGGCCGTCACCGGCAAGCGCGATTACCTGCGCGGCCTGAAAGAAAACGTGGTCGTGGGTCGTCTGATCCCGGCTGGTACCGGTCTGGCCTACCACAGCGAGCGCAAGCGTCGCCGTGATGCGGACAAACCGTTGCGCGTAAGCGCCAGTGAAGTGGAAGCTGCACTGACCGAAGCGCTGAACTCGAGCGGTAACTGAGTTCTGCGGTAAATGAGCGTAAGGCCCTGACCGCTCCGTTCATCGAATCGAGACATTTTGTCGAGTTTCGATGGGCGGGGAGGCCGGGGCCTTGCCTTGACTGGGGACAAGATCCTCTTTAGACTCTTGATCCCCTAAATTTGGCGGGAATCCGTTCCCGCCATTTTGCTTTTCTTGCAAGACAATAGCGTCGCAAGACAACAGTGGAGCTAGTAGATGGCAACTATCAACCAGCTGGTACGTCAGCCGCGTAAGCGTATCGTCGAGAAATCCGACGTGCCTGCGCTGCAGAACTGCCCGCAACGTCGTGGCGTGTGCACCCGCGTGTACACCACTACGCCGAAAAAACCTAACTCGGCACTGCGTAAAGTATGCCGTGTGCGTCTGACCAACGGTTTCGAGGTTTCCTCGTACATCGGCGGTGAAGGCCACAACCTGCAAGAACACAGCGTGGTTCTGATCCGTGGCGGTCGTGTAAAAGACTTGCCAGGTGTTCGCTACCACACCGTTCGCGGCTCCTTGGATACTTCCGGCGTTAAAGGCCGTAACCAGGGTCGTTCGAAGTACGGTACCAAGCGTCCGAAGTAATCGGCCGCTTTGCAGTTATTCATTTTATTGAGTCGATAAGAGTAAGGTCGGGCACGCATCCGAAGGATCTGTCCCGAGCTAACCTGAAGACCGTTTGAGGGCTTATCAATGCCAAGACGTCGCGTAGCAGCCAAGCGTGAGATTCTGGACGATCCGAAATACGGAAGCCAAATCCTCGCCAAATTCATGAACCACGTTATGGAAAGCGGCAAGAAAGCCGTTGCCGAACGTATCGTTTATGGTGCCCTGGAAACCGTTGCGGCCCGTAAGGCTGGCACCGATCCCCTGGAACTCTTCGAAAAAGCACTCGACGCCATCGCTCCGCTGGTCGAAGTGAAGTCGCGCCGCGTTGGTGGTGCTACTTACCAGGTTCCGGTCGAGGTTCGTCCTTCCCGTCGTAACGCTCTGGCAATGCGCTGGTTGGTAGACTTCGCCCGCAAGCGTGGCGAGAAGTCCATGGCCCTGCGTTTGGCTGGCGAGCTGCTGGATGCTGCTGAAGGTAAAGGTGCAGCAGTTAAGAAGCGTGAAGACGTGCACCGTATGGCCGAAGCCAACAAGGCTTTCTCGCACTACCGCTTCTAATATCAGCATCATTCATTTTGCGAGGGCTTTATGGCTCGTACTACAGCAATCAACCGCTACCGTAACATTGGTATTTGCGCCCACGTTGACGCGGGCAAGACTACCACTACCGAGCGGATCCTGTTCTACACAGGTCTGAGCCACAAGATGGGCGAGGTGCACGACGGCGCCGCGACCACCGACTGGATGGTGCAGGAGCAGGAGCGGGGTATCACCATTACCTCCGCTGCCGTTACCACTTTCTGGAAAGGTTCCCGTGGTCAGTACGACAACTACCGCGTAAACGTCATCGATACCCCCGGCCACGTAGACTTCACCATTGAAGTAGAACGTTCGCTGCGCGTACTCGACGGCGCGGTCGTTGTTTTCTGCGGCACCTCCGGTGTTGAACCTCAGTCCGAAACCGTATGGCGTCAAGCCAACAAGTACGGCGTTCCACGTGTTGTTTACGTGAACAAGATGGACCGTGCCGGCGCGAACTTCCTGCGCGTTGTCGGCCAGATCAAAAACCGTCTGGGCCACACCCCGGTTCCGGTTCAGCTGGCCATCGGTGCAGAAGATAACTTCCAGGGTCAGGTCGACCTGATCAAGATGAAGGCTATCTACTGGAACGAAGACGACAAAGGCACCACCTATCGCGAGGAAGAGATTCCTGCCGATATGGTTGAGCTGGCCAACGAATGGCGCAACAACATGGTCGAGGCTGCGGCCGAAGCCAACGAAGAGCTGATGAACAAGTACCTTGAAGAAGGTGACCTGTCCGTCGAAGAGATCAAGGCTGGTCTGCGCGCCCGTACCCTGGCGAGCGAGATCGTTCCTGCGGTCTGCGGTTCTTCGTTCAAGAACAAGGGCGTTCCCCTGGTTCTCGACGCCGTTATCGACTTCCTGCCTGCTCCGACCGAGATTCCTGCAATCCAGGGCATCCACCCGGACAACGTCGAAGACGAAAACGCTCCGAAGATCGAGCGTCACGCCGACGACGCCGAGCCGTTCTCGGCCCTGGCGTTCAAGATTGCCACCGACCCGTTCGTGGGCACTCTGACCTTCGTCCGCGTCTACTCGGGCTTCCTGACCTCCGGTGACTCCGTCATCAACTCGGTCAAGGGCAAGAAAGAGCGCGTTGGTCGTATGGTGCAGATGCACGCCAACCAGCGTGAAGAGATCAAGGAAGTGCGCGCAGGCGACATCGCCGCTCTGATCGGCATGAAGGACGTCACCACCGGTGACACCCTGTGCGATCTCGAGAAGCAAGTGATCCTTGAGCGTATGGACTTCCCTGAGCCTGTGATTTCGGTGGCTGTAGAGCCGAAAACCAAGCAGGACCAGGAAAAGATGGGCATCGCACTGGGCAAGCTGGCTCAGGAAGACCCGTCGTTCCGCGTCAAGACCGACGAAGAGACTGGCCAGACCATCATCTCCGGTATGGGTGAGCTGCACCTGGACATCCTCGTTGACCGCATGAAGCGCGAGTTCAACGTCGAGGCCAACATCGGCAAGCCGCAGGTTTCGTACCGCGAGAAGATCAGCAAGAGCAACGTCGAGATCGAAGGCAAGTTCGTTCGTCAGTCCGGCGGTCGCGGTCAATTCGGTCACTGCTGGATCCGTTTCTCGGAGCCAGACGTTGACGAGAAGGGCAACATCACCGAAGGCCTGGTCTTCACCAACGAAGTTGTGGGTGGTGTGGTTCCGAAGGAATACATCCCGGCTATCCAGAAGGGTATCGAAGAGCAGATGAAGAACGGCGTCGTTGCCGGCTATCCGCTGATCGGCCTGAAGGCTACCGTGTTCGATGGTTCCTACCACGACGTCGACTCCAACGAGATGGCGTTCAAGGTGGCGGCCTCCATGGCGACCAAGCAGCTGGCCCAGAAGGGCGGCGGTGTTGTGCTTGAGCCGATCATGAAGGTTGAAGTAGTAACCCCAGAAGACTACATGGGTGACGTGATGGGTGACCTGAACCGTCGTCGTGGTCTGATTCAGGGTATGGAAGACTCGGTGTCCGGTAAGGTAATCCGTGCTGAAGTTCCACTGGGTGAGATGTTCGGTTATGCGACCGACGTCCGTTCCATGTCTCAGGGTCGCGCGAGCTACTCCATGGAATTCTCCAAATACTCCGAAGCTCCGTCGAACATCGTCGAAGCTCTCGTTAAAAAACAAGGCTGATTCAGCCCTTTAGGCTAGGAGTTTATTGTCGTGGCTAAAGAAAAATTTGAACGTAGCAAACCGCACGTCAACGTTGGCACCATCGGTCACGTTGACCACGGTAAAACCACTCTGACCGCTGCTCTGACCCGTGTTTGCTCCGAGGTTTTCGGTTCGGCCGTTGTTGACTTCGACAAGATCGACAGCGCCCCGGAAGAGAAGGCTCGTGGTATCACCATCAACACCGCTCACGTAGAGTACGATTCGAACATTCGTCACTACGCGCACGTTGACTGCCCAGGTCACGCCGACTACGTCAAGAACATGATCACCGGTGCTGCCCAGATGGACGGCGCGATCCTGGTTTGCTCGGCCGCCGATGGTCCGATGCCGCAAACCCGTGAGCACATCCTGCTGTCCCGTCAGGTAGGCGTTCCGTACATCGTGGTTTTCCTGAACAAGGCTGACCTGGTAGACGACGCTGAGCTGCTGGAACTGGTTGAGATGGAAGTTCGCGACCTGCTGTCCACCTACGACTTCCCAGGCGACGACACCCCGATCATCGTTGGTTCGGCCCGTATGGCGCTGGAAGGCAAAGACGACAACGAAATGGGCACCACCGCTGTCAAGAAGCTGGTTGAGACTCTGGACAGCTACATCCCAGAGCCTGAGCGTGCCATCGACAAGCCGTTCCTGATGCCGATCGAAGACGTGTTCTCGATCTCGGGTCGCGGTACTGTTGTGACCGGTCGTGTTGAGCGTGGCGTTGTCCGCATCCAGGAAGAAGTTGAGATCGTCGGCCTGCGCGACACTCAGAAAACTACCTGCACCGGCGTTGAAATGTTCCGCAAGCTGCTCGACGAAGGTCGTGCTGGCGAGAACTGCGGCGTTCTGCTGCGCGGCACCAAGCGTGACGACGTTGAGCGTGGCCAGGTTCTGGTCAAGCCAGGTTCGGTCAAGCCGCACACCAAGTTCACCGCAGAAGTCTACGTGCTGAGCAAGGAAGAAGGCGGTCGTCACACTCCGTTCTTCAAAGGCTACCGTCCACAGTTCTACTTCCGTACCACTGACGTGACCGGTAACTGCGAACTGCCGGAAGGCGTTGAAATGGTAATGCCAGGTGACAACATTCAGATGACTGTTACCCTGATCAAGACCATCGCAATGGAAGACGGTCTGCGCTTCGCTATCCGTGAAGGCGGTCGTACCGTCGGCGCCGGCGTCGTAGCCAAAGTCATCGAGTAAGTCTCTTTTAGAGTCAGCTTGATGAAATGAAAAAGCCTCCGCTCAGCGGGGGCTTTTTTATTGGGTTGACACCTATATGGGGCGTCTATAGAATTGCGCCTCCTTTTAACGGGCGTATTGCGCCCGGTGGGAATAGCAGCCGGAGTCTGAAATCCAATGCAAAATCAGCAAATCCGTATCAGGTTGAAGGCTTTTGACCATCGCCTGATCGACCAATCAACCCAGGAAATCGTGGAAACCGCGAAACGTACTGGTGCTCAAGTGCGTGGTCCTATTCCACTGCCTACCCGTAAAGAGCGGTTTACCGTTCTGGTTTCCCCGCACGTCAACAAAGACGCGCGTGACCAGTACGAAATCCGCACTCACAAGCGTGTACTGGACATCGTCCAGCCAACGGATAAAACCGTTGACGCGCTTATGAAGCTGGATCTTGCGGCCGGTGTGGAAGTGCAGATCAGCCTCGGCTAAGACTTGGTCTTGGTCGTGTAACGCTCTGAAATGGGCGGCCATAGCGGGTGAAAGCCCCGTACACTCATGAGGTTTACAACATGACTATTGGTGTAGTCGGTCGTAAATGCGGTATGACCCGTATTTTCACCGAAGAAGGTGTCTCCATTCCGGTCACGGTCATCGAGATCGAGCCGAATCGCGTCACCCAGTTCAAAACTGAAGAAACCGATGGCTATCGGGCAGTGCAAGTCACTGTCGGCGAGCGTCGTGCTTCGCGCGTAACAGCTGCTCAGGCAGGCCACTTCGCCAAGGCGAACGTTGCTGCCGGTCGTACCGTCCTGGAATTCCGTCTTGAAGAAGGCGAATACAAGGCCGGCGACCTGATCAACGCTGAAATCTTCGCCGCTGGTCAACTGGTCGACGTGACCGGTCAGTCCAAGGGTAAAGGCTTCCAGGGTACGATCAAGCGCTGGAATTTCCGCGGGCAAGATAACACCCACGGTAACTCCGTATCCCACCGCGTCCCAGGCTCTATCGGCCAGTGCCAGACTCCTGGTCGTGTATTCAAGGGCAAGAAAATGTCCGGTCATATGGGCGCTGAGCGCGTGACCGTACAGTCCCTCGAAGTAGTGCGCGTGGACGCTGAACGCAATCTGTTGTTGGTCAAGGGCGCTGTTCCTGGCGCTACTGGCGGCAACGTGGTTGTACGTCCAGCAGCCAAGGCTCGCGGTTAAGGGGAAGCTGACATGCAATTAAATGTAAATGACGCTCAAGCGATCGAAGTTTCCGAACTGACATTTGGCGGCGAGTTCAACGAGACGCTGGTTCACCAAGCAGTCGTGGCCTACATGGCTGGCGGCCGTCAAGGTAGCAAGCAGCAGAAGACCCGTTCCGACGTTTCCGGTGGCGGCAAGCGCCCATGGCGTCAGAAAGGTACTGGCCGTGCTCGTGCCGGTACTATCCGTAGCCCAATCTGGCGCGGCGGCGGCACCACCTTCGCAGCTCGTCCACAAGATCACTCCCAGAAGCTGAACAAGAAGATGTATCGCGCAGCAATGCGTTCCATCCTTGCTGAGCTGGTGCGTACTGATCGTCTGGTCGTGGTTCAGGATTTCGCTGTTGAAACTCCGAAAACCAAAGATCTGCTGGGTAAGCTGAACAACATGAGCCTGACCGACGTTCTGATCGTGTCGGACGCTGTTGACCAGAACCTGTACCTGGCTGCTCGCAACCTGCCGCACGTAGATGTACGTGACGTGCAAGGTTCCGATCCAGTTAGTCTGATCGCATACGACAAGGTGTTGATCACCGTGTCGGCCGTGAAGAAATTCGAGGAGCTGCTGGGATGAACCAGGAACGCGTATTTAAAGTTCTGCTTGGCCCGCACGTTTCCGAGAAGGCTACGGTTCTGGCAGACAAGAAAGGCCAGTTCGTTTTCAAGGTTGCCACTGACGCAACCAAGCTGGAAATCAAGAAGGCCGTCGAAAGCCTGTTCAGCGTGAAAGTAGAACGCGTGACTACCCTGAACGTTCTGGGTAAGAGCAAGCGTACCGCTCGCGGTCTGGGCAAGCGTAATGACTGGAAGAAGGCAGTTATCTCCCTTCAGCCAGGCCAAGATCTCGATTTCAGCAGCAGTGCTGAGTAAGGAAGGGGTGCATCATGGCAATCGTTAAATGCAAACCGACTTCCCCTGGCCGCCGTTTTGTGGTCAAGGTGGTCAACCAGGAGCTGCACAAAGGCGCTCCTCACGCACCGCTGCTCGAGAAAAAATCGAAGTCTGGTGGTCGTAACAACAATGGCCGCATCACCACTCGTCACGTTGGTGGTGGTCATAAGCAGCATTACCGTCTGGTCGACTTCCGTCGCAACGACAAAGATGGCATCGCTGCCACTGTCGAGCGTATCGAATACGATCCAAACCGTACCGCTCACATCGCCCTGCTGCTGTACGCAGATGGCGAGCGTCGCTACATCATCGCCCCTAAAGGCGTGAGCGCTGGCGACCAGCTGATCGCAGGTGCCCTGGCACCGATCAAGCCGGGCAACGCTCTGCAGCTGCGCAACATTCCAGTTGGTAGCACCGTACACGGCATCGAACTGAAGCCAGGTAAAGGCGCACAGATCGCACGTTCCGCTGGTGCTTCGGCTCAGCTGGTCGCTCGTGAAGGCGTTTATGTAACCCTGCGTCTGCGTTCCGGTGAAATGCGTAAAGTCCTGGCTGAATGCCGTGCGACCCTGGGCGAAGTCTCGAACTCCGAGCACAGCCTGCGTTCGCTGGGTAAAGCCGGTGCCAAACGCTGGCGTGGCGTTCGCCCAACCGTTCGTGGTGTTGCCATGAACCCGGTTGACCACCCACATGGTGGTGGTGAAGGTCGTACCTCTGGTGGTCGTCATCCGGTATCGCCATGGGGCTTCCCGACTAAGGGCGCGAAGACTCGTGGTAATAAGCGTACCGACAAAATGATCGTCCGTCGTCGCAAGTAAATAGAGGGATACGACAGTGCCACGTTCTCTGAAAAAAGGTCCATTTATTGATCTTCACCTACTGAAGAAGATCGAAGTGGCGGCGGAAAAGAACGATCGCAAACCAGTTAAGACCTGGTCGCGTCGTTCGATGATCCTGCCACAAATGGTCGGTCTGACCATCGCAGTACACAACGGTCGTCAGCACGTCCCAGTTCTCGTCAACGAAGACATGGTCGGCCACAAACTGGGCGAGTTCGCCGGTACCCGCAACTATCGCGGGCACGTGGCAGACAAGAAAGCCAAGCGTTAAGGGGTAAGGAAATGGAAGTAGCCGCTAAGTTGTCGGGCGCTCGAATCTCCGCCCAGAAAGCCCGCTTGGTCGCCGACCAGATCCGCGGGAAGAAGGTGGGCGATGCGCTCAACCTGCTGGCTTTCAGCAGTAAGAAAGCCGCCGAGATCATGAAGAAAGTGCTGGAGTCGGCCGTAGCCAACGCCGAGCATAACGAAGGCGCAGACGTTGATGACCTGAAGGTCAGCACCGTGTTCGTCAACGAAGGGCGTTCGCTGAAGCGCATCATGCCGCGTGCCAAAGGCCGTGCTGATCGCATCGTCAAGCGGTCTTGCCATATCACTGTCAAGGTTGCTGACAAGTAACGGAGTCGAAGAGATGGGTCAGAAAGTACATCCCATTGGCATTCGCCTGGGAATCGTCAAGGAGCACACCTCCGTCTGGTACGCAGACGGTCGGACTTATGCGGACTACCTGTTCGCTGATCTGAAGGTGCGTGAGTACCTCCAAGACAAACTAAAAAGCGCGTCCGTAAGCCGTATCGATATTCATCGTCCGGCTCAAACTGCACGCATCACCATCCACACCGCTCGTCCAGGTATCGTTATCGGGAAGAAAGGTGAAGATGTTGAAAAACTGCGTCAGGACCTGACCAAGCAAATGGGTGTGCCTGTGCACATCAATATCGAAGAGATCCGCAAGCCGGAGCTCGACGGTATGCTGGTTGCCCAGAGCGTAGCTCAGCAGCTGGAGCGTCGTGTGATGTTCCGTCGCGCCATGAAGCGCGCCGTACAGAACGCCATGCGCATTGGTGCCAAAGGCATCAAAATCCAAGTGAGCGGTCGTCTCGGCGGTGCTGAAATCGCACGTACTGAATGGTATCGCGAAGGTCGTGTGCCTCTGCACACCCTGCGTGCCGACATCGACTATGCCAACTACGAAGCTCACACCACCTACGGTGTGATCGGTGTAAAGGTTTGGATCTTCAAAGGCGAAGTGATTGGTGGTCGCCAGGAAGAGCTGAAGCCGCAAGCACCAGCGCCTCGTAAAAAAGCTGCTAAGTAAGGGGTACGCCAAATGTTGCAACCAAAGCGTACGAAGTTCCGCAAGCAGATGACCGGCCACAACCGTGGTCTGGCACTGCGCGGTAGCAAAGTCAGCTTCGGCGAGTTCGCGCTGAAGTCTGTTGCTCGTGGTCGTCTCACCGCTCGTCAGATCGAGTCGGCACGTCGTGCCCTGACCCGTCACGTAAAACGTGGCGGCAAGATCTGGATCCGTGTATTCCCGGACAAGCCTATCTCCAAAAAACCACTCGAAGTTCGGATGGGTAAAGGTAAGGGTAACGTCGAATACTGGGTTGCCCAGATTCAGCCAGGCAAAGTCCTGTATGAAATCGAGGGTGTTTCTGAAGAGCTGGCGCGTGAGGCTTTCGCCCTGGCTGCTGCAAAGCTGCCGCTCGCCACCTCCTTTGTTAAACGGACGGTGATGTGATGAAAGCGAATGAACTTCGTGAAAAATCCGCACAGCAGCTGAACGAGCAACTGCTCGGCCTGCTGCGCGACCAGTTCAATCTGCGCATGCAGAAGGCAACTGGCCAGTTGGGGCAGTCTCATCTGCTCTCGCAAGTTAAGCGTGACATCGCTCGCGTGAAAACTGTGCTCAACCAGCAGGCAGGTAAGTGATCATGGCTGAAGCCGAAAAAACTGTCCGTACGCTGACTGGCCGTGTTGTCAGCGACAAGATGGACAAAACCATCACCGTTCTGATCGAGCGTCGCGTTAAGCACCCGATCTACGGTAAATACGTTAAGCGTTCGACTAAGCTGCACGCGCACGACGAAACCAATCAGTGCCACATCGGCGACAAAGTCACTATTCGTGAAACTCGTCCGATGGCCAAGACCAAGTCTTGGGCGCTGGTTGATGTTCTCGAACGCGCTGTGGAAGTCTAAGGGCTAGGGGTCGGAGAAATTATATGATTCAGACTCAATCCATGCTCGATGTGGCCGATAACAGCGGCGCTCGCCGCGTTATGTGCATCAAGGTGCTGGGTGGCTCCCATCGTCGTTACGCTGCCATTGGCGACATCATCAAGGTTACCGTGAAGGAAGCGATTCCTCGCGGTAAAGTGAAAAAAGGCCAGGTAATGACTGCTGTCGTAGTCCGTACCCGTCACGGCGTACGTCGTGCTGATGGCTCCATTATCCGCTTTGATGGCAACGCTGCTGTTCTGCTGAACAACAAGCAAGAGCCGATCGGCACCCGTATCTTTGGGCCAGTGACCCGTGAACTTCGTACCGAGAAGTTCATGAAGATCGTCTCGCTCGCCCCAGAAGTGCTGTAAGGAGATCCGACATGCAAAAGATTCGTCGTGACGACGAGATCATCGTGATCGCCGGCAAAGACAAAGGTAAGCGCGGTAAGGTGCTGAAGGTTCTCGCTGACAACCGTCTGGTTGTCGGTGGTCTGAACCTGGTCAAGCGTCATACCAAGCCTAACCCGATGTCGGGCGTACAGGGCGGTATCGTCGAGAAAGAAGCGCCACTGCACGCTTCCAACGTCGCCATCTTCAACGGCGAAACCAACAAGGCTGACCGCGTTGGTTTCAAAGTAGAAGACGGTAAGAAAATTCGTGTCTTCAAGTCGACCCAAAAAGCGGTTGATGCTTGAACACTGCTAGGTAGAAGACCATGGCACGACTCCAAGAGATTTACCGGAAGGAAATCGCACCGAAACTTAAGGAAGAACTTAAGCTTTCGAACGTGATGGAAGTTCCGCGCGTTACCAAAATCACTCTGAACATGGGTCTGGGCGAAGCGATCGGTGACAAGAAAGTCATTGAGCACGCGGTAGCTGACCTGGAAAAGATCACCGGCCAAAAAGTCGTTGTGACTCACGCTCGTAAATCCATCGCAGGCTTCAAAGTCCGCGAAGGTTGGCCGATCGGTGTCAAAGTGACCCTGCGCCGTGAGCGTATGTACGAGTTCCTGGATCGTCTGCTGTCGATCTCCCTGCCTCGGGTTCGCGACTTCCGCGGCCTGAATGCCAAGTCCTTTGACGGTCGTGGCAACTACAGCATGGGCGTGAAAGAGCAGATCATCTTCCCGGAAATCGACTACGACAAGATCGATGCTCTGCGCGGTCTGGACATTACCCTGACCACCACTGCCAAGAACGATGACGAAGGCCGCGCTCTGCTGCGTGCTTTCAAATTCCCGTTCCGCAACTGATTGGAGTAGGAAAATGGCCAAGAAGAGCATGAAGAACCGTGAGCTGAAGCGTCAGCTCACCGTTGCCAAGTACGCCGCCAAGCGTGCAGCGCTGAAAGCTATCATCGTCGATCTGAACGCAAGTCCAGAAGCGCGTTGGGAAGCTACCGTAGCCCTGCAGAAGCAACCACGTGACGCAAGCGCCTCGCGCATGCGTAACCGTTGCCGCCTGACCGGTCGTCCGCACGGCGTTTACCGCAAGTTCGGCCTGGGCCGTAACAAGCTGCGTGAAGCTGCCATGCGTGGTGATGTGCCAGGTCTGGTGAAAGCCAGCTGGTAAGCGCCTTCAAAACCCCGGTGGTTCGCTCGAAAGAGTCTGACCGCCGGTGGTCTTGAACTTGAGTCAAGCCCCTTTTGGGGCTTGATTCATTTCCGGGGGGTGTCTAGAATGACCGGCTCGCCTGAGCCCGTGTTTTTTGTGCCCGGAGTTTCTCGGCGACAAGTAGTAGCCGCAAGGCTAATTTTTCTGTTTTAGGAGCGTCTAGCCCATGAGTATGCAGGACCCGTTAGCGGACATGCTAACTCGAATCCGTAATGCCCAGATGGCTGAAAAGTCCGTCGTAAGCATGCCGTCTTCCACGCTGAAGGTGGCTGTAGCAAAAGTCCTGAAGGACGAAGGTTACATCGCGGGTTATCAGATCAGCAGCGAAACCAAACCTCTGCTGTCCATCGAGCTGAAGTACTTCGAGGGCCGTCCGGTCATCGAGGAAGTCAAGCGCGTCAGCCGTCCAGGCCTGCGCCAGTACAAGTCCGTCGAAGATCTGCCAAAAGTACGTGGCGGCCTCGGCGTGTCTATCGTCTCCACCAACAAAGGTGTGATGACTGATCGTGCTGCGCGCGCTGCCGGTGTCGGCGGCGAAGTTCTTTGCACAGTGTTCTAAGGGGGGATAAGCATGTCTCGCGTCGCTAAGAACCCCGTTAAGCTGCCGGCCGGCGTCGAAATCAAATTCGTAGGCCAACAGCTTTCGGTGAAGGGTGCCAAGGGCACTCTCGAACTGAACGTCCATTCGTCCGTTGAGATCGTTGAAGAAGCCGGTGAGCTGCGTTTCGCTGCTCGCAATGGCGATCAACAGACCCGCGCAATGGCCGGTACCACTCGTGCGTTGGTAAACAACATGGTCCAAGGCGTAAGCCAAGGCTTCGAGCGCAAGCTCCAGCTGGTCGGTGTTGGTTACAAGGCGCAAGCAAAAGGTCAGGTTCTGAACCTGGCTCTTGGCTTCTCGCACCCTGTGGATTACGAACTGCCGGCAGGCATCACTGCTGAGACTCCTAGCCAGACCGATATCCTGATCAAGGGCATCGACAAGCAGCTGGTAGGTCAAGTGGCCGCCGAGATCCGCGACTTCCGTCCACCAGAGCCTTACAAAGGTAAAGGTGTGCGCTACGCGGACGAAGTCGTCCGTCGTAAAGAAGCCAAGAAGAAGTAGGGCATAGCAAATGACCGACAAAAAAGTTACTCGACTGCGTCGCGCTCGCAAAGCACGCCTGAAAATGCACGAACTCGAAGTCGTGCGTCTCTGCGTGTTCCGCTCTTCGCAGCACATCTACGCCCAGGTCATTTCGGCCGACGGCAACAAAGTCCTGGCCAGCGCCTCGACTTTGGATAAAGAACTGCGTGATGGTGCCACCGGCAACATCGACGCGGCCACTAAGGTTGGCCAGCTGGTCGCTACGCGTGCTAAGGCCGTGGGCGTCTCGCAGGTGGCTTTCGACCGCTCTGGCTTCAAGTACCACGGCCGCGTTAAGGCGCTGGCTGATGCTGCTCGTGAAGCTGGGCTGGAGTTCTAAGTTATGTCAAATAACGACCAAAAGCGCGACGAAGGCTACATCGAGAAGCTGGTTCAAGTTAACCGCGTAGCCAAAACCGTTAAAGGCGGCCGTATCTTCACTTTTACCGCGCTGACCGTGGTGGGTGATGGCAAGGGTCGCGTTGGCTTCGGCCGTGGCAAGTCGCGTGAAGTGCCTGCTGCGATCCAGAAGGCAATGGAAGCTGCTCGCCGCAACATGATCCAGGTTGATCTGAACGGCACCACCCTGCAGTACGCCACCAAGTCCGCCCACGGCGCGTCGAAGGTGTACATGCAGCCTGCTTCTGAAGGTACCGGTATCATCGCTGGCGGCGCAATGCGTGCCGTTCTCGAAGTTGCTGGCGTTCAGAACGTTCTGGCCAAGTGCTACGGCTCGACCAACCCTGTAAACGTGGTTCACGCCACTTTCAAGGGTCTGAAGGCCATGCAGTCTCCTGAATCCATTGCCGCCAAGCGTGGCAAGCGCGTTGAGGAGATCGTCTGATCATGGCTACCGTAAAAGTAACGCTGATCAAAAGCACCAGCGGCCGCATCCCTAGCCACAAACTGTGCGTGAAGGGTCTGGGTCTGCGTCGCATCGGTCACACTGTAGAAGTCCAGGATACTCCCGAGAATCGCGGGATGATCAACAAGGCCTACTACATGCTGCGTGTCGAGGGTTAATCGATGAAACTCAATGATCTGAGTCCAGCGCCGGGTTCCCGTCGCGAAAAGCATCGTCCGGGCCGTGGTATCGGTAGCGGTTTGGGTAAGACTGGTGGCCGTGGTCACAAAGGTCAGACCTCCCGTTCCGGTGGCACCATCGCTCCAGGCTTTGAAGGCGGTCAACAGCCGCTGCACCGTCGCCTGCCGAAGTTCGGTTTCGTTTCCCTGAAAGCCATGGACCGCGCAGAAGTGCGTCTGTCCGAGCTGGCCAAAGTGGAAGGCGACATCGTCACCGTGCAGTCCCTGAAAGATGCCAACGTGATCAACGTCAACGTACAGCGCGTGAAAATCATGCTGTCCGGTGAAGTGACTCGCGCTGTCACTATCGGCAAGGGAATCGGCGCCACCAAAGGTGCGCGCGCGGCTATCGAAGCAGCTGGCGGCAAGTTCGAGGAATAAATGGCTAAGCAAGGTGCTCTCTCTGCGCTCGGCAAAGGCGGTATGTCTGAACTCTGGGCTCGTCTGCGTTTTCTGTTCCTGGCGATCATCGTCTACCGAATAGGCGCACACATCCCGGTTCCAGGTATCAACCCGGACCGTCTCGCAGACCTGTTTCGACAGAATGAGGGGACCATTCTTAGCTTGTTCAACATGTTTTCCGGCGGCGCGCTGGAGCGGATGAGCATCTTTGCACTGGGGATCATGCCGTACATTTCGGCATCGATCATCATGCAGCTGATGACCGCCGTCAGCCCGCAGCTGGAGCAGTTGAAGAAGGAAGGTGAAGCTGGCCGTCGCAAGATCAGCCAGTACACCCGCTACGGCACCGTCGTCCTAGCTCTCGTCCAGGCCATTGGCATGTCCATTGGCCTGGCGGGGCAGGGCGTTGCGTTCACTGGTGACTTCGGCTTCCATTTCGTCGCGGTATCCACGTTTGTGGCTGGCGCGATGTTCATGATGTGGCTGGGTGAGCAGATTACTGAGCGTGGTGTAGGCAACGGTATCTCGATGCTGATTTTTTCGGGTATCGTCGCCGGTCTTCCGAGAGCGATCGGGCAGTCTTTCGAGTCTGCGCGTCAGGGTGACATCAACATTTTCGCCCTGGTTGCCATCGGTCTGCTGGCAGTAGCGATTATCGGTTTCGTGGTGTTCATTGAGCGTGGTCAGCGTCGTATCGCCGTTCACTACGCCAAGCGTCAGCAGGGCCGCAAGGTCTTTGCTGCGCAGACCAGCCACTTGCCGCTGAAAGTGAACATGGCCGGTGTCATTCCGGCTATTTTCGCAAGCAGCATTCTGCTGTTTCCGGCTTCGTTGGGTGCCTGGTTCGGTCAGTCTGAAGGTATGGGCTGGTTGCAGGACATCTCGCAGTCGATCGCTCCTGGTCAGCCGTTGAATATTCTGCTGTTTAGTGCAGGGATTATTTTCTTCTGCTTCTTCTATACGGCGTTGATGTTCAATCCGAAAGACGTAGCGGAAAACCTGAAGAAGTCCGGTGCCTTTATTCCGGGCATCCGTCCAGGTGAGCAGTCTGCGCGCTACATTGATGGCGTTCTGACTCGCTTGACCATGTTCGGTGCTCTTTACATGACGGCCGTGTGCCTGCTGCCCCAGTTCCTGGTGGTTGCGGCAAACGTTCCGTTCTACCTTGGCGGGACCTCGTTGCTGATCGTGGTCGTGGTTGTGATGGACTTTATGTCCCAAGTACAATCGCACCTCGTTTCGCACCAGTACGAATCCCTGATGAAGAAAGCCAACCTGAAGGGTTACGGCAGCGGCATGTTGCGCTGAGTACCCATAAGGTTCGAGGAGTTGGTGATGAAAGTTCGTGCATCGGTGAAAAAGCTGTGCCGTAACTGCAAGATTATTCGCCGCGAAGGTGTTGTTCGAGTAATTTGCAGCGCGGAACCGCGTCACAAGCAGCGCCAAGGCTGAGTGTGATCGTGCTTCAAGCCCGGCAGCTAGTGTGCTGCCGGGTTGATTATTTGTTATTACAGCGATATTATCTCGCGCCCTATTTCTTGGCTTCCGGGGCGTAGGTAGCTGTCAATTGGAGTCCCACTGAATGGCCCGTATTGCAGGCGTTAACATTCCAGATAACAAGCATACTGTTATCTCGCTGACCTACATCTATGGTGTCGGTCGCACTACCGCGCAGAAAATCTGTGCGGTGACTGGGGTAAACCCAGCAGCAAAGATCAAGGATCTGAGCGACGAGCAAATTGAACAGCTGCGTGGCGAAGTCGCGAAGTTCACCACCGAAGGTGACCTGCGTCGCGAAATCAACATGAAAATCAAGCGCTTGATGGACCTCGGTTGCTATCGCGGTCTGCGTCATCGTCGTGGTCTGCCAGTACGCGGTCAGCGTACCAAGACCAACGCGCGTACCCGTAAAGGTCCGCGTAAGCCGATCCGCAAGTAATCGCCCCAGCGAATCGACAGGAATTTAATCATGGCAAAACCTGCTGCTCGTCCTCGTAAAAAAGTTAAAAAGACAGTGGTTGATGGCATCGCCCACATCCATGCCTCTTTTAACAACACCATCGTGACCATCACCGACCGTCAAGGTAACGCTCTTTCCTGGGCTACCTCCGGTGGTTCGGGTTTCCGCGGTTCCCGCAAGTCCACCCCGTTCGCGGCTCAAGTAGCTGCTGAGCGTGCTGGTCAAGCTGCGCTGGAATACGGCCTGAAAAACCTCGACGTGAACGTCAAGGGCCCAGGTCCAGGTCGTGAATCCGCAGTCCGCGCTCTGAACGGCTGTGGCTACAAGATCGCCAGCATCACCGACGTGACGCCAATCCCGCACAACGGGTGCCGTCCGCCGAAGAAGCGCCGCGTGTAATCCAGGAGATTGTAAAGAATGGCTCGTTACATTGGTCCAAAATGCAAACTGGCTCGTCGCGAAGGCACCGATCTCTTCCTGAAGAGCGGCGTGCGCGCGATCGAATCGAAGTGCAACATTGAAGCAGCACCTGGTATCCACGGCCAGCGCCGCGGTCGCCAGTCCGACTACGGCACCCAACTGCGTGAGAAGCAGAAGGTTCGTCGTATCTACGGCGTTCTCGAGCGTCAGTTCAGCGGCTACTACAAGCAAGCCGCTGGCAAGAAAGGTGCAACCGGTGAAAACCTGCTGCAACTGCTCGAATGCCGTCTGGACAACGTCGTATACCGTATGGGCTTCGGCTCCACCCGTGCCGAATCCCGTCAGCTGGTATCGCACAAGTCGATCAGCGTTAACGGTCAGACCGTAAACGTTCCGTCCTACCAGGTTCGTGCTGGTGACGTGGTCGCTGTTCGCGAGAAAGCAAAAAACCAACTTCGCATTGTCCAAGCTCTCGATCTGTGTGCTCAACGTGGCCGCGTAGAGTGGGTAGAAGTAGACACTGAGAAGAAGTCGGGCGTTTTCAAGAACGTTCCAGCTCGCAGTGATCTGTCCGCCGACATCAACGAAAGCCTGATTGTCGAGCTCTACTCCAAGTAAGGGCTAGAAAATAGGTGCATCCATGCAGATTTCGGTAAATGAGTTCCTGACACCCCGCCATATTGATGTGCAGGTTGTCAGTCCAACCCGCGCCAAGATCACCCTCGAGCCTCTCGAGCGTGGTTTTGGCCACACCCTGGGCAACGCGCTGCGCCGCATCCTGTTGTCCTCAATGCCCGGCTGCGCAGTAGTCGAGGCCGAGATTGACGGTGTGCTCCACGAGTACAGCGCCATCGAAGGTGTACAGGAAGACGTAATTGAAATCCTGTTGAACCTTAAAGGTCTGGCTATCAAGCTGCATGGCCGTGACGAAGTTACGCTGACCTTGTCGAAGAAGGGTTCGGGGGTGGTTACCGCTGCCGATATTCAGCTGGATCATGATGTCGAGATCGTTAACCCCGATCACGTAATCGCTAACCTGGCGTCCAACGGCGCCCTGAACATGAAGCTCACCGTAGCTCGTGGTCGTGGTTATGAGCCGGCCGACTCGCGTCAAAGCGATGAAGACGAAAGCCGCAGCATCGGTCGCTTGCAGCTCGACTCTTCGTTCAGCCCGGTTCGCCGTATCGCATACGTGGTGGAAAACGCCCGTGTCGAGCAGCGCACCAACCTGGACAAGCTGGTTATTGATCTGGAAACCAACGGTACCCTGGATCCTGAAGAGGCCATCCGTCGTGCTGCAACCATCCTGCAACAGCAGTTGGCTGCGTTCGTCGACCTCAAAGGTGACAGTGAGCCAGTGGTTGTCGAGCAGGAAGACGAGATCGATCCGATCCTGCTTCGCCCGGTTGACGATCTGGAACTGACTGTACGTTCGGCCAACTGCCTTAAGGCGGAAAACATCTACTACATCGGCGACCTGATTCAGCGCACCGAAGTAGAGCTGTTGAAGACTCCGAACCTGGGCAAGAAATCCTTGACCGAAATCAAGGACGTTCTGGCCTCCCGCGGTCTGTCCCTCGGCATGCGCCTCGACAACTGGCCGCCTGCAAGTCTTAAGAAGGACGACAAGGCGACTGCCTGATCGTCGTAATCACCGAACGTTGTGTTTGGTAAGGAATGAACCATGCGTCATCGTAAAAGTGGTCGTCACCTGAGCCGCACCAGCTCCCACCGTAAGGCTATGTTCCAGAACATGGCGGTGTCGCTGTTCGAGCACGAGCTGATCAAAACTACTCTGCCAAAAGCCAAAGAACTGCGCCGCGTTGCCGAGCCGCTGATCACTCTGGCCAAGACAGACAGCGTTGCTAACCGTCGTCTGGCTTTCGACCGTACTCGTTCGAAAGCGATCGTCGGCAAGCTCTTCAACGATCTGGGCAAGCGTTACGCTACCCGTGAGGGTGGCTACCTGCGCATCCTCAAGTGCGGTTTCCGCGCTGGCGACAACGCTCCTATGGCGTACGTCGAGCTGGTTGATCGCGCTGTCGGCGGCGAAGCTGTATCCGCTGAGTAAGACGTCAGTCTGAAACAAGAAAACCGGGCCTGGTGCCCGGTTTTTTTGTGCCCGCAAGAAATGCGTCTTGCGTACAAGCCAATGGCTGCTTTCCGTTGTCACTATGGCGTGGGATTTGTAATTGCAAATATCTATTGATGCCTGCGAATTAATGAATTTGTAGCTATCAAAGTGATGGTCAATACTCCCCACCAAGCCGATTAGCCGGCAGTTCCAGACTGACAGAGGAAGAAGATCGCATGAGCCAGAGCAAGACGCTTACGACCGCCAGTGGCGCACCTGTCGCCGACAACCAGAACTCCCGTTCCGCCGGGCCGCGCGGCCCATTGCTGTTGGATGACTTTCATCTGATCGAGAAGCTTGCCCACTTCAACCGCGAAAACATTCCGGAGCGTCGTGTGCACGCCAAAGGCTCGGGGGCTTACGGTACCTTCACGGTCACGCGTGACATCACCCAGTACACCCGGGCCAGTCTGTTCTCGGCGGTCGGCAAGCAAACCCCGACATTCCTGCGCTTCTCCACTGTCGGCGGTGAACGCGGATCGGCGGACACCGAGCGCGATCCCCGCGGCTTCGCGTTGAAGTTCTACACCGAGGAAGGCAACTGGGACATCGTCGGCAACAACACGCCGGTGTTCTTCATTCGCGACCCATTGAAGTTCCCGGACTTCATCCACACCCAAAAGCGCCTGCCGCAGAGCAACCTGAAAAGTGCACAGGCCATGTGGGATTTCTGGTCGCATTCCCCGGAGGCGCTGCACCAGGTCACGATCCTGTTTTCCGACCGCGGCATTCCTGACGGATACCGTCACATGCACGGTTTCGGCAGCCACACCTACAGCTTGATCAATGCCAACGGCGAGCGTCATTGGGTGAAGTGGCACTACAAGACCCTGCAAGGCATCAAGAACCTGGCGCCGGCGGACGCGGCCCGTTTGGCCGGCACCGATCCTGATTACGCCCAGCGTGACCTGTTCGAAGCCATCGAGCGCGGTGATTTCCCGAAATGGCGCGTGTGCATTCAGATCATGACCGAGGCCCAGGCCTCCGCGCATTACGAGAACCCGTTCGATGTGACCAAGACCTGGTCGCAGAAGGAGTTTCCGTTGATCGAGGTCGGCGAGCTCGAGCTCAACCGCAACCCGCTGAACTACTTCGCCGAGGTCGAGCAGGCGGCGTTCGGCCCAAGCAACATGGTGCCCGGCGTCGGCCTGTCGCCGGATCGCATGCTGCAAGGTCGCGTGTTCGCCTACGCCGATGCGCACCGCTATCGTGTCGGCACCAATCACCAGCAACTGCCGGTGAATGCGCCGCGCAGCCCGGTGAACACCTATCAGCGCGACGGTTCCATGGCCTTCGGCAGCAATGGCGGGGCTGCGCCCAACTACGAGCCGAACAGCTACGTGGAGTCGCCGAAGCAGGCACCGCATTATGCGGAGCCGGCATTGGTCCTTAGTGGGGCTGCGGATCGCTACGATCACCGTGAGGACACCGACTACTACAGCCATGCCGGTGCGCTGTTCCGGCTGATGAGCGACGAGCAGAAGGCGTTGCTGACCCGCAACATCGCCGGTGCAATGGCCGGTGTGTCGAGCGATGTCGTCGACCGCCAGCTGCAGCATTTCTTCAAGGCCGACCCGGCGTATGGAGAAGCGATCGCAAAGCTGCTCAACGTACAGCTGAGCGAAGTCTAAACGAGAAGCAGAACCGCCCTCATTAGGGCGGTTTTTGCGTTATTTAGGCTGGTTTTCTAAGAATATCTTCGCTTTTATTGCGCGAAACGGGTGACCTTCCAGTCAGGTTGGTTCAAACTACAGACTTTCAGGAAGGGAGATGTAGGGCGATGCAAGGCCACCCAGACGTTATCGATTACCTCAACACGTTGCTGACCGGCGAACTGGCCGCGCGTGACCAATATTTCGTTCACTCGCGGATGTATGAGGACTGGGGATTCACCAAGCTCTACGAACGGATCAA
This sequence comes from Pseudomonas sp. B7(2017), assembly GCF_002112745.1. NCBI lineage: Bacteria > Pseudomonadati > Pseudomonadota > Gammaproteobacteria > Pseudomonadales > Pseudomonadaceae > Pseudomonas > Pseudomonas sp. B7(2017). The sequence continues at coordinate 287,495 of NZ_NEIP01000006.1, read as the reverse complement.
CCACGAGATGGAAGAAGAGGCCGGTCACGCAGACGCGCTGATGCGCCGGATCCTGATGCTCGAAGGCACGCCGCGCATGCGCCCGGATGACCTGGATGTCGGCACCACCGTGCCGGAAATGCTCGAAGCGGATCTGCGCCTGGAGTACAAGGTTCGCGCCGCGCTGTGCAAAGGCATCGAACTCTGCGAGCAGCACAAGGACTACGTCAGCCGCGAGATCCTGCGGGTTCAGCTCAACGACACCGAAGAAGACCACACCTACTGGCTCGAAAAGCAGTTGGGCCTGATCAAGCTGATCGGTCTCGAGAACTACCTGCAATCCCACGCTTGAGGGTTGCGATGTAAAAAAGCCCCGGCCACCTCACGGTGACCGGGGCTTTTTCATGCCCGGGGATCAGGCCCGGTCGCGGATCAGCAACGGTTTGAGGTAGTGGCCGGTGTGCGACTGCGGCATCTCGGCGACTTCTTCCGGCGTGCCGGTGGCGATGATCTGTCCGCCCTTCGATCCGCCTTCCGGCCCCAGGTCCACCAGCCAGTCGGCCGTCTTGATCACATCCAGGTTGTGCTCGATCACCACCACGGTGTTGCCGTGGTCGCGCAGGCGATGGAGCACGTCGAGCAGTTGCTGGATGTCGGCGAAGTGCAGGCCTGTGGTCGGCTCGTCGAGGATGTACAGGGTCTTGCCGGTGTCGCGCTTGGACAGCTCGCGGGACAGCTTGACCCGTTGCGCCTCGCCGCCGGACAGGGTCGTCGCCGACTGTCCGAGCTTGATGTACGACAGCCCCACGTCCATCAGCGTCTGCAGCTTGCGCGCCAGGGCCGGCACCGCGTCGAAGAACTCCCGCGCTTCCTCGATGGTCATTTCGAGGGTTTCGTGGATGCTCTTGCCCTTGTATTTGATCTCAAGGGTCTCGCGGTTGTAGCGCTTGCTCTTGCACACGTCGCACGGCACGTAGATGTCCGGCAGGAAGTGCATCTCCACCTTGATCAGGCCGTCGCCCTGGCAGGCCTCGCAGCGCCCGCCCTTGACGTTGAACGAGAAGCGCCCCGGCCCGTAGCCCCGGGAGCGGGACTCGGGGACGCCGGCGAACAGTTCGCGGATCGGCGTGAACAGCCCGGTGTAGGTCGCCGGGTTGGAGCGCGGCGTCCGGCCGATGGGGCTCTGGTCGATGTCGACCACCTTGTCGAGGTGATCCAGGCCCTTGATGCTGTCGTGCGGCGCCGCTTCCAGGGTGGTGGCGCCGTTCAGCGCGGTGGCGCTCAGCGGGAACAGCGTGTTGTTGATCAGCGTCGATTTGCCCGAGCCGGACACGCCGGTCACGCAGGTCAGCAGGCCGATCGGGATTTCCAGGTCGACGTTGCGCAGGTTGTTGCCGCGGGCGCCCTTGAGCGACAGCACCTGCTTCTTGTTGCGCGGCGTGCGCTTGGCCGGCACTTCGATCTTGACCCGACCCGACAGGTACTTGCCGGTCAGGGATTCCGGATGCGCCATGACTTCGTCCGGCGAACCCTCGGCCACGATCTGCCCGCCATGGACGCCGGCGCCCGGGCCGATGTCCACCACGTAGTCGGCCAGGCGGATCGCGTCTTCGTCGTGCTCGACCACGATCACCGTGTTGCCGATGTCGCGCAGGTGCTTGAGGGTGCCCAGCAGCCGGTCGTTGTCGCGCTGGTGCAGGCCGATGGACGGCTCGTCGAGGATGTACAGGACGCCGACCAGGCCCGCGCCGATCTGGCTGGCCAGGCGGATCCGCTGGGCCTCGCCGCCGGACAGGGTGTCGGCGCTGCGGTCCAGCGACAGGTAGTCGAGGCCGACGTTGACCAGGAACTGCAGGCGCTCGCGGATCTCCTTGAGGATCTTGTCGGCGATCTCGCCGCGGCGGCCGGTCATCTTCAGGTCGCCGAAATAGTCGCAGGCGTCGCCGATCGGCAGGTTGGTCACCGCCGGCAGGGTCTTCTCGCCGACCCACACGTGCCGCGCTTCGCGGCGCAGGCGGGTGCCGCGGCAATCCGGGCAAGCCTGGGTGCTGAGGAACTTGGCGAGCTCCTCGCGCACGCTGGCCGACTCGGTCTCGCGGTAGCGGCGCTCCAGGTTCGGCACGATGCCTTCGAACGGGTGCGAGCGCTTGACGATGTCGCCGCGGTCGTTGAGGTACTTGAAGTCGACGTTCTGCGAGCCGCTGCCGTGCAGGATGTACTTCTGGTGCTCGGCGGACAGCTGGTTGAACGGCTGCTCCAGGCTGAACCCGTAATGGGACGCCAGGGAACCCAGCATCTGGAAGTAATAGACGTTGCGCCGGTCCCAGCCGCGGATGGCGCCTTCGGCCAGGGTCAGTTCGCCGTTGACCAGGCGCTTGATGTCGAAGAACTGCTTCACGCCCAGGCCGTCGCAGGTCGGGCAGGCGCCGGCCGGGTTGTTGAAGGAGAACAGCTTCGGCTCCAGCTCGCTGATGGCGTGGCCGCAGACCGGGCAGGCGAAGCGCGCGGAGAAGATCATCTCCTCGCCCGGTTCGTCGTCCATCGGCGCCACCAGGGCGATGCCGTCCGCCAGCTTCAGTGCGGTCTCGAACGACTCGGCCAGGCGCTGCTGCAGGTCGGCGCGCACCTTGAAGCGGTCGACCACGACCTCGATCGTGTGCTTCTTCTGTTTGTCCAGCTTCGGCAACTCGTCGAGCTCGAAGAGCTTGCCGTTGACCCGGGCCCGGACGAAGCCCTGGGCGCGCAGTTCTTCGAACACCGACAGGTGCTCGCCCTTGCGCTCGCGGATCACCGGGGCCAGCAGCATCAGCTTGCTGCCTTCGGGCTCGCCCAGCACCAGGTCGACCATCTGGCTGACGGTCTGCGCCTCCAGCGGGATGTCGTGGTCCGGGCAGCGCGGCGTGCCGACACGGGCGTAGAGCAGGCGCAGGTAGTCGTAGATTTCGGTGATGGTGCCGACCGTGGAGCGCGGGTTGTGCGAGGTCGACTTCTGTTCGATGGAGATCGCCGGCGACAGGCCTTCGATGGTGTCGACGTCGGGTTTTTCCATCATCGACAGGAACTGCCGGGCGTAGGCCGACAGGGACTCGACATAGCGGCGCTGGCCTTCGGCGTACAGCGTGTCGAAGGCCAGGGACGACTTGCCGGATCCGGACAGGCCGGTGATGACGATCAGCTTGTCCCGCGGCAGGGTCAGGTCGATGTTCTTCAGGTTGTGGGTACGGGCCCCACGAATCAGGATCTTGTCCAAAGTGGCCTCGCTCGGCGGGCGTCGAAAACACAGGAGTATAAGGCTAAATACTGGATGGATGCACACTATCGGGCGAAGGGATTTTTCCCTTGCATGAAGAGAATTTCATCTGCACGTGTCATAGCGTCGCGATATATCCCGTCAATCGATGGGACTGGTAGAATCGCCGCCGGTTCACACGAGGTTTTTCCATGCACGATCCCCACAGCGAACGCATGAGTGGCAGCGAGACCCGCGCGGCGAGCGGTCTGGCCCTGGTGTTCGCCTTCCGTATGCTCGGCATGTTCATGGTGCTGCCGGTGCTGGCGACCTATGGCATGGACCTGGCGGGAGCGACCCCGGCCCTGATCGGGCTGGCGATCGGCGCTTACGGTCTGACCCAGGCGCTTTTCCAGATCCCGTTCGGGATCATTTCCGACCGCATCGGCCGCCGGCCGGTGATCTACCTGGGGCTGGTGGTCTTCGCCCTCGGCAGCGTGCTGGCCGCCCAGGCCGATTCGATCTGGGGCGTGATCGCCGGGCGGATCCTGCAGGGCGCCGGGGCGATTTCCGCGGCGGTCATGGCGCTGCTCTCCGACCTGACCCGCGAACAGCACCGCACCAAGGCCATGGCCATGATCGGCATGACCATCGGCCTGTCGTTCGCCGTGGCCATGGTGGTCGGGCCGCTGCTGACCCGCGCGTTCGGCCTGTCCGGGCTGTTCCTGGCCACCGGCGCGATGGCGCTGGTCGGCATCGCGATCATCCTGTTCATGGTGCCGCGCTCCACCGGGCCGTTGAGCCACCGCGAGTCCGGCGTGGCCCGCCAGGCGCTGCTGCCGACGCTCAAGCATCCGGACCTGCTGCGCCTGGACCTTGGCATCTTCGTGCTGCACGCGATGCTGATGTCGAGCTTCGTCGCCTTGCCCCTGGCCCTGGTGGAAAAGGCCGGGCTGCCCAAGGAACAGCACTGGTGGGTCTACCTCACCGCGCTGCTGATCTCGTTCTTCGCCATGATCCCGTTCATCATCTACGGCGAGAAGCGACGCAAAATGAAACGAGTTTTGCTCGGCGCCGTGCTGACGCTGATGCTCACTGAGCTATTCTTCTGGCAGTTCGGCGACAGCCTGCGGGCGCTGGTGATCGGCACGGTGGTGTTCTTCACCGCGTTCAACCTGCTGGAGGCGTCCTTGCCGTCGCTGATCAGCAAGGTGTCGCCGGCGGGCGGCAAGGGCACGGCCATGGGCGTGTACTCCACCAGCCAGTTCCTGGGTTCCGCCCTGGGCGGGATCCTCGGCGGCTGGCTGTTCCAGCATGGCGGTCTGTCGGTTGTCTTCCTCGGATGTGCCGGCCTCGCTGCACTTTGGCTGGCCTTTGCTGTTACCATGCGCGAACCACCCTACGTGACGAGCCTGCGCTTGCCGTTGTCGCCCGAGGCGATCCGCGAAGCGGGTCTGGTCGAGCGCCTCAAGGCCCTCGTAGGGGTAACAGATGCAGTGATCGTCGCCGACGAAGCGGCGGTCTACATCAAACTGGATAAAGAATTAGTGGATCGCACCACCCTCGAACGCCTGGTGAACAACCCGGCCGAGGCGGCTTGCGAAGCCTAGGAGAACGTTATGGCCCGTGGGGTTAACAAAGTCATCTTGGTCGGCACTTGCGGCCAGGATCCCGAAGTACGCTACCTGCCCAACGGTAACGCCGTGACCAACCTGAGTCTGGCGACCAGCGAGCAGTGGACCGACAAGCAGACCGGCCAGAAGGTCGAGCGCACCGAGTGGCACCGCGTGTCGATGTTCGGCAAGGTCGCCGAGATCGCCGGCGAGTATCTGCGCAAAGGTTCGCAGGTCTACATCGAAGGCAAGCTGCAGACCCGCGAGTGGGAAAAGGACGGCATCAAGCGTTACACCACCGAAATCATCGTCGACATGCAGGGCACCATGCAGCTGCTGGGTGGCCGTCCGCAGCAGGGCGACCAGAACAACTACCAGCAGGGCGGCGGCAACAACTACCAGCAGTCGGCCCCGCGCCAGCAGGCTCCGCGTCCTCAGCAGTCGGCTCCGCAGCAGCGCCCGGCGCCGCAGCAGGCCGCACCGCAGCCGGCTCCGGACTTCGACAGCTTCGATGACGACATTCCGTTCTGATTCGCTGCTGCATCTGCGCTGAATGAAAAAGGCCCGTCGTTGAACACGACGGGCCTTTTTCGTTGGGGGGAGGCGGTGCCTTGGCTGTCGCCATCGCCAGCAGGCTGGCTCCCACAGGGTTTCGGGGTGAATGCACGATCTGTGTTCACCACAACACTGTGTGGGAGCCAGCCTGCTGGCGATGGCATCAATGAGACCACCACATGGCAGGCCCGCTCAGTCGAGGATCAGGTGCGGCAGGAACCGGCTCGAATCCTTGGTGATCAGGCTGTTGTCTTCCCGTACGCCGATCCCCGCCGGCTGGTCGCCGATCACCCAGGAGCCGATCAGCGTGTAGCTGTCGCCGAACTTCGGTAAAGGCGCGAGTTCCTGCAGGATGAACGGCGCATCGGTGTAGGGCCCGTCCTCTTTGACGGTCAGGCCTTCAGCGGTCTGCAGTTCGATGTTGGCGCCTTCCCGGGAGAAGTACGGCTTGCGCACCCAGCCCTTGGGCACCGCAGCGGCCGGGTTCGGATCGAGGTGGGCGGCCAGCAGGTTGGGATGGCCCTTGTGCATTTCCCACAGCAACGGCAAGACGCCCTTGTTGGAGAGGATGGCCTTCCACGCCGGCTCGAAGAACTGTGTGTCGCACTGGGCGATCGCCGCACCGAACGGTTCGTGGAAGATGAATTCCCAGGCGTGCAGCTTGAACAGGTGGGGGATCCAGCGGTCCTCCAGGTCGACGAAGCGGCCGTCGGCGCTCAGGCCGATGTCTTCGATGTCGATGTGGCGCGATTCGATGCCGGCCTTTTCCGCGATCAGGCGCAGGTAATCCGTGGTGCCCTTGTCCTCGACCGAACCTTTCATCGAGGCGAAATAGAATGGCCGTTTCAGCCGCAGATGGGCGAAGGCCTCGTGCAGCCGGGTGTCGATGCTGTTGAACTGGTCGGCGTGCGCCGGCAGCGTCCCGCGCGCGATGCCCTGTTCCAGCCAGCCCCACTGGAACGCCGCCGCCTCGTACAGGCTGGTGGGGGTGTCGTAGTTGAGTTCCAGCAGTTTCGCCGGGCCGTTGCCGCTGTAGGAGAAGTCCATGCGCCCGTACAGATGCGGATGACCTTCCAGCCAGGACGTTCGGATCATGTCGTAGTACGGTGCGGGAATGCTCAGGCGATCCAGCAGTTCTTCGCTGTGCACCACCCGATCCACCAGATCCATGCACATCTCGTGCAGTTCGGCGGTCGGGTCCTCAAGGTCGTTTTCGATCTGCGCCAGGGTGAAGCGGTAGTAGGCGCTTTCGTCCCAGTAAGGCTCATCGTCGATGGTGTGGAACAGAAAGCCGAGGCTTTCGGCCGTCTGTTTCCAGTCGGGGCGCTCGGCGCACAGGATCTTTTCCATGGTCAGCTGCTCGAGCGACCCCAGCCGCCCCACCCGCTGCGGGCGCTGGACTGACTGCCGAAGCCGCCGCGGGAGGTGGCCGAGGCCACGTTGACCGGTTTGCGGTAGTCGCTGTCGTAGTCCTGCCGGCTTCTGGCCGGCGCCGATTCGATCCGCCGGTTCAGCGTCGAGGTGTCATAGGTCTGGCGCGTGTTGCGTTCGCGGTAGACCGGCGGCGGGCTGTAGGTCGAACGGCTGTTGCTCAAGGCATTGCCGATCAGCAGGCCGGTGAGGAAACCGTTGCCCGAGCCGCCGGACGAGTGGGTGACATGGGTCGTTTGGGCGGCCTGGGCTTCGCCGGCCGGCATCGGCGCATCGGCGATCGCATCCAGGTCCTGCACCGCTTCACCGTTGCGCGGCACCTTGAAGCCGCCGAGCTTGGGCACGAACCGGCCGGCGGAATTCTTCTGACACCAGTCGGCGGCGAAGTCCGCGTCGCAGGCGGCCTTGTCGTCGTAGGCCGGGGCGATGCGCCGGTGTTCGGCCAGGGCCGCGACGTACGCGTCCGAGCAAATGTCCGCCGCCACGTCGGCATCCACGCACTGTTCCACGCTCTGGAAGCTGCGCGGTTGCTCCACCGCACCTGCCTGGCCGGAGATGGCCAGCGCCACCGAGGCGGCCAGGGACATCTGGACGTACTTGCTTCGTTTCATCACAGGCTCCCTGCCGGTCAGTTGGACGGTGTCATGCACGCAGCGTTGAGCATGCCCACGCTGATCGCCACGGCGGCGACATAGATGCCGGAGGCGATTTCGCCGTTGGCGATGCGCTGGGACGTGCCCTTGAGCACCAGGCCGGTGGCCAGGAACGCCAGCAGTTGAACGGCAGCGGCGATCACCGCCCAGAGGACGAAATCCAGGAGGTTGATCGAGTAGGCGATGACGTTGCTGGCCGGGATGGCGAAACCGATGATCGCGCCGGCCAGGGCGATGGCCGCCGCGCTGTTGCCGGCGCGGATCAGCTCGAATTCCTTGTGCGGGGTGATGCGGGTGTAGACGAACTGAAACAGCATGAACAGCAGCACGGCGCCGATCAGGTAGACGACGAAACCGACCAGTGCGGTCTTGTTCAGGGAAACGGACAGCGCTTCCAGCATGGCAAACTTCCTTTTAAACGGTGCTCAGGTCGGTGGTGTACAGCGAGATGCCCAGCGAGGTGCTCAGGCTGACGGTGCCTTCTTCGTCCTGTTCGACGGAGAACAGCAGCAGTTCGCGACGCTCGGTCAGGCCGGTTTCCCGGGCGTAGAGCATCGAGTGGTGTTCGATGGTGTAGGTTTCGTCCGGGTTGGCGACGTGTTCGGTCAGCGGCACCAGTTCGGTCTGGCCGCGTTCGGTGCCCCACTCACGGCTGAACGACACGCCGTCGAGGGAGTAGGTCGGCAGGCCGACGGGGCTCTGGGCGCCGGCCAGGCGCTGCAGTTCCGCGTCGCTGTTGACGGTCACGTAGTCGACGTAGTTGAACAGCGTCACCGATTCGATCTGGTCGTCGCCGGTCACGTGGACCTGCAGCCAGAAATCTTCGTTGTCCAGGTAGTAGCGGTGCAGCTTGTTCGACTGGCCGAGGTCGATCCAGCCGGCGCTCCAGATCGCCTGGGCGTCGGGCACCCGCACCGACGAGCTGCCGTCGAGCAGAAGCCCCAGGGTCGAGTCGAAACGGATTGCCTTGCCCTGCGCCAAGCCGAGCGGGCCGTCTGACGGTCCGGACGCTTGCGGTGCCGTCTGCCAGTTGCTGGTGCCCAGCAAGTCTTTGAACCATCCCATGGGTACTGTCCTTGAGGCGGGTGGAGGTGATCGTCAGCGAAAAACGCGGCTAGTGTACCGGGCTGCGGGCTGAACGAGCAGAGGGATTTGCCGATGGGGGACTGATTGAGGCGGTGGTTCCGCCGGCGCCATCGCCAGCAGGCGGGCTCCCGCCGGTTCCGGATCTTGCGCAACGCTGTGGGAGCGAGCCCGCTCCCACAGGTGGTGCAGGCGGTTTACTGGGCCGACTTCTGCTTCAGGCGCTCAAGGATCGCGTTGGCGCTGCCTTCGTTCGGCGTGATGCCGGCTTCGCGCAGCTTGCGGTCCAGGTCGTTGCCGGTCGAGGCATCGGCCAGTTCGTCCGCCGCGCTGAGCTCGGCGGCGCGCTGTTGCTGCTTGGCCTGCAGACGGTTCAGCGTGCCGACGGCGGTCTCCAGCTTGCCGTTGGCGCCGCCGCTGGCGATGGACGCGCTGACCTGGGCCTTCTGCACGCTTTCGCGGGCCTTGGCCATGTCCACTTGCTGGCGCAGGCTCTTGATCCGCGCCTCGGCCTTGTTGATGTCCTTGCGCATGTTCTCGGCGTAGGTGCCGAACTCGTCGCTTTGCTTCTTCTCGGCGTCGAGGTCGTTGGTCAGGGTCGAGATCGCTTCGGCCACTTCCAGCGCCAGGTCTTCGCGGCCGGCGTTCAGGGCCGACACGGCCTTGGCTTCCAGGTCCTTGATCTTGGCGTCGTACTCGCTCACGCGGTCGGCGGACAGCTTGTGCTTGGCCATGATGGTGACCAGCTCGCGGCGGGCGTTGGACAGGGCGCTGTCGGCATCGCGGATTTCCTGGTCGAGGATGCGCAGGGCCTGCTGGTCGACGATCGCTTCGCCGACTTCGTTGGCGCCGCCGCGCAGTGCGGTGAACAACTTGCTCCAGATGGACTGAGTCATTGGATTTTCCCTGTTGGTTACTTGAAGAAGTGCGCGAAGGCTTCGCTGGCGCGCTGCACGTTGTCGACCAGGGTCTTCACCTCGGTGACCACGTTGGTCAGGCTCGACTCGGCGCTGAGGGCGCCGAACATGTTGTAGACGGTCTGGCCGTTGGGCATGGACTCGATGCCGATGGACGACAGCGGGAACATTTCCCGGCTGCGCAGCACGGCGTCGTTGAAGGCGCGCACGTCGGTGATCGAGTCGATGTCCACCAGCACGGTGTCGACGATGATCTGCGCACCGGCGATGGCGATGTGAATCGGCAGGCCGCCGAAGTCGTTCATCTCCAGCTTGAGGCTGGGTTCGGAGCTCTGGATCAGAGACAGCGTGATCTCCTGCGAAGCGACCTCGTCCAGCGCCTTGAAGGCGGTGTAGAGGCTATCGATGTTCCAGTTGTTGCCTGCGCTCATGTAATTCTCCGACATGAATGAGCCAGCCAGAATCGGTTGGCGTAGCTGTTGCTCCATTTGCTTGAGCACGCCCCGGTTCTCGGGAAGCACCCAAGCTTCGTGTTTCACATAACCGGCGGCCGCCAGGCCCGCGCGCATCTGCTTCATGTAGAAGCTCGACGGTTTCTTCGCGGACGGTGTCGAGCGCACTCCCTTCGGGCTTTTCGGTTCCGCATCGGGGGAGCGGCTTTTCATGGCGATGACTCCGTTATGAACATCTCACGCGTGAGCCACACTACAGCCAATCCAAAGTGCCATCAATGGCTCACGCGTGAGATTTTTTCCGCTGCACGAAAGAAGGCCCGCAACAGGGCGGGCCAAGGTTTTTCCGGTTGTTTCAAACAGCGGTCAGCGGTTGGCCGACAGGAACTCGGCGGTGGACACCACGCTGGCGTAGGCAAAGGCCAGCGACGCCATGAAGGCGGCATGGACGTGGTCGGCCGGCACGGTGAGGCCGTTGAACTCCAGGTCGCGGGTGGCGCAGGCGTCGTGGATCACCGTGACACCGTAGCCCAGGTCCGCGGCGGCCCGGGTGATGCCGTCGATGCACATGTGGCTCATGCTGCCGACCACCACCAGTTCCTTGATGCCTTGCCCGTCGAGCAGCGCCTGCAGTTCGGTGTCGCGGAAAGCATTGACGAAATGCTTGAGCACCACCGGCTCGCCGGCGCGGTTGAGCACTTTGGGGTGCAGCTTGGCGCCGTCGGAGCCGGGGGTGAAGAACGGCGCGTCGGCGGAGGTGAATTCGTGGCGGATGTGGATCACCGCGTCGCCCGTCTCGCGGAACGTAGCGAGCAATTGCGCGGCGTTGTCGGCGGCGGCGTCGGAGCCGGTCAGCGTCCATTTGCCTTGGGGGAAGTAGTCGTTCTGGATATCGACTAGGATGAGCGCTTGCTTGGCCATGGGTGTGTCCTCGAAGGTTGGCGTGTCTGTGGGTTCAGTATTGGCGACGGGGCGCGTTCTGAGGATTGGCCGCCCCGACATTACACAGGGGAAAACTGACAATGGGCGCAGATAGGGCCGTCGTCGAGCTCGGGGTGCTGATCTACCCCGGCGCGCAGATGGCGGCGGTGCATGGCCTGACCGACCTGTTCGCGGTGGCCGACGCCATCGCCGCCGAACATCAGACCGTGCAGCGCCCGCTGCTGCGGGTCAGCCATTGGCGGGCGGCAGACGAACATGCGCCGGCGCGGGTCTACGACAGCCGCCCCGGCCCGGATGCCGGGCTGGTGGCGGTGACGATTCCTCCCTCCATCGGCGGCTTCGATGCGGCGACGGTGCCGGGCGGGCTGATGCCGTGGATGCGGCAGCAACACGCCGCTGGCGCGACGCTTGGCGGTGTCTGCGTAGGCTCCTGGCTGCTGGCCGAAAGCGGCCTGCTGGACGGCCGCCGCGCCACCGCCCACTGGACGGCAGCCAAGGCGTTCGCCGAACGTTATCCAGCCATCGAGCTCAAGGCCGACACGCCGATCGTCGATGACGGCGACCTGATCACCACCGCCGGGCTGATGGCCTGGTCGGAACTGGGGCTGCGGCTGGTCGACCGGTTGCTGGGGCCGAGCGTCGCCAGCGCCACCGCACGGTTCCTGGTGGTGGAACACAGCGACAGCGCCAGCGAATGCGGCAGCAACTTCGCGCCGATCCTCAACCATGGCGACGCGGCGATCCTCAAGGTGCAGCACTGGCTGCAAGGCACCGGTGCGACCGATGTGTCGCTCGCGGCCATGGCCGAACGCGCCGCCCTAGAGGAACGCACCTTCCTGCGCCGTTTCCGCGCGGCCACCGGCCTGAAACCCACCGAGTACTGCCAGCACCTGCGGGTGGGCAAGGCCCGGGAGCTGCTCGAATTCACCAACGGCACCATCGACCATATCGCGTGGACGGTGGGGTATCAGGATCCCGGCGCGTTCCGGGCCACGTTCAAGAAGATCACCGGGCTGGCGCCGAGCGATTACCGGAAGAGATTTGGTAGCATGCCGCCATCACCGGGCCGTGCTTGACGGCCATCGGCCCCGACTCAGGCGATACCGACAAGGATGTTCATGAACGATTCTCCCGACAGCAACCCACGAGGTTCCGCCGGCGGCGCCGCCAGCACCGGCGGGGCGGTCTATGCCGGCTCGGTCGGAGCATGGTGCGCCGTCGAGATGCTGCTGGGCCATGCGGCGTCGTTGCCCTGGAAACTGAGCGACCGGCACAGCATTGTCTCGATCACCTGTGAGAGCTCCACGCAGGTTGACGACCTGGTGCTGCGGCTGCTGCCCGAAGGCTCGGTCTACATTCAGGTCAAGCACGGCCTGGTGATGGGGCCTGAGTTCAAAAAGGCGATGGACCAGATGGTCCGGCAGTTCTGGAGCGACGGTTTCTCCCGCACCGAAGATCGGCTGGTCATCGCGACGGACTCCTCCGCGTCGGGCACGGTACGGGTGGCCGTGCAGCAAGTGCTGAACACGTGCCGCGATCTGGCCAGCGACGCAAAGCTTGAAGGGTGCGTGACCAGCGAGGCGACGGGGGCGGCGTTCAAGCGGTTGAGAACCTGTTTCGTCGACGAGTCGAAAAGACTGAAAAAGACGGATGCGGACATCGAGGAGGGCTTTCGCGGGTTTCTGGGCTGCACCCACCTGTCGGTCTTCGACACGCTCCTGGATCTGGAGCAGCATCACGCGATAGAGAAACTGCGTCAGGTCGTCGATCCGCAGCAGGCTTCGCAAACGTGGACCCTGTTGAATGTCACCTGCCTCGACATGGCAAAAAACCGCAAGTCCGTGGATCGTCCCGGACTCTGGAACATCCTGCGGCGCGAGCGCATCGATGTGTCCCATCACCGGTTGTCGTTGGCCGGGATGCAGGTTCGGCTCGAAGACATACTCCGGGGCATGACCGAGCAGCGGATCGACCAATTGCTGGGGCTGGGGAAATTCATACCCCATCTTTATGTGCCGCGCGTGGATCTGGATCGGCACCTGGAACAGTTCTGCGAGGCGCCCAGCTCCTTGATGGTGATCGTGGGCGGCTCGGGTCAGGGGAAAACTTCCTGGTGCGCGCAACGCGGCCGAACCGTGACGAAACGGCCGACCCTGCTGATCGGGGCGGAAAGCCTGGCGGTCGGCGATGCGAGCCTGAATGACAGTCTGAGCCGGCTCATCGTCGGGTATGTCCAAGAGCACGGCGGTTATCCGCTGCAAGCGCCCGAGCTGGCGCAGTGGCTCAAGCACACGCCGCTGCTGGTGATCATCGATGGCCTGGACCGGGCGTCTTCGTTCAGCGGGCATCTGAGCCAATGGATGGACGCCAGCCTGGCGCAACTGACCCAATCGCAACTGCAACTGGTGCTGACCGGGCGTCAGGAAACGATGGATCGCCTGAAGGCCCCGCTGGAGCTTTCTTCGTTGGTCTATCGACCGCAGAAGGGGGGCTGGCAAATCCGGCTCCAGGAATTCTCCAAGGAGGAGGCTTTCGCCGCCGCCGTTCTGTTGGGGGATGTCGGACTCGCGCGCTACCGGCATCCGAGCATGATGTCGTTCTGTGCGCAGATCCGAGCGCGCAGTGACGATGAGCTTGAGCAGACGCAGATCTTCGATCGTTTCATCGAACATCGCATGAGTCAGGTGATCAATGAACACACGATCCTGGAGGAACAGTTGAGCCTGTTTGTCGAGCGCCTTTCGCGGGCCTTGGCGAATTCGGAGCAAGGGGTGCTGGCCAAGCAAGAAGTGTTTGGCATGCCCGGCTTCGACCCCTCAGCCTATGAGGCCCTCAAGCGGGCCAACTTCATTGTCCAGAACCAAGGTGTGTTCCGCATCGAGCCGGACGAGATCTCGGAGCGCCTTCAGGGGCACCATGTGGATGTGCCGCAAACCATCGCCGGGCTGGATCGGGTCAAGGCGTTCCCCCTGAAGGTGGGCGCCTTGCGCTTTGCCCTGGCTGACCTGGCCCGGCGCGATGCGGGTCGGGCCATCGAACAACTTGAGCACCTGGTCGAGTACGCCGGGCATGAGCGCTTCGGCATCGCCCGCAGCCTGGTCTGTTCGACATTTGAGGCGTTGTCCGATTGGCGCTCGCTGGAGCCTTTGGCGACGAAGCTGGGTGAGGGCTACACAGGCAACAGCATCCTGATGCTGCTTGAGTCCGACAACGCATTGCTTGACTTGATGGCATCAGGGCGCTGGAGCGCCGAACAACGGGTTCGTCTGCTCTGGACACTCGCGACGACGGAATCGGGGTACGACTGGCGCCACAAGCATTGGCAGCGACATGACAGGGTTCCCGGGTTTCATGTGACGCCCTGGCGCGAACGGATGCTGACCGCCATACAGGATCCGCAGTCGGATGCCTGGCGTTTTCTCGTCGAGCGCTTTGACTCGCAGGCGGCCCTCGAGGATTGCGACGAGGCCAAACTCGGGCACCTCGCCCAGGGGGTGTTCTTTCTCGGCGCCGAGACCTGCACCTGGGCGGCGCTCCAGGCTTTGACTCAGTCAGAGGGCAAGGAAAGCGCGGACATGATGGCAATGCTCGCCAGAGAATACGCCGGGCAAGTGCTCGGCCTGATGGCGCAAGTGCAGGCTTCGCCTCTATTTGAGGTGAGGCACAAGCAGGCGCTGGCCCGGGGCCTGTCCGCACTTGCGGTCTCCCCGGAAATCGCGCAGGCCGCATCGGGGTTGATGGCGGCAACGGACGACCCCGAGCTGCGCACCACCTGTCTGCGCATGCTGGCGCGAGGAGGCGATGCGGCGTCGGTGCGGGAACTGATCAACGCACCGGATTTGGCTGATGTCGATGTGGCCGTGTGCCTGAGTTATTCGGGCACGCAGTTCCAGGCATTCGCCGAGCGTGTGTTCGAGCGGGTGCTGCAGCGCGAAGCCGATGTGCAGGCATTGAGCGGCTTTCATTACGGACTGGGAACTCCTGAAGAGGCGGGTGCCCATTTCACTGCGCTGGAGCCGCTTTTCACCCAAGTGCTTGAGCAGTTGCCCGAGGCCGCGTGCCAGCTGGCGCTGATCCTCGAAAGCTACATCCGCAAAGCGATCGGTCACGATGCGGCATGGCCAGGCGTGTTCGAGATGGCTGAGCGCATCCTCTGCTCGGACGACGTGGATGCCCGCAGGCAAATCATTTACGCCTGCACCGGCACGGACAAGGGGGCGTCGGGCATCGAGGGTCAACGTTTGCGTACCCGGATGATTGACACGCTGGTCGAGCGGGAGACGGATCCCGAGAACTTCGAACTGTTGCAGGTGAAACTGCTGTCCGATCAGATCGGTCACCCCGATGCGCCGCGGTGGCTCTCTCGGATGATGGGTAAACAGGCCGACGTGCCCAGCGACAGAGCGGTTCTGCTGGCAGGGTTCAGGGGGGCGCAAACTCAGCGGATCGAAGGGGTCGTGGATGCCGCCCGATCTCTCCTGGGGGGCGAAACGGCTTTGTGACCCCTTTCGTGCAGAATGCCGTGCACTTTCGGCGAGTCGTGCAAAATGCGACAGGCGCAGCGCCATCAGCCCGTGGGCGGGCGCCTGAATCCGGTGGTTTTTTTCGGGGGCGGCACCTGGCCTGATCCCTGCACCGCTTCCGACTGAATCCATCGAACCGCCGGAAGGGGAGCCCATGGCCCCGACATCCCGCAGGAAACTGGTGGTCGCTCATTCGGTGCGGCCCGATGCGCCGCAGCATGAGGTGCAGACCAACACCGCGCTGGCCCGTTGGCTGGCGCAGATACTCGGGCTGAAGTTCGGCGGTGCCTTCGATCCGGCCACGCACCGTGGCCGCGATCTGTACCTGCTGCCGACCCAGACTGTCGTCGGCCCTGAGGCGGCTCGGAACCTGGGCATCCACGGCCCGGACGACCTATGGGGCGGCTACGTCGAGCACGATTTCATCTGCACCAAAGCCATCAGCCACGGACTGCGCAGCCATCAGGCCCATGCGCCGGCGGGGTGGTCGCCGCTGTTTTCCGAGCGGGTGCGCACGGTCGTGCTCGACGGCCTGAGCGTGTTCGCCCTCGAAGATGCGCGGCCCGCCGCCGAGCACCTGCTGTACGGCGGGCCGATCCGCCTCAAGCCGATCCACGCCTGCGCCGGACGGGGACAGGAGGTGATCGCCAGCCTCGACGCCCTCGACGAAGTCCTCGCCCGGCCGGACGCCGCAACGCTGTTCGGCGACGGCGTGGTGCTGGAGCAGGACTTGAGCGAGGTGGTCACCCACAGCGTCGGCCAGTCGTTCATCGGCGATACGGTGCTCAGTTACTGCGGCGATCAGTACTTGACCGAAGACGCGTCAGGCGAAGCCGTCTACGGCGGCTCGAACCTGCTGGCGGTGCGCGGCGGCTACGAAGCCCTGCTGGCGCTGGATCTGGCAGATGACGTGCGGCTGGCCGTCGGCCAGGCCCAGGTGTTCGACCGCGCCGCCGATGAGGCGTACCCGCGCTTCTACGCCTCGCGTCGCAACTACGACATCGCCCAAGGCCTGGACAGCGCCGGCAAGCCGCGCAGCGGCGTGCTGGAGCAATCCTGGCGCATGGGCGGCGCGAGCAGCGCTGAAGTCGCGGCGCTGCAGTGTTTCATCAACGATCCGCAGATGCCGGCGGTGTATGTCTCATCCGTGGAAACCTACACCGACCAGGCCCTGCCGGCGGACGCCATCGAGGTCTACCGGGGGCCGGCGGAGCACAGCGGTTTCCTCCTCAAATACGTGACGGTCAACGCCTATGACGGCCAGAAGCGAAAGCATTCAAATCGACATTGACGACGAACAGATGAGCGGGACGTTCCTCAGTCCCAAATCCAAGGTGCCCGGCGTGCTGTTCGTGCACGGTTGGGGCGGCAGCCAGGAGCGTGACCTGGAACGGGCCAAGGGCATCGCGGGGCTGGGCTGCGTGTGCCTGACCTTCGACCTGCGCGGCCACACCGGCGGCACCGGCATTCCCTTGAGCCGGGTCACCCGCGAAGACAACCTGCGCGACTTGATCGCGGCCTACGACCGACTGCTGGCCCACCCGGCGCTCGACACCTCGGCCATCGCCGTGGTCGGCACCAGCTACGGCGGTTACCTGGCGGCGATCCTCACCTCGCTGCGCCCGGTGCGCTGGCTGGCGCTGCGGGTGCCGGCGCTGTACCGCGACGAGCAGTGGCACCTGCCCAAGCGTGACTTGGACAAGGCCGACCTGCGCGATTACCGCGCCACGTTGGTGCCGGCCGGCAGCAACCGGGCGCTGCACGCCTGTTCGCAGTTCACCGGGGATGTGCTGCTGGTGCAGTCGGAGACCGACGACTACGTGCCCCACGCCACGATCATGAGTTACCGCGCCGCGTGCCAGCAGACCCATTCGCTGACCCACCGCATCATCGACGGCGCCGACCACGGGCTGAGCGATCCGGTGTCGCAGCAGGCCTACACCTCGATCCTGGTCGACTGGATCACCGAGATGGTGGTGGGTGAGCGGCTGAGCATCATCCAGTCCCGCTGAATCAGGCGTAATGCCTGCTGGCGCCATCGCCGGCAGGCTGGCTTCCTCGGAACGATGACGCGGTCCTCAGGAGGCCTTTCTCTCGATCCGCAGCGCCTTGGCCTTGGCCTCCACCACCAGGTACATCACCACCGTGATCAGCAGCGGCAGCAGGAAATAGATCGCCCGGTACGCCAGCAGCCCCGCCACCAGGCTGCCCCGCGACGCCTCGTGCTGGAGCAGGGCGACGAACACCGCCTCCAGCACGCCAAGCCCCGCCGGAATGTGGGTGACGACCCCGGCGATCGCGCTGATCAGCAGCACCCCCAGCACCAGCGGATAGTCGAGCTTGCCCGGCAGCAGGGTGAAGATCACCGCAGCCATCAGCGACCAGTTGAGGGCGCCCAGCAGCAGTTGCAGCACCGCCATGCGCAGCGACGGCAAGTTGATTTCCACGCCCCGCACCGACCATTCCCGGCGCCGGGAGAACCGGCACGCCGCCAGGTAGCCGGTGCTGGCCAGCAACAGCAGGGCGCCCACCCCTTGCAGCGCATCGCTGCTCAGTTTCCAGCCCGGCGGCATGCTCACCAGACCGCTGCTGAACACGACGCCGGCGATGGTCATGTAGCCGAACCAGTTGGTGGCCAGGCTCAGGCCGAGGATCTTGGCGATGTTGCCCTTGCTGACGCCCAGCCGCGAGTACAGCCGGTAGCGCATGGCGATGCCGCCGACCCAGGCGCTGAGGTTGAGGTTGAAGGCGTAGCTGATCAGGCCCACCGGCAGGATCTGTTTCCAGGTCAGGTCCTGGCGGATGTAGGTGCGGCCGATCAGGTCGAAACTGGCGTACACCAGAAAGCTCAGCAGCGTCAGGCTGGAGGCGATGAGCAGCGTGCGGGCCTTGAAGTCGGCCAGGGTCTGCAGCACCTCGGCCCATTCGATGCGGCTGGCGAACATCGTCAGCAGCACGATCAGCGCCAGGAAGAACAGCAGCGTCAGCGGGCGCTTCCAGCGGTGCCAGCGGGAGCGGGCCGGCGCTGCCGGATGCGCCGCTTCGGCAGTCGGGCGGCTCATCGGATTTCGCTGCCGGGCGTGTGGGTGAACGGCGCCAACCTGGGCTTGTGCGCCGGCAGCCAACCGGCCATGGCCGGGAAGTGGCGCAGGAAGTGGAACACCAGCAAGCCCACGGTCATGCGCCAGAGCCGCCCGCGCGGCACGCTGGCGGGATCGACCGCCCGGCAGTGGTCGCGGCTGAGCTGTTCCAGGTGCTCGTGCAGTTCGCGGTTGAACGTGCGGTCGCGGATCAGCACGTTGGCCTCCAGGTTCAGCGACAGGCTCAACGGGTCGAGGTTGCTCGATCCGACGGTGCTCCAGTCCTCGTCCGCCAGTGCGACCTTGCCGTGCAACGGGCGCTCGCAGTACTCGTGGATCTGCACCCCGGCCCGCAGCAGGTAGTCGTAGGTCAAGCGTGCGGCGAGTTTGGCCACTTGCATGTCCGGCTGGCCCTGGAGGATCAGCCGCACCTCGACGCCGCGCCGGGCTGCATTGCGGATCTCGCGCAGCAGCCGGTAGCCGGGGAAGAAGTACGCGTTGGCGATCACCACCCGGCGCCGGGCGCTGCGCAGCACCTGCAAGTACACGTCTTCGATGTCGCGGGGGTGCCGGTCGTTGTCGCGGAACACCAGGCGCACCTGGCCGTCGTGCCCGTCCAGGGCCAGTTGCGCCCGGCGGTCGCGGCGGCGCAGCCACCAGAACCGCGCCCGGCCCGGGCGGCCGCTCTGCAGCAGGGCGAAGTGGTGGATGTCGGCCACCGCCGGCCCCTGGATCTGCACCGAATAGTCCTGCTTGGCTTCGGGGCCGAAGTCCGCCAGGTGGTCGCCGGAGAAGTTGATCCCGCCCATGAACGCGATTTGGCCGTCGACCACCACGATTTTGCGGTGCAGGCGCCGGAACCAGTTGGTGCGGATGCCCAGGCGCTTGGGCGCCGGGTCGAAGATCTGCAGGTGCACGCCGGCCTCGCTGAGCGCCGCGAGGTAGCCGGCGCTCAACTCGCCGCAGCCGAACCCGTCGAAATTGACGGTGGTGCGCACACCGCGCCGGGCGGCGTCGATGAGGATCTGCTGCAGTTCGAGGCCGACCTTGTCCTCGAACACGATGAACGTCTCCAGCAGGATTTCGCTCTGAGCCTCGCGCAACGCGGCGAACACCCGGGGGAAGTAGGCTTCGCCGTTCACCAGCAGTTCGACCCGATTGTTGCCTTGCCAGCCGTAGTCGACCTCGACGGCGCCGGGCTCGCGCACCGGGGCGGCGGGCAGGGACGCAAGTGTGGATTTCTCCAGCGGTGCGCTGCTCATGCTTCGATCTCCACGGACAGCGGCACATGGTCGGACAGGTGTGACCAGGGCCGGTTGGCCAGCACTTGTGGGCGGCTGGCCTTCAGGTTGCGCACGTAGATGCGGTCCAGGCGCAGCGCCGGCAGGCGGGCGGGAAAACTGCGTGCGGGTTTGCCGTGGCGCTCGGCGAACACCTCGCGCAGGCCACAGGGCCCGAGCAGCGCATCGGCCTGCTGGCGCCAGTCGTTGAAGTCGCCGGCGACGATCAACGGCGCGTCGTCGGGCAGTCCGGCCAGGTATTCGGCGAGCCGCATCAACTGGCGGGTGCGGTGGCTTTCGCGCAGGCCCAGGTGCACGCAGAACGCATGCAGTTCACGGTCGTCCCCCGGCAGGCGCAGCACGCAATGCAGCAGCCCGCGGTTCTCGTGGCCGCTGATCGACACGTCGAGGTTGTCATGGCGCACGATCTGGAATTTCGACAGCAGCGCATTGCCGTGGTCGCCCTCCGGGTACACCGCGTTGCGCCCGTAGGCGAACTGCGGCCACAGGCTGTCGGCGAGGAACTCGTACTGCGGCATGGTCGGCCAGTCGGCGAAGCGCTTGGGGTGGTGTTCATGGGTGCCGTGGACTTCCTGCAGAAACACCACGTCGGCGGACACGCTGCGCACCGCTTCGCGCAGCTCCGGCAGGATGAAGCGCCGGTTCAGCGCGGTGAAACCCTTGTGGGTGTTGACGGTGAGCACCGTGAACCGGCACGTGGTGACGGACACCGTGGCCTGCTCGTCGGTGACGCCGATCGGCTCAGGGATGCTCATGGCCGCACCCCGCGATGCCTTGGGTATTCGATTGGATTCGCCGCCATGCCGTCCTCCCGTCCGAAGGCCGTTTGCAGGCCCTGTCTGTGGAGGACTGGCGTCATGACGGGAAAGTTTCGGCGGGGCTACGGGCGGTAGGACGCCCCTGGGGGGCCTTCGCTGGCAACATCGCCAGCAGGCTGGCTCCCACAGGTTCAGTTGCCCCCCGCAATTCCTGTGGGAGCGGCGGTGCGACGACTCGACTTGCCCGCGATGACGGCGGCCGGTCCGGCATCAATGCCTCGGGCCGCCCGTCATCACTGGCAAACCACAGCCAGGAGAACTCAGTGCCCGACGACCACGCGGCCCGCCGTCGGCTCGGCATGCACCGGCCCCAGGCGATCCAGCCGGCCGCTCCACGCCGTCAGCGCCAGGGCCGCCAGCACCACCAGGCCGCCGATCCACGCGGTGTGGATCAGGCCCAGGTGTTCGACGATCAGCCCGCCGCCCCACGCCCCGCCGGCGATTCCCAGGTTGAACGCGGCGATGTTCAGCCCCGACGCCACGTCCACCGCCCGTGGCGTGTGATGCTCGGCCTGGCGCACCACGTACACCTGCAGGCCCGGCACGTTGCCGAACGCGACGGCGCCCCACACCAGCACGGTGGCCAGGGCCAGCCATGGGTTGGCGGCGGTGAAGGTCAGGGCGAACAGCACGGCGGCGAGCAGGGCGAAGATGATCTTCAGGGCGCCGATGGGCCCGCGCCGGTCCGCCAGACGGCCGCCCCAGAGGTTGCCCGCCGCGACGGACACGCCGTACACCAGCAGCACCAGGCTGACCGCCCCGGCGCTGAAGCCGGAGATGTCCTGAAGGATCGGCGCCAGAAAGGTGAAGGCGATGAACGAGCCGCCGTAGCCGATGGCGGTCATGGCGTACACCAGCAGCAGGCGCGGCTGCTTGAGCACCTGCAACTGCTGCACCAGCGACGCCGGTTGGCTGTGGGCGATGGACTTGGGCACGTACAGCAGGCTGCCGATGAACGCGACCACGCCCAGCGCCGACACGGCGAGGAAGGTTTCGCGCCAACCGAAATGCTGGCCGATGAACGTGCCCAGCGGCACTCCGGTGACCAGCGCCACGGTCAGGCCGGTGAACATCACCGCGATCGCGCTGGCGGCCTTTTCCTTGGGCACCAGGCTGGTGGCGATGGTCGAGCCGATGGAGAAGAACACCCCGTGGGCCAGGCCGGTGACAATCCGCGCCAGCACCAGCGACTCATAGGTCGGCGCCAGCCAGGCCAGCAGGTTGCCGAGGGTGAACAGCACCATCAACGACAGCAGCAACAGCTTGCGCGGGACTTTGCCGGTGAGGGCGGTGAGCACCGGGGCGCCGACGGCGACCCCGAGCGCGTACAGGCTGACCAGCAGCCCGGCGGACGGCAGGCTGACGCCCAGGTCGGCGCCGATGGTGGGAAGCAGGCCGACGATGACGAACTCGGTCGTCCCGATGGCGAATGCGCTGAGCGTCAGCGCGAGCAAGGCAATGGGCATGACTGCACTCCGGTAGGGAATTGGATGGAGCGCAGTGTCGGGGTTGGGGCCTTGCGGAAAAATACAGGGGCGGGCATTTGATATTTGCCGGCGAAGCAAAGATCCCGGCGAACCCCGTGACCGGGCGTTTCTAGCGGTGCTGGATCAGTTTGTTGCGCAGCGCCGTCATGTCGTCCGGCGCCAGCTCCAGCCAGTACTGCTGTTTGCCGGCGATCTCGGCGGCGGCTGGCACGCCGTCTCGGTACACCAGCCGGTTGCCCGCCAGCGCCGGCACTTTCGCGCCCGGCAACAGGGTACCGGCCAGGTTCAGCGGGTCGACCCCGCACACCGCCACCAGGCTGCCGTCGTGGGGCCGGCGGCGGACCTCGCGCAGCAGCGGGATCGCTTCAGGCAGGGCGAACTGCTCGCCCGCCAGGCCGCTGACGAAGCGCCCGCCACGGATTTCGCCCCGGGCCTCCAGGCGATGAAAGGTGTGGAGCAGCTCGCGCCAGCTCGGCAGCCAGTCCGCTTCGCGCTCCAGCAAGCGCCAGAACACCACGCCGTAGCGGCGCAGCAGGGTCATGGCGATGTGTTCCAGGGCTTTGGGTTTATCCACAGGCGCGCCGCGCCGCAGCAGGGCCCAGCGTCCGGCATCGTCCATGCCGCCGGCGAAGGCGCCGCGCCCGCGCCGGTGGCTGCGTTGCGGGCGTTTGCCGGCCGGAGCGGTCAGCGCCCGCAGACCGGCAAAGCTGTCGGCGTTCACCAGGCCCGCGCCCACCAGTTCCTGCAAGGCGATCTCCAGTTCCGAACGCAGCAAGTGCGCTTCGTGGATCAGTTCGTCGAAAAACAGCGCGCCGTGCAGGCTCAGGGCCTCGAACACTTTTTGGGCTTTGGGCGACAGTTCATCGCTCGGCGTCTGCTCGGTCAGCCCGCTCCACAGCCCCACCCGGCTGCGCGGCAGCAGCACCACCGGCGTGCTGCGTAGGGCGCTGGCGCCCGAGGCCGGTCGGGCGTTCAGGCGCATCCACACCTGTTTGCCGCTGCGGCACAGCTCGTCCAGCCAGCCCGGCGAATAGTCCTTGAGCCTGGCCGGCAGCAGGTCGCTGTCCCAGGCCGACGCGGCCGCCGGGTAGCCTTCGAACTGGGCGACGATGGCCGGCAGCACGGCGTTGCCCTGGCCTTGGGTGGCGGCGGACAGGTGCTGCCAGTCGAACAGGAAGCGCATGAAGTCCTGCAGCGTCACCGGTTCGATTTCCCGGCGCAGGCGCTTGACCGTGTAGCGGTGGATCCGCGCCAACAGGTGCCGCTCGCACCACTCTTCGACGTCCAGCCCCGGGGTGAAACGGCCACGCAGCACATAGCCCTCGTGCTCCAGCCGGGCCAGGGCCTGCCGGATGAGCGAGGCCGGCTGCGCCAGCGGTTCGCCGATGGCCTCCACCGGCAACGGGCCGAAGCCGCCGAGCCGGGCGCGGATCACCTCGACCAGCGCGTCATCGGCCGTCCAGGCTTCGTCGAAGCCGGGCAGCGGCTCCAGCGCCGGATGCCGTTCGGCCTGTGGATAAAGCGCCAGCAGACAAGCGAGGCGTTCCCGCGCCAGCCACAGTTCCTGCTGCGCACCGATCCGCAAACGGCAGGCGCGGCCGCTGTCGGCCAATGCTTCCAGCCATTGCGGCCAGCGTGGATCGGCCTGGGCCTCGCGGTCGCTGACGCAGGCCAGGCTCATCAGCGCTTCGTGCATTTCGTCGAGGTTGCCCGGTGCCGGCCAGGCCTCTTGCGCGACGGCGGCAATCGCCTCGGCGTCCAAGGCGCCGAGGTCGTCGGTGGACTGCGGATCGCTCCAGCGGCGGTTGAGCACCGCCTGGGTGCGGCGCTCCTCCAGCGGTGCGTCATCGAGGAAGGTGTAGGGGCGGGCGCTGAGGATCTCGGCGGCCAGCGGCGAGGGCGCCGGCAGGTCGCGGCTGACCAGGCGCACGTCGCCGCACTCGATGCGCCGCAGCAGGGCGAGCCAGCCTTCGGTGTCCATCGCTTCGTGCAGGCAGTCGTCGATCGTCTGCTCGACCAGCGGATGGTCCGGGATCTCACGCTCGCCGGCGAGGTTCTCAAGGCAGGCGATCTGGTCGGGAAACACGCTGGCGATCAGGTCTTCGCTTTTCATCCGCTGCAGCTGCGGCGCGACCTTGCGCCCGCCGACGAAGCGCGGCAAGGCCAGCGCCACCCCGGCGTTCCAGCGCCAGCGCACGCCGAACAGCGGCGCGTCCAGCAGCGCCTGGATCAGCACGTGTTCGGCGCTGTCGCTGCGCAGGTAACGCCAGACGTCGTCGAGGGCGAAGCTGTGGCTGGTGGACAGCGACAGCACGATGGCGTCTTCGCTGGCGGCCGCCTGCAGCTCGAAGTTGAAGGTACGGCAGAAACGCTTGCGCAGGGCCAGGCCCCAGGCGCGGTTGATGCGGCTGCCGAACGGCGAGTGGATGATCAGTTGGGTGCCGCCGGACTCGTCGAAGAAGCGCTCCATCAGCAGCGTGTCCTGGGAGGGCAGGGCGCCGAAGGATTGGCGGGCGCGGGCCAAGTAGTCCACCAGTTGCTCGGCGCTTTCGGGGTTCAGGCCGAGGGTCGCGGTCAGCCAGTCGAGGGCCGGTTGCAGGTCGCCAGGGTGGGCGCCGAGCAAGGCGTCGAGCTGCGCGTGCAGGCGGGCCACCGCCGCCGACAGTTCGGCGCTGCGTCCCGGCGCTTCGCCGAGCCAGAACGGGATGGTCGGCGGCTGGCCCTGGGCGTCCTCGACCCGCAGCTTGCCGGTCTCCACCCGCAGGATGCGGTAGGACGTGTTGCCGAGCTGGAACACATCGCCGGCGATGCTCTCCACGGCGAAATCTTCGTTGACGCTGCCGACATTCAGGCCCTGGGGCTCCAGCAGCACGCTGTAGTCGGCGTTGTCCGGGATGGTGCCGCCGCTGGTCACGGCGGTCAGCCGCGCGCCGCGCCGGCCGCGCAGGGTGCGGCCGACGGCGTCGCGGTGCAGGTAGGCGCTGCGGATGCCCTGGCGGCCGTTGTAGCCTTCGGCGAGCATCGTCAGCAGCGCCTGATAGTGCTTGTCGTCGAGGCCGGCATAGGGTTCGGCCTGGCGCAGCAGCGTCAGCAGCGAGGCTTCGTCCCATTCCCGGCAACTGACTTCGGCGACGATCTGCTGCGCCAGCACGTCCAGCGGCGCTTCGGGGATGTGCAGGCGGTCGAGTTCGCCCCGGCGCACGCAGTCGAGCAGGGCCGCGCATTCGATCAGGTCGTCGCGGGAGGTGGCGAACAGCCGGCCCTTGGGCGTGCCGCCGACCTGGTGCCCGGAACGCCCGACCCTTTGCAGGAACGCGGCGATCGAGCGCGGCGAGGCGATCTGGCACACCAAGTCGACCTCGCCGATGTCGATGCCCAGCTCCAGCGCGGCGGTGGCCACCAGCACGCGCAGCTCGCCGCGCTTGAGCCGCTGTTCGGCCTCCAGCCGCGATTCCTTGGCCAGGCTGCCGTGGTGCGCCGCCACCGCGTCCTTGCCCAGGCGCTCGCTCAAGTGCCGGCTCAGGCGTTCGGCCAGGCGCCGGGTGTTGACGAACACCAGGGTGGTGCGGTGTTCGCGCACCAACGTGGCGAGGCGCTCGTAGACCAGTTCCCAGACGTCGTTGGCCATCACCGCCGACAGCGGCACGGGCGGCACTTCGATGCCCAAGTCCCTCGGCCGGGCGTGGCCGATGTCGATGATCTCGCAGGGGCGGCCGTGGCCGGCCAGGAACCGCGCCACCGTCTCGATGGGCGTTTGGGTGGCCGACAGGCCGATGCGCAACAGCGGCTCCGGGCACAAGGCCTGCAAACGCTCAAGGCTCAGGGCCAGGTGGCTGCCGCGCTTGCTCGCGGCCATGGCGTGGATCTCATCGACGATCACCGTGCGCACGGTGCCGAGCATCTGCCGCCCGGACTCCGAGCCGAGCAGCACGTAAAGCGATTCGGGGGTGGTCACCAGAATGTGCGGCGCGCGCTTGCGCATCGCGGCGCGGTCGTTCTGCGGAGTGTCGCCGGTGCGCACGGCGGTGGTGATCTCCAGCGCCGGCAGGTCCATCCGGCGCAATTGCTCGGTGATGCCCGCGAGCGGATCCTGCAGGTTGATGCGGATGTCGTTGGACAACGCCTTGAGCGGCGACACGTAGACCACCAGGGTCGCGTCCGGCAGCCCGTCCGGGTTTTCCAGGCCACGGCGCACGAGGTCGTCGAGCACGGCGAGGAAGGCGGTGAGGGTCTTGCCGGAGCCGGTGGGCGCCGCGATCAGGGTCGAACGGCGCTGGCGGATCAGCGGCCACGCGCGGGCCTGGGCGGCGGTGACCGTCGGGAAGGTGCTGGCGAACCAGGCGCTGACGGCGGGATGAAAGCCTGCCAGGGCGCTGTCGGCGGGGAGGGGCAGATTCATGGGGCCAGTTATGCGGGCGGGCGTTCGAAGATGCAAGTACCGCTGGAGATCTTCGGCGACACCGATCGCCGGCAGGCTCCCACAGGTTTTCGGGGGGACGACGCCCGTCCCTTGTGGGAGCCAGCCTGCTGGCGGTGGGGCCTGCCGCCGCACCACAAAACCGGGGGGATCTACACTTTGCGGGTGACGGTTGCGCACTAAACCCGCAAAATGCAACGATTCCGGCAATGACCGGCGGCGGCGCCAGCCGCGCCGCCGCCATCGCCATGTTTCCCATCAGACTGGGCCTGCTGACTCTATGCGAATGCGCCTTATGTTACTGGGCGGCGGAAATGCCCTTGGGCAGGCGCTGATTCGCCTCGGTGCAGAGGAAGACATCGGTTTCCTCGCCCCCCGCCCGCCCGAAGACGGCTGGGATGCCGCGAGCCTGACCCAACTGCTCGACGACACCCGTCCCGACGCGTTGATCAACCTCGCCTACTATTTCGACTGGTTCCAGGCCGAGGCCGTCAGCGAAAGCCGCCTGGCCGGGCAGGAACGCGCCATCGAGCGTCTGGCCGAACTGTGCCAGCACCACAACATCATCCTGTTGCAGCCCTCCAGCTACCGGGTGTTCGACGGCTCCCGCGCCACCGCTTACAGCGAAAAGGACGAACCGGTGCCGCTGGGCCTGCGCGGCCAGGCCCTGTGGCGCATCGAACAGAGCGTGCGTGCCACTTGCCCGCAGCATGTGCTGCTGCGCTTCGGCTGGCTGCTGGACGACAGCCCAGAGGGCACGTTGGGCCGTTTCCTCGCTCGCGCCGAACAGCCGGACGAACTGCTCCTGGCCGATGACCGCCGGGGCAATCCGACTCCGGTGGACGACGCGGCACGGGTGATCATTTCGGTGCTCAAGCAACTCGATTGCGCGGCGCCGTTGTGGGGCACGTACCATTACGCCGGCCAGGAGGCGACCACGCCGCTGGCGCTGGGCCAGGCGATCCTGACCGAAGCGCGCGGCCTGCATCCGCTGGCCGTCGAGGCGCCGACCGCCCAGGCCCACGCCGCGCGTCCCGACGCCGCCGAAGAGCCGCAGCACGCGGTGCTGGCCTGCAAGAAAATTCTGCACACCTTCGGGATCAAGCCGCGCGCCTGGCGCGCCGCGCTCCCGGGCTTACTGGATAGGTTTTACCGTCATGGCTGAAGGCCCTGTTTTAATCACCGGCGGCGCCGGTTTCATCGGCTCGCACCTGGTCGACGCACTGCTCGCCAAGGGCCGTTCGGTGCGGGTGCTCGACGACCTGTCCACCGGCAAGCGCAGCAACCTGCCGCTGGACAACCCCAAGGTCGAACTGGTGGTCGGCGATGTCGCCGACGCGGCGCTGGTCGCCACGGCGATGCAGGGCTGCAGCGCGGTCGCCCACCTGGCCGCTGTGGCCTCGGTGCAGGCGTCGGTGGACGACCCGGTGAAGACCCACCAGAGCAACTTCATCGGCACCCTCAACGTCTGCGAGGCCATGCGTGTGGCCGGCGTCAAACGTGTGCTGTTCGCCTCCAGCGCGGCGGTGTACGGCAACAACGGCGAAGGCCAGGCGATCGACGAAGACACCCCCAAGGCCCCGCTGACGCCCTATGCGTCGGACAAGCTGGCGGGCGAGCATTACTTTGATTTCTACCGGCGCCAGCACGGCCTGGAACCGGTGATTTTCCGTTTCTTCAACATCTTCGGACCGCGCCAGGATCCGTCCTCGCCGTACTCCGGCGTGATCAGCATCTTCAGCGAGCGGGCGCAGAAGGGCCTGCCGATCACCGTGTTCGGCGACGGCGAGCAGACCCGCGATTTCCTCTACGTCGAGGATCTGGTCGATGTGCTGGTGCAGGCCATCGAGAAGCCCGAAGCGCAGCCGGGTGCGGTGAACGTCGGCTGGAACCGCGCGACCAACCTCAAGCAGATGCTGGCCGAGCTGGAAAAGGTCGTCGGGCAACTGCCGACCGTGAGCTACGGCCCGGCCCGCTCCGGCGACATCCGCCACTCGCGGGCCGACAACCGGCGTTTGCTGGAGCGCTTCGAACTGCCGGCGCAGACGCCGATGAGCGTCGGCCTGGCGCGGCTGTTGGGCCGCTAAGCCGCCACAAACAAAAAAGGCGCCTTTGCAGGCGCCTTTTTTGCGGGCGGGGTATCGCGGTGAAGCCCGATGCGATCCCTGTGGCGAGGGAGCTCGCTCCCGCTCGACTGCGCAGCAGTCGCAGATCCAGTCAACGCGGTTTTTCTGAAGCACCGCTTCTGTCCGGTCCGGGGCCGCTTTCGCAGCCCGGCGGGAACGAGTCCCCTCGCCGCATTAGCCCTCATCCACCACCACGTGAACGTTCTTAGAACTTGTAGCCCAGACCGACCATGTACACAAACGGATCGACGTCCACGTTCACCCGTGCGCGGGTGCCCGGAGCCACGGCGTTGTTCTCCACGGTGGCGCGGGTGTCGATGTCGATATAGCGCACCTGGGCGTTGAGCATGATGTTGTCGGTCAGCATGTAGTCGGCGCCCACCTGCCAGGCCAGGCCCCAGGAGTTCTTCGCCTTGAAGTTGCTGAAGCCGTTGGACTGGGCCTGGCTGCCGACGTGTTCGTCGTAGATCCAGGTGTAGTTGATGCCGCCGCCGATGTACGGCTGGAAGGCCGATTTCGAGTCCAGCGGGTAGTAGACCAGGCTCAGGGTCGGCGGCAGGTGCTTGAGGGTGCCGAGCTTGCCGTTGGCGGCGGCCAGGCCCGTGCCCTTGAGCTTCACGTCATGTTCGAACGGGGTCGCGGCGAGCAGCTCGACGCCCAGGTTCGGCGTGATCATGTAGGCGAAGTTCAGGCCCAGCTGAGTGTCGCTGCTCATGGTCGCCTTGCCGCCCAGGTTGGCGCCGCTCAACGGACCCTGGTCGACCTTGACGCTGGAGCTGTCGGCCTTCGGGTTGACGGTGATCGCGCCGGCGCGAACGATGATGTCGCCGGCTTCGTGGGCATGGGCGAGCGGGGCTGCGAGCGCAAATGCAAACAGCGAGGCGCTGAGCAAGGACTTGTTCATGGGGGCTCCAAAAGGACGTTGAAAAGGTTCGATGTCCAAATGGTACGGAGCCGTCTGATACGGTCTTTTGATTCAGCTCAATGAAACAGTGATCGTCGTTTTTTCTGCGGAACTTCGCCGGCCCCCGCTTGGATTTGTGCCTGAACACCGATCCCTGTGGGAGCCAGCCTGCTGGCGATGGCGAGCGCCCAGGCCCCGCCGCAGCCGGCGGATTCACTCCGGCAGTTCATAGACATAGATCTTGTCCGCCGCCATCTGATACCCGGCATCGGCCAGTTCGCTGGTGGACGGCTTGACCTGCAGCGGCCCCTCGACCCAGTAGGGCTGGTACAGCTCGTCGAGCTTCACGCCCAGCTCGCTCTTCACGTGCACGATCTGGTTCGACGGCGGTGGCGGCACGTGGATGCAGGCGCCGAAGTACGGCACCAGGAGGAAGTCCGTGGTGCGGCCTTCCTCGCTGACCTCCAGCGGCACGATGTAGCCCGGCAGGCGCACGTTCTGCCCGTCGAGGCTCTGCACCACCGGGGCGTTGGGCATGTCCTGCTTGGCCGCCGGGGCGGACTCGGCGGACAGCGCGTCGCCCATCTTCGACAGGTCGTGCAGCGGCGTCATGTTCGGCGTCTCCGCCGGCGCGTCCGGCGGGATCATCTCCGACCAGGTCAGGTCTTTCGGCGCGGCCGCCCACACGGGCAGGGCCATCAGCAACAGCAGCGCGAGCGCGGCGCGGGGCATGGGGGACATCCTCATAGTCGGATCGACAGGCCATCGGCCAGGGATTGGCGGTAGGCGCGCCAGGCCGGCACGCTGCCCATCAGCAGCGCGGCCGCCAGAATGCCACCGAGCAGCGTCCATTCATACTCGCTCGGCCAGGCCAGGGGCAGGTACAGCCCGTAGTTGGCCTGCACGTAACCTTGCGCCACGGCGATGCCGGCGTACAGCAAGGCCAGCCCGGCCACTGTCCCGGCCAGCGCCAGGGCAAAGGCCTCCAGCACCAGCAGGCTTGCGATGTGCCAGGGCCGTGCGCCCACCGAACGCAGGATCGCCATCTCCCGGCGGCGCTCGTTGAGGCTGGTGAGGATCGCCGTGAGCATGCCGATCAACCCGGTCAGCACGACGAACAGCGACACCACGAACAGGGCCTTTTCGGCGGTGCCCATCAGGCTCCACAGCTCTTGCAGGGCCACGCCGGGCAGGATCGCCAGCAGCGGTTCGCCGCGGAATTCGTTGATCTCCCGTTGCAGGGCGAACGTGGAGATCTTGCTGTTGAGGCCGAGCATGAACGCGGTGATCGCCTGGGGCGTCAGATCCATGTTGCGCGCCTGGTCGGCGCTGATCCGCCCGTTGCCCCGGGCCGGCACGCCGTTGTGCCAGTCGATGTGAATCGCCTCCATGCCGCCCAGGCTGATGTGCAGCGTGCGGTCCACCGGCGTGCCGGTGCGCTGGAGGATGCCGACCACCGTGAACGGCTTGTCGTCGTGCTTGACCAGGCTGATCGCCGCCACGCCGTGGGCCAGCACCAGTTTGTCGCCGAGCTTGTAGTGCAGCGCCTCGGCCACTTCGGCGCCGAGCACCACTTCGAACGGATCGGTGGCGAAGGCACGGCCGTCGGCCAGGGCCAGGTGCTGCTGGCGGCCGTAAAGGTAATGCTCGAAGTAGGCGCCGGTGGTGCCCATCACCCGGTAGCCCCGGTGGGAGTCGCCGAGGGACATGGGGATCGCCCATTTCACTTTCGGGTCGTTGGCGAAGCGCTCGAAGCTGTCCCAGCGGATGTTGTTGGTGGCGTTGCCGATGCGGAACACCGAGTACAGCAGCAGGTTCACCGAGCCCGAGCGGGCGCCGACGATCAGGTCGGTGCCGCTGATGGTGCTGGCGAAACTGGCCTTGGCCTCGGTGCGCACCCGTTCCACCGCCAGCAGCAGGCAGACGGAGAGGGCGATCGCGAACGCGGTCAGCAGGGCGGTGAAGCGGCGGTTGGCGAGGCTGGCCATGGCCAGGCGGAACAGATACATCTCAGACCTCGGCGGACGTGGCGGCGCGATTGAGTTCGGCCAGGGACAGGTGACGGTCGAACAGCGGGGCCAGGCTCTGGTCGTGGCTGACGAACAGCAGGCTCGATCCGGCGTCGCGGCATTCGGCGAACAGCAGGCGGAGGAAGTTTTCCCGGGCATCGTGGTCCAGCGCCGAGGTGGGTTCGTCGGCGATCACCAGTTCCGGCTGACCGATCAAGGCCCGTGCCGCCGCCACCCGTTGCTGCTGGCCGATGGACAGCGAGTCGGCGCGGCGGCCAAGGATGCCTTTATCGTTCAGGCCCAGGTGGGCGAGCAGGGTGGCGGCGGCCTGGTCGACGCTGCCGTGGCGCTGCTTGGCCCGCTGCGCCCGCAGCTTCGAGAAGTGGCAGGGCAGCTCGACGTTCTCGCGCACCGACAGGAACGGCAGCAGGTTGAACTGCTGGAAGATGTAGCCGGTGTGATCGACCCGGAAGCGGTCGCGGGCGCCGGCGCCGAGGTCGGTCAGTTCCTGGCCGAGCAGGCGGATGCTGCCGCGGCCGGGCTTCTGCACCCCGCCGAGCAGGCCGAGCAGGGTGGTCTTGCCGCTGCCGCTGGGACCTTTGAGGAACAAGGTCTCGCCGGCCTCCAGACGGAACGCCGGGATGTCCAGCAGCGGCGGGTGGCCGGGCCAGCTGAAGCCCAGGTCCGACAGTTCGATGAGTGCTTGGGTCATGGTGCCGATCCCACAGGGTTTGGGTGGGTTCAGAACTTCAGGGCCGCGGCCTTGGCCGTCACTTCGGTGCCTTGCTGACCGCTTGGGCCGATCAGTTGCACCTGGATTTTCTGGGTGGCCGGGAAGCTGCTGAACACCTTCGAAAGGTCCAGTGCCTTCAGCGCACCCGGCGTCGCGCAGTTGAACTGGTAGTGGGCGTGGATCTCGCTGTGGTCGTGGTGATGCTCGTGGCCGTCTTTGTCGGCTTCCTCGTCGTGGTCGTCGTCGGCGTCGGGCTTGTCGCCGAATAGCGGGCTTTCCAGTTCCTGGCGGGTGACCTTGCAGCCGGCGGCGGCCGGCAGGCTGAACAGCGCCAGCGGTTGCTCGAGTTGCGCGCGGGCGGCGGCGACCTTGGCCTTGTCGGCTTCGCTGGTGGCGGCGTGTTCGAAGCCGACCAGGTTCATCGCCGGGCTTTCCAGTTCCAGCTCCAGGGTCTGGCCGTCGAGCGCGGCGTTCATGCGACCGACGCCATGCTCGTGGGCGCCGAGGCTGCCGTGTTCGTGGTCATGGTCGTGCTCGTCGGCGGCCTGGGCGACGGCCAGCGGCAACAGGGCAAACGGCAAAGCGAGCAGCAGACGGCGCATGGCGGTCTCCGGAAAGTAAAGTGAAGAGTTTGTTATGTAATCTTATAACGAAAGTGCGGAGAGTTTGCCCGCCCGCCCCGCATTGCGCAAGACATGAGCGCACGTTGCCCGCGCCAGGTCGCGGGCAACGCTCAGGCGTTGGAATGTTTGCGGACGGTCAGAACCCATTGCCGGGATAGTCGAACCAGTAGCGGCCCGACAGCACCTGATGGATGAACCCAGGCTCCAGCACGTCCGGCGCATCGCGGTTGAAGCGCTGGCGCCAGGCCGGCAGCCACCAGTAATCGACGGCCGTGCCGCGTGGGTGCACCACCAGCGTCAGCACCTCCCGGTCGATGCTGGCCTGTTCGTACAGCTGGTGGCTGCGATCCATGAAGCCCAGGTACTGGCTGATCGGCAGCCGGAACATCAGCGCGGTGGCGTAGACCTTCTCGCTCTGGCTGAACGCCGGGTTCTGCAGGATCTGCACGGCCTCGCAGGCATAGGCTTGGGGTTGATCGGCGATCACGCGGCCCTGGGGCGTGGAGAGCACGTCGAAGCGGTTGTCGAGTTCGCGCCAGTCCACCCGGCCGTTGCGCTCGAAGTAGCCGTGGACGAAGGCGCTCAGGGGCCCCGGCGCGCGGTCGCCGGGCGGGCAGGCCGTCAGGTCGGCGGGCGACCAGGACCGCCAGGCCGCGATCAGCGCCAGCGCAAGCACCGGGAAAATCCAGAAGAGTCGTTTCATTGGGGTGTGCTGTGCTTGTACCGTCGGAAAATGGTGAAGTCATGGTCGCTGTCGATGCCGTTGCCGGCGATCTGCCGGAAGCCGGCGTCGTTGACTTCGACCCTCTCCCAGCCGGCGGAAATGCACACGCCCTGTGCCAGGATAAAGCCGACGTGACCGCTCGCGTTGGAATAATTGACAGCATACGCGCCGATGTCGCCGGGTAAAGC
Source organism: Pseudomonas sp. B7(2017) (assembly GCF_002112745.1). NCBI lineage: Bacteria > Pseudomonadati > Pseudomonadota > Gammaproteobacteria > Pseudomonadales > Pseudomonadaceae > Pseudomonas > Pseudomonas sp. B7(2017). The sequence continues at coordinate 253,708 of NZ_NEIP01000006.1, read as the reverse complement.
CGAACGCTCCACCTTCCAGTTGTTGAGCAGCCGGGTGTCGTCGGCCCACTCGCCGGCCAGCGGCGGGCTGAGGTTCTTGACGCCCGGCAAGTACTTCGATTTGCCGTGCTCGATCAGCGCCACGTTGACCCCGATGGAGGTCAGCACGTCGTACACGAACAGGTTGCATTTGTTGGTGCCGGCCGCGAACTCCACGCTCTGCTTGAGCGTCGGGTGCTCCAGCGACCTTTTGCTCGTTTTGCCGGCCCATGCCGTGGAGCCCCGGTGCTGTAGGGCCGCGAGCAGTATCCGGCGCGGCATGTCCTGGATCATCACCTTGACGGTGCGGGTCTGGTTCTTGCGCTTGACCCCGTATTCCACCTCATAGAAAACATCGTTCGTGACGGCGCCGGTGGTGGACAAGGGCACCCTGACCCAGGGCGACACGGCCACCATCGTCAGGCGTGTGCCCGGGGTCAGCGTGGCGGTGTTGAGCGCCTTCTGCGCGCCGGAAGTCCCGACGACCCGCAGGCTGACTTCATGGCTGTCGCGGGTCTTGATGGTCTTGGTCTTTCCCGTGTCCTTGATGGTGACGAGGGTCTGCACCTTGTCCGGCTGCAGCAGATACGTCTGGTCGGGGCCGTCCGCTTGGGTGATCGCGTCGTCGATGACGTTGCCGTCGATCAGCAGCTGAAACTTCACGCCCAGGGGCGCCTGCATCAGGAAGTCCTTAAAGACCAGTCTGATTTCCGATTTCATGACGCCTCCTGATCCAGCGGCTCTTCGTAGACATAGAACGACCACTCGGCGTCTTCGCCGACCAGCAGGGTGTCGTAGTCTTCGGGGTTCTCCACGGCGTGTTCGCAGCCTTCGCCGGTGGCTGTGCAGGTGCTGTCTTCGAGAATGGCGGCCTTGTTCTTGTCCTTGAGGCGGTAGGCCAGGCCCGGTTTCTCGGTGTCGTCCTGGCGCTCGACGATCACCTGCAGGTACCGGCGGGAGGCCAGGGCGGCGATGGGCGGGCCCATGTCGATGGGCGCCGGCCGGCCGATGCCGGCGTAGCCGCTGTGCTGTTGGGTCAGTACCTTGTTGGCCATGGGCGGGCAGCCGCAGGCGACGTAGTCGCCCTCAAGCGCTGCGGGGCCTGCGGGCAGCATCAGGGTGCGCTCGCCCACCGCGACGATCGGCCCCTGGCCTGCGCTGCAGGCCGGGCAACTGGCGAGCTGCCCGATGGAGGCGATGATCTGCCCTTCGATCCTGAGATTTTCATTGCCTTCGAGCACCACGCCACCGGTAGAGGTGGGGGCTCCCTTGGAGGCCAGTTTCCTGCCTGCGGACATGGGCATCCTTCCCATGGAAAAAACAGAAATATAGACGCTCCCGGAGAATCTGCCCGGAGGCCGCTCATCGTGCGCTTGGCGTTGCGCACCGGCCATGGGAGCATGCCGGCCATACAGATGCGGGAGCGAAGCTTATGTTGCGGATACGCGGAACCGTCGGCGATGTGCCGGTGGACTTGACGCTGGAACTGGATGACGGCGACTGGGCGCGGCTCGGTACGCACTTCGGCGCATCCTTGCAGGCGGCGCCGCAGGCCGCCGCAACGCCTGCGGCGAAACCGTCGAACCAGGACGACGCATTGTGGCAGACCGCGCAGGAGCTGCTGCGCAAGGCCGGGCAGCTCAGCGGGCCGGACCTGCTGGAGCAACTGGAAGGGCTGACCGGCAGCGCCGCGGCGGGCAAGCGCCTGCTGGTGCGGCTGCGCCACTCGTCGCAGGTGAAGGTGGCGAGCGGCGGGGATACGCCGCTCTACAGCTGGACCGAGTGACCGGTCAGTACAGCGCCGCGAACACCTTGCGCCGGTAGACGGTCACCAGCGGGTGATCGTTGCCCAGCAGTTCGAACACTTGCATCAGGGTCTTGTGCGGCAGGCCTTCGCCGTAGCTGCGGTTGCGGATGAACAGCTTGAGCAGGGCGTCCAGCGCCGCTTCGTACTGCTGGCGGGCCAGTTGCTGGATCGCCAGTTGGTACACCGCTTCATCGTCCTGCGGGTTCTGCGCAAGGCGCGCCTTGAGCTCGGCGGCGTCCGGCAGGTCCCGGGCCAGGCCGAGGAACTTGATCTGGGCCTTGGCCCCGGCCAGCGCGGCCTTGTGCTCATCGCTCTTGACCGCGTCGAGCACGGTCTGCGCCTCGCCCAGCTCGCCGCGTTCGGTGAGGCAGCGGGCATACAGGATCAGCGCCTTGGCGTTGGTGTTGTCTTCGCCCAGGATCGCGACCAGCGCCGCTTCGGCGTCCGCGAACCGGCCGGCGTCGAACAGCGCCTGGGCCTGTTCGAACGGGTCGGCGGCGGCCGGCGGCGGCATCTGCACATGGGGCTCGAGCATCGCGCGCACGGCGGACTCGGGCTGCGCGCCGGCAAAGCCGTCCACCGGCTGGCCGTCCTTGAACAGCACCACGGTCGGCAGGCTGCGGATGCCGAAGCGGGCGACGATGTCCTGCTCGATGTCGCAGTTGACCTTGGCCAGCAGCAGCTCGCCCTGATAGCTCTCGGCGATGCCCTGGAGCATCGGCATCAGCGCCTTGCACGGCGCGCACCATTCGGCCCAGAAATCCACCAGCACCGGTTTGTGGAAGGAGTTCTCGATCACCGACCGGTCGAAATCGGCGGTCGTGGCGTCGAAGATGTAGGGCGTTTGCTCGCTCATGGGGGCTCTCGTGAAAGCGTGGATGGGGCAACTATACGGGGTGGCGGGGTGTGGCCGGAAGCGGTTGGCTAGCGCCGCGCATGGTAAAGGCTGACATGCCGGAACTCTTCCGGTTCGGCCAGATCCGGCAGGGTCATGGCCTCCAGCATCTCGATGCGGGTGTACTGCGGATGGCGGAAGTCGCGCACCCGGGAGTCGGCCACCAAGGCCTCGCGCCCACGGCTGAGGAACGCGTCGAGCAGCGGCAGGTTGGCCCGGTCGTACAGCACGTCGGCGACCAGGATCAGGTCGAAGCGGTCCGCCTCGGCGAAGAAGTCCGTCGAGTAGCCCATCTCCACGCCGTTGAGGCTTGCGTTGGCCCTGCACGCGGCGATCGCCAACGGGTCGAGGTCGCAGGCCACCACCTCCGCAGCGCCGGCCTTCACGGCGGCGATCCCGGCGATGCCGGAGCCTGCGCCGAAGTCCAGCACGCGCTTGCCCCTGACCCATTCGGGATGTTCGGCCAGGTAACGCGCCACCGCCAGGCCGCTGGCCCAGCAGAAGCTCCAGTACGGCGGCTCGTGGAGAATGCGGCGGGTTTCGTCCGGGGTGAATTCCCGGGCCATGTTGTCGCCGTCGATCAGCCACAGGCGCAGGTCGGTGCCCGGCAGCGGGCAAGCCACCAGCCGGGCGTCGCCGAGCAGTCCGCTCAAGGCCTGCTGCAGGTCGAACGGTGCATTCATGGCGCTTTGACGAACTGCAGCGGGCCCAGTGCCTGGGTGGTCGGCTGGGTGATGGCCTGCGACGGCAAGTGCAGGATCAACTGGCCGGACTGGCTGGCGCGGCCGCGCAGCTCGACCCGGGCGCCGGCGGGGAAGGCGTCGGGGTTGAAGCGCAGGTGGAACGGCAGCGCCCGGTCGTTGCCGATCAGCGTGGCGCTGGCCAGCAGTTGCTGCGGCCGGTCCTTCTCGTCGATCACCAGCAGCGCCAGTTCGACTTCGGCGCCGGCGGGCACGCCTTGCAGGGTGCCGCTCAGCTCGCGCTGGTAGGCCGGCAGCGGGCCGAGGTCGGCGGCTTCCCGGGCCTTTTTCTGCGCCTGCTGCGGCGCAGGGCCCGGTGTCGGCGGCTGGGGCTTGGGCGCATCGCTGCCGCAGGCCACCAGCAGGCTGAAGAGACTGAGCAAAACGAGCGGACGTAACGGCATTGGCGGCTCCGTAAAAGTGAAATCCATGGATCGTCAGATCATGGCAGTCTGTATACCGCAAAGCCTATGGCTTGTCTTGCCACGGGGATGCGCTACCATGGCCCTCCCATTTTTTGTTGCCAGCCACCATGCACTGTCCCTTCTGCGGTGCCAACGACACCAAGGTCATCGACTCGCGTCTGGTCGCCGAGGGCGAGCAGGTGCGCCGCCGGCGTGAATGCCTGGCCTGCGGCGAACGTTTCACGACGTTCGAGACGGCCGAGCTTGTGTTGCCGCGCCTGATCAAAACCGACGGCAGCCGCCAACCCTTCGACGAAGAGAAACTCCGCGCCGGCATGCAGCGTGCGCTGGAGAAACGTCCCGTCAGCGTCGAGCGCCTCGAGTCCTCCCTGGTGCACATCAAGCACAAGCTGCGCGCCACCGGCGAGCGCGAGGTCAAGTCCCTCGTGGTGGGTGAGTTGGTGATGGCCGAACTGAAAAAACTCGACGAAGTCGCCTACATCCGCTTCGCGTCGGTGTACCGCCGCTTCCAGGATCTCAACGAGTTCCGCGAAGAGATCGACCGCCTGGCCCGCGAACCGGTGAAAGAATGACCGCCGCCGAACAGGCCATCCTCGACGCGCACTTCATGGCCCGGGCCCTGGAGCTGGCGCGCAGGGGCCACTACACCACCCACCCGAACCCGCGGGTCGGCTGCGTGGTCGTGCGCGACGGGCAGATCGTCGGCGAAGGCTGGCACGAACGCGCCGGCGAACCCCACGCCGAAGTCCACGCCCTGCGCGCCGCCGGCGAGCAGGCCCGGGGCGCCACCGCCTACGTCACCCTTGAGCCGTGCAGCCACCATGGCCGCACGCCGCCGTGCGCCGACGCGCTGGTCAAGGCCGGCGTCGGGCGGGTGGTGGCGGCGATGCAGGATCCGAATCCGCAGGTCGCAGGCCAGGGCCTGCAACGCCTGGCCGACGCCGGTATCGCCACCGCCAGCGGGGTGCTGGAAGGCGAGGCGCGCAAGCTCAACGAAGGCTTTCTCAAGCGCATGGAGCACGGCTTGCCGTTCGTGCGGGTCAAGCTGGCCATGAGCCTCGACGGCCGCACGGCCATGGCGAGCGGCGAGAGCCAGTGGATCACCGGCCCCGCCGCGCGCTCGGCGGTGCAGCGCCTGCGGGCCCAGGCCAGCGTGGTGCTGACCGGCGCCGACACGGTGCTGGCCGATGGCGCACGCTTGACCGTGCGGGCTGACGAATTGGGGCTGGATGCGGCGCAGACCGCGCTGGCCATGAGCCGGCCGCCGCTGCGGGTGCTGGTCGACGGCCGCCTGCGGGTGCCGCTGGACGCGCCGTTCTTCAAGGCCGGTCCCGCGCTGGTCGCCACCTGCGCGGCTGTGGAAGAGCAGCACGTCGACGGCCCCGAATGCCTGCACGTGCCGGGCGATGACGGCCAGGTCGACCTGCGCCGGCTGCTGGCCGAACTGGCCGGCCGCGGCGTCAACGAAGTGCTGGTCGAAGCCGGGCCGCGCCTGGCCGGTGCCTTTGCGCAGCAGGGGCTGGTCGACGAGTTCGTGATCTTCATCGCCGGCAAGTTCTTGGGCTCTGCGGCGCGTCCGCTGCTCGACTGGCCGCTGGCGTATATGAAGGACGCGCCGGAACTGAAAATCAGCGAAATCCGCGCGGTGGGCGATGACTGGCGAGTCACCGCAATCCCTCTGCCTGCCGCGAGCGTATAATTCCCGGCCATCGCGTTAGCGCAGGCGCCGTTCTCAAGGAGAACCCCATGTTCACCGGCATCATCGAATCCATCGGCAGCATCCGTGCACTGACCCCCAAGGGCGGTGACGTGCGGGTGCATGTCGAAACCGGCAAGCTCGACCTGAGCGACGTCAAGCTGGGCGACAGCATCGCGGTCAACGGCGTTTGCCTGACGGCGGTCGAACTGCCGGGCAACGGCTTCGCCGCCGACGTCAGCCGCGAAACCCTCGACTGCACCGCCATGAATGACCTCAAGAGCGGCAGCCCGGTCAACCTGGAAAAGGCCCTGACCCCGACCACCCGCCTGGGCGGGCACCTGGTCAGCGGCCACGTCGACGGCGTCGGCGAGGTGGTGTCGCGCAGCGACAACGCCCGCGCCGTGGAATTTCGCATCCGCGCGCCGAAGGAGCTGGCCAAGTACATCGCCCACAAGGGCTCGATCACCGTCGACGGCACCAGCCTGACGGTGAACGCGGTCGACGGCGCCGAGTTCCTGCTGACGATCATTCCGCACACCCTGAGCGAAACCATCATGGCGTCCTACAAGCCGGGCCGCCGGGTGAACCTGGAGGTCGACCTGCTGGCGCGCTACCTGGAGCGCCTGCTGCTGGGCGACAAGGCCGCCGAGCCGAGCGCCGGCGGCACCATCACCGAAAGCTTCCTGGCCGCCAACGGCTATCTCAAATCCTGAAACTCAATTTCTGAAAGAATGGGGGTGCCTTGTGGCGCTCAATAGCATCGAAGAGCTGGTTGAAGACATCCGCCAAGGCAAGATGGTCATCCTCATGGATGACGAAGACCGCGAGAACGAAGGCGACCTGATCATGGCCGCCGAATGCTGCAAGGCCGAGCACATCAACTTCATGGCCAAGCATGCCCGCGGCCTGATCTGCATGCCGATGACCCGCGAGCGCTGCGAGACCCTGAAGCTGCCGCTGATGGCGCCGCGCAACGGTTCCGGGTTCGGCACCAAGTTCACCGTGTCGATCGAGGCCGCCGAAGGCGTGACCACCGGCATCTCCGCCGCCGACCGCGCCCGCACCGTACAGGCCGCGGCCGCTAAGGACGCCAAGGCCGAAGACATCGTCAGCCCCGGCCATATCTTCCCGCTGATGGCCCAGGCCGGCGGCACCCTGGCCCGCGCCGGCCACACCGAAGCGGCCTGCGACCTGGCGCGCATGGCCGGTTTCGAGCCGAGCGGGGTGATCTGCGAAGTGATGAACGACGACGGCACCATGTCCCGCCGCGCGGAACTGGAAACCTTCGCCGCCGAACACAACATCAAGATCGGCACCATCGCCGACCTGATCCACTACCGGATGATCCACGAACGTACCGTTCAGCGGATCGCCGAGCAGCCGCTGGACAGCGAACTGGGCCAGTTCAACCTGGTCACCTACCGTGATTCGGTCGAAGGCGACGTGCACATGGCCCTGACCCTGGGCAACGTCTGCGCCGAAGAGCCGACCCTGGTGCGCGTGCACAACATGGATCCGCTGCGCGACCTGCTGATGGTCAAGCAACCGGGCCGCTGGAGCCTGCGCGCCGCCATGGCCGCCGTGGCCGAGGCCGGCAGCGGCGTGGTGCTGCTGCTCGGTCACCCGCTCGACGGCGACGTGCTGCTGGCGCACATCCGCGAGACCGGCGATCAGGCGGCGGCGAAAAAACCGACCACCTACAGCATCGTCGGCGCCGGTTCGCAGATCCTGCGCGACCTGGGCGTGCGCAAGATGCGTCTGATGAGCGCGCCGATGAAGTTCAACGCGATATCCGGTTTCGATCTGGAAGTTGTAGAATACGTGCCCTCCGAATGATGACCGGTTGTTTCCGGCCCTTGATTCGCGGTTCAAATATCCCTGAGGGGCGCGTAACAGACGCGTCCCGGCTCTTTAAGAGATCTGACGAATGACCCTGAAGACCATCGAAGGTACTTTCATCGCTCCAAAAGGCCGCTACGCTTTGGTAGTGGGCCGTTTCAACAGCTTCGTGGTTGAAAGCCTGGTCAGCGGCGCAGTCGATGCCCTGGTTCGCCACGGCGTGAGCGAAAGCGACATCACCATCATCCGCGCACCGGGCGCCTTCGAAATTCCGCTGGTCGCGCAGAAAGTCGCCCAGAAAGGCGAATTCGCAGCGATCATCGCGCTGGGCGCGGTCATTCGTGGCGGCACCCCGCACTTCGAATACGTGGCCGGCGAATGCACCAAGGGCCTGGCCCAGGTCTCCATGGAGTTCGGCGTACCGGTCGCCTTCGGCGTGCTGACCGTCGATTCCATCGAGCAAGCCATCGAACGTTCCGGCACCAAGGCCGGCAACAAAGGTGCCGAAGCTGCCCTGTCCGCCCTGGAAATGGTCAGCCTGCTGGCGCAGTTGGAGGCCAAGTGATTAGCGACGACAGCGATCGTTTCAACCCGCGCGATCCCAAACCAGCGAACGCCGGCAAGCCCTCGAAGAGCGCCAAGCGCCGCGAAGCCCGTCAGCTCGCGACGCAGGCGCTGTACCAGTGGCACATGGCCCGGGCTTCGTTGAACGAGATCGAGGCACAGTTTCGGGTCGACAACGATTTCACCGATGTCGACGGCGCGTATTTCCGCGAGATCCTGCACGGGGTTCCGGCCAACCGCACCGAGATCGACAACGCGCTCACGCCTTGCCTGGACCTGGCCATCGAAGAGCTGGATCCGGTCGAGCTGGCGGTGCTGCGCCTGTCCACCTGGGAGCTGCTCAAGCGCGTCGACGTGCCTTACCGCGTGGTGATCAACGAAGGCATCGAACTGGCGAAGGTCTTCGGTTCGACCGACGGTCACAAGTTCGTCAACGGCGTGCTGGACAAACTGGCCCCGCGCCTGCGTGAAGCTGAAGTGAAGGCGTTCAAGCGCTGACCGGCGCTTGAGACCTCATGGGCGAGTTTGAGCTGATCCGCAACTTCTTCGCCGCCGCGCCCTGTGCGCAGGGCGGCGAGGGCGTTGCCCTGGGGATCGGCGACGACTGCGCCTTGCTGGCGGTTCCTTCCGGGGAACAGCTGGCGGTTTCCACCGATACGCTGGTGGCCGGCGTGCATTTCGCCGACCCCTGCGATCCGTTCCTGCTCGGTCAGCGTTCGCTGGCCGTGGCGGTCAGCGACCTCGCTGCCATGGGTGCCACGCCCGTTGCCTTTACCCTTGCCCTGACCCTGCCTTCGGTGACCGCCGACTGGCTGCAGGCCTATGCCCGCGGCTTGAGCCAGATGGCCCAGGGCTGCGGCGTGGCGCTGGTGGGCGGGGACACCACCCGTGGGCCGCTGAGCCTGACCATGACCGTGTTCGGCCGCGTGCCGGCGGGCCAGGCCCTGACCCGCAGCGGCGCGCGCCCAGGCGACCTGCTGTGCGTCGGCGGCGAGCTGGGCAATGCCGCCGGTGCCTTGCCGCTGGTGCTGGGGCAGCGCGAGGCGGCGGCCGATGTCGCAGGACCGCTGCTGGCGCACTACTGGTCGCCGCAGCCGCAACTGGCCTTGGGCCAGGCGCTGCGCGGCAAGGCCACGGCGGCGCTGGACATCTCCGACGGCTTGCTCGCCGACTGCGGGCACATCGCCCTGGCGTCGAACGTGCGGCTGGAGGTGGAGCGCGAGCGGGTGCCGCTGTCGGACGCACTGGTGGCGTTCCTCGGCCAACCGGGCGCCGAGCGTGCGGCCCTGAGCGGCGGCGACGACTACGTGCTGGCCTTCACCTTGCCGTCCGTCGAATTGCCGGCGCTGCTGGCCGACGGCTGGCCGGTGCATGTGATCGGCCGCGTGGCGCAGGGGCAGGGCGTGGCGCTGCTCGACCGCGACGGACGCGACATCACCCCGCAGATCCGGGGTTATCAACATTTTCAGGAGTCACCGTGACAGATCACCCGAAACAGGTTCCGGCCGAATGCGTTCCGCCGTCGGTCTGGCGCAATCCGTGGCATTTCCTGGCCTTCGGATTCGGTTCCGGCACCTTGCCCAAGGCGCCGGGCACCTGGGGCTCGCTGGTTGCGCTACCCTTTATTCCGTTGTGGCAGATGTTGCCCGACTGGGGTTACTGGCTGATGCTGGGCATCACCATGCTGTTCGGCTTCTGGCTGTGCGGCAAGGTGGCCGACGACCTGCGGGTGCATGACCACGAAGGCATCGTCTGGGACGAGATGGTCGGGATGTGGATCACCCTGTGGCTGGTGCCGGAAGGCTGGTACTGGCTGCTGGCCGGGTTTGTGGTGTTCCGCTTCTTCGACATACTCAAGCCGTGGCCGATCCGCTGGGTGGACCGGCATGTGCACGGCGGCGTCGGGATCATGCTCGACGACGTGCTGGCCGGCGTGTTCGCTTGGCTTGCGATGCAGGGACTGGTGTGGATTTTCGCCTGAGCGCTCAGGCGTGCACGGGGGACTAAGGATGGCTCGACGCTGGTTGGCGCTGTTGGTTGTTGTCTGGCTCGGTTTCGGGGGCGCTTGCCTGGCCCGGGCCGAGGATGCACCGCCTGCGGTCATTCACCTGGCCAGCGAGGAATGGGAAGACTACACCGCCGCCGACGGCCACGGTCTGGCCTGGGACGTGCTGCGGCTGGTGTTCGAGCAGGCCGGCGTGACGCTGGACATCCGCACCGTGCCGTACACCCGTTCGGTGGGGCTGGTGCAGCTCAAGGAGGTCGACGCCCTGGTCGGCTCCTACCGCGATGAAGCCGAGCAGGTGCTGTACCCGCGCTGGAACTTCGACTCCGACCACATCTACGCCCTGGGGCTGGCAAGCAATCCGGCGCCGACCCAGGCCTCCCTGGGCAAGTACCGCCTGGCCTGGGTGCGGGGCTACCGCTACGAGAACTACCTGCCCAACATCAAGCGCTACAACCAGATCGAGCGGCGCACGGGGATCCTGTCGATGCTCAAGCAGGGGCGGGTGGATTTCTACATCGATGCGCTGACCGAGATCGAAGCGGTGCTCAAGGACGCCGACGATCCGGCGCAGTACCGCTATTCGCATCTGGCGGAGCTGCCGCTGTACCTGGGGTTCGCCGACACACCCCAGGGCCGCGCCCTAATGGCGCTGTATGACCGGCGCATGGAGCAGTTGGTCAAGACCGGCGAGCTCAAGGCGGTCTTCGAGCGCTGGAAGCAGCCGTATCCGTTCGATCCGAACGGCTGACGTGCCCGCCCTCGCCACGACCATCCTCGCATCAAACTTTTTGATGAATATGGCCGACAATTCAGCCTAAGCGTCTGTCGGAACCTGCTGTTACAATGCCGCCCAGCGAATCTTCAGACTTTTCAGATCAGGAGCACACCGGTGCCTGTCGTTTTTGTCGCCGCTTCCAAGCTGCCAACGCCTTTTGCGCAATTCACCATGCACGGTTTTCTCGATGAAGCCACCGGCCGCGAGCACGTCGTGCTGAGCCTGGGCGAGATCGCGGACGGTGCCCCGGTGCTGGGCCGGCTGCATTCCGAATGCCTGACCGGCGATGCCTTGTTCAGCCAGCGCTGCGACTGCGGTTCGCAACTGGAAGCCGCCCTGCGCGCCATCGCCCGCGAAGGCCGTGGCGTGCTGCTGTACCTGCGCCAGGAAGGCCGCGGCATCGGCCTCTTGAACAAGATCCGCGCCTACGAACTGCAGGACGGCGGCGCCGACACCGTCGAGGCCAACGAGCGCCTTGGCTTCGCCGCCGACCAGCGCGACTACGCCATGTGCCTGCCGATGCTGGAGCACCTGGGCGTCAAGTCGCTGCGCCTGATGACCAACAACCCGCGCAAGGTCAAGGCGCTGACCGACATGGGCATCGTCGTCGCCGAGCGCGTGCCGCTGCACACCGGCCACAACCCGCACAACAAACTCTACCTGGCGACCAAGGCCAGCAAGCTCGACCACATGATGGGCAACGAGCACCAGGGCGAGGTCGACCGGGCGTGACCCGCGGTCAGGTGCGTCGCCGCCTGTCGGTGGCCTGGTGGAAATACCTGGCGCTGGCGCTGCTGCCGCTGTTCGTGATCAACGGCGTGTTCGGCCAGGGCGAGGCGGTCTTGCCGGTGCTGGCGATGCCGCTGTTCATCGCCGGCGTGGCGTCGATGTTCGTCAGCCTGAAGTTCTTCGGCCGCTACAAGCATGCGTTGATCGCCACCCAGAAATGCCTCGACACCCCCGAAGAGCCCGGCGCGTGGATCGCCTTGGCGGCCCGTCGCCGTACGGCGTTCCTGGCGGCGGCGTTGCCGGCCTGGATCGGCGCGCTGGCGGTGTTCGTCGGCCTCGAAGCCGTGCCGCTGATGCTGCTGGCGCTGTCCACGGCCGTGCTGTTCTACCTCTACCGCATTCCGCGTCAGCTCGGTTGATGCGGCGCCTCTGGCTGGCGGTTCTGCTGCTGGCCGCCAGCGGCGGGGCCCTGGCCGACCTGCGGGTGGTCAGCCTCGCGCCTTCCCTGTCGGAAATCGTCGTTGAACTGGATTCGGCCGACCTGCTGGTGGGCGTGCTGGATGCCGGCGAGCGGCCGGACGCGCTCAAGCAAGTGCCTTCGGTGGGGCGCTACGGGCAGCTCGACATGGAGCGCTTGCTCAGCCTCCAGCCCGATTTGCTGCTGCTCTGGCCCGGCAGCGTCGGCCCGGCCCAGCGCGAGCAGCTCAAGCGGCTGAACATCCCGACCTTCGTGGCTGAACCCCACAGCCTTGACCAACTGCTCGAACAGATCGATGCCATCGCCCGGCGGCTTGGCCGGCCTGAGCGCGGGATCGAGCGGGTGGCGGCATTGCGCAAAGACCTTGAAGCGCTCCGCACGCGCTATCGCCGGGAAAGCCCTCTGCGGGTGTTCTACCAGGTCTGGGACAAGCCGCTGTACACCGTCGGCGGCGGGCAGATCATCAGCGATGCGCTGGCGGTGTGCGGTGCCCGCAACGTGTTCGCCGACCTGAGTTTGCCGGCGCCGCAGGTCAGCGTCGAGGCGGTGCTGCAGCGCGATCCCGAAGTGATCCTGGCCGGCGAGCAGACGCAGCTCGATGCCTGGAAAGCCTGGCCGCAGGTGGCGGCGGTGCGTCAGGGGCAATTGCTGCGGGTGAGCGACAAGGGCCTTGAGCGGCCGAGCGGGCAGATGATCGAAGCGACCGCCAAGCTCTGCCGGTTGATTGCGCCCGGGCGTTGAGGTTTTTGCGTAGCGGTGCCCTGGGTGGAGCCATCGCCAGCAGGCTGGCTCCCACAGGGGATCTCGGTTGTACGCAGAATCTGCGGTCACCGCGAAAACGGTGGGAGCCAGCCTGCTGGCGATAGCGGCAGTCAAAACCCCGCCGCAGTTCCGCTCAGAGCTGCGGCGTCCAGGTCACTGCGAACATCCACGCCCGGCCTTCCTCGCGGTAGCCGTACTGGCTGCTGCCGTGGCTGTACAGCACCCGGCTGTAGTCCTTGTCCAGCAGGTTGTCGACCTTGAGGTCCAGCTTGATCTCCCGGCTCAGCGCCCAGCTGCTGCGCAGCCCGAGCAGGCCATAGCCGCCCAGGGCATGCTGGTTGTTCAGGTCGTCGTAGCTGCCGCTGACCGCCTGCCAGGAGGCGCCGAGGCCGAGCCGGTCGAATTGCCGATCCAGGTCCCAGCTCAGCGTGCGGCGGGCGCGGCGGGCCAGGGTGTGGCCGCTGTCGCGGTCGCGCGGGTCGATGACCGCCACGCCGAGGTTGCTCTGCCAGCCGTACAGTTCCTGTTTCAGCGCCGCTTCGAAGCCGTTGATCCGCGCCGAGGCGACGTTCTGCGGCCGTGAGTTGCTGCCGGAAATGATCGCGTCCTCAAGGTCGGTGCGGTACAGCGACGCTTCGAGGCGGCTGCTGTCGCTCAACTGGCTGCGCCATTGCAGCTCGTAGCTTTTCGAGGTTTCCGGTTTCAGGTTCGGGTTGCTGAAGCCCGGGTAGTACAGGTCGTTGAAGGTCGGGGCGCGGAAGCCTTCGCTGTAGCTCAGCAACAGGTCGTTGTCCGGGTTCACCGGCACGGTGAGGGTGCCGCTCCAGCTGTTCTGGCCGCCGAACTGCTGGTTCTGGTCGCGGCGCAGGCCCAGTTCGGTGGAGAAGCTGTCGGCCTGGTAGCGGTGCTGGATGAAGGCGGCGCGGTTCCAGCGGCTGTCCTCGTCGAACGAGGTGCTGCTGTTGACCCGGTCTTCGTACCAGTCGCCGCCCAGGATCAGGCTGTTGCGGGCGTCGAGGGTCAGGTCGTTCTGCCAGTTCACCGAATCGCGGTAGGTGTTGAACACCGAGCGTTCGTCGCTGAGCTTGTCGAGGGTCTTGTCGCGGTTTTCGCTGTGGCCCAGCTCCAGGCGGGACTTCCAGCGCTCATTGAGCCGCGCGTCCACGTAACCGCTGAAACTGCTGACGGCGAAGTCGCTGTAGGGCTGCTGCTGATAGCTGGTGTCTGTCTGGAAGTCGTAGCGGCCGAACGGGCTGTCGAATTCGTTCTTGCCGCGGTTGTCCAGCAGGTTGGCGCCCACTTCGACGTCGTCGCTCAGGGCGTGGCTCAGGCTCAGGCTGAGGGACTGGTTGCGGTAGGCGTCATGGTCGCTGTCGCTGGGATACGACTCATGGGTGCGGTCGATGCCGGCAGTCTCGTTCAGGCTCGCGCCGAGGTTGAAGCGGGTTTTCTCATCGCCGCCGGACAGGCCGAGGCTGCGCTCCCAGGTCTGATTGCTGCCGAAACCGACATGCATCCGCGGCTGCAAGCCTGGCTCGGCGCCGCGCCGGGTGAAGATCTGGATCACCCCGCCGATCGCATCGCTGCCGTAGATCACCGAGCGGGAGCCGCGCAGCACTTCCACCCGCTCGATCTGTTCGATGTTCAGGTGCTGCAGGTTGCTGTCACCGGAGGTGGCGTTGCCGATGCGCTGGCCGTCCACCAGCACCAGGCTCTGGGCCGATTGGGTGCCGCGGATGTAGATCCCCGGCTGGCTGCCGCGCCCGCCTGACTGCGTAACCTGCACGCCCGGCACCCGTTGCAGCAGGTCGGTGACGCTCTGCGGCTGCAGGCGCTCGATGTCGTCGCGGGTGAACACGGTGTTGGCGGCGCTGCTGTCGTTGCGCGCCTCGACCTGGCGGTTGGCGCTGATCAGCACGTCCGGCAGCTTCAGGGCTTCGTCGCGTTCGAAGGCGTCGGCGAATGCCGGGCTGGCGGGGAGCAGGAGGAGGGGCAGGGCGAGGCGCGAAAACTTCATGGGCAGTCCATTGGAGACAACATTTATGACACCGCAAAACACTGTGGGAGCGGGCTTGCCCGCGAAGGCGTCGGCACATTCAACGCAGATGTTGGATGTGCCGGCCTCTTCGCGGGCAAGCCCGCTCCCACAGGGAGGGTGTGTTCAGCGGTCGAGCAGTTGCAGGCGCTCGCGCACCGCCGCTTCGATCCCGGCCTCGTCCAGCCCGCACTCGGCGAGCATCTGCGCCGGTTTGGCGTGTTCGACGTAGATGTCCGGCAGGCCCAGGTGCAGGATCGACCTGAGCACGTTCTCGCGGGCGAGGAACTCGCTGACCGCGCTGCCGGCGCCGCCCATCACCGAGTTCTCCTCGATGGTCACCAGCAGGTCGTGGTTGGCGGCGGCTTCGCGCACCAGCGCTTCGTCCAGCGGTTTGACGAAGCGCATGTCGATGACCGTGGCGTCCAGCTTCTCGGCGACGTTCAGCGCCTCGGCCAGTTGCACGCCGAACACCAGCAGGGCGACCTTGCTGCCCTCGCGGCGCACCACGCCCTTGCCGATCTCGATCGGTTCCAGGCTCTTCTCGATGGTGGCGTTCGGGCCGGTGCCGCGCGGGTAACGCACCGCCGCCGGGCCGTTGTACAGGTGGCCGGTGCTGAGCATCTTGCGCAGTTCGTTCTCGTCGCTCGGGGTCATGATGACCATGCCCGGGATGCAGCGCAGGAACGACAGATCGAAGCTGCCGGCGTGGGTCGGGCCGTCTTCGCCCACCAGGCCCGCGCGGTCGATGGCGAACAGCACGTCGAGGTTCTGCACCGCGACGTCGTGGACCAGTTGGTCGTAGCCGCGCTGCAGGAACGTCGAGTAGATCGCCACCACCGGTTTGGCGCCTTCGCAGGCCATGCCGGCGGCGAGGGTCACGGCGTGCTGTTCGGCGATCGCCACGTCGAAGTAGCGCAGCGGGAAGCGTTCGCTGAACGCCACCAGGTCCGAGCCTTCCTTCATCGCCGGGGTGATGCCCACCAGGCGCGGGTCGGCGGCGGCCATGTCGCACAGCCATTCGCCGAACACGCCGGAATACTTCGGCCCGCCGGCCTTCTTCGGCGCAGCGGCCGGGGCGTCCAGCGGTTCGAGCTTGGTGATGGCGTGGTAGCCGATCGGGTCGACCTCCGCCGGAGCGAAGCCCTTGCCCTTCTTGGTGACCACGTGCAGGAACTGCGGGCCCTTCAGGTCGCGCATGTTGCGCAGGGTGGCGATCAGGGTCGGCAAGTCGTGGCCGTCGATCGGGCCGATGTAGTTCCAGCCCAGCTCTTCGAACAGGGTGCCGGGCACCAGCATGCCCTTGGCGTACTCTTCGGTGCGGCGGGCGATCTCCCAGGCGCCGGGCAGGCGCGACAGCACTTTCTTGCTGCCTTCGCGCATGCTCGCGTAGGTGCGGCTGGAGAGGATCTTGGCCAGGTAATTGGACAGGCCGCCGACGTTGCGCGAGATCGACATGTCGTTGTCGTTGAGGATCACCAGCATGTTGGCGTCCACTTCCGGCGCGTGGTTCAGCGCCTCGAACGCCATGCCGGCGGTCAGCGCGCCGTCACCGATCACGGCGATCGCCTTGCGGTCGCTGTTCTGCAGGCGGGCGGCGATGGCCATGCCCAGCGCGGCGCTGATCGAGGTGCTGGAGTGGCCGACGCCGAAAGTGTCGTACTCGCTCTCGGAGCGGCGCGGGAAGGCGGCGATGCCGTCCTTCTGGCGCAGGGTACCCATGCGCTCGCGGCGGCCGGTGAGGATCTTGTGCGGATACGCCTGATGGCCGACGTCCCACACCAGCCGGTCATCCGGGGTGTCGAACACGTAATGCAACGCGATGGTCAGCTCGATGACGCCCAGGCCGGCACCGAAATGCCCACCGGTCTGGCCGACCGTGTAGAGCAGTTCCAGGCGCAACTCATCGGCCAGGGTCTCCAGCTCGGCTTCGCCTAACCGGCGCAGGCCGTCCGGCGTGTTCGCGCGGTCGAGCAGGGGCGTGGTCGGGCGCTTGCGGGGAATCTCATGAAACGTCGTGGGCATCAGGCGAATCGTTATAGGTATAAAAGATGCGGCAGTTTACCTGATGCATCGCCCCCTGCCCACGCGTAGGTCCTTTTTGGCGGATCTGCCGTCAGTGGCGGCGCTCGACGATGTACCGGGCCAGGTCGCGCAGCGGCTCGGCGGCCGCGTCAAACGGTCGCAGCGCGTGCAGGGCCTGATCGCGCAGTTCCAGCGCATAGGCCTTGGCCGCGTCGAGGCCGAGCAGGGCCGGGTAGGTCGGCTTGTCGCGGGCGATGTCGGCGCCCTGGCGCTTGCCGAGGGTTTCGGTGTCGCTTTCGACGTCGAGGATGTCGTCCTGCACCTGGAACGCCAGGCCGATGGCCTGTGCATAAGTCTGCAGGGCCTTGAGCTCGTCCTTCTCGGCGCGGCCGCTGGCCAGGGCGCCGAGCCTGACGCTGACCTCGATCAGCGCGCCGGTCTTGTGCCGGTGCATCTGCTCAAGGGCCTTCTGGTCGAGCTTGAGGCCCACCGAGCCGAGGTCGATGGCCTGGCCGCCGACCATGCCGGCGGGACCTGCGGCGTGGGCGAGGGCGGTGACCATCTGCAGGCGGATGTCGGCGCCCAGGTCGCTCAGGCGCGGGTCGAGCAGGGCGCTGAACGCCAGGCTCTGCAGGCCGTCGCCGGCGAGGATCGCGCAGGCTTCGTCGTACTTCTTGTGGGTGGTGGGCTGGCCGCGGCGCAGGTCGTCGTCGTCCATCGCCGGCAAATCGTCGTGCACCAGCGAGTAGGCGTGGATCAGCTCCACCGCGCAGGCCGCGCCGTTGGCCTGTTCGGCCTTGCCGCCGAGGGCTTCGCAGGCGGCGTAGGCCAGCAGCGGACGCACGCGCTTGCCGCCGATCATCACGCTGTAGTGCATCGCCTCATACAGGCGCGCCAGCTCCGGCAAAGGCGCCTTGAACAGGATCTCCAGCGCCGCGTTGACCCGTGCCTGGCTGGCGGCCGAATACGCGGCGATCATTCCGGCAAGTCCGCATCGAACGGGGCTTCGGCCAGTTCGCCGTCGCGCTCCAGCAGGATCTGCACCTTCTGCTCGGCCTGGGCCAGCGCCGCCTGGCAGTCGCGGGTCAGGCCGATGCCCTGCTCGAAGGCGGCCAGCGAGTTCTCCAGCGACAGTTCGCCGTTCTCCAGACGCTCCACCAGCGTTTGCAGGTCGGCGAGGGACTGTTCGAAATCCAGTGCAGCTTTTTTGCGGGCCATGGCGGCGGTTTCCGGTAGACGTTAAACCGGCGCGACACTAGCAGATAGGGGGGGCAGGGGCAAATGAGCGGGGCGTTCCCCATGGCGGGGGCGCGTGTTCCCGCCGGGCTGCGCAGCTGTCCCGGGCGTGGCCGAATTCAGGGCCGGATTCTGGGGTTCGGGGTCGATTCGCAACCTGATGGGAGCGAGCTCTCTTGCTGCGAATTGATGTGCTTTGGCTGGGCAAATGTTTATTCGGCTCATTTCGTGAGCCGAATAAGTCCGCTATTTGGCTCACGCACCGTAAATGTGCGTGATTCTTGCCGCAAATCCAGATGTGTCCGATTGTTAAACAACGGCCGAATCGTTAATCTTCGCGCCTTCTACGTCCCCGTTTTCAGGGGCTTTCAGACGAAACGCAGTACGCGCCACTGTGAAGCGCCGAGGATCGGGCGCAAGGTTTCGTCAGGCATGGCAGGAGGCATCACGTGCGTTCGTTTCTTTTGCTGCTGATCGGGTTGGTCTGCGCGCCCGCGCTGCTGGCTGCGCCGAGCGCCGAGCTGTCGGAGCCCCAGGGCGGCTGGCGCTACCACGGCCTGCTCGACCGCACGGAAAACCCCCAGGTGGCTTACCCCACGCCGCCCATCGACCGCGGCATCCAGCGCAACCGCACGATGATCCAGGGCCAGCTCAAGGCCCTCGGCCACCAGCGCGGGCCGCATACCCTGGCGGTGAACGGCAATCCGCTGAACCTGTACACCGACGATGACGGGCGTTTCGCCAGGCCCTACGCCTTCGGCGCCGGCTCCAACAGCGTCGAGGTGCGCAGCGCCGAAGGGCAGTCGCTCAAGCGCGTCCAATTCTATGAGGCCAACGACCTGCGCACGCCGGCGCGGATCCGCGTGGTGCTGGGCTGGGACGACCCCAAGGCCGAGCTCGACCTGCACATCGTCACGCCGGACGGCCAGCATGCCTTCTGGGCGCGCCCGGCCTTGAGCAACGGCGGCGGCCTGGATCCGGACGGCGTCGACGGCCCGGGCCCGGAAATGTTCACCATGACCGCGCCGCTGCACGGCACCTATCTGGTTTACGTCAACTATTGGGGCAACTTCGGCGACGGCGGCTATAACTTCGAGGAGGCCAGCAACCAGAACGAGGTCATCACCTCGCAAATCACGCTGGTGACCCAGGAAAACACTGTCGACGAAAAACGCGAAACGTTCATCGTGCCCCTGCGGGCGATCGGTGATCTGCTGCTGGTCAAGACTTTCAACTATTAAGCATCCCGTCCACGGATGAATCTCGGGTTTTGTGAACATGAGTGATAACGCTGCTTCTCCGGCCGTCCCGACACCGACCGGCCAACCTTCCCGGCGCTGGCCGCTGCTGCTGGCCGGGCTGTGCCTGGTGGCCGGCGTGGCGGGTGGCCTGGGCTGGCTGCTGCACAAGCCCAAGGCGCCGCCGGCGGAACTGGCGAGCGACAAGCTGGGCATGAGCCGTCCCGACGCGCTGCTGGAGACCCGCTCCCTGAGCCAGTTGCCCAAGGACCTGTTGGCGGTGCCGTTCCTCAAGGCCACGCTCACCGAGGATTTCGTCTTCTATTACGAGAGCCATGCCGACCGCCTCGGCCTGATCGGCAGCCTGCGGCGGATCGTCTACGAACATGACCTGAAGCTGCAGGACAGCCTGATCGAGCAACTGTTCGACCAGCCGGCGGACGTGGCGCTGTGGCGCGGGGCCGACGGCCGGCTCAAGGATTTCCTGCTGGTGATGGACCGCGGCGGCCTGGCCAAGGTGCTGGAGCCGCTGGCGAAAGTGGCGCTGGACGACTCGCAGCTGGGCCAGTTGGGCGAGCTCAAGGTCGGCGGCGACACGGTGCCGCTGTACCAGCTCAGCTACAACGCCGGCAAATCGCTGCTGTTCGCCTCCCATGGCGACAAGCTGGTGGTGCTGTCCAACCCGGCCAAGTACTACGACCCGCAGAGCGGCGCGTCCGAGGAGTCGGGCCACGTGTCGCCCGAAGCGCTCGCGGCGTTGCTGGGCGGCCAGAAGCTGTTCCCCGAGGCCTTCGGCCTGGCGGCCAAGGCGCCGGAGATCAAGCAGCGCCTGTCGGTGAACGCCAGTGTGCTCGCGATGGGCTACCAGCGCTTCATCCCGAACTTCGCCGGCCTGCGCTTCGACATGGACGACAAGGGCTGGCACAGCTTCCTGGCCATGGACGAACTCGACAATCAGCCGGACTTCGACTTCAAGCCGGTGTGGCAGGCCATGCCCTTGGGCGCCAGCGCCTGCGTGACCTTGCCGGTGGCCGCCGAACCGCAGAAGCCGCTGCTGGTGAAGCTGGGCGCCGAAGAGGCCGCCGCACAGAAACTCACCGAACACGTGGCCGGCGCGGCGGGGCTGTGCTGGTACGCCGATTCGCGGTTGTACACGCCGCTGCTGGTGGCCAGCCTGAACGACGGCGACAAGCTCGACGGCGACCTCGGTGCGCTGTTCGGTTCGATGGTCGGTGCCTATGAAGGCAACGTCGACGAACACGCGTTCCCGGTGGTGGAGAAGCAGGAAGGCCAGAGCCACCTGTGGCAGCGGCAGGTCAGCTCGAACTTCGGCCCCTATGCGGCCAAGGACGCCGAGAACCCCGACGCCATCACCGGCCGGGCCTTCATGAAGGTCAGCCTGGCGCGCCACGGCTCGACCCTGTTGTTCTCCCTCGACGACAAACTGGTCGACAAGGCCCTCGGCACCCTCGACAAGCGCTTCCCGCCGATGGCCGACGTGCTGCCCAAGGATGTGCTGATGCCGATCTACTTCGGCCCGGACTCGATCGCCCAACTGATGCAGCAGGAAACCCTCGACAGCCTGCCGCAGGACATGGAGCCGGTGTTCTACAACGCCGCGCAGACCTACCTGATCCCGAAACTGCGCACCCTCGGCGGCTACGGCAAATACGCCCTGACCCTGCCTGAGGGCAGCGAGCCCGACGGCCACTGGCAATGGCTGCCGCTGGAGTGGAAAGCACTGTGACCGGACTGATCCGCCGCCTCGGCCTGCTGGCGCTGCTGTTCTGCGCCGAGGCTGGCGCCATGGAAACCCCTGCGCTCGATCCGCAGCAATCCCAGGTGTTCCGCGCCTGGTTCGTGCGCATCGCCCAGGAACAGCTGAGCCAGGGCCCGAGCCCGCGCTGGTATCAGCAGGACTGCGCAGGGCTGGTGCGTTTCGCCGCCAACGAAGCGCTGAAGGTGCATGACGACAAGTGGCTGCGCAGCAACGGCCTGTCCAACCGCTACCTGCCGCCGGAGCTGGCGCTGAGCGCCGACCAGCGCAAGCTCGCCCAGCAGTGGCAGCAGGGCGGCGGCAAGGTCGGGCCCTACGTCAACGCGATCAAGCTGATCCAGTTCAACAGCCGCCTGGTGGGCCGCGACGTGTCCCAGGCGCGGCCGGGCGACCTGATGTTCTTCGATCAGGGCGACGACCAGCACCTGATGATCTGGATGGGCCGCTACATCGCCTACCACACCGGCACCACCACCCCAACCGACAACGGCATGCGCTCCGCAAGCCTGCAACAACTCATGACATGGAAGGACACCCGATGGATTCCCGACGCAGCCAACCCCAACTTCATCGGCGTCTATCGACTGAACTTTCTCTCCCAATGACCGGTGCCCGCATGCTGCGCATTTGCTCGAAAATCCCTCTGCTGCTGGCGCTGCTGCTGCCATTGGCGACCGTGAACGCCGAAGACACCGTGGCCCCCAGCGGCTACACGCCGGTGGCCGGCGAAAGTTTCTTCCTGCTGGCCGACAGCAGTTTCGCCAGCGACGAACAGGCGATGGTGCGCCTGGAAGCGCCGGGCCGCGATTACCGCAGGTTCCGCATGGAGCCCTACGGCGGCGCCGATATCCGGGTGTACCGGATCGACAAGCCGCTGGACTTCCTCAAGCGCCAGAAGAACCTGCACCGGGTGGTCAGCGACGGCCAGTTCAAGGGTGAGGGCCTGTCCAACACCTTGGCGTACCTGTGGGACAACTGGTACCGCAAGTCCCGTCGGGTGATGCAGCGGGCGTTCTCCTACGAGTCGCGCAAGCAGGTCACCGACGAGGTGCCGGAACTGAAGATGGGCAACGCCATCGCCGCGCCGACGCCGTATGACGCCCAGCCGCAGTTCGCCCTGATCCCGGGCCTGCCGGTGGTCACCCAATTCCGTTATCCGCTGTGGCAGGCCAAGCCGATCCAGCCGCCGGAAGGGGTGAAGCTGGCCGGTTCGTCCAGCGAGTTCGTCAGCGTCGCGCCGGGCAACGTCTACATTCCGCTGGGCCAGCTGAAGCCGGGCCTGTACCTGGTCGAAGCGCTGGTGGGCAAGTACCGGGCGACCACCATGGTGTTCGTCTCCAACACCGTGGCGGTGAGCAAGATCGCCGGCGACGAGTTGCTGGTGTGGGCGGCGCGCAAGCATGAAGGCAGTTCGGTGGCCAAGGCCAACGTGCTGTGGACCGACGGCCTGGGCGTGATGAGCAGCGGCGCTACCGATGCCGATGGGTTGCTGCGTCTGAAGCACGTCAGCCCCGAGCGTTCGTTCGTGATCGGCGAAGACGAAGAGGGCGGGGTTTTCGTCTCCGAGAACTTCTACTACGACAGCGAGATCTACGACACCAAACTCTACGCGTTCACCGACCGGCCGCTGTACCGGCCGGGGGACTGGGTGTCGCTGAAGATCGTCGGCCGCGAGTTCAAGAACGCGCGGGACTCGGTGCCGCCGGGCGCGGCGGACGTCAGCGTCAGCGTGCTCGACGCCACCGGCACCGAGCTGCAGACCCTCGACCTGAAGCTCGATTCGAAGGCCGGCACCCAGGGCCGCTTCCAGTTGCCCGACAACGCCGTGGCCGGCGGTTACGAGCTGCGCTTCAACTACAAGGACCAGGCCTACAGCAGCGCCTTCCGGGTGGCGGAGTACATCAAGCCGCACTTCGAGATCTCGCTGAACCTGGCCAAGCAGGATTACCGCACCGGCGAGCCGGTCAAGGGCAGCCTGGTGCTGCTCTACCCGGACGGCAAACCGGTGGCCAACGCCAAGCTGACCCTGAGCCTGCGGGCCCAGCAGCTGTCGATGGTCGACAACGAGCTGCAATACCTGGGGCAGTTCCCGGTGGAGCTGACCAGCACCGAACTGACCACCGACGGCAAAGGCAACGCGACCCTGGACCTGCCGGCCGCCGACAAGCCGAGCCGCTACATGCTCACCGTGTTCGCCAGCGACGGCGCGGCGTACCGGGTCAAGACCACCAAGGAAATCCTCATCGACCGGGGCGCGGCCAGTTTCCGCCTGAGCGCGCCGCAGCGGTTCAGCGCGGCGGGCGACAAGGTCGCGTTCAGCTACGTCAACGAGGGCGGCAGCGAACCGGCCAAGGCCGTGACGCCGAGCGGCTACAGCTGGGTGCGCCTGGAAGACCAGAGCACCGGCGAAGGCAAGCTGGCGGCCAGCGACAAAGGCTTCAGCCTGGCCTTCGAGCGCCCGGGCACCTACAACCTGACGCTCAAGGATCAGCACGGCCGGGTGCTCGGCGCCACCGGCCATTCGGTGACCGGCGAAGGCGTGAAAGCAGTGCCGGGCACCGTGGAGATCGTCCTCGACAAACCCGAGTACAAGGCCGGCGACGAAGCGCTGGCGCTGATCACCTTCCCGGAACCGGTCAGCGATGCGCTGCTGTCGCTGGAGCGCGACAAGGTCGAGGCCACCGCGCTGCTGGCCAAGGGCGGCGACTGGCTGAAGCTGGAAAAGCTCAGCGACACCCAGTACCGCGCGCGCATCCCGGTGAAGGACACCTTTGCGCCGAACATGACCTTCTCGGCGCTGTACACCAAGGGCGGTCAATACAGCTTCCAGAACGCCGGGATCAAAGTGGCCGCGCCGCAGATCGACGTCGCGATCAGCACCGACAAGCCCGTTTACCTGCCGGGGGACACGGTGACGGTGGACCTGTCCACCCAGTTCGCCGGCAAAGCGGTGCCGGCTCACCTGACGGTCAGCGTCGTCGATGAAATGGTCTACGCGCTGCAACCGGAGATCGCGCCGACCATCGACCAGTTCTTCTACCACCCGCGCCGCAACAACGTGCGCACCAGCGCCAGCCTGTCGTTCATCAGTTACGACGTGGCGCTGCCGGGCAGCCCCGGCGCGCCGGGCAAGGCCAACCGCAGCGAGCGCGGCGTGAAGGTGCTGGAACGTCCGCGCCGCGAAGACGTCGACACCGCCGCTTGGCAGCCGGAGCTGCTGACCGGCGCCGACGGCAAGGCCCGCTTCACCTTCAAGATGCCGGACTCGCTGACCCGCTGGCGCATCACCGCACGGGTCATCGCCGACGACGGCCTGGTGGGGCAGAAGAAGCAGTTCGTCCGTTCGGAAAAACCGCTGTACCTGAAGTGGAGCGGGCCCAGCACGTTCCGCAAGGGCGACCGGCCGCAACTGGGTGTGTTCGCCTTCAGCCAGGCCGAGAAACCGGTCAAGGCCGAACTGGTGACCCGTTACGCCGGCACTGAGCAGCGCCTGCCGGTGACCCTCGACAACGGCATCAACTACCTGCCGCTGCCGGCGTTCGCCCTGGCGTCCGGCGAGTGGACGGCGGAGTTGGTGCAGGACGGCAAGACCGCCGACTCCCTCGCCGTGCGCCTGACCGCGACCGGCGAAGGCTGGCAGGTCACCCAGACCCAGAGCCTCGACGTGGCCGCCGGCGACACGCCGCTGAGCCTGCCGGCGGACGCCACGGATATCCGCCTGCGCCTGGATGACAGCCCGCAAGCGCTGTTCCGCTCGGCCCTCGACGATCTGCTGAGCTACCCGTACGGCGGCGTCGAGCAGACCGCCAGCCGCCTGCTGCCGCTGAGCATCGCCTATCCGTCGCTGGCGTCGAGCCCGCAGATCCGCGACCGCCTGCGCCTGATCATGCAGAACAGCCGCCTGCGCCTGGTGCAGATGGCCGGGCCGTCGGCGAGCTTCACCTGGTGGGGCTTCGACGGCGAGCCGGACGCGTTCCTGACCGCCTACGCCTACTACGCCGACTGGAACGCCAGCCAGGCGCTGGCGCTGACCCTGCCGCCGGAGCACTGGCAGCGGGTGCTGGAGGTCTACGCCAAACAGGCGCCGAACACGCCGCTGCTGCAACGGGCGCTGATCCTGTCGTTCGCCCGGCAGATGCACTTGCCGGTCAACACCTTGCTCAGCGGCCTGATGGACGATTTGGCCAAGGCCGGCGAAGGCAATGCCGAAACCCTGATGGACGACGGCGAGGACAGCCTGGTGATGGGCGATCCGGATTCGGCGCTGGGGCTGGCGGCGGCACGGGTGCTGACCGCCTCGTTGGCCAAACAGGTGAAAGTCGCGTTGCCTGAAGCGTTCAACCGTCAGGTGGACGCGGCGCAGCAACGGCTGGCGGTGAGTTCGCAGCCGTTCGCCGAAGCCCTGAACCTGTCGCAGCAGGCGTTCGATCAGGCGCGGGCCAAGGCGTTGCTGCAACGCCTGTTGCCGCAGCAATCGACCCTGGAGCGCGCATTGGCGCTGACCTGGCTGCAACGCAGCATCGAGCAGGCGTCGCCGACCATCGCGCTGGCGCCGGGCGAAGGCTGGAAGAAACAGTACGGTGCGAGCGGCGAGATGTTCTGGACCTGGCAGGGCGCCGCGCCGGTACCGGCGGTGCTGTCGGTGTCCGGCACGCAGGAGCGTCCGCTGCGTGCGGCGTTGAGCTTCAAGACCGCGCAACCTTCGGTCGAGCCGATGGCCGTGACCGTCACCCGGCGCCTGTCGCGCCTGGTGCCGGGCGACGAAGCGTTCACCTTCAAGCTGGAGCCGGTGGGCACCAAGCCGTTGTCCAGCGACAGCCTGTACCTGGACGAAGTGATCCTCACCGGCAAAGCCGCCCGACCGCTGCGCTACGGCATGCTCGAAGTGCCGCTGCCGCCGGGCGCCGATGTCGAGCGCACCACTTGGGGCATCAAGCTGCAGGGCAAGGACGGCACCGAACCGACCGCCCTGGAGAAGGCCCGCTTCGAACCGGGGCAACTGGCCTACGCGGTGCCGGTGGATGCCTTGAGCGGCGAGCTGCGCCTGCGGCATCTGGTGCGCTTCTCGCAGAAGGGCCAGTTCAACCTGCCGCCGGCGCGTTTCACCCAGGTGTATGCGCCGCAGCATCAGGCCCAGGAAGCGAAAGCGGCCCTGGGTCAGGTTACGGTCAACTGACATGAGCCGGCCGCTGGTCTGGCTGCTGTTGTGTCTGGTTCCTGCGCTGGCGACGGCGCAGGACGAGCCGTTGCGCCTGGCGTACAAGGGCGAGCTGCTGTCGCTGAACCGCACGCAACTGATCAGCCGTGAGCCGTTGCCCGAGACGTTGCAGGCGCCGCTGGGCAGCCTGTGGAAACTGTTCGTCTACGCCTGGCTGGCGGACACCGGCGCCCAGGAGCCGGCCTATGAATGCCGCGGGCAGTCGAAAGAGGAAGTCTACTGCTGCTCCGCCGGCGGCAAGGTCGAGCGCGATCAGGCGTTGGTGAAGTCTTGCGGGCTGTATTTCGAGCCGGCGCGGCTGGGCATTTCCGCTGCCGATTGGCGTAGCTACTGGCAGGCGCGCAATGCACCGGGATGGTTGCTGGACCTGCCGTCGGTGCAGCCGGCGCAACGGGTTCTCGTGGCCGAACTGCTGCGGGTGCTGGCCTCCGTTCCCGCCCAGGCGCAGATGCGCCGGGTACTGCTCGATGTGGTGCTGGGCGCGGCGGACGGCAATGCCGTCGGCGAGCTGGGCGCACGCCTGCGGGTGAAGACCTGGAGCTGGCTCGGCGACCGGGACGCCGCGTCGAGGCAGGGCGGCTTCGCCGGCTGGACGGCGGACGGTACGCCGGTGTGGGCGGGCGGGCGCGGCACCAGCCAAATGGTGTTGCGGCACTACGGGCAGGCGCTGGCTTCGGTGCTGCCGGCTGCGTGGCCGGCGGAGTCCGGGCGTTGCGTCGAGGTGGGGTTGTTCTCGCGCTACCCGCTTGCGCGCGTGATGTCGGCGGGGCAAGCCGTGGCCTCCGGCCCGCTGACGGGCGACTACCGCGTCGAGTTCGCCAACGGCAATGCGCTGGATATCCACAGCGCTGGCGAACTGTTCCTGCTCAACGACAGGCTGGTGGCGCGTCTGGATCGGGAAGAGTACGTCGCCCGCGTCCTCGACCGCGAAGCCAAGCCCGAGCCCGCCGAAGCCGCCAAGGCCCTGGCCGTGGCGATCCGCACGTACCTGCTGCAGAACGCCGCGCGCAGCGGCGAATGCCTGAGCATCGACGACAGCAGCAACCGCCAGCGGGTGGCCCCGCGTCCGGCGTCCGCCGAGTCACGCGGGATCGCGGCGTGGACGGCGGACCTGGTGCTGGCCGGCAGCACCGTCACCTACCACTCCGACCAGCCGGGCCCGGACAGGCTCGCCTGGCAGCAGGCCGTCGAACAGGCCAACGCGGGCCAGCGCTATGACGCGATCCTGCTGCACGCCTATCCGCGCGCCAGCCTCAGCCGCTGGGACAACCCGGTCGCCTCCTGCGAGGCGCTGCCCGCCGCCCAGGACTGGCTGCAGAAGCAGCGGCGCGGCTGGCGCCCGAGGCTGGAAGGCGAAACCGGCTACAACGAGGTCAGCGCCTTTGCGGTCTGCAAGCTCGCGTTCGGACGGCCGTTCGTCGACCGCGAACGCCAGCGCATTTATGTGCGCGGCGTCCTCACCCTGCAGGACCGCCTCGACCTGACCCACGAATACCTGCACCTGGCCTTTGAGGCACACCCCAACGGCCAGGACGAAACCTACATCGAAGGGCTTGCCCGTCACCTTTTGCTGGAATAGACCATGACACTCCGTTATCCACAGGTCTTGCTGTTGCTCTGTGCCTTCGCCGCGCTGTCGCCGGCGACGGCCGCCGACGGCGTCAAACTCGACACCCCGGTCGGCGGCTGGCGCACCGGCGCTCCGGAGGGCGAAGGCGAAAGCTTCCGCCAGACCGTCAACTACCCGGCCTCGTCGGTCAACACCAAGGCCGGCCAAGCCAATACCGCGCGCATCAGCGGCCAGATCAAGGCAGCGCCCAAGGGCAACGCACCGGGACGGCTGATCGTCAACGGCGTCAGCATGCCGCTGAAGATCGATGACGCCGGCCGCTTCGACCGCCCGTTCTCCTTCCCCAACGGCAGCAACAGCGTCGAAGTCCGCAGCCCCGACGGTCAGCAGCGTCACCGCACCCAGTTCCTCAACGCCAGCGGTGGCGCCACCCCGGCCAAACTGCGCGTGCTGCTGGCCTGGGACAGCGACGGCACCGACCTCGACCTGCACCTCGTCACCCCCGACGGCGCCCACATCTGGTACGGCGACCGCACCGCCCCCAACGGCGCCGCCCTCGACGTCGACGTCACCACCGGCTACGGCCCGGAAATCTTCGCCATGCCCGCGCCGATCAAGGGCCAGTACCTGGTCTATGTGAACTACTACGGCGGCGGCTACCGCGGGGACGACGAAGGCGGCGACGAGGCGGTGCAGCCGCTGACCACGGCGCAGGTGACGGTGATCACCGAAGAAGGCACGCCGAGCGAGAAGATGGAGACGTTCGTGGTGCCGATGCGGGCGGTGGGGGAGCTGACGCTGGTGAAGTCGTTCAGTTATCCGTGAGCGCTACCTGATCAGTCGGGAAACACACCACACAAAGCGTTGCCCCGGTAACCATGAACGATCGGGCCGAGCATCATGAAAGGCCCGCAAGCGTAGAAAGGGGATGGAACCGATTGTTTCGTGTGGAGAAGCACGGTCTCATTCCCGGATTGGTCATTGCCGAAGGCCTGCTCCTCATAGGACGCACACACCGGCAGCTTCAGCGGCACTGGCACCACCAGTGCCCAGACGGTCACCCCGCACCATTCACGGGAGGGTGGCGATTGCTCTGTTCTGCTGATTGGCGGCGCAACGGACCGGGCGCTTTGCGCTCGGTAGGCGTCAGTCTGGATTGTCGACTTTTCCGGTAGCGATACGACTGCACCGACGCAACCTGAAAGACACAGGGTTGTTGCGGCGCAGGCAGCCATCAAGCGAAGGCGTGCGGTAGGGAGCATCTATGCTGAACATCCTTGGGGTGGGATTCGGCGTTTGTCCTTCTGTTTCGTCAGACGCCATTCTGAGGCCGGCAGTGGCGGCTGAAGGTTAATCAGCCCCTATGCGAGGCGCAAGCGGCCCGGCCCCTTTCAGGACGTTTCCCACAAGGGGCAGGCAAGCGGCTCGAATGGGCGTGGCTTTTCGGCAGGCATTAAAAAGCCGGCTTGTGGCCGGCTTCTCGGGGACTGGCTTGGCCTATTTTTGGTAAGCCGCGCCAGCCTTCAAAACGTACACCCGGATCTTGCGTCCGGCTGTGGGACTTGGTCAGACAGTGGTCTGCCGCGTCGGGCGTCATCCGGGCCGCTGGGCGGGCCGATGCGCTGAGGTGGGGCGCAGGATACTGAGTTTTGCGGGGGATTCCCAGCCCAGAGTGCGGAATAGAGCGATCCAATCGGGAGAAATCCGGCATTTGTACGGTTTTTCAGGGGCTCATTGCAGAGTAGACGGGTGCCCGGCGCTCAGAGGAACGGCACCACCGGCCGGCGCTTGTTCAGGGTCGACCACCAGAACACCCAGCCCAGCACGTGGATCCGCTGCTCTTCGATCTGGGCGGCGCGGAAGATTTCGTCCGGGTACTGGGCGCTGTTGTGGCTGCGCAGGCGCAGGGCGTTGCCGGGCATGCGGTGCAGGTACTTGATGCGCAGCATGCCGTCGTGCTCGATGGCGTAGATTTCGCCGTCCACCACCTGGGTGAGGCTGCGGTCGATGGCGAGGGCGGAGCCGTCTTCGATCTTTTCGGCCATGCTGTTGCCGATCATGTGGGCGCAGATGGCGTCGGTGTGCTTGATCTCCAGGGCGTCGAGGTGGCTGCGTGGCAGGCGGACGGTCTGGTCCGGGTCGCGGATGACGTGGGTCTTGCCGGAGCCGGCGGCGGTGGGGACTTCCTTGTAGAGAGGCAAGGCGATGTCCAGGTGATCGACCACGGCGTAGACGCCGCGCAGGGCCTGGGCGTCGAGGGCGTCGCCGGCGTCGGGCGAGCGCACGCGGGTGGAGTCCTTCGGGCCTTCGCCGGTCTTGAGCCAGTCGCTGTTGACCGACAGCAGGCGCGCGACTTCTTCCATGCGGTAGGCCGGTACGCCGCGGGTGTACCAGTTATGGATGTTTTGGGCTTCCGTGCCCCAGAACCTGGCGAATCCCGTGGTGGTGATGTTCGCAGCTTCCAGGAGTGCCTTGAATCGTGGACCGCTAGTGTTCTTTCTCATGAACACAGAGTCTACGGCCGTGCCAGAGCGGTTTGAATAAACCGGCCGTTCAAAATGGGCGGCAATTTAAGACCGGATGTAAGTTGCATTTTGGAAAGTTTAAACAGCAGGCAACCGTGGCGTCTCGTGTTAAACGCGCTGTTGAAAAGCCGGATCGACAGGCACAAAAAACCCCGGATCGACCGGGGTTTTCTTCAAGCGGTGCGCTTAGCCCTTGTAGGCGGCCACCGACTTGGTGATCGCGGCGCGGGCGGCATCGGCGCCGTCCCAGCCTTCGATCTTGACCCACTTGCCCTTCTCGAGATCCTTGTAGTTCGCGAAGAAGTGCTCGATCTGCTGGATCAGCAGCGGCGGCAGGTCGGTGTATTCCTTCACGTCAACGTACAGCTGGGACAGCTTGTCGTGAGGAACGGCAACGACCTTGGCGTCGCCGCCGCCGTCGTCGGTCATGTTCAGGATGCCGACCGGACGGGCGCGGATCACCGAACCTGGGGCGACCGGGTAAGGGGTCACGACCAGCACGTCCAGGGGATCGCCGTCGTCGGCCAGGGTGTTCGGGATGTAACCGTAGTTGGCCGGGTAGAACATCGGGGTGGCCATGAAACGGTCAACGAACAGGCAGTCGCTGTCTTTGTCGATTTCGTATTTGATCGGCGCGTGGTTGGCCGGGATCTCGATCGCGACGTAGATGTCGTTCGGCAGGTCTTTGCCAGCCGGGATCTTGCTGTAGCTCATTGGGCGGTGCCCCCGTTAGTTGACCAAAAACACTTGGCCGGATTGACCAAAAAGTGGCGGCGATTATAGGCACATTCTGTTGCCGGTGCCACGTGCCGCCTCAGTCGTGAGCCTGATAGACCGGGTCGTGCGCCTGAAGTTGCCGCAGCCTGCCCAACGGATCCTGGCGGTAGAAAAGCCGCAGCTGCGCGTACACCTGTGGATAACTCTCGTGCAGCAGGTCCGGGGCGCTGAAAAAGTACTCGCTGGTGACGGCAAAGAACTCGGCCGGGTTCTCGGCGGCGTAGGGGTCGATGGCGGTTTCGGCGTCGGGGTTGCGGTCGAGCTGGCGGTTGAGATCGTCGTAGGCCGCCTGCATGACCGTCGCCCAGTCCTTGACCCGCATGTCGGCGTGCAGCGGCGGCAGGCCGTTGGCGTCGCCGTTGAGCATGTCGAGCTTGTGCGCCAGTTCGTGGATGACCAGGTTGTAGCCTTCCCAGCCGCCGCTGGCCATCACGCCGGGCCAAGCCATGATCACCGGCCCGTGCTGCCAGGCTTCGCCGCTGTGCTCGGCGTCCCACTCGTGCTCCACGCCGGCGGCGTCGCGGTGGCGCTGGGGGCTGAGGAAGTCGTCGGGGTAGAGGATGATTTCGTGGAAGCCCCGGTACCAGTTCAGGTCGCCCAGGTGCAGCAGCGGCAACTGGGCCTGGACGGCGAGCAGCAGGCGCTGCTCCTGGTGCAGCTCGACGCCGGGCAGCGCGGTGAGGTGCTTGTCCTCAAGGAACAGCACGCTGGCCTCGCGCAGCCAGCGGTCTTCGTCGGCGCTGATGCCGTCGAGGAAGCTCAGCTGATGGCGCACCCGTTGCCAGAGGTCATCGGCAATCGGGTGCCTGGCCAGGATGCGCCGGCGTCGCCAGGCGCTCAGCGACCACACGGGATCAGCGCGAAGCGGCTTTGGAGCCGGCGCCGCCGAGGCGGCTGCGCACCACACCGATGATCATCGGCACCAGCGACAGCAGGATGATGCCGACCACCAGCAACGACAGGTTCTTCTTGATGAACGGCACGTTGCCGAAGAAGTAGCCCAGGGTCACCAGGCCGCCGACCCACAGGACGGTGCCGAACACGCTGAACGCGAAGAAGCGCGGGTAAGGCATCTTCGCCACGCCGGCGACGAACGGCGCAAACGTGCGGATGATCGGCAGGAAGCGCGCCAGGGTCACGGTCTTGCCGCCGTGCTTGTCATAGAAGTCGTGGGTCTGCTGCAGGTAGTCGCGGCGGAAGATTTTCGAGTTCGGGTTGCTGAACAGCTTCTCGCCCGCCGTTCGTCCGATCACGTAGTTGGTGCTGTCGCCGAGGATCGCCGCCAGCATCAGCAGGCCGCCCAGCAGCACCGGATCCATGCCGCCGCCTGCCGCCACGGCGCCGGCGATGAACAGCAGGGAGTCGCCCGGCAGGAAAGGCATCACCACCAGGCCGGTCTCGCAGAAGATCACCATGAACAGGATGGCGTAGATCCAGGTGCCGTAGTTGGTCACCAGCATGTCGAGGTAGACGTCGAGATGCAGGATCAGGTCGATCGGGTTGAAATCCATGTGGGCACCTGTGGTGACGGCCCGACTCGGCAGGCCTGTGCGGATGACTTCGTGAAAGGCTACACGCAGGTGTAGTTTTTCTTACAAGCCGGAAAGGTCGGGATTATACGGTTTGAGACGTGAAAAGCGTGTTGGTTTTGTAGCGGGGAATGTCGCGGTGTGAGGAATTGTCAGTCTGGCGGGGCCGTGGCGAGGGAGCGCTTGAGCGGGCGCCGGCTCCCTCGCAAAAGGAGCCGGCTCCGTCATCGGTAGGCGTTCAAAGCTCGTCGCTGATCGGCAGCACGTAGTTCTTGAACTCGGTGTCTTCCTTGAAGCCGATGGACTCGTAGGTTTTCTGCGCCACTTCGTTGTTGCTGCTGGTGGACACGCGCATGCGCACGGCCTGGGTGTCCTTGGCCATTTTCTTGGCCGTGCGGATCAGGTTGTCGGCCACCAGTTGCCGGCGGGCGTCTTCGGCGACGTAGATGTCGTTGAGGATCCACACGCGCTTGAGCGACAGTGAGGAGAAGCTCGGGTAGAGCTGGCAGAAGCCCATCAGTTTGCGGTCGTCGTCATCGGCCAGGGCCAGGTAGATCACTGACTCCTTGCGCCGCAGGCGTTTTTCCAGGAACGCCCGGGACGAGTCCGGATAAGGCAGCGAGCCGTAGAACTCGCGGTATTTGACGAACAACGGGGTCAGCAGATCCAGGTGTTCGAGGGTCGCTTGGATAATCCGCATGGTAGGTCTCGTCCTTCAATTGGCTGTCTTCACGTGCGCTGACGGCAATGGGAAACCCGGGCGGCCGTGCGTCGATCCTGCCTCAAACCGACGCGCGAAGGCAATGCGGAAACGGTTCAGGCCGGGGGCGGATCCAGCAGGAAATTGCTTTTCATGTCTGTTCCGTCTTCCGACTCCAGTGTCTGAACCTGCGCTTCGTCCTTCAGGTTCACGCCCGAGAGCTGCCGCCGGCAGGCTTCGCGCATCAGGTACAGCAAACGGTGGGCCGCCATGCCGTAGCTCAAGCCCTCCAGCCGCACGTTGGAGATGCAGTTGCGGTAGGCATCGGTGAGGCCGACCTTAGGATTGTAGGTGAAATATAAACCCAGGCTGTCCGGCGAACTGAGGCCCGGGCGCTCTCCGATCAGCATCACCACCATTTTGGCGCCCAGCAGTTGGCCGATCTCGTCGCCGATGGCCACGCGGCCCTGTTCCACCAGGATCACCGGCGCGCATGACCATCCGTCGGCGCCCATCTGCTCTTCCAGGCGCGTGAGGAACGGCACGGTGTGGCGATGGACGGCCAGCGCCGAGAGGCCGTCGGCCACGACGATGGCCAGGTCGACGCCGCCGGGATGGGCGGCGGCGTATTCGCGCAGGGCCTGCGCCGACGGTTCGCTGAGCCTGCGCCCAAGGTCCGGGCGTTGCAGGTAGCTGTTGCGGTCGCTCGCGGCGCTGTGCAGCAGCAGGCTGTCGCGCCCGCGTCCGTTCAGTTGCCCGGCGAGCCCGGCGTGGTCGAACGGCAGGTGCACCGCGTCCCGGGCCTGGGCGTGGGCGTACTGGAAGTCCAGCTGCGCGCGGGTCGGCAGGCTGGTGCCGGTGCGGCCCAGGGCGATGCGTGCAGGGGTCAGGTTGCGCAGGGCCAGCCAGGGGTTTTGCGGATCGACGGGCGGTTTTTCCATGAGGCTCATCCCAGTTGCGCCAGCGCCTGGCGGAAGGCCGGCGGCAGTTGGTTGCCGAAGCGGACCGTGCCGTCCGCCTGGGTGAAGATGCCCATGTTCGCCAGCCACCGCTCGAACTCCGGCGCCGGCTTCAGGCCCAGGGTCTGGCGGGCGTAGAGGGCGTCGTGGAAGGAGGTGGTCTGGTAATTGAGCATGATGTCGTCGGAGCCGGGGATGCCCATGATGAAGTTGATCCCGGCCACGCCCAGCAGGGTCAGCAGGGTGTCCATGTCGTCCTGGTCGGCTTCGGCGTGGTTGGTGTAGCAGATGTCGCAGCCCATCGGCACGCCCAAAAGCTTGCCGCAGAAGTGGTCTTCGAGGCCGGCGCGGATGATCTGCTTGCCGTTGTAGAGGTACTCCGGGCCGATGAAGCCGACGACGGTGTTCACCAGGAACGGCTTGAAGTGCCGCGCCACGGCGTAGGCCCGGGTCTCGCAGGTCTGCTGGTCGACGCCGTGGTGGGCGTTGGCCGACAGCGCGCTGCCTTGGCCTGTCTCGAAATACATCAGGTTCTGCCCCAGGGTGCCGCGGTTCAGGCTCAAGCCTGCTTCGTAGCCTTCCTGCAGCACATTGAGGTTGATGCCGAAGCTGGCGTTGGCCGCTTCGGTGCCGGCGATGGACTGGAACACCAGATCCAGCGGCACGCCCCGGTTGATCGCCTCGATGGAGGTGGTGACGTGGGTCAGCACGCAGGCCTGCGTGGGGATGTCGTAGCGCTGGATGATGGCGTCGAGCATCTCCAGCATCGCGCAGATCGAGGCGATGCTGTCGGTGGCCGGGTTGATGCCGATCATGGCGTCGCCGTTGCCGTACAGCAGGCCGTCGAGGATGCTCGCGGCGATCCCGGCGGGCTCGTCCGTCGGGTGGTTCGGCTGCAGGCGCGTGGACAGGCGTCCGCGCAGGCCCAGGGTGCCGCGGAACTTCGTGACCACGCGGATCTTCTGCGCCACCAGCACCAGGTCCTGCACGCGCATGATCTTCGACACGGCGGCGGCCATCTCCGGGGTCAGGCCGGGGGCGAGGGCGCGCAGGCTGGCTTCGTCGGCGGCTTCGCTGAGCAGCCAGTCGCGAAAGCCGCCGACGGTGAGGTGGCTGACGGCGGCGAAGGCCTGTCGGTCGTGGCTGTCGATGATCAGCCGGGTGACTTCGTCGGACTCGTAAGGGATCAGCACTTCCTGGAGGAAGTGCGTGAGCGGGATGTCGGCCAGCGCCATCTGCGCGGCCACCCGTTCGCCGTCGTTGAGCGCGGCGACCCCGGCCAGGAAGTCGCCGGAGCGGGCGGGGCTGGCCTTGGCCATCACCTCCTTGAGGCTGTCGAAGCGGTAGGTCTGGGCGCCGACGGTATGGGCGAATGCGGCCATGGGGCGCGTTCCTCCTGAATCTGTGGATGACTCTGTTCCCTGCGGGAGGGACTGCATGCACTTCTATAAGGCAGACACCGGGCGCGCGGCCCGGTGCCGGTGCATCTCATACACCTTCGAGCATAGCGTCCGCCGGCGCTTCGGAACGTTGCTTGGCGGTCAGCTGGAAGTACAGGTAGCCGGCGGCCATGAACCCGAGGAACACGCAGCCGATCAGGGCGTTGAACCATGCCATTGCCACCAG
Source organism: Pseudomonas sp. B7(2017) (assembly GCF_002112745.1). NCBI lineage: Bacteria > Pseudomonadati > Pseudomonadota > Gammaproteobacteria > Pseudomonadales > Pseudomonadaceae > Pseudomonas > Pseudomonas sp. B7(2017). Next base: position 217,754 of record NZ_NEIP01000006.1, on the reverse strand, counting down.
GCACACCACCGCCAGGAACAGCGCGATGGCCGGCACCACCGGATAGCCCGGCGCGCGGAAGGTGCGCTCCAGGTTCGGTTCGGTGCGGCGCAGCTTGAACAGGCTGAGCATGCTGATGATGTACATCACGATGGCGCCGAACACCGACATGGTGATCATCGCCGCCGTCAGGCTCATGCCTTGCAGGTTGACCAGGCCGTCGCTGTAGATCGCGGCGATGCCGATGACGCCGCCGGCGATGATCGCCCGGTGCGGGGTCTGGAAGCGCGACAGCTTGGCCAGCCCCTTGGGCAGGTAGCCGGCGCGGGCGAGGGCGAAGAACTGGCGCGAGTAGCCGAGGATGATCCCGTGGAAGCTCGCCACCAGGCCGAACAGGCCGATCCACACCAGCATGTGCATCCAGGTCGAGTTGTTGCCCACCACCGCCTTCATCGCCTGAGGCAGCGGGTCGTTGATGTTCGACAGCTGGCGCCAGTCGCCGACGCCGCCGGCCATCACCATCACGCCGATGGCGAGGAACACCAGGGTCAGGATCCCGCTGACGTAGGCCCGCGGAATCGTGCGTTTGGGGTCCTTGGCTTCCTCGGCCGCCATGGCCGCGCCTTCGATGGCGAGGAAGAACCAGATCGCGAACGGGATGGCGGCGAAGATCCCCGGCACCGAGGCCAGGCTGAACTCGTTGGCGCCGGACCAGCCGTTGAGCACGAAGTTGCTGAAGCTGAAGCCCGGCGCGACCACGCCCATGAACACCAGCAGCTCGGCCACCGCCAGCACGGTGACCACCAGCTCGAAGGTGGCGGCGATGCTGACGCCGAGGATGTTCAGGGTCATGAACACGAAGTACGCGCCGACCGCCGCGACTTTCGGGTCGAGCCCCGGGTACTGCACGTTGAGGTAGGCGCCGATGGCCATGGCGATGGCCGGCGGGGCGAACACGAATTCGATCAGGGTGGCGATCCCGGCGATCAGCCCGCCTTTCTCGCCGAAGGCCCGGCGGCTGTAGGCGAACGGCCCGCCCGCATGAGGGATGGCGGTGGTCAGCTCGGTGAAGCTGAAGATGAAGCAGGTGTACATGGTCGCGACCATCAGGGCCGTGACCAGAAAGCCCAGGGTGCCGGCGGTGCCCCAGCCGTAGCTCCAGCCGAAGTACTCGCCGGAAATCACCAGGCCGACGGCGATGCCCCACAGGTGCAGGGTGCCGAGGGTGGGTTTGAGCTGTGTGGTGGAAGTCATAAGTCCTCTCTTCACTCTTTTTATTGTTCGGTCTGTTGGACTTTCAGGTGTGGCGCATGCAGGGCGGATCCTGGATGACGGGTACGCAAGGGCCGTGCCAGAGCGGCCAGTCCTTGGGTGGTGGTCATTCAGGGCGCCTCGCGGGCGTGCCCGCGAGGCGGTCGGGAAGGCGGCACCGGGGTTGCGGCGCCGCCCCGGTTCTTTAGAAGAAGCCCAGCGGATTGATGTCGTAGCTGACCAGCAGGTTCTTGGTTTGCTGGTAGTGGTCGAGCATCATCTTGTGGGTCTCACGGCCGACGCCGGACTTCTTGTACCCGCCGAACGCGGCGTGCGCCGGGTACAGGTGGTAGCAGTTGGTCCATACGCGGCCGGCCTTGATGCCGCGGCCCATGCGGTAGGCGCGGTTGATGTCGCGGGTCCAGACGCCGGCGCCGAGGCCGAACTCGGTGTCGTTGGCGATCGCCAGGGCTTCGGCTTCGTCCTTGAAGGTGGTGATGCTCACCACCGGGCCGAAGATTTCCTCCTGGAACACGCGCATCTTGTTGGTGCCCTTGAGCAGGGTCGGCTGGATGTAGTAGCCGGTCGACAGGCTGCCGTCGAGTTTTTCCACCTTGCCGCCGGTGAGCAGCTCGGCGCCTTCCTTCTCGGCGATCTCAAGGTAGGAGAGGATCTTGTCGAACTGTTGCTCGGACGCCTGGGCGCCGACCATGGTGTCGGTGTCCAGCGGGTCGCCGCGCTTGATCTGCTTGATCTTCTTCATCACCTCTTGCATGAACGCCGGGTAGATCGACTCCTGCACCAGGGCGCGGGAGGGGCAGGTGCAGACCTCGCCCTGGTTGAAGAACGCCAGCACCAGGCCTTCGGCGGCCTTCTCGATGAAGCTTTGCTCGGCCTGCATGATGTCTTCGAAGAAGATGTTCGGCGACTTGCCGCCCAGCTCCACGGTGGACGGAATGATGTTCTCGGCGGCGCACTTCATGATGTGCGAGCCGACCGGGGTCGAGCCGGTGAAGGCGATCTTGGCGATGCGCTTGCTGGTGGCCAGGGCTTCGCCGGCCTCTTTGCCGAACCCTTGCACCACGTTGAGCACGCCCGGCGGCAGCAGGTCGCCGATCAGTTCCATCAGCACGCTGATGCCCAGCGGCGTCTGCTCGGCAGGCTTGAGCACCACGCAGTTGCCGGCGGCCAGGGCCGGGGCGAGTTTCCAGGCGGCCATCAGCAGCGGGAAGTTCCACGGGATGATCTGGCCGACCACGCCCAGCGGCTCATGGATGTGATAGGCCACGGTGTTGCCGTCGATCTCGGCGGCGCTGCCTTCCTGGGCGCGCAGGCACCCGGCGAAGTAGCGGAAGTGGTCGGCGGCCAGCGGGATGTCGGCGTTGAGGGTCTCGCGGATGGCCTTGCCGTTGTCCCAGGTCTCGGTGATCGCCAGCAGTTCGAGGTTCTGTTCGATGCGGTCGGCGATCTTCAGCAGGATCAGCGAACGGGCCTGCGCCGAGGTGGCGCCCCAGGCATCGGCGGCGGCGTGGGCGGCGTCCAGGGCCTTGTCGATGTCTTCGGCGGTGGAACGCGGGAATTCGGCGATCGGTTGGCCGTTGACCGGCGAGGTGTTGGTGAAATACAGGCCTTTGACAGGCGCGACGAACTCGCCGCCGATGTAGTTTCCGTACTTGCTCTTGAACGAGACCTTGGCGCCTTCAGTACCCGGGTGAGCGTAACGCATGATGGTTTCTCCTTGCTTTTGTATTTGTCGGGAGGCGCATGTGCGCTTGCTTTAAGCGTAGAGCAAAGGTCGGGCCAGCGCCGTGCAAGTCAGGCAAATCAAGGTCTTGCGCCGGTTTTGCCGGACAGGCGGCCGGCGCTTGTGGCGATTGCGGTACAGGTGGCGTGACAGTTTGTACCGCCTGCGGCACAACCTGTGACCGGGCGGTTCCGCCAGCATTGCAAAGCGCCGGTGGCTGGAGGATGCTGGGCCTCGAATCGCCATGCAGGTCACTCTGCGATGAGGGTGCAAGCGCCTTCGCCGCAAGCCGCGGGGAGAACAATAAGAAATGCACGAAAACCATCTGAGCCGCCACGTCCGGCAGGTGCTCACCGTCACCCAGGGCAAGCCGCGCCTGCACGGGCCGGGCGCCGATCCGTCGATCGCCCGTTCGTGGCTGCGTTGCCTTGAGGACTACCACCTCGATCCGGCCCTGGCCATGGCGCCGACCGTGCTTGAGCACGGTCGCGTCCTCGAAAGCCGCGAACGCCTGCAGCAGGTGCTGCAGATCGCCGGCAACGAAATGAGCAGCCTGCACCAGCAACTGTCCGGCGCCGGCCATGCGGTGCTGCTGACCGACGCCCGCGGGGTGATCCTCAACTGCGTCACCGACCCGGCCGAACGCAAGAGCTTCGAACGCGCCGGGCTCTGGCTCGGCGCCGACTGGAGCGAAGCCTGCGAAGGCACCAACGGCATCGGCACCTGCCTTGTGGAGCGCCAGGCGCTGACCATTCACCAGGGCGAACACTTTCGCGGCCAGCACACCGGCCTGACCTGTTCCGCCAGCCCGGTGTTCGACCCCCACGGCGAGCTGCTGGCGGTGCTCGACGTGTCGTCGGCCCGGCCGGACGTCTCGCGCCAGAGCCAATTCCACACCATGGCGCTGGTCAACCTGTCGGCGAAGATGATCGAGAGCTGCTATTTCCTGCGCTGCTTCGACAATCAATGGCTGCTGCGCTTTCACTTGCAGGCCGAATCCGTCGGCCTGTTCAGCGAAGGTCTGCTGGCGTTCGACGGGGAAGGGCGGATCAGCGCGGTCAACCAGAGCGCGTTGAACCTGCTCGGGCACATCCGTGGCGGTCTGCTCGGCCAGCCGGTGGAGGCGTTCTTCGACTGTTCGCTGGATGAGCTGCTGGGCCGGGCCAGCGCCCACGCGAGCGCCAGTTGGCCGCTGCGCACCCGCGACGGGCGCCCTCTGTTCGCGGTGCTGCGGGGCGAGTCGCGCAGGCCGCTACCGGCCGTGCCGGCTCCGGTCAAGCCGCCGGCGCCGAGCCTGCCGGGCATTTGCCTGGGCGATGCCGGACTGCAAGCGGACTTTCGCAAGGCGTTGCGCGTCTTCGAGCGCGACGTGCCGCTGCTGATCAACGGCGAGACCGGTTCCGGCAAGGAGGCCGTGGCCAAGGCCGTGCACCTGGCCAGCCAGCGCGGCGCCAAGGCTTTCGTCGCCCTCAACTGCGCGGCGATCCCCGAAAGCCTGATCGAGAGCGAACTGTTCGGCTACCGCGGCGGCAGTTTCACCGGCGCCCGCAAGGAAGGCATGCGCGGCAAGCTGCAGCAGGCCGACGGCGGCACGCTGTTCCTGGACGAGATCGGCGACATGCCGCTGGCCTTGCAGACCCGCCTGCTGCGGGTGCTGGAGGACCGCCAGGTGGTGCCGATCGGCGGCGAGGCCGAGGCGGTCGATGTGCGGATCATCAGCGCCACCCACCGCAACCTGCTGGAGCGGGTCGAGGACGGCGGCTTTCGCGAGGACCTGTATTACCGGCTCAACGGTCTGGAGGTGACGTTGCCGGCATTGCGCGAGCGCAGCGACAAACCGCAGTTGCTGGACTTCCTGCTGGCCGAAGAGGCGGGCGGGGAGTCGGTCGTGATCGAAGAGGCGGCGCGTCAGGCGCTGCTGGCGTTCAACTGGCCGGGGAACGTGCGGCAACTGCGCAATGTGCTGCGCACCCTGGCGGCGTTGTGCGAGGACGGGCGGATCAGGCTGGACGACCTGCCGGCGATGATCCGCCAGGCGCGGCCTGCGGCGGTGCAACCGGTCGAGGCATTGTCCGGGCATCCGCTGGACGACGCGGAGCGGGTGGCCTTGCTCAGTGCGCTGGAGCAGACGCGCTGGCACATGACGCATGCGGCGCAGCAGCTGGGCATCAGCCGCAACACCCTGTACAGGAAAATGCGCAAGCACGGCATTGCCCGTTCCGCCTGACCGGTGGCGAGGGAGCTTGCTCCCCGCCACAAACACAAGGTGCCATTTGCCCCACCCTGCGCTACCCTGCGGCCATGTTTTACGAGGTCGACTATGCACATTCATATTCTGGGTATCTGCGGGACTTTCATGGGCTCGATGGCGGTTCTGGCCAAAGAGCTGGGCCATCACGTCACCGGCTCCGACGCCAACGTCTATCCGCCGATGAGCACGCAGCTCGAGGCCCAGGGCATTGAGCTGACCCAGGGCTACGACCCGGCGCAGCTCGATCCGGCGCCGGACCTGGTGGTGATCGGCAACGCCATGTCCCGTGGCAATCCGGCCGTGGAATATGTGCTGAACAAGGGCCTGCCGTATGTCTCCGGCCCGCAGTGGCTGGCCGACCACGTCCTCCAGGGCCGCTGGGTGCTGGCCGTCGCCGGCACCCACGGCAAGACCACCACCAGCAGCATGCTCGCCTGGGTGCTGGAGCACGCGGGCATGAGCCCGGGCTTCCTGATCGGCGGCGTGCCGCAGAACTTCTCGGTGTCCGCGCGGCTGGGCGGCACGCCGTTCTTCGTGATCGAGGCCGACGAGTACGACAGCGCCTTCTTCGACAAGCGCTCCAAGTTCGTCCACTACCGTCCGCGCACCGCGATCCTCAACAACCTTGAGTTCGATCACGCCGACATCTTCCCTGACCTGGCGGCCATCGAGCGGCAGTTCCACCACTTGGTTCGCACCATCCCGAGCGAAGGCCTGGTGATCCACCCGACCACCGAGCCTGCGTTGCAGCGGGTGATCGAGATGGGTTGCTGGACGCCGGTGCAGACCACCGGCGCCGGCGGCCAGTGGCAGGTCAAGCTGCTCAAGGACGACGGTTCGGCGTTCGAAGTGATGTTCGACGGCCAGTCCCAAGGCGTGGTCGAGTGGGAGCTGACCGGTCAGCACAACGTCGCCAACGCCCTGGCGACCCTCGCCGCCGCCCGCCATGTCGGCGTGGTGCCGTCGATGGCCATCGCCGGCCTGAGCGCGTTCAAGAGCGTCAAGCGCCGGATGGAGAAGGTCGCCGAGGTGCGCGGCATCACCATCTACGATGACTTCGCCCACCATCCGACCGCCATCGCCACCACCCTCGACGGCCTGCGCAAGCGCATCGGCGACGCGCCGCTGATCGCGATCATCGAACCGCGCTCCAACTCCATGAAGCTGGGCGCGCACCGCGACGGCCTGCCGGACAGCGTGACCGATGCCGACCAGGTGATCTGGTACGCGCCGGCCAACCTGGGCTGGGACCTGGCGGCCACGGCGGCGCAATGTTCGGTGCCGTCGGTCGTCAGCGATTCGCTGGAAGGCATCATCGAGCGTGTGAAGAGCCAGGCCCAGCCTGGCACCCACGTGGTCATCATGAGCAACGGCGGCTTCGGCGGCCTGCACGGCAAACTGGCCGAGGCGCTGAAATGAACAACGGCCCGGAACGCATCACCCTGGCGATGACCGGCGCGTCCGGCGCCCAGTACGGCCTGCGCCTGCTGGACTGCCTGGTGCGCGAGGACCGCGAGGTGCACTTCCTGATCTCCAAGGCCGCGCAACTGGTGATGGCCACCGAGACCGATGTGTCGCTGCCGGCCAAGCCGCAGATGATGCAGGCGTTCCTCACCGAGTACACCGGTGCCGCCGACGGGCAGATCCGCGTGTACGGCAAGGAAGACTGGATGTCGCCGGTGGCCTCGGGCTCCGGCGCGCCGGCGGCGATGGTGGTGGTGCCGTGCTCCACGGGCACCCTGTCGGCCATCGCCACCGGGGCCTGCAACAACCTGATCGAACGGGCGGCGGACGTGACCCTCAAGGAACGCCGCCAACTGATCCTGGTGCCGCGCGAAGCGCCTTATTCGAGCATTCACCTGGAACACATGCTCAAGCTGTCGAACATGGGCGTGACCATCCTGCCGGCCTCGCCGGGTTTCTATCACCAGCCGCAGACCATCGACGACCTGATCGACTTCGTGGTGGCGCGCATCCTCAACCTGCTGGGCATTCCCCAGGACATGCTGCCGCGCTGGGGCGAACATCACCTGAGCAGCGATGAATAAGCTGCTGGCGGTTCTGTTGGCGTTGCAGCTGACCGGCTGCGCCACCGCACGCACTCTGGACGCGGCCAAGCCGGGGGCGCCGGTGGTGTACGCCGGCACGCGGCTGGATCTGTATGCGATCAATGGCGGGTGCTGCGCGAAGGATCGGTTCGGGGCGGAGGCGCCGGGGTATCCCCAGGTGGACCTGCCGGCCAGCGCACTGCTCGACACGCTGTTGCTGCCGTTGTCGTTGCTGACGGTGATCGGCGTCGGGTTTCAGGCGACCGGGGGGCTGTAAGGCAGCGCTGCGCGCTCCATTCGCGGCTCCCCAGTGGGAGCCAGCCTGCTGGCGATGGCGTCAGTCCGGACACCACAGGTCAGGGGCAGGCAGTTGCTCCCACAGGTTTGGGCGTTGCGCTTTCCAATGTGGGAGCCAGCCTGCTGGCGATGGCGTCCTCGCAGACGCCGCCAATCACTTGCCGAGCTTTCTCAGCTCATCCGACTCGACCACCCGCACCCCGTCCTGTTCCTCCAGCGCCAGCCGCCACATCGCCCGGGCCAGTTGGCAGGCTTCGATGCCGCGGTACTTGCCGGGGATCAGTTTCGACAACGGCCCGGCGAGCTGCTCGCCCAGGCGCGGCTCGCTGCGGTCGCCCAGCAGCAGCGACGGCCGGCAGATGGTCAGTTGCGGCCAGTTCTGGGCGCGCAAGGCGTACTCCATCTCGCCCTTGACCCGGTTGTAGAAAATCGAGGATCTGCGGTCGGCCCCCAGCGCGCTGATCACGATCAGGTGCCGTGCGCCCATTTCCCGGGCACGTTTGGCGAAGGCCACGACCATGTCCAGGTCCACCGCGCGGAACGCCTCTTCGGAGCCGGCCTGCTTGATGGTGGTGCCCAGGCAGCAGTAGGCGATGTCGACCCGCCCGGAGAGCTGCGGCAGGAACGCCTGGGGATCACCGACGGGGTTTTCCAGGTGAGGATGCTCGGCCAGCGGCCGGCGTGAAGGGGCGAGCACTCGGGTGATCGTCGGCTCGTTGAGCAGGCGGTCGAGCAGATGTTCACCGGTCAACCCGGTGGCTCCGGCAAGCAAGACATGCTGAGGCGTCAAGTACATAGTGTCTCTCCCTTGATACTGTTCAGCTTAGTTGCTCTTTGTCGCCCCGTCGTTCAATGCAGCACTCTGCAACGCTTTTCTGGCCTGTTGCTTGCGCAGCTGCTGCCAGTGCGACAGCACGGTTTTCGGTGCCCAGATCTGTGGCTCCGACGCCTCGAAATTGTCCGCCAGCTCCCGTTCGGCGACGGTGGCCTTGGCCAGCTTGAAGGCCTGCTCCAGGTCGTCGGTCTGGTTCAGCGCCTGGGCGAACAGCGCGTCGCCGAAGTAGGTGAAGTTGGCTTCCTCCGAACAGCCGAACGACACGCGGTCGGCGCGCGAGGCGGTCATGATCAGCGTGCGTTCGTCCTTGAGCGCCGGAATGAAGCCGCCGGAATAGCACGCGGAAATGACGATGACCTTGTCGCGGTTCTTCAGCGGCGCCAGCACGGCGGCCAGTTCGTCGGCGGGCAGGTCGGCCAGTTCCATGCGCGGCTGGTCGAGCACCAGTTCGTGCTCGGCGGTGCCGTGGCTGGTGAGGTAGATGAACACCAGGTCTTCCGGGCCGCTGCGTTCGGCCAGGGTCTGGGCGGCGCGGCGCAGGTTCTCGCGGGTGGCCATCGGCCGGTCGCCGAGGTGGTCGCGGTGGTTGACCAGGCGGATCTGGCCGCGGGCGCCGAAGCGGCTGGCGAGCATGTTGGCGACGTAGTCGGACTCGCGCAGGAACACGCTCTGCTTGCCGTCGCCGCCCAAGGTCAGGGTGTACAGCTCCACGGCCGGGGTAGAGGCGGGCACGTTGCCCAGGGCGTCGTCGAGCAGCCGGCCCTGGGCCAGCAGACCCAGCTCGAGGGTGTCGGGCAACAGCTTGCCGTCGGCGTCGCGCACCCGCTGGCCGTTGACCCAGGTGCCGCTCAGGACGGTGCCGTCGGTGAGCACCAGGGTACCGCGCCCGGCGTAGCTGTCGCTGTCGAACTGGCCGATGTAGAAACTGCCGTCGGACAGGTTCAGGCGGCCCTGGCCACTGAAGCGCCAGTCATTGAAGTCACCGGTGTAATGGCTGCCGTCGGCGCCGATCAGTTCGCCCTTGCCGGTCAGCGCGCCTTCCTTGAACTGGCCGAGCCACACGTCGCCGTCGGCGTTCTCGTAGCGGCCCTTGCCGTGCAGTTGGTTGTTCTTGAAGCCGCCGACATAGATGTCGCCGTCGGCGCTGTTGAAAGTGCCGTTGCCTTCCAGCTGGCCGTTGACGAACCGGCCGGTGAACTGGTTGCCGCTGGCGTCGCCGCGCTGGCCTTCGCCGTTGGGCTTGCCGTTGGCGAACTGGCCCTGGTAGGAGCTGCCGTCGTCGAGTTCGAGGCGGCCGAGCCCTGCGTACTGGTCGGCCTTGAACTCGCCGCGGTAGGTCATGGCGTTTTCCTTCAGGGTGCCTTCGCCGTCGCGCCGGCCCAGCTTGAAGCCGCCGGTGTAGCTGCTGCCGTGGGTGGTCAGGGTGCCCTGGCCGTCGAACAGGCCCTGCCGGAACTGGCCGCGGTAGACCTCGCCGTTGCTGCCGTGCCATTCGCCCTGACCGTGCCACTGGCCCTTGTCGAACGCGCCGGCGTACCAGCTGCCGTTGGGGTAGTCGACCCGGCCCTGGCCCTGCAGCAGGCCGTTGACCAGCTCGCCGCGGTAGCGCCCGCCGTCCGGCAGGTGCGCATCGGCCGGCAGCAGCGATTCGCCATCGCCGCAGGCGGTGAGCATCAGGGCCAGGGCAAGGGGGGCAATCGGGGCAAGGGACACAAGTGAGCGCATGGCGGGTTCCGGGCAATTAGGCGACCGAGTATGCCGCAGCCGGGTGACCATATACAGCCGGGAGGCGGGGCGGATGCGAAACGGCGTGAGCCGCTTCGCATCCCGGTGCTCAGACGAAGCAGAGCGACAGCGGTTCGGCGATGTAGGCCGGTTTTTCCGAGCCTTCGATCTCCAGGGTGGCGTTGGCCTTGAGCAGCCACTGGCCGGGTTTCTTCTCGGTCACGTCAACCAGGTCGACCTTGAGCCGGACCTTGGAGTCGACCTTGACCGGCTGGATGAAACGCACGCTGTCCAGCCCGTAGTTGACCACCATCTTCACGCCCTGGGGCAGGATCAGGATGTCTTCCATCAGTTTGGGCATCAGCGACAGCGTCAGGAATCCGTGTGCGATGGTGCTGCCAAATGGCGTTTGCGCGGCTTTGACCGGGTCGACGTGGATGAACTGGAAATCCCCTGTGGCTTCGGCGAACAGGTTGATGCGCTCCTGATCGATGGTGAGCCATTCGGAACGTCCGAGTTCCTTGCCGACATAATCTTTGAGCTCTGCAACGGGAACATAGGGCATTGAGACTCTCCTTGGGTTCATCGGTTTTATCGTTTTTCAGGTGGGGGACATGACCGCCCTGCGAACCACTGTAGATCATCATGGCGATTTGCTCCGGTCAACCTGCCATGCTTTTGGCGAATGCCTGTGCATAGGCGCCGCATGCTTATAATGCCCCGCCCGTGCTTGGCGGGCGGTCGGACGGAGATGTCGGATGTTGCTACGTGGCCTGACCTGGCTGGTGCTGTTCCAATTGCTCGGCACGGCGCTCAACCATTTGCTGTTGCCGGTGCTGCCGGGGCCGATCATCGGCCTGCTGCTGTTGCTGGGGTTCCTCATCGTACGGGGCGAGGTCGGCGAGCCGCTGAGCCTGGCCGCCGGCAGCCTGCTGCGTTACCTGCCGTTGCTGCTGGTGCCGCCGGCGGTGGGGGTGATGGTGTACGCCGGCGCCATCGCCGCGGATTTCTGGGCCATCGTCGGTGCGCTGGTGGTGTCGCTGATCCTGTCCATGGCGTTCGCCGGGGTGCTGATGCAGCGCCTGGTCAAGCGTCACGCCGCCGGCACGGAGGAGTCCTGATGCTGTTCGACTGGCAAGGCGCCTGGGCGTCGGTGATCCACCATCCGCTGTTCGGCATCGGCGTCACCCTGGGGGCCTATCAACTGGTGCTGGCGGCGTTCGAGAAGACCCGCTGGATCTTCCTGCAACCGGTGCTGGTGTCGATGCTGCTGGTGATCGGCGTGCTGGTCGGCTGCGGCCTGACCTACGCCGAGTACCGCAAGAGCACCGAGATCCTCAGCATCCTGCTGGGGCCGGCGACCGTCGCGCTGGCGGTGCCGCTGTACCTGAACCTGCGGCGCATCCGCCAATTGTTCTGGCCGATCTTTACTACGCTGGTGATAGGCGGCGTGGTCGCCACCGGCATGGGCGTGGCGCTGGGCTGGTGGTTCGGCGCCGACCGCATGATCCTCATGACCATGGCGCCCAAGTCGGTGACCTCGCCGATCGCCATGCTGGTGGCCGAGCAGATCGGCGGCGTGGCGGCGCTGGCGGCGGTGTTCGTGCTGATCACCGGGGTTATCGGCGCGATCTTCGGCCCGGCGCTGCTCGACCGCCTCGGCGTGCGCAGCCCCGAGGCGCGCGGCATGGCGCTGGGCATGACGGCGCATGCGGTGGGCACGTCGGTGGCGTTGCAGGAAAGCGATGAGTGCGGCGCCTTCGCGGCGCTGGCGATGAGTCTGATGGGCGTGGCCACGGCGGTGTTCCTGCCGTTGGCGGTGTCGATGGTGGTGTAAGGATATGGCTATGAGTCTGCCGCTTTTCCCGCTGAACACAGTGCTGTTTCCCGGCTGCAACCTCGACTTGCAGATCTTCGAGGCGCGCTACCTGGACATGATCGGCCGCTGCATGAAACAGGGCGCAGGCTTCGGCGTGGTGTGCATCCTCGACGGCGACGAGGTCGGCGCCGCGCCGGAAGGCTTCGCCCGGGTCGGCTGCGAGGCGCGCATCACCGATTTCCAGCAGCAGGACAACGGCCTGCTGGGCATCCGCGTGCAGGGCGGGCGGCGCTTCCGGGTGCTGCGCAGCGAGGTGCAGCGCGACCAGTTGCTCGTCGCCGACATCGAATGGCTGGACGACGAGCCCGAGCAACCGCTGCAGGACGAGGACGCGGATCTGGTGGCCTTGCTCAAGGCGCTGGCCGAACACCCGATGGTCGAGGCGCTGGACATGGGCACCCACGCGGCGGGGCAGCAGTCGCTGGCCAATCAGCTGGCCTACCTGCTGCCGTTCGCCGAGGCGGACAAGCTGGACCTGCTCCAGCTCGACGACCCGCAGCAGCGGCTGGATGCGATCCAGGCGCTGCTCGATGAGCTGCAAGGCGAGCTGTTCGCTTGAGGGGCAGCGCCTGAAGGTCAGTAGGCGTAGCGCAGCATGACGTGGGGCAGGTGGCGCATGACGAACAGGCCGAACAGCGCCACCAGCGCCGGCAGCACCAGCCACCAGACTTTCTGCGGCATCGGCCCGAGCGGCGTCTGCCGCTGGATCAGCCACAGCCCCGCCGCGCACACGCACGCCGCCAGCATCGCACCGGCCAGCACATCCGTCGGCCAGTGCGCCCCCAGGTACACCCGCGACAGGGCGATGGCCATGGCCGGCAGGCAGCCGAGCAGCAGCCAGGTCAGGCGCATCCGCGGCGGCTGGCCTCGCCCGGCGAGCACCGCGAGGGTCAGGAACAGCGCGAACGAGCCCGAGGCATGACCGCTGGGCATGCTGTAGCTGGTCAGCGGATCGGTCAGCACCTCGGGGCGCAGACGGGCGAAGAAGTGCTTGGTGGCGGTGTTGGCCAGCGCGGTGACGAGCAGGGTGCCGCCGACGAATATCGCATGGCGCCATTGGCGCATCAGCAGCAACAGGCCGGTGAACAAGGCGCTGAACAGCAGCATGTTGCGGAACTCGCCGATCAGCGTGAAGGTGACGGCGATTTCGTCCAGGGCCGGCTGCCGGTGTTCCTGGATCAGCGTCATCACGCCCCGATCCAGGGCGGTGAGGTAGGGGTAGCCGATGAACAGGCCGATCAGGATCAGCAGGCTCATGCCGCCGATCCAGACGGTCGCGCGGCGATGGCGGCGCAGGCTGCTGTTGGCGCTCAGGCCCACCATCGCGGCGATGCTGCCAGCGACGATGCCGGCCTGCAGCCAGAAACCTTCGGGCAGCGGCAGGCGGATCGCCGCACCCGTGGCCCAGCCCGGCAGCAGATAGGCGACACTCCAGCCGGCGGCGGCCAGCAGGCTCACGGCGGCGAAGCGCGGGAAGGGCATGTCGCACATGCCGGCGACCATCGGCAGCATGGGCCGCAGCGGGCCGATGAACCGGCCCACCAGCAGGCTGGCGATGCCGTAGCGCTGGAAGTAGGTCTCGGCCCCGGCCATCCACTCCGGATGGTGGCGCAGCCCGGGCAGGCGCCGGATGTTCTGGTGGAAGTGGCGGCCCAGGTAATAGGAAACGGCGTCGCCCAGAATCCCGCCGAGAAAGCCCAGCAGCAGGGTTTCGCTCAAGGGCAGCGCGCCGCTGCCGGCCAGCACCGCCACGGTGAACAGCAGCACGGTGCCCGGCACGATGATCCCGGCGATCGCCAGGCACTCCACGAACGCGATGATCAACACCGCCGCCGCCAGCCACTGCGGGTTGGCCGCCAGCCATCCGGTCACGCTATCGAGCCATTGGCCCATTGCACATCACTCCATCCATTTCATGAGAATCCCTGTGGGGGCGAGCCTGCTCGCGATCACAGTGTGTCAGCAAGCGAGTGCGTCCGCGGACCCTGCGCCATCGCGAGCAGGCTCGCTCCTACAGGACATTGCTACTCAAGGCAGCAAATAGTAATCGCGCCCTTCGACCTGTCCCCGGCGCAGCGGGTTCCGGGTGCACCACTGCGCGTAGGCGGCGTCGACGAAGCGGTACATCAAATGCTCGTCGCGCCCGTGGGGAATGCCCAGCCGGGTGGTCTGGATGATGTGGGTCGGGGCCGGGCCGGTGTCTTCCACCAGCAGCACGTCGTGGTCGAAACGCTTGGCGTCCCACACCGGCACCTTCAGCCCCAGCGCCTTGCACAGCAGCGTCTGCCCGGCGCAGAGCTTTTGCGACGGGCGCGGCCGGCCCTGGGCGTCGGGGTTGTTCAGCAGCATCTGCGCCAGGCTGGCCGGCCCGCTGATCTCATCGACCCACGGATAGGCGGATTTGATCAGCACCGCGTTGCCGGGCCCCTGGGCGCTGAAGTTCAGCGAATCGCCGCCGCGGGCGTAGTACATATAGATGTGCCCGCCGTCCAGAAACAAAGCCTTACGCTTTTCTGTGTAGCCGAGGGAGGCGTGGCTGCCTTTTTCTTCGCAGTAATAGGCCTCGGTCTCGATGATCCGGGCGCTGAGCCACAGGTCGCCGACCCGGTGGCGGATGACTTTGCCCAACAGGTCCTGCGCCAGCGTCTGGGCGTCGCGGTCGAAGAAGGCGTCCGCAAGGCCGGCGGGCCGGGGCGCGGCGGGGAGGGGAACGGTCAGGTTGGACATGGCGGGCGGCGTTCATCCAGGCTCGGGAGGGCGCGATGATAACAATTTGGATCTTAATCACGGCTGAACGTCGGCAAATCCAAAGCGATTTCGACCATCCGCCCGTCACCGCTGTTAGTCCCGGGACGCGACAGCTATAATCTGCCGCTTTCCTCTTTGCCAAGACCCCAGCAGACCATGACTGAGTCCGTTCTTGACTACATGACCCGATTGGGTCGCGCCGCCCGCGAAGCGTCCCGGGTCATCGGCCGTGCCGGCACCGCGCAGAAGAACCGCGCCCTGCTGGCTGCCGCCAATGCCCTGGACGCCGCCCGCGCCGAGCTTGCGGCAGCCAACGAACAGGACCTGGCCGCCGGTCGCGACAACGGCCTGGAGCCGGCGCTGCTGGAACGTCTGGAACTGACCCCGGCGCGCATCGACGGCATGATCACCGGCCTGCGCCAGGTGGCGGCATTGCCCGATCCCGTGGGTGCGATCCGGGACATGAGCTTCCGTCCGTCGGGCATCCAGGTCGGCAAGATGCGCGTGCCGCTGGGCGTGATCGGGATCATCTACGAGTCCCGGCCGAACGTGACCATCGACGCCGCCAGCCTGTGCCTGAAGTCCGGCAACGCGACCATCCTGCGCGGCGGCTCCGAGGCGATCCACTCCAACCGCGCCATCGCCGCCTGCATCCAGCGCGGCCTGGCCGAAGCCGACCTGCCGCCTGCCGTGGTGCAGGTGGTCGAGACCACCGACCGCGCCGCCGTCGGCGCGCTGATCGCCATGCCCGAACACGTCGATGTGATCGTGCCGCGCGGCGGCCGTGGCCTGATCGAGCGCATCAGCCGCGATGCCCGGGTGCCGGTGATCAAGCACCTGGACGGCATCTGCCACGTCTACGTCGGCGAGCACGCCGATCTGGCCAAGGCCGAGCGCATCGCCTTCAACGCCAAGACCTACCGCTACGGCATCTGCGGCGCCATGGAGACCCTGCTGGTCGACCAGGCCGTCGCGAAGGACTTCCTGCCATCGATGGCCGCCCGCTTTCGCGAGAAGGGCGTCGAGCTGCGCGGTTGCGAGCGCACCCGCGCGATCATCGACGCGGTGGCGGCCACCGAAGACGACTGGAGCACCGAGTACCTGGCGCCGATCCTGTCGGTGCGCGTCGTCGACGGCCTGGACCAGGCCATCGAGCACATCAACCATTACGGCTCCCACCACACCGACTCGATCGTCAGCGAGCACCTTGCCGACACCCGGCGGTTCGTGGCGGAAGTCGACTCGGCGTCGGTGATGATCAACACCCCGACCTGCTTCGCCGACGGTTTCGAATACGGATTGGGTGCCGAGATCGGCATTTCTACTGATAAGCTGCACGCCCGCGGCCCGGTGGGTCTCGAAGGCCTGACCTGCGAGAAGTACATCGTGGTCGGTGATGGCCAGTTGCGCGGCCAGGCGACGGTCTGACTTGTCCGACCTCGACCCTAAAGCGCCGCTGCCCGCCAGCGAATCCCGACCCCGGCGCATCGGCGTACTGGGCGGCACGTTCGACCCGGTGCACGTCGGCCATCTGCGCGGTGCGCTGGAAGTCGCCGATGCCCTGGGCCTCGACGAGCTGCGCCTGACGCCCAGCGCCCGGCCGCCGCACCGCGATGCGCCGCAGGTGTCGGCGCAGGACCGGCTGGCGATGGTCGAATGCGCGGTGGCCGGCGTGCCGCCGCTGGTGGTGGACGCCCGCGAACTGCAGCGGGACAAGCCGTCCTGGACCATCGACACCCTGGAGTCGATGCGCGCCGAAATGGCCGCGGAGACCCAGGTTTTCCTGCTTTTGGGCTGGGACGCGTTTTGCGGCCTGCCCACTTGGCACCGCTGGAGCGAACTGCTCCAGCATTGCCACATCCTGGTGCTTCAGCGCCCGGACGCCGACAGCGAGCCGCCGGATGCCTTGCGCAACCTGCTGGCGGCGCGCTCGGTGAGCGACCCGCAGGCCCTCAAGGGGCCGAGCGGACAGATTGCATTCGTCTGGCAGACACCGCTCGCGGTGTCCGCCACCCAGATCCGTCAACTGCTGGCCAGCGGTAAGTCGGTACGTTTCCTGGTGCCCGACGCGGTCCTGGCCTACATCGATGCGCACGGTCTGTACCGTGCGTCGAACTGAACAAGGCGTGCTTCACTGATACGCACCGGCGTATCCCGAACCGCCGAACACATGAGCAAAACGAGTTTTATATGACCAACAACGACGTAAACAAAATCAAGCGCAAAGGCACGTTCAAGAGTGCCCCGCTGCCGGAGCCGACCGTGAGCGCCGAGCCGCTGAAGGGCGACGAGCTGGTCAAGGTCGCCGTGGCGGCCCTGGAAGACGTCAAGGCCCAGGACATCCAGGTCATCGACGTGCGCGACAAGCAGAGCATCACCGACTACATGGTGATCGCGACCGGTACCTCCAACCGCCAGATCAACGCGATGCTGGAAAAGGTCCGCGAAGAGGTCAAGAAGAACGGCGCCCGTCCGCTGGGCGAAGAAGGCAAGGGCGACAGCGACTGGGTGCTGCTGGACCTGGACCTGGTGATCGTGCACATGATGACCGCCTCGGCCCGTCAGTTCTACGACCTGGAGCGCCTGTGGGCCGGTGCCGAGCAGAGCCGTGCGGCCGACGCCAAGCACCACAGCCCGGAAAACACCCACGAGCATTTCGCCAAGCTCAACAAAGACCAGCAGTAAGGTAAGCGCTGTGCGACTGCGACTGATCGCCGTCGGTTCACGCATGCCCAAGTGGGTGGAAGAAGGCTGGCATGAGTATGCCAAGCGTCTTCCGTCCGAGCTGGCGCTGGAACTGGTGGAAATTCCGCTCAATACCCGTGGCAAGAATGCCGACGTGGCCCGTTTCATCCGTCAGGAAGGCGAAGCCATGCTGGCCAAGGTCGGGCAGAACGAGCGGATCGTCACCCTCGAAGTCCACGGCAAGCCGTGGAGCACCGAGCAGCTGGCGGTCGAACTGGACCGCTGGCGGCTGGACTCGCGCACCGTCAACTTCATGGTCGGCGGCCCGGAAGGGTTGGCGCCGGAAGTCTGCGCGCGGGCCGACCAGCGCTGGTCGCTGTCGCCGTTGACCTTGCCGCACCCGCTGGTGCGCATCCTCATCGGCGAACAGCTGTACCGTGCCTGGACCGTGCTGTCCGGCCACCCTTACCACAAGTAATCCAGCCCTCATGTCTCAGCCGATCCGCATCAAGGACCACGAAAAAGACGCACGTCTGGTGCGCAGCCGCGTCGTGTTCGGGGCCATTGCGATCGTCATGCTGATCGGCGTGCTGATTGCGCGGCTGTATTACCTGCAGGTGATCCAGTACGAGTACCACTCGACGCTGTCGGAGAACAACCGCGTCCACGTCCAGCCGATCCCGCCGACCCGCGGCCTGATCTTCGACCGCAACGGCGTGGTGGTGGCGGACAACCGCCCCAGCTTCAGCCTGAGCATGACCCGCGAGCGCTCCGGCGACTGGCAGCAGGTGCTCGACGTGATCGTCGAAGTGCTGGAGCTGACGCCCGAAGACCGGGTGATCTTCGAGAAACGCATGCGCCAGGGGCGCCGGCCGTTCGAGCCGGTGCCGATCCTGTTCGAGCTGACCGAGGAGCAGATCGCCCGGATCGCGGTGAACCAGTTCCGCCTGCCGGGCGTGGAAGTGGTCGCGCAGCTGGTCCGCCACTATCCCCAGGGCGCGCATTTCGCGCACTCGGTGGGCTACATGGGGCGGATCAACGAGAAAGAGCTCAAGACCCTCGACCCGGTCAACTACAGCGGCACCCACCACATCGGCAAGACCGGCATCGAGCGCTTCTACGAGGCCGAGCTGCACGGCCAGGTGGGTTACGAGGAAGTCGAGACCAACGCCCGGGGCCGCGTACTGCGGGTGCTCAAGCGCACCGATCCGGTGCCGGGCAAGGACATCGTCCTGAGCCTCGACATCAAGCTGCAGGAAGCTGCCGAAGCGGCGCTGGGCGGCCGCCGCGGCGCCGTGGTGGCGCTGGATCCGCGCACCGGCGAGGTGCTGGCGATGGTCAGCCAGCCGAGCTTCGACCCGAACCTGTTCGTCACCGGCATCAGCTTCAAGGCCTATGCCGAGCTGCGCGACTCCATCGACCGGCCGCTGTTCAACCGCGTGCTGCGCGGCCTGTACCCGCCGGGCTCGACCATCAAGCCGGCGGTGGCCATCGCCGGCCTCGACGCGGGCGTAGTGACGGCGACCAGCCGGGTGTTCGACCCGGGCTACTACATGCTGCCCAACTACGATCACAAGTACCGCAACTGGAACCGCACAGGTGACGGCTTCGTGGACCTGGACACGGCGATCATGCGTTCCAACGACACCTACTTCTATGACCTGGCGCACAAGCTGGGCATCGACCGGCTGTCCGCCTACATGAACAAGTTCGGCATCGGCCAGAAGGTCTCGCTGGACATGTTCGAAGAATCTCCCGGCCTGATGCCGTCCCGCGAGTGGAAGCGGGCGACCCGCCGTCAGGCCTGGTTCCCCGGCGAGACCCTGATCCTGGGGATCGGCCAGGGCTACATGCAGTCCACGCCGCTGCAACTGGCCCAGGCCACGGCGCTGGTGGCCAACAAGGGCGTGTGGAACCGCCCGCACCTGGCCAAGACCATCGAGGGCGAGAAGCCCAAGGACGAGAATCCGATGCCGGACATCGTCCTGCGCGACCCGTCGGACTGGGCCAAGGTCAACCACGGCATGCAGCAGGTGATGCACGGTGCCCGGGGCACCGCGCGCAAGGCGTCCATCGGCGCCCAGTACCGGATCGCCGGCAAGTCGGGTACGGCCCAGGTGGTCGCGATCAAGCAGGGCGAGAAGTACGACCGCTCCAAGGTGCAGGAGCGCCACCGCGACCACGCCTTGTTCGTGGGCTTCGCCCCGGCGGACGATCCCAGGATCGTGGTGTCGGTGATGGTCGAGAACGGTGAGTCCGGCTCCGGCGTCGCGGCGCCGGTGGTGCGTCAGGTCATGGATGCCTGGCTTCTGGATCAGGACGGACGGTTGAAGGCCGAATACGCCAGCCCTATCAGTGCGGAGGCTACGGCCCGTGAAGAATAATTTCGATCGCATGCTCTCCAGCGAGGATGTGATGCGTCGCCGCGCGACGCTGCTGCAACGCCTGCACATCGACGGCCCGTTGCTGGTGCTGCTGCTGATCCTGGCCGCCGGCAGCCTGTTCGTGCTGTATTCGGCCAGCGGCAAGAGCTGGGACCTGCTGGGCAAGCAGGCCACCTCGTTCGGCATCGGCCTGGTGTCGATGATCGTCATCGCCCAGTTCGAGCCGCGGTTCATGGCGCGCTGGGTGCCGCTGGGCTACGTGGTCGGGGTGGTGCTGCTGATGGTGGTGGACATCATGGGCCACAACGCCATGGGCGCCACGCGCTGGATCAACATCCCCGGGGTGATCCGCTTCCAGCCGTCCGAGTTCATGAAGATCCTGATGCCGGCGACCATCGCCTGGTACCTGTCCAAGCGCACGCTGCCGCCGCAGCTCAAGCACGTGGGCATCAGCCTGCTGCTGATCGGCGTGCCGTTCGTGCTGATCGTGCGCCAGCCGGACCTGGGCACCTCGCTGCTGATCCTGGCCGGCGGTGCGTTCGTGCTGTTCATGGGCGGCCTGCGCTGGCGCTGGATCCTCAGCGTGCTGGCCGCGGCCGTGCCGGTGGCGGTCGCCATGTGGTTCTTCATCATGCACGACTACCAGAAGCAGCGGATCCTGACCTTCCTCGACCCGGAAAGCGACCCGCTGGGCACCGGCTGGAACATCATCCAGTCCAAGGCCGCCATCGGTTCCGGCGGCGTGTTCGGCAAGGGCTGGCTGCTGGGCACCCAGTCGCACCTGGACTTCCTGCCGGAAAGCCACACCGACTTCATCATTGCGGTGCTGGGCGAAGAGTTCGGCCTGGTGGGGATCTGCGCGCTGCTGCTGATCTACCTGCTGCTGATCGGCCGCGGGCTGGTGATCACCGCCCAGGCGCAGACGCTGTTCGGCAAGCTGCTGGCCGGTGCGCTGACCATGACGTTCTTCGTCTATGTGTTCGTCAACATCGGCATGGTCAGCGGCCTGCTGCCGGTGGTGGGGGTGCCGTTGCCGTTCATTAGCTACGGAGGAACTTCGCTGGTGACGCTGCTGTCAGCGTTTGGGGTTTTGATGTCGATCCATACCCACCGCAAGTGGATCGCACAGGTTTGAATAAGGTGAACAGTTCAATGCAAGCAATGCGTGGCTGGGCGACCCGGCACATGCCGTGGGTCGGCCTGGTGGGCATCCTTGGCGGCGCGCAGGAAGCGCTGGCCGGTGATTACGAGGGCTCGCCCCAGGTGGCCGAGTTCGTCGGCGAGATGACCCGCGACTACGGTTTCGCCGGCGAGCAGCTGATGGCGGTGTTCCGCGAGGCCGAGCGCAAGCAGTCGATCCTCGATGCCATTTCCAAGCCCGCCGAGCGGGTCAAGCAATGGAAGGAATACCGGCCGATGTTCCTCACCGACGCGCGCATCGCCCGCGGGGTGGACTTCTGGCGCCAGCACGAGGCCACCCTGGCCCGCGCCGAGCAGGAATACGGCGTTCCGGCCCAGGTGATCGTGTCGATCATCGGCGTTGAGACCTTTTTCGGACGCAATACCGGCAATTTCCGGGTGATCGATGCCTTGTCCACCCTCGGATTCGACTATCCTCCCCGTGCCGAGTTTTTCCGCAAGGAGCTGCGCGAGTTCCTCCTGCTGGCCCGTGAGGAACAGGTCGACCCGTTGACGCTCAAGGGCTCCTACGCCGGCGCCATGGGCCTGCCGCAGTTCATGCCGAGCAGTTTCCGCGCCTATGCGGTGGATTTCGACGGCGACGGCCACATCAACATCTGGAACAACCCGGACGATGCGATCGGCAGCGTCGCCAGCTATTTCAAGCGTCACGGCTGGGTCGCCGGCGAGCCGGTGGTGAGCCGGGCGGACGTGCGGGGCGAGCAGGTGGACGAAGGTCTGACCGCCGGCATCGAGCCGACGAAAACCGTCGGGGAGTTGCGGGCGCTGGGCTGGTCGAGTCATGATGCGCTGCGCGACGACATGCCGGTCACCGCGTTCCGCCTCGAAGGCGACAACGGCCCCGAATACTGGATGGGCCTGAAGAATTTCTACGCGATCACGCGTTATAACCGCAGCGTGATGTACGCCATGGCCGTACATCAACTGTCTGAACAGCTGGTACAAGCACGGGGCGTCAAGTAATGCGGGCATTGCCTATCAACAAACCCCTGAAGCTGGTGGCATTCGCTGCGTTGGCGGTGCTGGTCGCCAGCTGTTCGACCAGCCGTTCGCCCGCTCAGAAGTCCGCCTCCAACAGCGTCCGCTCGCAGCCGGGCCTGGACATCAACCGGGCCCACAAGGACGGCGCGCCGTGGTGGGACGTCGACGTGTCGCGCATCCCGGACGCCACGCCGACCCTGCACACCGGCCCCTACAAGGCCAACCCGTACACGGTGCTGGGCAAGACCTACTTCCCGCTGCAGGAATCCAAGACCTATGTCGCCCAGGGCACCGCGTCCTGGTACGGCACCAAGTTCCACGGCCAGAACACCGCCAACGGCGAGGTGTATGACCTGTACGGCATGAGCGCCGCGCACAAGACCCTGCCGCTGCCCAGCTATGTGCGGGTGACCAACCTGGACAACAACAAGAGCGTGATCCTGCGGGTCAATGACCGCGGGCCGTTCTATTCGGACCGGATCATCGACCTCTCCTACGCGGCCGCCAAGAAGCTCGGCTACGCCGAAATCGGCACCGCGCGGGTCAAGGTCGAAGGCATCGACCCGCAGCAGTGGTGGGCCGCCAAGGGCCGTCCGGCGCCTCTGATGCTCAACGAGCCGCAAGTGGCGCAGAATGCCGCCCCGGCGATCACGGCTTCGGCCGGCACCGTCGAGCAGTGGACGCCTCCGCCGCAGCAGCACGCCGCGGCCGTCGTGCCGGTTCAGCTCGATGCAAAAAAAAACGCTTCTGCAACAGCGTCTGGCCAGTATCTGCAGGTGGGCGCGTTCGCCAACCCGGACGCTGCAGAACTCCTGAGGTCGAAGCTCAGCGGGATGGTGAGCGCTCCGGTGTTCATCAGTTCGATCGTGCGCAATCAGCAGACCCTGCACCGGGTGCGGCTGGGGCCGATCGGATCGCCGGGTGAGATCGCCCAGGTGCAGAACAGCGTGCGCCTGGCCAACCTCGGTTCGCCGAGCGTGGTCACCGAGTAAAAAACGTAGGACTTGATTGACGGTTCACTTGCGGTTTCGGGGGGTGGACCAGGTTGTTGGCTCGTCGAAGAACAAAAGCCCGGCAAGGGTGACTGGAGTGAGCAACTGAACACGCGATGGCCCGATGAGAAGGCCATCTGATTAGTTTTGCCCGCAAGGGCAGTTTCCATTAGCGATTTCGAGAGACGGATGAACATCACCACCTTTGCCAAACGCCTGTGCCTGCTAGTCCCGCTGCTCCTCTCGCCTGCCGCCTTCGCGGCCGAGATGATGCCGTCGCCGCCGCAACTGGCCGCCAAATCCTACGTGCTCATGGACGCCAGCAGCGGCAACGTGCTGGTGGAGAACAACGGTGACCAGCGCCTGCCGCCGGCCAGCCTGACCAAGCTGATGACCGCGTACATCGCCACGCTGGAGATCCGTCGCGGCCAGATCGGCGAGAACGATCCGGTGACCGTCAGCGAGAACGCCTGGCGCACCGGCGGTTCGCGGATGTTCATCAAGGTCGGCTCCCAGGTGACCGTCAGCGACCTGCTGCACGGCATCATCATCCAGTCGGGCAACGACGCCAGCGTCGCGGTGGCCGAGCACATCGCCGGCAGCGAAGACGCGTTCGCCGACCTGATGAACAAGACCGTCGCCGACCTGGGCATGACCAACACCCACTTCATGAACCCGACCGGCCTGCCGAACCCTGAGCACTACTCGTCGGCCCATGACATGGCGATCCTGGCCCGCGCGATCATCCACGAAGATCCGGCGCACTACGCCATCTACTCCCAGAAGGAGTTCTTCTGGAACGGCATCAAGCAGCCTAACCGCAACCTGCTGCTGTGGCGCGACAAGACCGTCGACGGCCTGAAGACCGGCCACACCGACGAAGCCGGCTACTGCATGGTGTCCTCGGCCGTGCGCGACGGCATGCGCCTGATCGCGGTGGTGTTCGGCACCAACAGCGAAGTGGCCCGCGCCGCCGAGACCCAGAAGCTGCTGACCTACGGTTTCCGCTTCTTCGAAACCCAGACCTTCTACCAGAAGGGCACCGAACTGGCCCAGGCGCCGGTCTGGAAGGGCACCACCGGTCAGGTCAAGGCCGGCCTGGCCCAGGACCTGACCATGACCCTGCCGAAAGGCCAGCTGAAGAAGCTCGCCGCCAGCATGACCATGAACCCGCAACTGACCGCGCCGATCGCCAAGGGCGACGTGATCGGTAAAGTCGAAGTGAAACTGGACGACAAGGTGGTGCACAGCGCCGACCTGATCGCCCTGGACGCTGTCGAGGAGGGTGGTATCTTCCGCCGCATGTGGGATAGCATCCGTCTATTCTTCTACGGCTTGTTCAACTGATCCCAGTGTTGACCTGCATGGCCCCGCCCCGAACCCGGAGCGGGGCCATGCTCGTTGGCACGGCTTGCGAGGCCGTTACGCCATGAGCGATACCCAAGTAAAGGCGCCAAAGATCGAATTTCCTGTCACGGACTATCCTGTCAAGGTGATCAGCGACACCGGCGTGGGCAACAAGGACAAGATCATCGACATCGTCCGCAAATACGCCAAGATCAACGATGAGCGTGTGGACGAGCGTCAAAGCAGCAACGGCAAGTACACCACCATCCAGTTGCACATCGTGGCGACCGACCAGGATCAGCTGTACAACATCAACAGCGAACTGCGGGCGACCGGTTTCGTGCACATGGTGCTGTGATGCCGGGCACGCTGGGCTTTCGCGAACTCGGCCAGATGGCTTACGAGCCGGTCTGGCATGCCATGCAGCGCTTCACCAACGAACGCGGCAGCGATGCCGCGGACGAAGTCTGGCTCGTCGAGCACCCGCCGGTGTTCACCCAGGGCCAGGCCGGCAAGGCCGAACACCTGCTGCTGCCGGGCGACATTCCGGTGGTGCAGGTGGACCGGGGCGGGCAGGTGACCTACCACGGCCCCGGCCAACTCGTGGCCTACCTGCTGCTGGACGTGCGCAAGCTGGGTTTCGGCGTTCGGGACCTGGTCACGCGCATGGAGCAATGCCTGATCGAACTGCTGGCCAGCTACGGCGTGACCGCAGCGGCCAAGCCCGACGCTCCCGGCGTCTATGTCGACGGGGCGAAGATCGCATCCCTGGGGCTGCGGATTCGCCACGGCTGTTCCTTTCACGGCCTGGCCCTGAACGTGGACATGAACCTGGAGCCGTTTCGACGGATTAATCCCTGCGGCTACGCCGGGCTGGCCATGACCCAGCTGAGCGACCACGCAGGATCGATTGAATTTGCCGAGGTAAGTGCCCGGCTGCGCGCGCAGCTCGTCAAACACCTCGACTATGCTGAGCAGACGACCCTGACGGGCGGAATCGACTGATATGACTACTGATGCAGTGCAAACCATGATCCCGACGCTCGATGTCACCGAGCGCCCGGCCCCGCGTGCCAAGGTCGAAGCCGGCGTCAAGCTGCGCGGCGCCGAGAAGGTCGCACGCATCCCCGTGAAGATCATCCCGACCACGGAGCTTCCGAAGAAGCCCGACTGGATCCGCGTGCGCATCCCGGTTTCGCCGGAAGTCGAGCGCATCAAGACCCTGCTGCGCAAGCACAAGCTGCACAGCGTCTGCGAAGAGGCCTCCTGCCCGAACCTGGGCGAGTGCTTCTCCGGCGGCACCGCGACCTTCATGATCATGGGCGACATCTGCACCCGTCGCTGCCCGTTCTGCGACGTCGGCCATGGCCGTCCGAAGCCGTTGGACGTCAACGAGCCGGAAAGCCTGGCCATCGCCATCGCCGACCTGCGCCTCAAGTACGTGGTGATCACCTCGGTGGACCGTGACGACCTGCGCGACGGCGGTGCCCAGCACTTCGCCGATTGCATCCGCGAGATCCGCAAGCTGTCGCCGAACGTGCAGCTGGAGACCCTGGTGCCGGACTACCGCGGCCGCATGGACATCGCCCTGGAAATCACCGCCGCCGAGCCGCCGGACGTGTTCAACCACAACCTGGAAACCGTGCCGCGCCTGTACAAGGCCGCACGCCCGGGTTCCGACTACCAGTGGTCGCTGACCCTGCTGCAGCGCTTCAAGCAGATGATGCCGCACATCCCGACCAAGTCCGGCCTGATGCTGGGCCTGGGCGAGACCGACGACGAAGTGATCGAAGTCATGAAGCGCATGCGCGAGCATGACATCGACATGCTGACCCTGGGCCAGTACCTGCAGCCGTCCCGCAGCCACCTGCCGGTGCAGCGCTTCGTGCACCCGGACACCTTCGCCTGGTTCGCCGAGGAAGGCTACAAGATGGGCTTCAAGAACGTCGCCTCCGGCCCGCTGGTGCGTTCCTCCTACCACGCCGACGAGCAGGCGAAACTGGTCAAGGCCGAGCTGCTGGGTTCCTGATCCGGCGCTGACCCGAAATCGCCCGCCGCGCCCCAGCGCCCGGCGGGCGTTTTTTTGCCTGGCCTATGCTCGACAGAGACTTTTCCCGCAACCGATGGCTGACAATGCCTCTTCTGTTTGCCGCCGTACCTGACTACTGTGTGCTCACGACTTCACGCAGGGAGATCCATGGATGACCGTTCGACCGACCCACACCCTTTTTCCGCACCGACCCGTGCCGGCGCTGCCGTCCGAAGGGACGATCGGCGTCATCGCGCCCGCAGGGCCGGGCACGCTGGACACGGACAAGGCGGTGCAGTGGATGCGCGCCCGGGGCTACGGGCTGCGGATCTTTCCCGGCGTCTATGAGAAGGACGGTTACCTGGCCGGCAGCGACGAGGTGCGCCTCAATGACCTGCACGCCGCGTTTGCCGATCCCGAGGTCGACGCGATCATCTGCCTGCGCGGCGGCTACGGCACGCCGCGCCTGCTCGACCGCATCGACTACGACCTGCTGGGGCGCCATGCCAAGCCGTTCGTCGGCTACAGCGACATCACCGCGCTGCACCTCGCCATCAGCCGTTACGCCGGGTTCGTGACCTTTCACGGGCCGCTGCTCAACGCCGACCTGCTGGGCGACAAGGAGCCGCCGACGGTCACGTCGTTCTTCGCCATGCTGCGGGGCCAGTTGCAGGCCGGCAGCGTGATCGCCCACCCGGCGGCCTGGCCGTTGACCACCGTCGAGCCGGGAGTCGCCCATGGCCGGCTGCTGGGCGGCAACCTGGCGATGATCGCATCCACGCTGGGCACGCCCTACGAGATCGACGCCGAAGGGGTGATCCTGTTGATCGAGGACGTCAACGAGCCGTTGTACCGCATTGACCGGCTGCTGACCCAGATGCGCCTGGCCGGTCACCTGCGCAAGTTGCGCGGTGTGCTGGTCGGGGATGTGGCGGGGGTAGAGACCGTTGCGCTGAACCGGTTGCTCAAGCAGACCTTCGAACCGCTGCGCATCCCGGTGCTGTCGGGCTGGCGCAGCGGGCATTGCGACCCGAACCTGACGTTGCCGCTGGGGGCGCTGGTGCGGCTGGATGCCGGGAAGCAAGAGTTGCTGCTGGAGCAGGATGTGGTGGTCAGGCAGTAAGCATCCGGCGCCTGCCGGAGCGTATTCGCGGGCAAGCCCGCTCCCACAGGTTCAGTGCGATCCCTGTGGGAGCGGGCTTGCCCACGATGCTTTTTACTGGGCGCGCAGGCTTTCGAGCAGCTTGTGCGTCGGATAGCCGTCCGCCGGCCAGCCGAACGACTGTTGCGCGCTGCGGATCGCCTTGCGCGTGTTGGCGCCGATGATGCCGTCCGCCGCGCCGGCGTCGTAGTTGCGTGCGCTTAGCAGGTTCTGCAGTTCGATCCGCTCAGTGCGGCTCAGCGGCAGGTCGTCCTTGGGCCAGGTGCCGCTGATCAGGCCGGCGCCGTTGAAGCGCTCCGACAGCAGACCCACCGCCAAGGCGTACGACGAGGAGTTGTTGTACTTGAGGATCGCCCGGAAGTTGTCGAGGATCAGGAACGCCGGGCCACGGTAGCCGGCCGGCAGCAGCAGGGCGGCGGACAGCTGATCGGAACCGGCCGGCGCTTGCCCGCCGTTGGGCAGGATCACGCCCATTTGGCGCCACTCGGCGACGCTCCTGCGGATCGCGCCGTCAGCCAGGGTGTAGTTGAAGCCGCTCGGCAGCTGCACTTCAAAGCCCCACGGCTGGCCGCGCTGCCAACCGGAGCTTTGCAGGTAATGCGCGGTCGAGGCCAGGGCGTCGGCCGGGCTGCCCCAGATGTCGCGGCGGCCGTCGCCGTCGAAGTCCACCGCGTGGGTGTTGTAGGTGGTCGGGATGAACTGGGTCTGGCCCATGGCGCCGGCCCAGGAGCCGAGCATCTTCTCGGGCGTGATGTCGCCCTGTTGCAGGATCTGCAGCGCGGCGATCAGCTGCGCATGGGCAAAGCCCGGGCGGCGGCCTTCGTAGGCCAGGGTCGCCAGTGAGTTGATCACCGACTTGTTGCCCTGGAACTGGCCGAAGTTGCTTTCCATCCCCCACACCGACACCAGTGCCTGGCGGTCCACGCCATAGCGCTGTTCGATGCTCTGCAGGATGCCGGCGTACTGATTGATCAGGGCTTGGCCCTTGCGCACCCGCAGCGGCGAGAGCGCGCCGTCGAGGTATTCCCACACCGGCCGGGCGAACTCCGGCTGGCTGCGGTCGGCGCGGATCACGCTGGCGTCGAAGCTGACGTTGGCGAAGGCGCGGTCGAACACGTCGGCGCGGATCCCGGCGGCGAGGGCGTCCTTGCGAAAGCCTGCCTGCCATTCGGCGAAGGTCTGGGTCGGTTGCAGGTCGAGGTCGTCACCGGAAGGCACGACGGGCGGAACGATGGCCGGGGCGGTGGCCACGGGGGCGGTCTGGAGCGGTTGCGCGTCGGCGGCGGTGGGTTTCTCCGCGCAGGCGACCAGCAACACGAAGCTGGTGGCGGCGATCAATTGGCGCACGGGCCAACGACGGGTAAGGCAAAGGGGCATGCACAGGTCCAGAGGATGTGAATCAGGTGCAGACCTTAACATGGCAAAGGGGTGAAGCGCTTCACGCGGCCAGAAAGTAAGAAGCCTCCCAGCTTTTAGACTGGAAGGCTTCGCGGCGGTAGCTGCCTTTGCCCTTGGCCGGGCGTTCCTGGCGGCTGCGGAACAGCGGTTGGGCGATGATGGATTTGGCCTTGTTGTGGCCATGCTTCGATGGCTTTTTGCTCATGATGTCACTCTCTGAGGGGGGATTTTGCGTGGCAGATGATCTGCCGATGTTCGCGGTCTGTCCAGTCCGGTGATGAACATTGCGGCGAGGAAGCTTGCGCCTTTGCCGCAACGTCCGGCACTTATTCGGCAGGCAACGGCAGGCGCTGTCCGGCCATCAGCAATGACAACCGGCTCAGGCTCATCCACGGCGAGCCCGGTGCCTGGCCCTTGATCTGCGCATCGATGCGCTGGGCTTCGAGCAGCAGTTGCGCCCAGCGTTGGGCCGAGTAGCGTTGCAGGGCCTTGGTCATCAGCGGCTTGCGCTTGTCCCAGACCGGCGGCTTGGACTGGCTGAAGGCCTTGTCCAGCGGCGTGCCCTGGCTGTACTGCTGGGCGATGCTGGCCAGCAGGCGCAGTTCCCGGGCCAGGGCCCAGAGGATCACCGGCGGCTCGACGCCTTCGCCGCGCAGGCCTTCGAGCATGCGCAACGCGTGGGCGGCTTCGCCGTTGAGGATCGCGTCGGTCAGGCCGAACACGTCGAAGCGTGCGCTGTCGGCCACGGCTGCCTGCACGGTTTCGACGGTGATCTGCCCGTCCTCGGCCATCAGCTTGAGCTTTTCGATTTCCTGGGCGGCGGCCAGCAGGTTGCCCTCGACCCGCGCGGCGATCAGTTCCACCGCGTCCTGGCTGGCCGACAGGCCGGCCTGGGACAGGCGCTGGCGGATCCAGCTGGGCAGCTGGTTGGCGTCCACCGGCCAGATCTGCACGAACTGGGTCTGCGCACCTTCGACCAGGGCCTTGCCCCACTTGGTTTTCTGCGCGCTGCCGTCGAGCTTGGGCAGGCTGATCAGCAGCAGGGTGTCTTCGGCCGGGCGCGAGCAGTATTCGATGAGCGCGGCGGCGCCCTTGTCACCGGGCTTGCCCGAGGGCAGGCGCAGTTCCAGCAGGCGCTTTTCGGCGAACAGCGACAGGCTGGCGCCGGCCAGCAGCAGCGTGCCCCAATCGAAGTTGGCGTCGGCGGCGAACACCTGGCGTTCGTCGAAGCCCTGCCGGCGGGCGGCGGAGCGGATGGCGTCGGCGGCTTCCTGGCACAGCAGCGGGTCGTCGCCACTGATGACGTAGACCGGCGCCAGCGTGCCTTGCAGGTGTTTGGCGAGTTGGGCGGGAGCGAGCTTCATAAGAGAAAGCGAACGGGGCGCCTGAGCGCCCCGGACGTCTTACTGCTGCGGCAGTTCGAGCGGCGACTGACGCGGAGTCTCCGCCTCAGCCTTCTGCGCCGCTTCCAGCGCGTCGGCTTCCGCCTTGGCGCGGGCGTTGGCCTTCTGCTGCAGGTCGTCCAGCTGGGCCGGCGTCAGTTGCTGCAGGCGCAGCATCATGCGCTGAACCAGCTCGCGGCGGGTTTCGCGGCGGGCGTCGTTGGCTTCCTGGTCGGAACCCACCAGGTTGTTGCCGTCGTGGATGAACACTTTCTGCACTTCAAGCTTGTCGCTCTTGAGCAGCAGGTTGTTCTCGCCGCGGATCTCGTAGTTGAGCACGGTGTTGACCTGGTACTCGCCCGTACGGCCTGCGCCGGCATAGCTGAGGATGCGCTGGCTTTCCTGCTCGTCGGCCAGGAACAGCTTGTACGGCGCGCCGGAGACCACCTTGACGCCGCTGGACTCCAGCACCTGGCGCAGTTGGGTCACGGTCTCGCCGTAGGCGTTGCGGGCGCTCAGGTCGAGTTCCTTGATCGCCAGTTCGGTGGTGCCGGTGCCGCGCAGGTGGAAACCGCAGGCGCTCAACAGGACCGCGAGGCCCATCACCAGCAGATTGCGTTTGATCATTGTGTTGCTCCCCTTGAAACCGTGTGGGCCGATGCTGCGGCCCGAAAGGTTTTACAGGGCGCCGGCCGCAGCCGGCGCCCGATCCAATTTAGCTGGCGACGATGTTGACCAGTTTGCCCGGCACCACGATCACTTTGCGGATCGTCAGGCCGTCGACGAAGCGCAGCACGTTCTCGTTGGCGCGGGCCGCGGCTTCGATCTCCTCGCGGGTGGCGCTGGCCGGCATTTCGATCTGGCCGCGCAGCTTGCCGTTGACCTGGATCACCAGGGTCAGGCTGTCCTGCACCAGCGCGCTTTCGTCCAGCGCAGGCCAGGCGGCGTCGATCACGGGGCCGGCGTGGCCCAGGCGGTTCCACAGGTCGTGGCTGATGTGCGGGGTGATCGGCGCCAGCAGCAGCGTCACGGTCTCCAGGCCTTCGTGGATCAGGGCGCGGTCCTGCTCGGTGCCCTGGGCGGCTTTCTCCAGCACGTTCATCAGGGTCATCACCTGGGCGATGGCGGTGTTGAACTTGTGGTTCTGGCCGACGTCGTGGCTGGCCTGCTTGATGGCCTGGTGGATCGAGCGGCGGACGGCCTTCTGCTCGTCGTTCAGGGCGGCGACGTCCAGCTTGCCCGGCAGGCCCTGGACGATATGGGCCTGGGCCAGGCGCCAGACGCGCTTGAGGAAGCGGTGCGAGCCTTCCACGCCGGAGTCCGACCATTCGGCGCTCATGTCGGGCGGCGAGGCAAACATCATGAACAGGCGGCAGGTGTCGGCGCCGAACTGGTCGATCATCGACTGCGGGTCGACGCCGTTGTTCTTCGACTTGGCCATCTTCTCGGTGCCGCCGATCTCCACCGGCAGGCCGTCGGCGATCAGCTTGGCGCTGATGACCTTGGCCTTGCTGTCGCGCTCGAGCTCGACGTCCGCCGGGTTGAACCAGGTGTAGGCGCCGTTGGCTTCGCGGCGGTAGTAGGTCTCGGCGACCACCATGCCCTGGGTCAGCAGGTTCTTGAACGGCTCGTTGGAGCTCACCAGGCCTTCGTCGCGCATCAGCTTGTGGAAGAAGCGCGCGTACAGCAGGTGGAGGATGGCGTGCTCGATGCCGCCGATGTACTGATCCACCGGCAGCCAGTGGTCGGCCGCGGATTTTTCCACCAGGCCGCCTTCGAAGTGCGGCGAGGCGTAGCGGGCGTAGTACCAGGACGACTCGACGAAGGTGTCCATGGTGTCGGTTTCACGCTTGGCGGGCTGGCCGCATTTCGGGCAGGCGCACTCGTAGAATTCCGGCATGCGCGCCAGCGGCGAGCCGTTGCCGTCCGGCACCACGTCTTCCGGCAGCACGACCGGCAACTGGTCTTCCGGCACCGGCACGTCGCCGCAAGCGCCGCAGTGGATGATCGGGATCGGGCAGCCCCAGTAGCGCTGGCGGCTGATGCCCCAGTCGCGCAGGCGGAACTGGGTGCGCGAGGCGCCGAGGTTTTTCTTGATCAGGGCGACTTCCATGGCGTCGAACGCGCCGGCGAAGTCCAGGCCGTCGAACTCGCCGGAGTTGATCAGCGTGCCGTGCTCGCCGTAGGCGTCCTGCCACGGGGCCGGGTTGGTGTCGCCGGCGCTGGTGCGCACCACGGACTTGACCGGCAGGCTGTACTTCTGGGCGAACTCGAAGTCGCGCTCGTCGTGGGCCGGAACGGCCATGACCGCGCCGTCGCCGTAGTGCATCAGCACGTAGTTGGCGACCCACACCGGCAGTTTCTCGCCGGTCAGCGGGTGCTCGACGAACAGGCCTGTGGGCAGGCCTTTCTTTTCCTGGGTGGCGACGTCGGCTTCGGCGACGCTGCCGGCCTTGCACTCGGCGATGAACGCCTGCAGCTCAGGGTTGTTCTGCGCGGCCAGGGCGGCCAGGTGGTGCTCGGCGGCCACGGCGACGTAGGTCGCGCCCATCAGGGTGTCAGGACGGGTGGTGAAGACCTTCAGGGTGCCGGTCTCGCCGATGGAATCGACGTTGTACGGGAACTGCACTTCCATCCCGCGGGACTTGCCGATCCAGTTGCGCTGCATGGTCTTGACCTGTTCAGGCCAGCCGGTCAGCTCGTCGAGGCTCTCCAGCAGCTCATCCGCGTAGGCGGTGATCTTGAAGTAGTACATCGGGATTTCGCGCTTTTCGATCACCGCGCCGGAACGCCAGCCGCGGCCGTCGATCACCTGCTCGTTGGCCAGGACGGTCTGGTCGACCGGGTCCCAGTTCACGGTGCCGTTCTTGCGGTAGATCACGCCCTTCTCGAACAGGCGGGTGAACAGCCACTGCTCCCAGCGGTAGTAGTCCGGCTTGCAGGTGGTGACTTCGCGCGACCAGTCCACCGCCAGGCCCAGGCTGCGCAGCTGGGACTTCATGTAGGCGATGTTTTCGTAGGTCCATTTGGCGGGCGCCACGTTGTTCTTCATCGCGGCGTTTTCCGCCGGCATGCCGAACGCGTCCCAGCCCATCGGCTGCAGGACGTTCTTGCCCTGCATGCGCTGGTAGCGGGAGATCACGTCGCCGATGGTGTAGTTGCGCACGTGCCCCATGTGCAGCTTGCCGCTGGGGTAAGGGAACATCGACAGGCAGTAGTAGGTTTCCTTGCCTGGCTGTTCACTGACTTCAAAGGACTTGTGCTCATCCCAGAACGACTGGGCGGCGGCTTCGATTTCACGGGGCTGATAGTGTTCGTGCATGGCTACTTTTGTACTGGATAGGGGTGGCCCAGTCCTCTTCGATGCGACATCGGGGGCGGGTGACGCCAAGTTGGCGTTTCGCGGCCCGGACGGGCTGGAAGTGGAGTGACAGGAAGCGCCGTAGCATACATGACCGCGCTTGGCCTAGGGAAACCCTGATTGCGCCCGTCCGGCCGGGCAAAACGGCTGCGGGGGCCGTTGGTCGCGGCGTGCGGCCGGTTTGTGCAGCGAAGCTAAGCTCCTTAGTGGGGAGTGAGTCTTATCTTCAATGAGGTGAGGGATGGTGGAGTCACAGCAACAGAACGTAACCAAACCCGAGTTGTACGAGCGGTTGATCGACCGTCTGGGCATGGCCCTGGACGCGGCGAGAACTGCGGGACGGCTGCGCGACGAGCGCCCCCTGGAGCTGGAATTGCGCGGCTTGAGCCCCGCCGAGTTCGATCTGGTCAAGGCTTACCTGGATCGCAGTGAACGTGAAGCCCACGGATGTCTGTCACAGGCAGTGAAACAGCTCGATGCAGTGCCTTCGGCCAAGGTCATATGGCTCAAGGACAAGGCGCCCGGCAGAGCGACCGTCAAGGTCCGCACCCTGCAGGCCAAGTAAGCGCATGGCAGGTCAAGAAGCGGATCTTTTCAAGCGGGATCCCACCTTATAGGTTGTCGCGTCGAATCAACCCACTTAGGCTGCGGGCATCTTTGGAGATGCCCGATGCCCTTTCGCTATTTCATCAAACAACTGCTGCTGCCGCCCGGCATCCTTTTCCTGTTGCTGTTGGTCGCCTGGTGGCTGCGCCGCTCACGTCCGCGCCTGGCCGGGCTGTGCTTCGCCCTGGGGCTGGGCGGTTTGTGGCTGATGAGCCTGCCGGTGGTCGTGCAATGGGGCGCCAAGGCCCTGGAGCGCGAGCCGCCGCTGGCCCGTGAGGCCTGGGCGGAGCTTTCGCAACGCGCCGACGCGATTGTGGTGCTGGGTTCCGGGCGCGAGCGCGGCGACCTGGCCTGGGGCGAGGATCAGCCGACCGGCATCGGGCTTGAGCGGCAGCGATATGCGGCGCGTCTGGCCAAGGCCTCGGGGTTGCCGATCCTGACCAGCGGCGGCCTGCATTACGGCACGCCGCCGACGGAAGCCAAGCTGATGGCCGATTCGCTGCGCGACGATTTCGGGGTGACGGTGCGCTGGCAGGAAGGCGAGAGCCGCACGACCTGGGAAAACGCCGTGCTCAGCGCCAAGGTGCTGCTGCCCCAGGGCATCAAGCGCGTCGCGGTGGTGACCCAGGCCTGGCACATGCCGCGGGCGGTGTGGTGTTTCGAGCAGGCCGGGTTCGAGGTGGTGCCGGCGCCGGTCGGCTTCCTTGGCACGGACAATGCCCGGCCGTTCGGCGGCTGGTTGCCGGAGTTCAAGTCGATCTGGCAAAGCGGACAGTTGCTGAACGAGGCGGTGGGGCAGGTGGGGTATTCGCTGTTCTATCGAGGGGCTGACGAAGCTGAATGATGCACGGGGCCGATGGCCCCGTCGCGGACAAGTCGAATCGTCGCGCCGCCGCTCCCGCAGCGGCTGTATTCAGGCGCGCCTGACTGTGGGAGCCAGCCTGCTGGCGATGGCGCCGGTGAAGGCGCCGCGAAGCCTTCAGAGGGTCTTGGAGATCCGCCCGGCCATCAGCGCCCAGCCGAACAACAGCAGGCACAGGATGATCAACGGCCACGAGCGCCATTGCAGGTACGGCGTCAGATCGTGCATCGGCACCACTTCGCCGTACAGCACGCCTTGCTCGAACTGCGGGATGCTTTCGGTGATGCGGCCGAACGGATCGATCAGGCCGGTGACGCCGTTGTTGGTGGCGCGGATCATCCAGCGTCCGGCCTCCAGGGCGCGCATCTGCGCCATCTGCAAATGCTGAAGCGGGCCGATGGAGGTGCCGAACCAGGTGTCGTTGCTGATGGTCAGCAGCAGGTCGCTGCGGGCGGACAGGCCGGCGGCGAACTCCGGGTATACCACTTCGTAGCAGATGAACGGGGCGATCTGGTAGCCCTTGGCCTGCAGCAACGCCTGGTCGGCCGGGCCGCGGGCGAAGTCGGACATCGGCAGGTCGAAGAACGCGATCAGCCCGCGCAGCAGATCCTGCAGCGGCACGTATTCGCCGAACGGCACCAGTTTCTGCTTCAGGTAGGTGCCGTCGCCTTCGCCGACCACGGTGATGCCGTTGAAGAAGCGCTTCTCGTGGCGCACGGTCTGGCGGATCGGCACCCCGGTGATCAGCGCCGATTTACGCTCGGCGGCGAAGGTGCCCATCATGTTCAGGTAGCCTTCGGCGGACTCCTTGAGCACCGGCACGGCGGTCTCCGGCCAGATCAGCAGATCCACCGGCTTGGACCGGAAGCTCAGGTCGCGGTACAGCGCCAACTGCGCGTTGAGCTGCGCCGGATCCCACTTCATGCTCTGCTCGACGTTGCCCTGGATCGCGGCGACGCTCAGCGGCGCGCCCGCCGGGCTGGTCCAGGCGTGGCCCTTGAGCGCGACGCCCGCCACCCACGGCCCGATCAGCAACAGCAGGCCGGCGGCCACGAAACCCTTGCGGCCGCCGCTGAGCAGGCGCGGCATGTTGTGGAACAGTGCGGCGGTCAGTGCCAGGACGAACGACACCAACCACATGCCGCCCACTGGCGCCAGCCCGGCCAGCGGGCCGTCGAGCTGGCTGTAGCCGGAGTACAGCCAGGGGAAACCGGTGAGGAACCAACCCCGGAACGCCTCCTGGCCGACCCACAACGCCGCGAACGCCAGCGCATCGGCCAGCGGCGCTTCGTTGCGTCGCAGCCAGCGCGCCCAGAGCCAGGCGGGCAGGGCGAAGAACCAGGCGATCGCGGCGGTGAACAGCAGCATCAGGAAACCGGCCAGCAGCACCGAAGCGCCGCCGAAGTGGTGGATGCTGTAGTAGATCCAGCTGGTGCCGGCACCGAACAGGCCGAAGCCGAAGCACCAGCCCCGGCCGAGCGCCTGGCGCGGGCTCAGCTCGCGCAGGCCGGCATAGAACAGGCCCGCCGCCAGCAAGGCCAGCGGCCAGATGTCGAACGGCGCCAGAGAGAGGGTGGTGATTGCGCCGGCCGCCACGGCCAGCAGGTTACCGGGCCAGCCGGGGCGGGTTATCCAGCGCATTTCTATCCTTGGAGGTCAGCGGGCGATTGGGGTCAGTCGCAGCAAGTGGATCCGACGGCTGTCGGCGTTCAGGATGCGGAAGCGGTAAGCGCCGATCTCGGTGATCTCGTTGCGCTTGGGCAGGTGCCCGAACGCGCTCATCACCAGGCCGCCGACGGTGTCGAACTCGTCGTCGGAGAACTCGCTGTCGAAGAACTCGTTGAAGTTCTCGATCGGGGTCAGGGCCTTGATCAGGAAATCGCCGCTGGGCAGCGGCTTGATGTAGCTGTCCTCTTCGACGTCGTGCTCGTCCTCGATGTCGCCGACGATCTGTTCCAGCACGTCTTCGATGGTCACCAGGCCCGCCACGCCGCCGTATTCGTCGATGACGATGGCCATGTGGTTATGGTTGGCGCGGAATTCGCGCAGCAGCACGTTCAGGCGCTTGGACTCCGGCACGAAGGTGGCCGGGCGCAGCAGGTCCTTGATGTTGAAGCTCTCGCCGTTCTCCTTGAGGATCAGCGGCAGCAGATCCTTGGCCAGCAGCACGCCCATCACGTCGTCGTGGCTTTCGCCGATGACCGGATAGCGCGAGTGGGCCGAGTCGACCACGGCGGGGAGAAATTCGCGGGGCGTCTGGGTCGCCTTGATGCTGACCATCTGCGAACGCGGCACCATGATGTCGCGCACCTGCAGGTCGGCGACCTGGATGGCGCCTTCGACGATGGCCAGCGCTTCGCTGTCCAGCAGCTTGTTCTGATGGGCGTCGCGCAGCAGCTCCATCAACTCCTGGCGGTTCTTCGGCTCGTGGGCAAAAGCCTGGGTGATCTTGCCCAGCCATGACTTCTGCCCGTTGCTCGATCGATCTTCGCTCATAGCGATTACTCTGAATCCTTTGTCGTAACGGTAGGGGATGTTTCGGTTTCGTCGTCCGCGTACGGATCGGGGTAGCCCAGTTCGGCAAGCAACTCGCGTTCCAGGGCTTCCATCTCTTCGGCTTCATCGTCATCGATGTGATCGTAGCCCAGCAGATGCAGGCAGCCGTGAATGACCAGATGGGCCCAGTGGGCGTCGAGCGCCTTGCCTTGCTCGGCAGCCTCGCGCTCGACCACGGCCACGCAGATCACCAGGTCGCCCAGCAGCGGGATGTCGAGAAACTCGTCGGGCACTTCGGCGGGGAACGAAAGGACGTTGGTCGCGTAGTCCTTCTGGCGCCAGGTGCGGTTCAGCTCGCGGCCTTCGGCCTCGTCCACCAGACGGATGGTCATTTCCGAGTCGGCGGTGCGCTGGCGCAGGGCCAGTTCGCACCAGCGGCGGAATTCGGCTTCGCTCGGCGCGGGCGCCTCGGTGGCGGTTTGCAGGTCTAGCTCAAGCATCGCGCGGGGGTTCCTTGGCCGCTTCGGCACGGGTCTCGAAGCGCTCGTAGGCTTCGACGATGCGCTGCACCAGCGGATGGCGCACCACGTCCTTGGGCTGGAAATGGGTGAAGCTGATGCCCGGCACGTCCTTCAGCACCTCGATCACATGGTGCAGCCCGGACTTGGTGCCGCGCGGCAGGTCGACCTGGGTGATGTCGCCGGTGATGACGGCGGTCGAGCCGAAGCCGATCCGGGTCAGGAACATTTTCATCTGTTCGACGGTGGTGTTCTGGCTTTCGTCGAGGATGATGAAGCTGTTGTTCAGCGTGCGGCCGCGCATGTAGGCCAGCGGCGCGACTTCGATCACCTGGCGTTCGATCAGCTTGGCCACGTATTCGAAGCCGAGCATTTCGTAGAGCGCGTCGTAGAGGGGGCGCAGGTACGGGTCGATCTTCTGGGCCAGGTCGCCGGGCAGGAAGCCGAGCTTTTCGCCCGCCTCGACCGCCGGGCGCACCAGCAGGATGCGCCGCACCTGTTCACGCTCCAGCGCGTCCACGGCACAGGCCACGGCCAGGTAGGTCTTGCCGGTGCCGGCCGGGCCGATGCCGAAGTTGATGTCGTTGCCGAGGATTTCCTTCACGTAGCGCAGCTGATTCAGGCCGCGCGGGCGAATCATGCCTTTCTTGGTGCGCAAGGCGACGGACGGTTCGGCGGGGGAGTGCTTGTCCAGTTCTTCGACGGCCGATTCCTGCAGGTACAGGTGCACCATGTCCGGCGACAGCTCCGTACCCTTGGTTTCCCGGTACAGGCGGCGCAGCAGGTTTTCCGCGGAAGTGGTGTGCTTGGGTTCGCCGATCAGTTCGAACTGGTTGCCGCGGTTGCGGATCTCGATGGCCAGGCGCTGTTCGATCAGGCGCAGGTGCTCGTCGAACTGCCCGCACAGATTGGCGAAGCGACGAGCCTCGAAGGGCTCAAGGATGAAGCGATGGGGTTCTATGGGTGCGTTCAAGGTCGTATTTAGCCGCCCTGGGGCAATAATGATGAAATCAAGGATAACGCCAGTGGCGTGGGTGCGAAAGCTCTTAAATCTTGCAAGGTGAATGGCCGACGTTGCGGGAGCGGGCAAGCCCGTTCCCGCCGTTGCTCTGTACCGTCAGCCGATCAGCGAGCCGCGAAGCGAGTGCGGCTGCGCCGAATCGATGTGCACGTCGGCGAACTGCCCGATCAGGGTCGGATTGTCGCAGCGGAAGTTGACGATACGGTTATTCTCGGTGCGCCCCTGCAGTTCGCCCGGATCTTTCTTCGAGTAGTCGGTGACCAGGATGCGCTGGGTGGTGCCGACCATTTGTCGGCTGATCTCGAAGCCCTGTTGGTTCAGGCGGTGCTGCAACGCGTTCAGGCGTTCCTTTTTCAGCTCTTCCGGGGTGTCGTCGGCCAGGTCGGCCGCCGGGGTGCCCGGGCGCGGGCTGTAGACGAACGAGTAGGAGAAGTCGAAGCCGACGTCGGCGATCAGCTTCATGGTCTGTTCGAAGTCTTTCTCGGTCTCGCCGGGGAAGCCGACGATGAAGTCGGAGCTGATGCAGATGCCCGGCACGGCGGCGCGCAGTTTGCGCAGCTTGGACTTGTACTCCAGCGCCGTGTGGTTGCGCTTCATGGCCGCCAGGATCCGGTCGGAGCCCGACTGCACCGGCAGGTGCAGGTGCTTGACCAGCTCCGGCACGTCGGCGTGGGCCTGGATCAGGCTGTCGGAGAACTCCAGCGGGTGCGAGGTGGTGTAGCGGATGCGGTCGATGCCGTCGACGGCTGCGACCACCCGGATCAGCTCGGCCAGGTCCGCCAGGCGGCCGTCGTGGGTCAGGCCGCGGTAGCCATTGACGTTCTGCCCCAGCAGGGTGACTTCGCGCACGCCGTTTTCGGCCAGGTGGATGATCTCGGCGATCACGTCGTCGAACGGCCGGCTGACTTCCTCGCCGCGGGTGTAGGGCACCACGCAGAACGTGCAGTACTTGCTGCAGCCTTCCATCACCGACACGTAGGCGCTCGGGCCGTCGATGCGCGGCTCGGGCAGGTGGTCGAACTTCTCGATCTCCGGGAACGAGACGTCCACCTGCGGCAGCTTGCTGATGCGTGCGGCGTCGATCATTTCCGGCAGGCGGTGCAGGGTCTGCGGGCCGAACACCACATCGACGTAGGGCGCGCGGTCGCGGATCGCCGCGCCTTCCTGGCTGGCCACGCAGCCGCCGACGGCGATGACCATCTCCGGGTTGGCCAGTTTCAGTTCGCGCCAACGGCCGAGCTGGGAGTACACCCGGTCCTGGGCGCGTTCGCGGATCGAGCAGGTGTTGAGCAGAATCACGTCGGCGTCTTCGGCGCGGGCGGTGACTTCCAGGGCCTGGTGTTCACCCAGCAGATCGACCATGCGCGAGCTGTCGTACTCGTTCATCTGGCAGCCGTGGGTTTCGATGTAGAGCTTTTTGGCCATGGATTCAGGTCGTCACGTGATTCGAAGAACCGCGCATTATAGGGAACATGTCCAAAGGTTCCTACCGCTGCGCGACCGGTGCCTGTGCTATAGTTTGCGCCCTCATTTTTGCCCCGATGTGTTGTCCGCCCGCCATGACCAAACGCGAAGCTCCGATCTACAAGGTGATTTTCCTCAACCAGGGCCAGGTGTTCGAAATGTACGCCAAGCAGATCTACCAAAGCGATCTGTGGGGTTTTCTGGAAGTGGAAGAGTTCGTCTTCGGCGAGCGCACCCAGGTGGTCGTGGATCCGAGCGAAGAGAAGCTCAAGGCCCAGTTCGAAGGCGTGGTGCGCAGCTTCGTGCCGATGCATTCGATCGTGCGCATCGACGAGGTCGAGCGCCTCGGCACGCCGAAGATCAGCGAGGCCCGGGCCGGCACCGGCAACGTGATGCCGTTTCCGATGCCGATGCCTGAGAAGTAAGCCACGGCTCACTTGCCGCACTCACGGCAGACCAGCGGGTTTCAGGGCAGCGGCGAGAAAGGCGTGCGCCCGTCCGCGCTCTGCAGTTCCATCAGGTATTTACGGAAAATTTGCCCCAGCACCTGGGTGGCGGTCTCGAGGTCTTCTCGGGGCATCTTCTCGGCGACTTCGTCGGCGGTGTCCAACGCATCCTCGGCGCCGTTGACCGCCGCCATCTTCAGCACGATATAGGCCTGGATGTTGTTGGCCTGCACGCCTTCGCCGTGGAAGAACATGGTGCCGAGCTTGAACTGCGCCTGGGCGTGGCCCTGCAGCGAGGCCTTTTCGAAGTAGTTGAGGGCTTGGTTGAGGTCGCGCGGTGCGTTCTTGCCGTCGTAGTAGAATTCGCCCAACTCGTATTGCGCTTGCGCATCCCCTTCGTCCGCAGCCTTCTGGCAGGCGGCGAGGGCCTGCGTGACGTCTTGCGGCTGGGTGTTGAGGGTGCAACGCCCCATCGCCGGGATCAACAACGAGTTGCCGCCTGCCTGTGCATGTGCAAGCAGCGGCTGAAGGAGCAACAGGCAGCCCAAGGCAAGGGTGCGGCCGGTGCGGTTCATGGGAATCGACTTACCTCTGAAGGGCACGCGGACCCGTCGAGGGATCCAATAAGCGCGCATTATGAAATAAGCAGGCCCAACCTTACAAAGTCTTTACTCGATTTTCTGCTGCGCGGAGCGCTGGTCGCCCGGTTTGCAGGCGATTGTCGGCGGCGATGCAGGAAAAAACGCTCAGGTGTAGGCAAACGCTGACGCCGGCATTGGCCAACGTCAGCGTCAGGGCGGATTACTTCAGGGCGGCGAAGGCGCGCTCTGCGGCGTCCAGGGTCAGTTTCAGTTCCGCTTCGCCGTGGGCGATGGAGGTGAAACCGGCTTCGAAGGCGCTCGGCGCCAGGTACACGCCGCCTTCGAGCATCAGGTGGAAGAAGCGTCCGAACAGCGCGGCGTCGCTGGCCATCACATCGTCGAAGGTGACGATGTCGTCGGCGCCGCTGAAGTACAGGCCGAACATGCCGCCGGCCTGGGTGGTCACGAACGGGATGCCGGCGGCGTCGGCGCGTTGCTGCAGGCCGTCGAGCAGGCGGGTGGTGTAGTCGGTCAGCTCGGCGTGGAAGCCCGGACGGCTGATCAGGCGCAGGGTGGTGAGGCCGGCGGCCATGGCCAGCGGGTTGCCCGACAGCGTGCCGGCCTGGTAGACCGGGCCCAGCGGCGCGATGCGCTGCATGATCTCGCGCTTGCCGCCGAAGCAGCCGACCGGCATGCCGCCGCCGATGATCTTGCCGAAGGTGGTCAGGTCCGGCGTCACGCCGTAGTGGGCCTGGGCACCGCCGAGGGCGACGCGGAAACCGGTCATCACTTCGTCGAAGATCAGCACGACGCCGTGGCGGTCGCACAGGCTGCGCAGGCCTTCGAGGAAGCCCGGCGCCGGCGGCACGCAGTTCATGTTGCCGGCCACCGGCTCGACGATGATGCAGGCGACGTCCTGGCCGACTTCGGCGAGCATCTTCTCGACGGCGCCGATGTCGTTGAACGGCAGGGTCAGGGTGTGCTTGGCGAATGCCGCCGGCACGCCGGCCGAGCTCGGCACGCCCTGGGTCAATGCGCCGGAGCCGGCCTTGACCAGCAGGCTGTCGGTGTGGCCGTGGTAGCAGCCTTCGAACTTGATGATGCTGTCGCGGCCGGTGAAGCCACGGGCCAGGCGGATGGCGCTCATGGTCGCTTCGGTGCCGGAGCTGACCATGCGCACCATGTCCATCGACGGCACCAGCGAGCAGACCAGGTCGGCCATCTCGGTTTCCATGGCGGTCGGGGCGCCGTAGGACAGGCCGTGCTCCAGTTGCTTGCGCACGGCGTCCAGCACGTCCGGATGGCTGTGGCCGAGGATCATCGGGCCCCACGAACCTACGTAATCCACATAGCGCTTGTCGTCTTCGTCGGTGACGTAGGCGCCTTCGGCATGCTTGAAGAACAGCGGGGTGCCGCCGACGCTCTTGAACGCGCGGACCGGCGAGTTGACGCCGCCGGGGATGTGTTTCTGGGCATTGGCAAACAGGGTTTCGGAACGGGACATGATCGGGCTCTCGAAGGTCAGGATTTGAACAATTCATTGAATGCGCGGGCGCGGCGCGTCACCTCGGCGGTGCTGTCGGCACCGAACAGGCCGTGGACGACCGCCAACAGGTCGGCGCCGTGGGCCACCAGCGGGGCGGCGTTGTCCAGGGTGATGCCGCCGATCGCGCAGATCGGCAGATGCAGCGTGCGGCGGGCCTCGTCGAGCAGGCCGAGGCTGCAGCTCGGGGCGCCGGGCTTGGTGCTGGAGTTGAAGAAGCGGCCGAAGGCGGCGTAGCTGGCGCCTTCCTTCACCGCCTGTTCGGCCAGGTCGAGCTGCGCGTGGCAGGTCGAGCCGATGATCGCCTTCGGTCCCAGCAGGGCGCGGGTCGGCGACAGCGGGCCGTCGGTCTGGCCCAGGTGCACGCCGACGCCCAGGCGGGCGGCCAGCTCGGCGTCATCGTTGATGATCAGGCGGGTGCCGTGGCGCTCGCACAGCTCGCGCAAGGCTTCGGCCTCGCGCAGGCGGCGGGCGTCGTCGCCGCTCTTGTCGCGGTATTGCAGGAGGGTGACGCCGCCTTCCAGCGCCGCCTCCACGTAAGGCAGAAACTTGCCCGCCAGCAGCGTGCTGTCGGTGATGGCGTACAGGCCACGTAATTTCATCGCACAGGCCTCCCGGCGTCAGGCGCGGAACATCAGGTGCGCCGCGTCAGCGGCGCTGCATCAGGCGCAGAAGTCCAGCGGCAGGCGGCGCGGCACGAACTGGCCTTTGCCCAGCCGCTCGGCGTCGCGCAGGGTGCGCCAGGTGTAGTCCAGGGCGCTGCGTACGGCGCTGGCCAGGTCTTCGCCCAAGGCCAGCCGACCGGCCAGGGTGCTGGCCAGGGTGCAGCCGGAACCGTGGTAGCTGCCCGGCAGGCGCTGGCAGAGGAAGGTCTCGCGCAGGCCGTCGCGGCTGTACAGGCGGTTGTGGATTTGCGTCTCGTCGCCGTGGCCGCCGGTGATCAGCAGGTGTTTGACGAACGGCAGGAGCTTTTCTGCGCACTCGTCCGCGGTGCCTTCGGGCAGTTCGGCGAGGATCCGCGCCTCGGGCAGGTTCGGGGTAGCGATGGCGGACAGCGGCAGCAGGCGTTCGCGCATGGCGTAGCCGACCTCGTCCTTGCCCAGGCGTCCGCCGCCGCCGGCGCGCAGCACCGGGTCGCAGACCACCGGCAGGTGCGGGTGCGCCTGGAGCAGTTCGACGACTGTGTCGACCATTTCCAGGGAACCGAGCATGCCCAGCTTCACCGCCGCGACGTCGGAATCGTTGAGCACGGCATTGGCCTGGGCCAACACCCACTCGCGGTCGAGGACGCGGA
Organism: Pseudomonas sp. B7(2017); assembly: GCF_002112745.1. Taxonomy (NCBI): domain Bacteria; kingdom Pseudomonadati; phylum Pseudomonadota; class Gammaproteobacteria; order Pseudomonadales; family Pseudomonadaceae; genus Pseudomonas; species Pseudomonas sp. B7(2017). The sequence continues at coordinate 173,245 of NZ_NEIP01000006.1, read as the reverse complement.
AATCGGTGACGTTGACCGTGTCCTGCACGGTCAGGGCGGTGACGGCCGGAGCCGCATGGCAACCCTGGGCGAGCAGGGCTTCGATATCTGCCTGCAGGCCGGCGCCGCCACTGGGGTCGTGGCCGGAGAGACAGAGGACAACGGGGCGGGAGCTATAGGTATTCATGGTGCGCGAGCTTACCACCAATCCCGGTGTGCGGGTTCAGCTGTGGTGAGGGAGCTTGCTGCCGCCGGGCCGCAAAGCGGCCTCGATGCGCCATTCTGCCGACACATCCGGATCAATGGCATGGCGGCGGATCGGGAGCAAGCGCCGTCCCGCAACGGACTGTACTGTCACAATCTGACCAAGCCAACAGCTCTAGCCCGGTACTTTGCTCTGAAACGCCCGTTCTAGAGCCTCTGTCGGAAAAATTTCCATGGTGCTCAATGGCCATCAACGGCTATGCTAGAGTGGATCCAAACCAATAACAGGTAATACCGGTTTTACGTCTTCTCAAAGGGAATGGGGGGCTTCCTGACGCAACCGGACAAGCCACGCTGGGGCTTCAATGCGCTATTTGCTGATGTTGCTGTTCTGCTTGCCCCTCCTGGCGAGCGCCGTCGAGTTCGACGAATTCACCCAGAGCCTCCCCCTGGGCCGATCCCTGCAAGTGTTCGAAGACCCGAGCGGTCAGGCGACCTTCGCCGATGTCCGCGCGCAAGACGCTGCCGGCCGCTTCAAGCCGCATGACAAGGCCACGCTCAACGCCGGCTATTCGCGCTCGGCGTTCTGGCTGAAGATCGATCTGCTTTACCGCCCGAACAATCCGGCGGCGCAGCGCACCTGGCTGCTGGAGCTGGCCTACCCGCCGCTCGACCACCTGGACCTCTACCTGCCCGATGCGACGGGCGCCTACCGCCTGACGCGCCAGACCGGCGATGCCCTGCCGTTCGCCAGCCGCGAGATCCGCCAGAACAATTACCTGTTCGACCTGGCCTTCGAACCGGGCCAGGCGCAGACCGTTTACCTCAGGCTGGCCAGCGAAGGCTCGATCCAGGCCCCGGTGACGCTGTGGTCGAGCACCGCCTACCTGGAAGACCAGCCGGTGCGCCTGTACGTGCTGGGCATCATTTATGGCGTGCTGCTGGGGATGCTGGTGTACAACCTGTTCATCTACCTCAGCGTGCGCGACACCAGTTACCTCTATTACATCTTCTACATCGCCTCGTTCGGCCTGTACCAACTGTCGGTCAACGGTGCGGCGGTGGAGTACTTCTGGCCTGACAACCCGTGGTGGGCCAACGCCGCCACGCCGTTCTTCATCGGCTGTGCGGGGCTGTTCGGCAGCCAGTTCGCCCGCAGCTTCCTGCAGACCAAAGACCACAGCCGCTGGCTCGACCGGCTGCTGATCGCCCTGATCGTGTTCGGCGCGCTGGTGGTGGGCCTGTCGCTGATGACCAGTTACGGGCTGGCGCTGCGCTTGGCGACGACCCTGGCGCTGACCTTCACCGTGGTGATCTTCGCCGCCGGGATCCTGGCCTGGTGGCGCGGCCTGCGGGTGGCGCGCTATTTCATCATTGCGTGGTCGGCGTTCCTGCTCGGCGGGGTGGTCAACACCCTGATGGTGCTGGGCGTGCTGCCGAACGTGTTCCTGACCATGTACGCCAGCCAGATCGGCTCGGCCATCGAAGTGGCGCTGCTGTCGCTGGCCCTGGCCGACCGCATCAACGCCATGCGCGAGCAGCAGGCCCAGACCCTGCTTGAGGCCGGGCAGAAACTGGAAGTGCTCAACCAGCAACTGGCCCACAGCAACAAGCTCAAGGACGAGTTCCTGGCGACCCTGACCCACGAGTTGCGCACGCCGATGAACGGCGTGATCGGCTCGCTGGAACTGATGCAGACCGTCGAACTGGATCCGGAACTGGAGCAATACCAGCAGACCGCCGCCGGCTCCGCCCGGGACATGATGCGCATGGTCAACGGCATTCTCACCCTCACCGAACTGCAGGCCGGCAAGCTCAAGGCGACGTCGGGCAGCTTCAGCCTGCGGGGGGTGATCGAGGCGTTGCGGGTGCAGTTCGACGGCAATGCGTCGAGCAAGGCCCTGGATTTCAAGGTCGATGTGCTGCCGACCTTGCCCGACCGCCTGCACGGCGACAGCGGCAAACTGGCGCAATGCCTGGAATGCCTGTTGGACAACGCGATCAAGTTCACCCGGGTCGGCGGGCTGGCCCTGCGGGTCACCGGCAAGCCGTCCCAAGGCAACCGGTTGGCGCTGTCGTTCGCGGTGATCGACACCGGCATCGGCTTCACCGACCTGGGCGAGGCGACGCTGTACCAGCGGTTCTTCCAGCTCGACGGCTCGATGACCCGGGAGTACGGCGGCCTGGGCGTCGGCCTGGCGATCTGCCGGCAACTGGTCGAATTGTTGGGCGGCAAGCTCACCCACCGTTCCGAGCCCGGGCGCGGCAGCCGGTTCCAGCTGGATGTCGAATTCGAACTGCCGGCGCTCGAACCTGCTCCCGTCTCGCTGCACAGCGCTGACGGCACGCGGGTGCCGCAGGATTGCACCGTTCTGTTGGTGGACGACAACAGCGTCAATCAACTGGTCATGCGCGGCATGCTGCTCAAGCTCGGCTTCCGGGTGCGCACGGCCGACCACGGCGAGGCGGCGCTCGAATGCCTGCAGCGCGAAACGTTCGACGCGGTGCTGATCGATTGCCAGTTGCCGCCGCTGGACGGCGCGTCGCTGTGCTGCCGGATCCACGATCTGCCCGGTTGCGCCCACCTGCCGGTGTTCGTCCTGGCGCTGGGGGCCGAGCGGGAGCGCTGTGCGGCGGACGCCGTGATCGACTACCTGGGCAAACCGGTGAAATTCGAAGAGTTGCAGGCGGCTCTGGAGCGTCGGGTGTTGTGTCGCTGATAGGGTGAAACCGCCGAGAGTTCGGCGTAAATGACACTTTGTCCGGCCACGGTGCGGTGCTTAACTGAACGCCTGGCAGACAGGAGGAGCCCCGTCATGAACCTGCATCAGTTCGCCGAAACCCACGAAGTCACCAACCAGCCGCCGTCGCTGGACGGCGCCAACCTGTACCGCATCGACCTGCCGCTGCAGGAGTGGTCGCGGCGCTTCGGCGCCGGTTGGGCCGAGTCGCGGATCGACGCCTACGGCGCCCTGGCCGGCGGGCCATTGATGGAGGCCGGGTTCCTCGCCAACCAGAACAAGCCGGTGTTCGCCAGCCATGACCGCTACGGCCACCGCATCGACCTGGTGGAGTTCCACCCCGCGTACCACGAGCTGATGCGCACGGCCATCGAGCACGGCCTGACCTCGCTGCCCTGGGCTCATCCGCAGGACGGCGCCCATGTGGCGCGGGCGTCCATGACCTACCTGCATAGCCAGGCCGAGGCCGGCAGCGGCTGCCCGCTGACCATGACTTTCGCCAGCGTGCCGGCGATGCGCCTGCAGCCGGACCTGGCCGAGCGCTGGCTGCCGAAGATCCTCGCCACCGAATACGACCCGCGCAACGTCGGCATGGTCCACAAGGCGGGCGTGACCATCGGCATGGCCATGACCGAGAAGCAGGGCGGCACCGACGTGCGCGCCAACACCACCAAGGCGTTCCCCGTGGGCGCCGGCGGCCCGGGCCAGGCCTATGAGCTGGTGGGGCACAAGTGGTTCTGTTCGGCGCCGATGTGCGATGCGTTCCTGACCCTGGCGCAGACCGACAAGGGCCTGAGCTGTTTCCTGCTGCCGCGCCACCGCCCGGACGACACGCGCAACCAGTTCTATATCCAGCGCCTGAAGAACAAGCTCGGCAACTGCTCCAACGCCTCCAGCGAAGTGGAGTTCCGCGGGGCGCTGGCGTGGATGGTCGGCGAGGAGGGGCGCGGGGTGCCGACGATCATCGAGATGGTCGCCATGACCCGGTTCGACTGCATGGTCGGCTCCAGTTCGCTGATGCGCCAGGCGCTGACCCAGGCCAGCCACCACTGTGCGCACCGCAAGGTGGGCGGCAAGCTGCTCAGCGAGCAGCCGCTGATGCAGAACGTGCTGGCCGACCTGGCGCTGGAAAGCGAAGCGGCGCTGGCCCTGAGCCTGCGCATGGGCCGGGCGCTGGACCGTCTGGACGACCGCCACGAAGCGCAGTTCGCGCGGTTGGTGACGGCGGTGGGCAAGTATTGGATCTGCAAGCGCGCCCCGGGCATGATCAACGAAGCCGCCGAGTGCATGGGCGGTGCCGGCTACGTCGAAGACAGCATCCTGCCGCGGCTGTACCGCGAGGCGCCGGTCAACTCGACCTGGGAAGGTTCCGGCAACGTGCAGTGCCTGGATGTGCTGCGCGCCCTGTCGAAAGAGCCGGGCGTGCTCGACGGGCTGTTCCATGAACTGGGCGGCGGCCACGGCGACCCGCGCCTGGCCGCGCACATCCAGCGGTTGCAGGCTGCGTTCAAGGACACCGGCGACATCCAGTACCGCGCGCGGCAACTGACCGAAGACATCGCCCTCGGCCTGCAGGCGAAGCTGTTGCTGGAGGCCGGGAATGCGGCGGTCAGCGACGCCTTCATCGCCAGCCGCCTCGACGGCGCGGGCCGGGTCTATGGCGCATTGCCCCGTGGCGTGGACGTGGCGGCCATCGTCGCCCGCTCGACGCCGCAGGGTTTCTGATCCCGCCCCGATCCCACAAGGGGGGGGCGCCAGGCACAAAACACTGTGGGAGCCAGCCTGCTGGCGATGGCGTCAGCTCAGGCGCCGCAGGGCAAAGCCGAGACGGTTGCTCCCACAGGTTTGCGCTTTGCCTCAAGGATTGCGGCAAAGCCAATCGCCACTGTTCCCGTGACGCCGCGTTGCAGGCAAGATGAAGGCCTGCAAGACAGAACACAGGAAGCTGACCGTGACCGAAGCGTTTATTGTCGTTCAAACCGCCGAACAGGCCGTGGACCTCTTGGCCGAGCTGCACGAGCGGGCCACCACGGCGCTGAGCACGGCGCTCAAGCGTTACCTCAAGGACCGCGCCGAACCGGACGCCGCACAGCGCGCCCTGTTCCATTACCCCGAACTGCGCCTGACCTACCACTGCCAGGGCGAAGTCCCGCAGACCACCCGCGCCTACGCCAAGGTGCAGCTGCCGGGCACCTACAGCGTCACCGTCACCCATCCCAAGGCGTTTCGCAAATACCTGCTGGAGCAGCTGACGCCGCTGATGCACGACTTCACCGTCACCGTTGAAGTGGGCGTCAGCGAGCAGAACATCCCGTACCCGTACGTGGTCGAGCAGGGCGATGAGCTGGCCGGTTCAGGCGTCACCGCCGCGGTGTTGGCGCGGGTGTTCCCGAGCACCGACCTGTCCGCCGCCACCGACGGCATCGCCGACGGCCTCTACGACTGGGAAAACACCGACCCTCTGCCGCTGGCGCTGTTCGACGCCGCGCGGGTGGACTTCTCCCTGCGCCGGCTGGTGCACTACACCGGCAGCGACTGGCGCCACGTGCAGCCGTGGATCCTGCTGACCAACTACCACCGCTATGTCGACCAGTTCATCGTCCACGGCCTTGAGCAACTGCGCCGCGACCCGCGTTTCGTGCGCATGGTGCTGCCGGGCAACGTGATCATCGAGAAGGGCATGGATCACGGCGAGGCCTCGGCCATCGCCGCCGGCGTGGTGTGGCACCGTTACCAGATGCCGGCCTACCACCTGATCGCCAGCGACGGCCACGGCGTGACCCTGGTGAACATCGGCGTCGGCCCGTCCAACGCCAAGAACATCACCGACCACCTGGCGGTGCTGCGTCCGCACTGCTGGCTGATGATCGGCCACTGCGGCGGCCTGCGTCAGTCGCAGACCATCGGCGACTACGTGCTGGCCCACGCCTACATGCGTCGCGACGGGATCCTCGACCGGGTGGTGCCGCCGAACATTCCGATTCCGGCCCTGGCCGAGGTGCAACTGGCGTTGCAGCAAGCGGCGGCCAACGTCACCGGCGACAAGGGCGACGACCTGAAGAAGCGCCTGCGCACCGGCACCGTGCTGACCTACGACGACCGCAACTGGGAACTGCGCTGGGCCCAGGAGCGTCCGCTGATCAACCTGTCCCGCGCCGTGGCGGTGGACATGGAAAGCGGCACCATCGCCGCGCAAGGCTATCGCCTGCGGGTGCCGTACGGCACGCTGCTGTGCGTCTCCGACAAACCGCTGCACAGCGAGATCAAGCTGCCCGGTTCGGCCAACGCCTTCTATGAGCGTGCGGTCAGCCAGCACCTGAAGATCGGCATCGAGGCGGTGGACCTGCTGCGCACCGAACTCAACTCGCTGCACTCGCGCAAGCTGCGCAGCTTCGACGAACCGCCGTTCCGCTGACGGTTTGCCGTGGCCATTTGGCGGTCGGGGCACTAGCATGGTCGGCCCTGACCGTCAGATGTTGTTTTGCCCATGTCCCGTGCCCAACGCCCGCCTTCCCGCCGCCCCGGCGCGAAGCCATCCCCGACAGCCCCTCGCCGTGTCGCCAAGGCGCCGCCGGCCGAGCCGAAGCTGATCCTGTTCAACAAACCGTTCGATGTGCTGACGCAGTTCAGCGACGGCGAAGGGCGGGCGACGCTCAAGGACTACATCGACGTGCCCGGCATCTACCCGGCCGGCCGCCTGGACCGCGACAGCGAAGGCCTGTTGCTGCTGACCAACGACGGCCAGTTGCAGGCGCGCATCGCCGACCCCAAGCACAAGTTGGCCAAGACCTACTGGGTACAGGTGGAGGGCGAGCCGAGCGCGGAGCAGTTGCAACGCCTGCGTGACGGCGTCGAGCTCAACGACGGCATGACTTTGCCCGCCGAAGCGCGGCAGTTGGACGAGCCTGAGCTGTGGCCGCGCAACCCGCCGGTGCGCTTTCGCAAGAGCGTGCCCACGAGCTGGCTGGAACTGGTGATCCGGGAGGGCCGCAACCGTCAGGTGCGGCGGATGACGGCGGCGGTGGGGCTGCCGACCTTGCGGCTGGTGCGGGTCAGGATCGGCGGGTGGACGCTCGACGGCCTCGATCAGGGCCAGTGGAAGGAAGTGCCGGCGCGCTTATAGGGCGCCGGACTCGATCAGGCCGATCACCACGCTTTTGATGATGAAGGCGGCCACGCCCAGACCCAGCACGAAGAACAGGATGAACGAGCCGAAGCGCCCGGCCTTGGATTTCTTCGCCAGGTCCCAGACGATGAAGCCCATGAAAATGATCAGGATGCTGACCAGGCCAGTCATCATCCACTCTTCGAACAGTGCTGGATCCATCGGACATCTCCGGCGCGTGCGGCTTGAAAGGGCGGCGGGGAGTATACGCCAAGGGCGGCGGCGCGGGGATCGGCCTGCGGCGGTGTGCCGCAGTCATCCGTCGCCGGCATCGGCGGTGTCCGGTGCACCGCCATCGCCAGCCGGCTGGCTCCCACAGGGGATCGCGTATGTCCGCAAAGCTGCTGTCACCCCAAACCCTGCAGGAGCTTGCCTGCAAGCGATGAGGCCGGCATTGCCGACATCCTGGTGACCGGCCTGTGAAGGGGCCTTCAGCTGCGCAGGTGGGTCAACGGAAGTTCGGTGCTGTTCAGGACCTGATTGAGCACGAAGCTGGAGCGCACGCTGGTCACCCCTTCGATCCGGGTCAGGTGGCCCAGCAGCAGTTTCTGGTAATGGTCCATGTCCGGCACCACCACCTTCAACTGATAGTCGGCATCCACCCCGGTCACCAGGCTGCATTCGAGCACCTGCGGCAGGGTGCGGATCGCCGCCTCGAAGTTTTCGAAACGCTCCGGCGTGTGCCGGTCCATGCCGATCAGCACATAGGCGGTCAGGCTCAGGCCGAGCATCTTGCGGTCGAGCAGGGCGACCTGGCGCGAGATGTAGCCGTCGTCCTCCAGTTGCTTGACCCGGCGCGAGCATGGCGAGGGCGACAGACCGATGCGTTCGGCCAGCTCCTGGTTGGAGATGCGGGCGTCGCGCTGCAGCTCCGCCAAAATGCTCAGGTCGTAACGGTCGAGTTTGCTCATCAATCTGTCCTTTGTGCTGTCTATTGCGGCGGATTATCTATCCAGGGTTAAAAATTGCGCAAGCGGTGTTTATTTGAGCAATCTTCGCAATCATCTGTCGCGGCGTCCGGCCTATCCTTATCACCAGAATCACTGCTCGGTAACACAGTCCACTGCGGCCGCCCAATCAGGCCTGCCGCGGCCGCCGCCCCCACCGGGGACGCGCCGGCCCCCGAGCTGCACACTGTCCAGAAGACGGGGTGAGGTGAGCCGGCGCCACAAGCGTCGAGCCAGGACGAAGTTCTCTGAAGGGGAGGCCGACGGGTCTCCCCTTTTTCTTGCCTGCGATTTGCCTGCCTTCGCGTGTGCGCGGCTCAATAAATAAATGCCGTGACTGATAACCTGTAGCAGAACCCGGTGTGTCGATTCCCGGTCTTAGCTACAAGCCCTAACCCCCCGCAGTGAGGAATTTCATGAAGTCGCGCATCTGGCGTCTGGCCGGTGTTGGTTTGCTGTGTGTGAGTGTCGGTGCGCAGGCGCTGGCCGATGAGCCGCAGAATCGCGGCCCGGACGGCGGCGGACGCGGGCCGGGGCATCAGGGCAACAATCAGGGGCGGGACGGCGAGCATCAGTCCCATGGGCAGAACGGCCCGCAGCAGAATCAGCCGCGCCCGCAGAACAACGAGATCATCCGCGGCGACAACAGCCGCCAGTTCGAGCACAACGGCCAGCAGCCTGGCAATGGCCAGTGGCAGAACAACGGCCAGCAGCACGGCAACGGCCAGTGGCAGGGCCACGACCAGAACCGCGAGCGCCCGGCCTACAACCCCAACCCGGTGCGCCAGCCGCCGCCACCGCCGCAACTGCCGGCCAACAGCCTGCCGATCCAGCCGCGGCCCGACACCGTGCGCCAGACTCAGGAGCCGCGCCCCGGCTACTACCGCGACGAGCGTCCGCAGAACGGCGGCTACCACCAGACCTGGCAGACCGGCAACCGGCCCGACGACCACCGCTGGCCCGGCCGCCCGGACGGTCGCGGCAACGGCTGGGGCCCCGGCCCGCAGTACCGGCCGGGCCATGTGATCGACCGCTTCCCGGACCGGGACTTCCGCGTGCCCTACCGCGGCCAGGACTATTTCTATTCCGGCGGCTACTGGTATCGCCCGCAGGGCCCACGCTACATCGTGGTTCAGCCGCCCCGCGGGATCCGCATCCAGTACCTGCCCGACTACGCCCGCGAAGTGTGGATCGGCGGCGCACTGTTGTTCCTCGCCGCCGGTTCCTATTACGCCTACCAGGAGGCGACGCAGGACTACATGGTGGTGGAGCCGCCGGTGCAGCCGTCGCAGCCGTCCGGAAACGGCTATGACGTGGAGGCCTATCCGGCCAACGGGCAGTCGCCGGAGCAGGTCCAGCGCGACGGTTACGAGTGCTATCAGTACGCGGTGCAGCAAAGCGGTTTCGACCCGCGCACCGCGACCTACCAGCCGGCGCCCGAAGTGGTGCAGGCCTACCGCCAGGCCCAGGGCAATTGCCTGAGCAGCCGCGGGTATCAGGTCAACTACTGATCCCGGTGCCGGCACGCGCGGCGTTCACCACTTCCTGCGGGTCGGCGTGCACCAGCACTTCGGCCCGCGGGTAGGCGGCGTGGATGGCATCCGCCGCCCGGTCGCTGATGCCGTGGGCCACGGTCAGGGTCAGGTCGCCCGGCAGTTCCAGGTGCAGTTGCACGAACCAGTGGTTGCCCGACACCCGCGTGCGCAGGTCATGGGCGCCCAGCACGCCGGGCACGGCGCAGGCCAGTTCGAGCATGTGCTGGCTGACGTCCGCCGGCAGTTCCTCGTCCATCAGCACCGCGAAGCTTTCCCGGGCGATCTGGATCGCGCTCCACAGAATGTAGGCGGCGATCCCCAGGCCGAACCAGGCATCCAATTGATTGAAACCCAGCCCCGCCAGCACCAGCGCAATGAGGATGCTGCCGTTGAGCAGCATGTCCGAACGGTAGTGCAGCGAGTCGGCGCGCACCGCGTTGGAGCCAGTCTGCTTGATCACCCGGTGCTGCAGCATCAGCAGCGCCGCCGTCAGCACCAGGGAAAACACGATCACGCCGATGCTCAGCCACGGTGCGCCGAGGGGCTCGGGGTGCTTGAGCCGTTCGAACGCCTGAAAGGCGATCAGCACCGCACTGCCGCCGATGAACAGCGCCTGGGCCATGCCGGCCAGGGACTCGGCCTTGCCGTGCCCGTAGCGGTGATCGTCGTCCGCCGGCCGCAGCGCGTAGTGCACCGCCAGCAGATTAAGCAGCGAGGTGACGCCGTCGAGGGCCGAGTCGGTGAGGCCGGCGAGCATGCTCACCGAACCGCTCAGCCACCAGGCGATCGCTTTGGCGATGACCAGCGTGCAGGCAACCGCCACCGAGGCGCGGGTCGCCAGCCGCAGCAGGCGGGCGTGTTCGGGGCTGGAGGTCATGTCGGGAGCGGTTCCTTGTTCAAGCGGCCGGTTGCAGGCCGAACATCGCCAGTTGCTGGGCGCTGCCCTTGTGCCGGATCAGGCGCGGGTCGTCCAGCGGCAGGTGGCGGCCCAGTTCGCTTTCGAGGATAGCCTGCAATTTGAGGTTATCGACCTGGCCGTCCGGGCCCACCGCTTGCTTGAGCTTGGCCGGATCGACCTGGGCGGTCTTGCCCGGCTCGAAGTAGATCGCGCCGGTGGTGAAGTCCACGGCGAACGCGATCAGGCCGGGGATGATGTAGAACAGCAGGCCCACGGCGTCGAGCACCGCGATGGCCGGGTCGATCTTGCCGTCGATCTGGCCGCGCCGGTCCGGGTAGAAAATCGACCCGCACGCGGTCACTTGGGTGAGCAGGGTGGCAACCAGTGCACCGCCGATCAGGCGAAAAGGTAAACGCATGGAAAAATCTCCTGAATCCTCTGATGACGAAGCGTCGTCGTGTGAAGTTAAGACCCTGACGAACACCTGGCAGTTCGCCGTTATACTCGCGACTCTGTTTGGGAGCCAGCATGATTTCTTTGCCGATCGACGATGTTCTACCCGCCCTGCGTGACGCGCTGGCGACACGCCACGAAGCCGTGCTCGAAGCCCCGCCCGGCGCCGGCAAGACCACCCGCGTGCCGCTGGCCTTGCTCGATGAGGCGTGGCTGGCCGGGCAGACCATCCTCATGCTCGAACCGCGCCGGCTGGCGGCGCGCGCGGCGGCCGAGCGGCTGGCCAGCGAGCTGGGCGAGAAGGTCGGCGAGACCGTCGGCTACCGCATCCGCCTCGACAGCAAGGTCGGCCCCGGCACCCGCATCGAGGTGGTCACCGAAGGCATCCTCACCCGGCGCCTGCAGGACGACCCGGCCCTGGAAGGCGTGGGCCTTTTGATCTTCGACGAATTCCACGAACGCAGCCTCGACGCCGACCTGGCGCTGGCGCTCAGTCTGAACGGTCGCGAGCTGTTCCGGGCTGAACAGCCGCTGAAGATTTTGCTGATGTCCGCGACCCTGGAGGGCGAACGCCTGGCCGGGCTGCTGGACGATGCGCCGATCCTGCGCAGCGAAGGGCGGATGTTCCCGGTGACCACACGCTGGGGCCGGCCGTACCAGCCCGGCGAATACATCGATCAGCGCGTCACCCAGACCGTGCTCGAAGCCCTGCATGACGAGACCGGCAGCCTGCTGGTGTTCCTGCCGGGGCAGGCGGAGATCCGCCGAGTCCACCAGCAATTGGCCGACGCCCTCGGCGAGCGCAACGACGTGTTGTTGTGCCCGCTGCACGGTGAACTGGACCTGGCCGCCCAACGCGCGGCCATCGACCCGGCCCCGGCGGGCCAGCGCAAAGTGGTGCTGGCCACCAACATCGCCGAGACCAGCCTGACCATCAACGGCGTGCGCGTGGTGATCGACGCCGGGCTGGCGCGGGTGCCGCGCTTCGACCCCGGCAGCGGCATGACCCGCCTCGACACCCAGCGCATCTCCCGGGCCAGCGCCACCCAGCGCGCGGGCCGGGCGGGGCGTCTGGAGCCGGGCGTGTGCTACCGCCTGTGGTCGCAGGATCAACATGAACAACTGGCGGCCTACGGCAGCGCGGAAATCCTTTCGGCGGATCTGGCCGGGCTGGCGCTGCAGCTTGGCCGCTGGGGCGTGGCGCCCAAGGATCTGGTGTGGTTGGACGTGCCGCCCGCCGCCGCGTATGCGCAGGCGCAGGACCTGCTGCAGCGTCTCGGCGCGCTGGACGGCGACACCCTGACCCGCCACGGCCAGGCCATGGCCGAACTGCCGGCCCATCCGCGCATCGCCCATCTGCTGTTGCGCGGGCAGGCGCTGGGGCTGGCGGCGATGGCGTGCGATGTCGCTGCGTTGTTGGGCGAGCGTGACATCCTGCGCGGCGCCGGCGCCGATCTGCACAGTCGCCTGGTGTTGCTGTCCGGCGAAGCGCGGGCGGCCCGCGGTGCCCAGGGCGGCGTGCAGCGGGCCCGGCAACTGGCCAAGCAATACCGCGGCTATCTGCGCGGCAAGGCGAGCGAGCCGGTGGCCGACCCCGATCATCCGCGCTGGCTCGGCGCCTTGCTGGCGCTGGCCTACCCGGACCGCGTCGCCCAGCAGCGCAAGGCCGGCGGTGCCGAATACCGGTTGGCCAACGGGCGCGCGGCGCTGTTCGCCGAAGCCGACAGCCTGATGAAGGAGCCGTGGATCGTGATCGCCGACCTCGGCAGCCGTCAGGGCCAGCGCGAGGAGCGGATCTACCTGGCGGCGGATTTCGATCCGGCGCTGTTCGACTCGGTGCTGGCCGAACAGGTGCACAGCGTCGATCAACTGGACTGGGACGAACGCGAAGGCGTGCTGCGCGCCGAGCGCCAGCGCAAGGTCGGCGAGCTGATCTTGAGCCGCGAGCCGCTGACCGGTCTCGATGAAAACGCCCGCAGTCAGGCGCTGGTCAATCTGGTGCGGCGCAAGGGGCTGGAATTGCTGCCGTGGACACCGGAACTGCGCCAGTGGCAGGCGCGGGTCGGGCTGCTGCGCCAGCTCGACCTGGACACCCAGAGCGACAGCCAATGGCCGGACGTCAGCGACGCCACGTTGCTGAAAACCCTCGAAGACTGGCTGATGCCGTACCTGGGCAAAGTCTCGCGACTCAGCCACTTCGCCAACCTCGACCTGTCGAGCATCGTGCGCAATCTGCTGCCGTGGCCGTTGCCGCAGCGGCTCGACGAACTGGCGCCGCATCACCTGAGCGTGCCGTCGGGCTCGTCGATCCGCCTCGACTACAGCGAACATCCGCCGATCCTCGCGGTGCGTTTGCAGGAGCTGTTCGGCCTCGCCGACACACCGCGGATCGCCGGCGGCCGACAGGTGGTGAAACTGCACCTGCTGTCGCCCGCACGGCGGCCGGTGCAGGTCACGCAGGATCTGGCCAACTTCTGGCGCAGCACTTATGCCGAGGTGAAGAAGGATCTGAAGGGGCGCTACCCCAAGCATTACTGGCCGGACGATCCGTTGGTGGCGGAGGCGACGGCGCGGGCCAAGCCGCGGGGGACTTGAGCATCGGTGAGGGCGGGCGCTGTGCACCCGAGCGGGAGCAAGCTCCCTCGCTACAGCTTTCAGGCACCCGCTTTGGCGGTCAGCTGTTCGCGGCAGTAATCGGCGAACAGCTGCGCCGGCTTGGTCAGTTGCCCGCGCTTGAGCCAGGCCGCCACCAGGCCTGAGCCGGTGACGTCTTCGACGATGTCCACGCACACCACTTTCTTGCCGTCGTAGGTGCATTCCGAGTGCGGGCGGGTGACCAGGATCGAGAAGCCGAAACCCTGGCCGACCATGCCGCGCACCATTTCGATGGACGGCGAGCTGAACTCGATCCGCGGGCTCAGGCCCAGTTCCTCGAACAGGCTGACGAAGTAGGTGCGGCTCGGCTGCACGTCCAGCAGGATCATCGGTTCCAGGCACAGGTCGCGCAGCGACACCTGCTTGAGCTGGGCGAAGCGGTGGTCCGCCGGCAGCAGCGCATACGGCCGCTGGGCCGGCATCAGGGGTTCGGTCTCGATGGTGGCGTCCAGGTCGTGCTTGTACAGGATCGCCAGGTCGAAGGTGCCGGAGGTCAGGCCCTGCACCAGCTCTTGCTGTTCGCCGTCGCGGATGCGGATCTTCACCCCCGGATAGAGCGCCGAGAACCCGGCCATCAGTTGCGGCAGGTACAGCGGCGCGACGGTCTCGAAACAGCCGATGTCGATCTGCCCGGCCACCACGTCGTTGTCGGCCAGGGCGTTCTGCTCGAACTCCTTGGCCATGCGCAGCAGTTCCTGGGCCTTGCGGAAGAACCGCGCGCCGCTGGGGGTCAGGGACACGCCCTGGGCGTGATGGCGGATCAGCAGCTGCACGCCGAAGCTGTCCTCCAGCCCCTTGATCGCCGTGGAGATCGCCGGCTGGGCGATGTACAGCTTGCGCGACGCTTCGGCGACGCTGCCGCACTCGACGGTGGTGATGAAGTACTTCAACTGACGCAGGTTGTAAGCGGCCACGGCAAACCTCAGGTCGAACGGATCTCGACATCCACGCAATTCATGTGCCGCCATCCTCCGTTCCGGCGACGGTGTTTTTTGTCCCTGAACAATAGCCTCATACGCGCGCGAGGGGGTTGTCCGCTGGTTAGCTTTTTCATTGCCTGCGAAGACATTTTTACTGGTTTTGCCGCTCGCGGGGGTGAGCGACTATCGACCGCACAAGAATAGGCATCACACCTCACCAGGGAGCATCCGACCGTGTTCGAACGTGCAGACTGGCAGCGCAAGGCCGCTGCGTTGAGCTTTCCCGACCTGGCCGTGATCGGCGGAAAACGGTGCGCCGCGCAGTCGGGGCAGACCTTTGCGGCGGTCAACCCGGCGACCGGCGCGCACCTGGCGGATGTCGCCGCGTGCGGCGAGGCCGACGTCGAGGCGGCGGTGCGCGATGCGCGTCAGGCGTTCGACAGCGGCGTCTGGTCGGGGCGCTCGCCCGTGGAGCGCAAGCAAGTGCTGCTGCGGCTGGCCGAGCTGATCCTGGCCCACCGCGAAGAGCTGGCGCTGCTCGACTCGCTGAACATGGGCAAACCGGTGATGGACGCCTTCAACATCGACGTGCCGGGCGCCGCCGGGGTGTTCCGTTGGTACGCCGAAAGCCTCGACAAGCTCTACGACCAAGTGGCGCCGAGCGCCGCGAACGTCCTCGCCACCATCACCCGCGAAGCGCTGGGCGTGGTCGCCGCCGTGGTGCCGTGGAACTTCCCGCTGGACATGGCCGCGTGGAAGCTCGCCCCAGCGCTGGCGGCCGGCAACTCGGTGATCCTCAAGCCCGCCGAGCAGTCGCCGTTCTCCGCGTTGCGCCTGGCCGAACTGGCGCAGGAGGCCGGGTTGCCGGCGGGCGTGCTGAACGTGCTGCCGGGGCTCGGCGAACAGGCCGGCAAAGCGTTGGGACTGCACCCCGACGTCGATTGCCTGGTGTTCACCGGCTCGACGCAAGTGGGCAAATACTTCATGCAGTACTCGGCGCAGTCGAACCTCAAGCAGGTGTGGCTGGAGTGCGGCGGCAAGAGCGCCAACCTGGTGTTCGCCGATTGCCGGGACCTGGAGCTGGCGGCGCAGAAAGCCGCGTTCGGCATCTTCTTCAACCAGGGCGAAGTCTGTTCGGCCAACTCGCGGCTGCTGGTGGAGCGTTCGATCCACGACGAGTTCGTCGAGCGCCTCAAGGCGCGGGCCGAGCGCTGGCAGCCGGGGGATCCGCTGGATCCGGCGAGCGCCGCCGGGGCCATGGTCGACGGCCGTCAGACCGCGACGGTGCTGCGCTTCATCCGCGAGGCCGAGCGCGAAGGCGCGACGCTGGTCTGCGGGGGCCGGCAGCTGAGCTTCAACGGCTCGGAGAACTTCATCCAGCCGACGATCCTCACCGGCGTGCAGCCGTCCATGGCACTGTTTCGCAAGGAGGTGTTCGGCCCGGTGCTGGCGGTGATCCCGTTCGACGACGAGGCCCACGCCTTGCGGTTGGCCAACGACAGCGTCTACGGTCTGGCGGCATCGCTGTGGACCGATGACCTGCACCGCGCCCACCGGGTGGCCCGGCAATTGCGGGCGGGGACGGTGTCGGTCAACAGCGTCGATGCGCTGGACGTCACCGTACCGTTCGGCGGCGGCAAGCAGTCCGGCTTCGGCCGCGACCTGTCGCTGCATTCGTTCGACAAATACACCCAGCTGAAAACCACCTGGTTTCAGCTGCGCTCATGACAGCCGCTCACAACAAGAAGGAGATCCGGCGATGACCACCTCACGTGAAACCCGCGACTACCAGGCCGCCGATGCAGCGCACCACATTCATGCGTTCGTCGACCAGAAGGCCCTCAACGACGAAGGCCCGCGGGTGATGGTGCGCGGCGAGCGCCTGCACCTGTGGGACAACGACGGGCGGCGCTACCTGGACGGCATGTCCGGCCTGTGGTGCACCAACCTGGGCTACGGGCGCCAGGACCTGAACGCCGCCGCCAGCCGACAGCTGGAGCAGTTGCCGTACTACAACATGTTTTTCCACACCACCCACCCGCAGGTGATCGAGCTGTCCGAGCTGCTGTTCAGCCTGCTGCCGGGGCACTACAGCCACGCGATCTACACCAACTCCGGCTCCGAGGCCAACGAGGTGCTGATCCGCACGGTGCGCCGCTACTGGCAGGTGCTGGGCAAGCCCGAGAAGAAGATCATGATCGGCCGCTGGAACGGCTATCACGGTTCGACCCTGGCGGCGACGGCGCTGGGCGGGATGAAGTTCATGCACGAGATGGGCGGCATGCTGCCCGACATCGAGCACATCGACGAGCCGTACTTCTTCGCCCACGGCGGCGACCTGACCCCGGCGGAATTCGGCGTGCGGGCGGCGCGGCAACTGGAAGCGAAGATCCTCGAACTGGGCGCGGACAAGGTGGCGGGCTTCATCGCCGAACCGTTCCAGGGCGCGGGCGGCATGATCTTCCCGCCGGAAAGCTACTGGCCGGAGATCCAGCGCATCTGCCGTCAGTACGACGTGCTGCTGTGCGCCGATGAAGTGATCGGCGGCTTCGGCCGCACCGGCGAATGGTTCGCCCACGAGCATTTCGGCTTCGAGCCGGACACCCTGTCCATCGCCAAGGGCCTGACCTCCGGCTACATCCCCATGGGCGGCCTGATCCTGTCGAAGAAGATGGCCGAAGTGCTGGTGGAGCAGGGCGGGGTGTTTGCTCACGGCCTGACCTATTCCGGGCACCCGGTGGCGGCGGCGGTGGCCATCGCCAACCTCAAGGCGTTGCGCGACGAGGGCGTGGTGACGCGGGTCAAGGACGACATCGGGCCGTACCTGCAGCAGTGCCTGCGCGAGGTGTTCGGCAACCATCCGCTGGTGGGCGACATCCAGGGCGCGGGCATGGTGGCGGCGCTGCAATTGGCCGAGGACAAGGCCACTCGCAAACGCTTCGCCAACGAGAACGACATCGCCTGGCGCTGCCGCACGATCGGCTTCGAGGAAGGCGTGATCATCCGCTCGACCCTGGGCCGGATGATCATGGCGCCGGCGCTGATCGCCAGCCGCGGGGAGATCGATGAGCTGGTGGGCAAGACCCTCAAGGCGCTGGACCGTACGGCGCAGGAGTATGGCCGGCTCTGAGGCAATCGTTCGGCTCAAGGGCCTCATCGCGGGCAAGCCCGCTCCCACACTGGATCTGTGCCCGGCACGAATCCCCTGTGGGAGCGGGCTTGCCCGCGATGGCGTCAGTTCAGACACCCCAGGGTAGGGGAAAGACAGTTGTTCCCGGTCGGTCACAGATCCAATGTGGGAGCGAGCCTGCTCGCGATGGCGGCCGCCCATTCAACGCATTCCCAACGTTCTGCACCCCTCCCGGGCACCCCCGCCCGCTGTGCCCTTTCGCGGTGCCGCCTACCCAGTTTTTTCATCGTTCGCGTCTAACTATTTCCTCGTTTTCCTGACGCCGGGCCTGGGTCAACATCGATCTGGCCAGCGCAACGCGTTGCCCGCCAGAGTCCGCAGAGACCGCAGCGGACAACCGCCCGACCGCCGCCGGCCGTACTGCCCATGACAACTAAATCAACAGCGTTGGGAGTGCTCCATGATCCAGTCCTTGTTCACCCGTCTTGCTTGTCCCCTGGCGGTCACCGCCATCGCCGCCTCGGTCGCCACCGGCGCCCAGGCCGGCACCTTGTCGATCGGCCACACCACGTGGGTCGGCTACGGCACCCTGTACCTGGCCCAGGACCTGGGCTACTTCAAGGAAAACGGCCTGACCGTCGAACTGCCGGTGGTCGAGGAGGCCTCGATGTACATGGCCGCCCAGGCGTCCGGCCAACTGTCCGGTTCGGCCTCGACCATCGACGAAGTGCTCAAGTACCGCCCGCAGTTCTGCTTCAAGGCCGTGGCCGCGCTGGACGACAGCCATGGCGGCGACGGTGTGCTGGTGGGCAAGCACGTCAAGAGCCTGCAAGAGCTCAAGGGCCAGGCCGTGGCCGTCAACGAAGGGTCGACCTCGCAGTTCTGGCTGTCGTACCTGCTGAAGAAAAACGGCATGAGCATGAGCGACATCACCGTGCAGAACATGACCGCCGACGATGCCGCCACCGCGTTCATCGCCGGGCGCGTGCCGGCCGCCGTGACCTGGGAGCCGCACCTGTCGATGGTGCGCGACAAGCAGCAGGGCAAGGTGCTGATCGACAGCAGCAGCACGCCGGGCGTGATCGTCGATGTGGTGGCGCTCAACTGCTCGGTGATCGAGAAGCAGCCGGAGGATGTGAAGGCGCTGGTCGCCGGCCTGTACAAGGCCGTGCAGTACACCAAGGACCATCCGCAGAAAGCCTACGAAATCATGGCCAAGGGCGTGGGCGGTTACCTGTCCGATCCCAAGGAACTGGCCGCCGCCGCCCAGGGCGTGCGCTTCTACGACCAAGCCATGAGCGAGAAGCTGCTGGGCAAGCCGGGCGCACCGGGCGACAGCGAGCCGCTGATCAAGCTGGCCAACGAGACCGCCAGCGAACTGCAGGGCAAACCGTTCAACGTCAGCAACGACGATCTGGTGGACAACCGTTTCGTCAGCCCGCTCTAGGAGGCCGGTCATGTTCAAGCGCAATTCGTGGCTGAGCCGCTGCATCACGCCCAAGACCGGTTTGCCGGTGCCGGTGGTGTGGAGCGCCAGCGGCCTGGCCTGGGTGTTGTTGGTGGGCCTGTGGGCCGGGCTGTCGTACGGCGGCGTCGTGCCGGGCATGTTCCTGCCGACTCCCGGGGCGGTGGTTGAGGCGGCCCTGCGCCTGAGCCGCGACGGCACCCTCGGCCAGCACGTCTGGGCCAGTGTCGAAGTGGTGATGGTGGGGTTCATCGTGTCGTCGCTGGTGGCGGTGCCGCTGGGGCTGCTGATGGGCAGTTTCCGCATCGTCCAGGCGTTCCTCGAACCGATGGTCAACTTCATCCGCTACCTGCCGGTGACCTCGTTCGTGCCGCTGTTCATCCTGTGGATCGGCATCGGCCTGGAGCAGCGGGTGTCGGTGATCATCTTCGGCGTGTTCTTCCAGCAACTGGTGATGGTGGCGGACGTGTCCAAGGGCATCTCCAAGGACCTGATCAACGCCTCCTATACCCTGGGCTCCAACCGCCGCGACGCGGTGCTCCACGTAATCGCCCCGGCTTCGCTGCCCGGCGTGCTCGACACCTTGCGGGTGACTATGGGCTGGGCCTGGACCTACCTGGTGGTGGCCGAGCTGGTCGCTGCCTCCAGCGGCCTGGGCTACCTGAGCCTCAAGGCCATGCGCGGTTTCCAGGTGGATGTGATCTTTCTCGCCATCGCGATCATCGGCCTCTTGGGCCTGGTCACCGATCAACTATTCCGCTTTCTGCGTTTGAGGATTGCCGCATGGGCTCAGTAACCGCCGCCAACCATCGTTTCGTCGAACCGGTCGCCGCGCCGGCCCACGCCGCCCCGCGGCTGCAGGTGGACAAGGTCAGCCTGCGCTACAGCAAGCCCGGCGGCGGCACGTTCACCGCGCTGGAAGAGGTGTCGTTCGAGGTGCCGGACCAGCAGTTCGCGGTGCTGGTGGGGCCGTCGGGCTGCGGCAAGTCGAGCCTTTTGTACCTCACCGCCGGGCTGGCCGAGCCCACCGGCGGCCAGATCTACGTCGGCGGCCAGCAGGTGCAGGGCCCCGGCGCGGACCGCGGCATGGTGTTCCAGAGCTACACGCTGTTCCCGTGGCTGACGGTGCGCCAGAACGTCGAGTTCGGCCTCAAGCGTCGGGGCCTGCCGGCGGCGCGGCGCAAGGAGATCGTCGACCACTACGTGCATGAGGTGGGCCTGTCCGGGTTCGCCGACAACTACGCCAAGCAGCTGTCCGGCGGCATGATGCAGCGGGTGGCGATTGCCCGGGCGCTGGCCAACGATCCGCAGATCCTGCTGATGGACGAGCCCTTCGGTGCCCTCGACAGCCAGACCCGCCTGCAGATGCAGCAACTGCTGCTGCGGGTGTGGGGCAACAGCAAGAAGACCGTGCTGTTCGTGACCCACGACATCGACGAGGCCATCCTGCTCGGCGACCGGGTCTATGTGATGGGCGCGCGGCCCGGGCGGATCAAGCAGATCCTCGACGTGCCCATCGAACGCCCGCGTTCGCTGGACATGGTCATGGAGCGCTCGTTCATCGACATGAAGCGGCAGATCTTCGGGCTGCTGCACGACGATCTGGACGAGGCCCACTGACAGGCCCGCACACCATAAAACTCTGTGGGAGCGAACCTGCTCGCGATGACGGCGGTCAGGGAGTAGGAGGCAACAGGAACCGCGCGACCACCGGCAAATGGTCGGAGATGCGCAAGGTGTCGTCCTGGCGCACACGGGCCTCGACCCGCTTGACCTTCGGGCTGTGGAACAGGAAATCCACCGTGCGGTCCGGGCCGTTCAGGGCCGGGTCGTTGGGGTAGTGGGTCAGCCATCGGGCGCGGTCGATGCCGCCGGCCTCGTTGTTGGTCGGGATCATCGGATATTTGTCCCACAGCAGGTGCAGCGCACTGTCGGCGGCGTAGGGCGTGCGCTGCTCCGCCGGCAGGCGCCGGTACTGGCCCAGGGGCAACAGGTTGAAGTCGCCGCCGATCAGCCACGCGATGCCGTGGCTTTCGTGCTTGTCGAGCACCTTGGCCACCGCCGCCACCTGCGCCCGGGCGGTGTCGGCGGAAGCCTCTGTGGAGGGCCGGGCGCGTTCCAGCAGGGTGTTGAGCACCACCAGTTGGCCGCCGTCGCTCAGGGGCAGCGCCGTGCTGAGCAAGGCGTTTTTCGGCTGGAACTGGCGGCTGATGACGTTGGCCGGCGCCACCGGCAGTTGCAGGCGTTCGGCGTGTTCGATGCGGTAGCGGGAGAGGGTGGCGAGCTGCCGGCCGACGCTGCCGAAAATGTGCGGGTCGGGAACGAAATCGGCCTTCCAGTCGAAGGCATGGGCGCTGCACGGGTAGAGGTCGGTGAGGCGTTCCTGCAACAGCTTCAGCTGGTTCTGGTAGCCGCTGGCCTTGGCGCCGTCGTCCAGTTCCTGCAACAGCACGATGTCGGGCTGTTCGTCGCGGATCACCCGCGCCACCTCGTCGAGGCTGAAGGCCATGTCGTCGGCGGTCGGGGCTTCATCCTCGCCGTGGGCCAGGTCGTTCCAGAACACGTAACGCTTGCCGGCCAGGTACTGGACGTTCCAGGTCATCGCCTTGAGCGCCTGGCCGGGCACCAGCACCGGCGGTTGCCCGGTGCAGTTGACCGGCAGGGTTTCCCGGGCGTCGGGGCGCCAGGTCAGGCTGTAGAGCGCCGTGCCGGCGAGGGCGACGACGAACAGCACGGGCAACAGGATGTAGCGCAGCAGTCGGGTCATGGCTCAACGCATCGCGTTCTGCAAAGTGGCCCCGAGCATACCCGAGACCCGTCGCCGAGCCCAAGGCCAGAGCGGTCAGACCGTTCCGTTTCGCTTGTCGGGCAGTTCGCTGATGAGCATGAACAGGCGGAACAGCACCACGCTGGTGAACAGTTGCAGGAAGCTCTGGGCGCTGTCGATCAGCACCGCGACCAGCGGGTTCTGCGGCTCGGGGTAGACCTGCAGGGTCATGCCCTTGAGCAGCCACAGCGGCCCCATCACGCACAGGATGCAGCCCAGGATCCGCAGGAAGTGCCCCCGGGTCAGGCGCAGGCTTTCCTTCATCGCCTGCAGCGGGCCGAAGCCGCGCAGCACCAGCAGGTATTCGCCGAACGCGAGGGTGACCATCAGCCACAGCCCCGGCAGGAAATACAGCGACAGGCCGAGCAGGATCAGCAGGGTGTTGAGGGCGGTCAGCACCGCGAAGCGCGGCCACAGGCGCGCGGACATGGCCAACAGGTCGCGGATCAGCGGGGACTCGCCGCGGGTGCGGGCGTCGAGGAACAGGATCAGGGCGGCGGTGTACAGCGGGTACACCAACAGGCCGACGATCACGCTGATGGCCGAGACATTGTCCGGGTCGCCGGCGCGGTCGACCATCTGCTGCAGGAACGCCTCGAAGATCACCAGCGGCAGGCACAGCTGGACGATCCGCCCCAGATGGCGTTTGAAGAAGTACAGGGAGTCGCGCAGCACATCGAAGGCATTCATCAGTCGGTATCGCAGGTCAAAAACAGTGGCTCACTTTAACCGATGACGCCTTCGGCTGCGCAAACGTAAACGTTCGGTAAAGACCATTGAAACATTCTGCCGCTGCCTCCATTACGGAGGGGCGCCCCGACCGATGTGGACGGGGGCGACGTTATCCCCGGCAATCTGTGAGGTCGCCATGAACACCGAAGAACAAACCCTGATCGATGGACTGTTTTCCCGCCTGCAGCAGGCCGAGACGGAGGCAGCCCCGCGCGACGCCCAGGCCGAGGCGCGGATCAAGGAACACCTGACGCGCCAGCCGGCCGCAGGTTATTTCATGACCCAGGCGATTCTGGTGCAGGAGGCCGCCCTCAAGAGCCTCGACGAACAGAACAAGCAACTGACCCAGCAGGTTCAGCGCCTGCAGGCCGAACTGCAATCGGCCAAGGCCCAGACCGCGGCGCCGGCCCCGAGTGGCGGCGGGTTCCTGTCCAGCATTTTCGGCGGCAGCCCGCGCCCGGCGGCCGCACCGGCCCAGAGCGCCGCGCCGGCCACCGGCGGCTGGCGCGAACCGGCCCCGTCGAACTACGGCGCACCGCCGCCGCAGCAGAACTTCGGCGCCCCGCCATCCAGCTACGCCCCGCAGCAGGCCGCCCCTTCGGCGGGCAGCAGCTTCCTCGGCGGCGCCCTGAAGACCGCCGCCGGCGTGGCGGGCGGGGTAATGCTGGCGCAAGGCATCAGCAGCCTGTTCAGCCACAACCAGCAGCCGCAGGAAATCGTCGAAGTGATCAAGGAAGTGCCGGAGCCGGCCAGCGACCAGGGCAACAACGGCTGGGGCGACGAGCAGCGCTATGCGGGCAATGACCAGGGCGGCTTCACCGACACCGACTACAGCGACGACAACTCGTCGTTCTTCGATGACGACGATTCCTACGTCTGACCAACGGTAAACCCAGCACCTTGTGGCGAGGGCGCGGGCTCCCGCCGGACTGCGCAGCAGGCCTGTCTCTTGGAAGACGCGGCTGCTTCGAAGCCCGGCGAGAGCCCGCGCCCTCGCCACATTGCCGTTTACTGGCATACTGAGCGCCTTTTTCGGGCCTGGCGCCTGATCCGGCTCATGCGCGTTGGCGCCCACAGGTATTCCGGTGAAAAAAATCGCAGTGTTCGCCGACGTGCAGAACCTCTACTACACCGTGCGTCAGGCCTACGGTTGCCACTTCAACTACGCGGCGCTGTGGGCGGACGTCAGCCGCCAAGGCCAGATCGTCGAGGCCTACGCCTACGCCATCGACCGCGGCGACAGCAAGCAGCAGCAGTTCCAGCAGATCCTGCGCAACCTGGGCTTCACCGTGAAGCTCAAGCCTTACATCCAGCGCAGCGACGGTTCGGCCAAGGGCGACTGGGACGTGGGCATCACCCTCGACATCATGGACGCCGCCGACCACGTCGACGAAATCGTCCTGGCCTCCGGCGACGGCGATTTCGACATGCTGCTGGAGCGCGTCGCCCACAAGCACGGCGTGCAGACGGTGGCCTACGGCGTGCCGGGCCTGACCGCCAACTCACTGATACGCGCCGCCGGCCGCTACGTGCCGATCGACGGCGCGCTGTTGCTCAAGCATTGATTTGAACGGAGCCCACCCGGTTTGGAACGCATTGCAGTCATCGACTTCGAAACCACCGGCATCTCGCCCAGCAGCAGTTGCCGCGCCACGGAAATCGCCGTGGTCATGCTGGAGAACGGTCGCATCGTCGAGCGTTACCAAAGCCTGATGAACGCCGGCGTGCGCGTCCCGGCTTTCATCGAACAACTGACCGGCATCAGCAACGCCATGCTGCGCACCGCGCCGTCGGCCGAGCAGGTGATGAACGAAGTCAACGAATTCGTCGGCACCACGCCGCTGCTGGCGCACAACGCCGCGTTCGACCAGAAGTTCTGGGACTTCGAACTGGGCCGGATCAAACGCACCCGCCTGCAGAACTTCGCCTGCTCGCTGCTGCTGGCCCGACGCCTGATGCCGGCGGCGCCGAACCACAAACTCGGCACGCTCACCGCTTTCGCCAACCTGCCGCACACCGGCCAGGCCCACCGGGCGATGGCCGACGCCGAAATGGCGGCCAACCTGCTGGCCCACATGGCGGACGACCTGCGCAACCGGCACGGGGTGCGGGAGATCTCCCATGATTGGCTGTGCCGGTTGCAGAAGGTGCCGGCGGCGAAGGTGGGGGATCATCTGCAGCGCTGCCGGGTGGGGTAGCGCTGCGGGCGTTCTGTCAGGTCACGGGGTTTCTGGTTCGGTGAGGGTGGTTTTCTCTGGAAAGAACAGGCTGTCCAGTGCGCGGAAGGCAAGGGGCAGGTCGGTGCGGAAGGAGGGTTTCGAATAGGTTTTGTAGATGACTCTGCCTTCTTCCATGACCGCTCTTGCTTTTATAGCCTCATGGTTACTCTTCCAATACTGTCCAAGTTGTACCCTGTCGAGGTTGTTCAAAAGGGCTGAGAGACTGGACTCATCCTTTGGATTGTTGACGTCTTTGAGAGTGTTGTTTGCGAAGTTTAATAGGTATTCGGAGAAGTGAAGTAGGCCATCGGAGCTTTTCGGGTCGAAGCAAACAGAAAACAGGTATTCCGAAAAGGCCTTGGAGATTCCGTGTTTGTCCATTTGGCCGCTTTCGTCGAAGACCCCGCAGTCGTCGATGATTACGTTTCCAAGCCTGGACAGGAGGGTGTCTTTTATATCCTGTTTTTTGTGTTTTATCTTTTCTTCCCAGGTTTTAGTGTTCTTTGAAAGTGTGAAGATCTCTTCGTAGCGGCCGAATAGTTTGAGTGGGTCTGTCGTATTGATTTCTTCAAGTATGTTTTTGCCGCTTTCGATGTATTGCTGCTTGAATAGGTTGAATATGAACTGACTGATTTCTCGGGCTTGGTCTTTCGTCTCTTCGACATGGCCCGAGTGTAGCGGCTTTTCATTGCCGTGCAGCATGAGTGCCTGCCAAAGGCGGTTGCGCTTGGTCTTGATCGTGCAGTAGTGCCTGAAAGTCATCAGGTCATGCAGTCCCAAGACTCCTCGCTCTGGCGAGGCCAGTCTCTCGATGATCCCGGCGTTTCCTTTTGCGTCCCCGTAGACGAGTTTGACGATGGCGGATTCCGCCGGTGAAAGATGCGAAGCGGAGTTCTTTTCCTGGCTGGTGATGTTCTCGTCAAGGAGCTTCGCGATGTACCGGACAGCGGTGCTGCGAAAGTCATTGAGTTCATCGCCACCCAACAATGAGTGGTTGGGTAGCGTGTCGATCAGATAGTCAATGATCGTGACGGCCTTCTCTGTCTCAAGCGTGCCGCTGTGGTTTGCCACGATCCGCCAGAATTCATGTTGTCCCGACTCCTTGTCCAACGGCGGAAGTACGGAAATCTGATCCAGATAGGGTTTGATGGTCGTGGTCTTGAAAAGCTTGTCTTTTTTGTTCAAAAGAAAGCGATGGGATTCCCATGAAATGGGTTTGGAAAGTTTGGCGATCAGATGGAGGTGTCTCTCCAGAGGGCGGCTCTTCCCTTGGAAAACTGCCCTAGATCGCGTCTCGGACTCCGAAAAGTGGTCGGCGTCCATTTTAGGTGCGTCAAATATCCTGGATAGTAGGAAATGTATAGTTGGGGTAACGACCAGTTGTGTCTTGAAAGTTTCATAGAAGTCAGAGTTCTTTAGCTTGTTGCCTTCTGCTGTCCAGCTAAATGTTCCGGATTTTCCACTGGTTTCGCTCTCGTAAATTTTTCGAAAAGTTGCAGGCGAGTAGATGAAGATCAGTGTCAGGTGAAGAATGTCGAGTTTGTTGAAGTCGTTCTCGTTGAAGTCGATTTTGTCGATGTCTAAAAGCACCAGTGTGTTAATCAGTCGCTTGATCTTGCGAATGTCGCCGATGAACGGAGTGTACTGGTGAAAATCTTTGTCGTTGAATAGGTGAGTCAGTTCGCGGGACAGTAGTTTAAGTTTGTCGGCTGCGTCGATGGAGAGGTTTAGGGGTTTGCTCAAGGCGCTATCAAAGTAGCGTAATACAAAGTCTGCGAGGTCTTGAGCGCTGAGGAATATGCTTGTTTTGATGTTGACGAATTTCTCGAGGAATTCTTGGGTTTTTTCAGAGTCCGCGTTTTCCGGTGTGACGTTTATCTTCGAAGTGTCATAGCAAATAACATAGTTAATGCCAGGGAGCTGAAAGCTGCGTTTTATTGAAAACAGAATGCTTTTGGCCGATGACCAATGCATGCGATCAAGGTCGTCAACAACGACAATAATTCTTGCATTGATGTTTTTTAGGACAAACTTCATTTCCTCAAGAGTCGAGTCTATCGAGTCGCTGTTGAGCGAAAGCGTCGTTTTTATGTCGAGCAAAGAAGTCTTTTTCTTGTCCTTGACCAGATTTTCATAACGCTTGAATAGCGGGCGCAACGACGGGGCGAAAACATGCTGTTGAATCGTGCTAATGAGATCGTCGATGAATTTCTCTGTAAGGTCTGTACCATCTTCGTAGCGCAAAGGCTCGAAGTGATGGACGATGATGCGTCCGCCTTTATTTTTCCAGTAATTGCAGCAAAGCTTCACGAAGCTCGATTTTCCCGCCCCCCAAGGCGCATCGATGCCGAATACCAGGCTTTCGGATGAACCACCGTTTAGGACGCGTTCTGCGAAAATGTCGGCCCGATCTTTGATGTCCAGTAGATCTTCCTCTGACTTCTCGATCTCGCGGTCGCTGATGAAGTAGGGGTGAGCTTCGCCTTTTCGGAACGTTTGCAGAAAGGCTCTGATCATCGCGACCCACGCGATGATCACCGGTGAAGCGGACAGGCAGGCGAGTTGCGAGAAGTTCAGCTTCTCCAGGTATTTTGCATAGAACTCGTTGCCGAACCCGTCGCTGCTGAACGAAAGGTAAAAGCCGAGCAGGGTGACGAGCAGCAAGTCGAACCGGCAGCTTTTGATCAGCTTGCTTGATGCCTGGAGGGCGCCTCGGCTGACCGCAAAGATCAGGCAGGAAGCGACGCCGAATGCCGCAAGCGCGAGGATCCAGACATCTAGTTGCAACGAGACGAGATGTTTGTTTAACAGAACCCCGATGATCCGGCCGATGGCCCAGGCCTCGCCGGCGAGGATGCCGGAGAGGAAAAACTGCAGGAGGGGGGTGATTTCGCTGCCGCGCAGTCCTTTGCTGTATTCCGAGAAGCGCATTCTCTTTCCTTGTGGATTCCCGATGGCTGCGTGGGACCGACGACGGTGGCCCTCCAGCGTGATATCAGAATGTTATCTGCGCCCGAGCGTTTACCCAAGCCACGGAGCCTCAAACGCTCGCTCAGTCGACCGGGTTTTTCGGCGCACCCTCGATATGCCCCAGCGGCACCCGCTTCTCTATCGCGCTCGACAGCACGATGGACGTCTTGCTGAACCCGAATTTCGCCACCCGGTCGATCAGTTGCTCCAGCTCCGGCATCGAGCCCACGGCCGCCTGCATGATCACGCACGGGTCGCCGGTGACGCGGTGGCATTCGGTGAGCTGCGGAATTTTGATCAGGTCGTCGTAGGCCTTCTGGTTGCCGTGCTGGTTCAGGCGCAGTTCGATGACGCAGCGGATCGGCAGGCCGAGCTTGGCCATGTCGACTTTCGCCTGGTAGCCGGTGATCACGCCGCTGGCCTCCAGCTTGGCCACGCGCTCAGCCACAGCGGGGGCGGAGAGGTTCACTTTGCGGGCGAGGTCGGCGTAGGACGCGCGACCGTTTTCCAGCAGGGCGCCGAGCAGCATGCGGTCGTACTTGTCCATGGGCGGACTCCTGAAAAGGTCAGACTTTCGAAAGGATGGCTGATCGACGCGATCTCCGTGATTTCAAAAGTGTACCGGTGCGATAAACAGGTTTTGTAACTTATTTTTAGCGGTTGGCCTTTCTAGAATAGTCGGTCTCCCTGCCTTGATGTCGAGCTGCTCCCATGTCTGCCGTGCGCCGTTTTTCCCTGCCGTTGATTGCCGCGTTCTTTGCGCTGTACGTGATTTGGGGATCGACCTACCTGGTGATCCGCCTCGGCGTCGAACACTGGCCGCCGCTGATGCTCGGCGGCGTGCGCTTCGTGATCGCCGGCAGCCTGATGTACGGGTTCCTGCGCTGGCGCGGGGTGCCGGCGCCGACCTGGGCGCAGTGGAAGGCGGCGGGGCTGATCGGGATTCTGCTGCTGAGCTTCGGCAACGGCGCGGTGACGGTGGCCGAACACACGGGCGTGGCCTCCGGCGTGGCGGCGCTGGCCGTGGCGACGGTGCCGCTGTTCACCTTGCTCTTCGGCTACTTCTGGGGCGCGCGCAACACCCGTCTGGAATGGGCCGGGGTGGCGATGGGGATCCTCGGCATCGCGATGCTCAACATGGGCTCCAACCTGCAATCCAGTCCGCTGGGGGCGGCGCTGCTGATCTTCGCGGCGGCGGCCTGGGCCTTCGGTTCGGTGTGGAGCAAGCACTTGCCGCTGCCCCAGGGCGCCATGGCCAGCGCGGCGGAAATGCTCGTCGGCGGTGTGGTGCTGCTGATCGGCAGCGCGGTCAGCGGCGAGCGCCTGGAGGCCATGCCGCCGCTGGACGGCTGGCTGGCGCTGGCATACCTGATCTTCTTCGGCTCGATCATCGCGTTCAACGCCTACATGTACCTGCTCAAGCACGTGCGCCCGGCGGCGGCCACCAGTTATGCCTACGTCAACCCGGCGGTGGCGGTGCTGCTGGGGATCGTGTTCGTGGGCGAGACCATCGGCCTTGAGGAAGCGTTGGCGATGCTGGTGATCATCAGCGCGGTGGTGCTGATCGGCCTGCCGCAATGGCGGCGGGGGGCGGGGCGTCCGGCGGTCGTGGCGGCGCCGACAGAAACCCGGGCGAATTAGGGTAAACTGCGCGCCATTGCACACTCGTTGCACCTTTGCGCTGAATTTTCCTACGGTACTCCCATGACTTTCGCCACCCTTGGCCTGATCGAACCTCTGCTGCGCGCCCTTGAAGCGCTCGGCTACCAGACCCCGACGCCGGTGCAGGCCCAGGCCGTTCCGGCAGTGCTGGCCGGCCGCGACCTGATGGCGGCGGCCCAGACCGGCACCGGCAAGACCGCCGGTTTCGCCTTGCCGCTGCTGCAACTGTTGACGATGGAAGGGCCGAAGGTCGCCGCCAACTCGGTGCGCGCGCTGATCCTGGTGCCGACCCGCGAGCTGGCCGAGCAGGTCCACGAGGCCGTGCGCCAGTACGCCGAGCACCTGCCGCTGCGCACCTACGCGGTGTACGGCGGCGTCAGCATCAACCCGCAGATGATGAAGCTGCGCGGCGGCGTCGACCTGCTGGTGGCGACCCCGGGCCGTCTGCTCGACCTGTTCCGCCAGAACGCGCTGAAGTTCAACCAGTTGCAGACCCTGGTGCTGGACGAAGCCGACCGCATGCTCGACCTGGGCTTTTCCGAAGAGCTGGCGAACATTTACCGCGCCCTGCCGAAGAAACGTCAGACGCTGCTGTTCTCCGCGACCTTCTCCGACGACATCCGCCTGCTGGCCGGGCAGATGCTCAACGATCCGCTGAGCATCGAGGTCAGCCCGCGCAACGTCGCCGCCAACACCGTCAAGCAATGGGTGGTGACGGTGGACAAGAAGCGCAAGTCCGAACTGTTCGTGCACCTGATGCGCAAGAACAAGTGGAAGCAGGTGCTGGTGTTCGCCAAGACCCGCAACGGCGTGGATGCGCTGGTGGAGAAACTCCAGGGCCTGGGCGTGAACGCCGACGGCATCCATGGCGACAAGCCCCAGGCGACCCGGCAGCGTGCGCTGGACCGCTTCAAGCTCGGCGAGGTGCAGATCCTGGTGGCCACCGACGTGGCGGCCCGGGGCCTGGACATCGAAGACCTGCCGCTGGTGGTCAACTTCGATCTGCCGATCGTGGCCGAAGACTACATCCACCGCATCGGCCGCACCGGCCGGGCGGGCTCCACCGGCCAGGCGATTTCGTTGGTGTGCGCCGATGAGGTGAACCTGCTGTCAGCCATCGAGATGCTGACGCGCCAGACGCTCAAGCGCGAGAACGAGCCGGACTTCGAGCCCGACCACCGGGTGCCGGACACCGACGCCAGCGGCCAGGTGATCAAGAAGCCGAAGAAACCGAAAAAGCCGAAAGTGACCGGCGGCAAGCGCAACCTGGGCAAGTGGGTGGACAGCGGCGACACGGCGGTGTCGGAACCTGCGATCAAGCCTGTGCGAAAAGTGCCGGCATTCAACACCGGGCCGCGTAAGCGCAAGCCTTGATCCCATCGCGCTGATCAGACTGTAATCGCCAGCCTGCTGGCGATTGCGGTGGGTCAGCCAGCACTGTTGTCGGCTGTGCCGGCCTCATCGCTGGCAAGCCAGCTCCCACAGGATTTTTGGTGTGCAGGGGCTCAGTGTGGGAGCCAGCCTGCTGGCGATTGGATTTCAGCCTTTGCGCTGCAGCCACTCGATCATCCCCAAACCCGCCGTCCGCCCGCTGGCGAAACACGCCGTCAGCAGATAGCCCCCGGTCGGGGCTTCCCAGTCGAGCATCTCGCCGGCGCAGAACACCCCCGACAACGCCTTGAGCATCAGCCGTTCATCCATGGCCTCGAACGTCACGCCGCCGGCGCTGCTGATTGCTTCGTCCAGCGGGCGCGCCTTCACCAGCGTCAGGGGCAAGGCCTTGATCGCCCCGGCCAGTCGCGCCGGGTCGGCGAAGGTCTGGGCGTCGGTCAGTTCCCGCAGCAGCGCCGCCTTCACCCCGTCGATCCCGAGCTGGCCGTGCAGGTGCTTGGCCATCGTGCGCGAGCCGCGGGGTTTGCTCAAGGCGGCCTGGATCTTATCCACAGGCCGGCCGGGCAGCAGGTCGATGTGCACAACGGCCGAACCGTTGCGGTTGATCGCCTCGCGGATCGGCGCCGACAGCGCGTAGACCAGGCTGCCTTCGATGCCGGTGGCGGTGATGACGCATTCGCCCAGGCGCGGCTTGTCGTCGTTCAGGCCGATGCCGATGTTCTTCAGCGGTGCGCCGGCGAATTTGCTGACCATCAGATCGCTCCACGCTGACACCTCGAAGCCGCAATTGCTCGGCTGCAACGGCGCCAGTCCTACGCCGCGTTGCTCCAACGCCAGCATCCAGGCACCGTCCGAACCCAGGCGCGACCAGCTGCCGCCGCCGAGGGCGAGCAGGGTGGCGTCGGGGGTGAGGGTCTTTTCGCCGTCGGGGCTGTCGACGCGCAAAGCGCCGTTGGCGTCCCAGCCGATCCAGCGGTGGCGGGTGTGGATAACGACGCCGCCGTCGCGCAGGCGCTTGAGCCAGGCGCGCAGCAGCGGTGCGGCTTTCATGTCGGTGGGGAACACCCGGCCGGAACTGCCGATGAAGGTGTCGATGCCCAATCCGTGGATCCAGCGGCACAGCGCGTCGGCGTCGAAGTCCCGCAGCAGCGGGGCGATCTGCGGTGCGCGCTCGGCGTAGCGGGAGAGGAACGCCGGGTACGCTTCGGAATGGGTGATGTTCATGCCGCCGACCCCGGCCAGCAGGAACTTGCGGCCCACCGAGGGCATGCCGTCGTACAGGTCGACGCGCACGCCGGCCTGGCTCAGCACCTCGGCGGCCATCAGGCCGGCGGGGCCTCCGCCGATGATGGCGACGTGGTGGGGGGCGGTGGAGGCGGGCTGGGTCATGGCGTGCGCTGCGGTCTGGCGGGAAGAGGCGCGCATTCTACCAGCCGCGAACCCTGTGGGAGCGAGCTTGCTCGCGATGGCGACGGCACATCCGGCATCGATGGGTCGGACAGACCGTTATCGCCAGCAGGCTGGCGCCCTCCGTGTTTGCTTTTTGCGATTCAACATGGGCTCCGCCGGGCGGAGTCAGGCACTGGTCAAAAAACGACCATCGCGCTGCAGGCCAGGGTCAGCGTGGGCTGTAGTCCCTTTCGCGCAGGTTATCCACAGGCCGTTCCACAGCGATTGTGGGTAACGCAGCACAACTCAATGACAACCGGATGACTGCCAGACCCGCTGCGCGCTGTGGTGCAGGATGCCGTGGCGGCGGGCGAGGGCCTGGCGGTCCTTGCTGTAGCCGCCGCCGATGACGCCGACCACCGGGATGTCGCGGCCCAGGCAATGGCGCATGACGCTTTCGTCCCGGGCGGCCACGCCGGCGTCGGTCAATTGCAGATAACCGAGGGCGTCGTCCTTGTGCACGTCGACGCCGGCGTCGTACAGCACCAGGTCCGGCTGGTACAGCGGCAGCAGGTAGTTGAGGGCATCGTCGACGACGCGCAGGTAATCGGCGTCGCCCATGCCCTTGGGCAGTGGGATGTCCCAGTCGCTTTCGGCCTTGCGTGCGGGAAAGTTCTTTTCGCAATGCAGGGAAACGGTGATCGCCTCCGGGGTGTCGTGCAGGATCCGGGCGGTGCCGTCGCCTTGGTGCACGTCGCAGTCGAAGATCAGCACGCGGTTCACCCGGCCGCTCTGCAGCAGGTAGTGGCTGATGATCGCCAGGTCGTTGAAGATGCAGAACCCGGCAGGGTAGTCGTAGTGGGCGTGGTGGGTGCCGCCGGCCAGGTGGCAGGCCAGGCCGTGCTCCAGGGCCTTTTCCGCCGCCAGGATCGAACCGCCGACCGCCCGCACCGTGCGCCGGGCCAGCGCCTCGTTCCACGGCAGGCCGAGGCGGCGCTGGTCTTCGCGCGACAGCTCGCCGCTCATGTAGCGCTCGATGTAGTCGCGGTCATGGGCCAGGGCGAGGATATCCGGCGGGCACAACTGCGGTCGCAGCAGGTCTTCGTCACGGGTCAGTCCGCTGTCCACCAAGTGGTCGCGCAGCAGGCGGAACTTGTCCATCGGGAACCGGTGATCCGCCGGGAACTCAGGGCTGTAGTCGTCGTGGTAGATCAACGGTAATGGCATGGAGAAATCATGTAGGCACGCAGGAAAGAATCACGGATCCTACCAGCGATGTAGACTGGCGGCACGGAAACGGAGGGGCACCATGGAGCCGATACTTGAGCTTGAAAGCGCAAGGCTGCGGATGCGCCAGTGGCAGGACGAGGATTTGCCGGCATTTGCCGCGATGTGCGCCGATCCGCAGGTGATGCGCTATTTCCCTGCACCGTTGACCCGACTGGAAAGCGCCTCGATGATCGGTCGCGTGCGCGGGCATTTCGCCGAACACGGTTATGGCCTGTGGGCGCTGGAGCGCAAGGACTCCGGCCAGTTCATCGGCTTCACGGGCTTGGGCGTGGTGGGCTTCGACGCGCCGTTCACCCCGGCGGTGGAAATCGGCTGGCGCCTGGCCAAGGAGCACTGGGGCCTGGGGTATGCCAGCGAAGCGGCGTGGACGGCGCTGCGTTGCGGCTTCGACCGGGTGGCGCTGAACGAGGTGGTGTCGTTCACCAGTGAGTCCAACCTGCCGTCGCAGAAAGTGATGCAGGCCATCGGCATGCACCACGCCGAGGCGGATGATTTCGATCACCCGCGCCTGGCCGACGGCCATCCGCTGCGCCGGCATGTGCTGTACCGCATCAGCCGCGAGCAGTGGCTGCAAACCTTGCATGGATAAGCAAACACGGACGTTTAAAATGGCCGCCGCCCCGAAGGGCCCGGCCAGAACCTGAATCCCCCGCCGCAGCCGAGACTGCGCGGTTTTGCTTTGTGTGAGGAGAGTCTGAATGAGCCAAGTGTTGGAAGATCTGGTGGATCTGCTGACCCTCGAACCGATCGAGGAAAACCTGTTCCGCGGCCGCAGCCAGGACCTGGGGTTCCGCCAGCTGTTCGGCGGCCAGGTGCTCGGCCAGTCGTTGTCGGCGGCCAGTCAGACCGTCGAAGAGGCGCGGCATGTGCACTCGATGCACGGTTATTTCCTGCGTCCGGGGGACGCCAAGCTGCCGGTGGTGTACTCGGTGGACCGCGTGCGCGACGGCGGCAGCTTCAGCACCCGGCGCGTCACGGCGATCCAGAAGGGCCATCCGATCTTCACGTGCAGCGCTTCGTTCCAGTACGACGAGGAAGGCTTCGAGCACCAGAGCCGGATGCCTGAGGTCGTCGGCCCGGAGAACCTGCCGTCGGAACTGGAGATCACCCAGCAGCGCGCCCATCTGATCCCCGAGCACATGCGCGAGAAGCTGCTGTGCCCGAAACCGATCGAGGTGCGCCCGGTCACCGAAAAGGATCCGTACAACCCGCAGCCGGCCGACCCGGTCAAGTACGTGTGGTTCCGCGCCGACGGCGCCCTGGCCGACATCCCGGCCCTGCACAAGTACTTGTTGGCCTACGCCTCGGACTTCGGCCTGCTGACCACGTCGATGCTGCCCCACGGCAAGTCGGTCTGGCAGAAGGACATGCAGGTCGCCAGCCTCGACCACGCGCTGTGGTTCCACAATGACCTGCGCGCCGACGACTGGCTGCTCTACGCGATGGACAGCCCGTGGGCCGGCAACTCCCGCGGGTTCTCCCGGGGCAGCGTGTTCAACCGCGCCGGGCAACTGGTGGCGTCGGTGACCCAGGAAGGCCTGATCCGCCACCGCAAGGACTGGGCATGAGTCTGGCGGACGTGCGGCACTGGGTGTTCGACATGGACGGCACCCTGACCGTCGCGGTGCATGACTTCGCGGCGATCCGGGTGGCGTTGTCGATTCCGCCCGAGGACGACATCCTCACCCACCTTGCGGCCTTGCCGGCGGACGAAGCGGCCGCCAAGCACGCCTGGCTGCTGGAGCATGAACGGGATCTGGCGCTGGGCTCGACCCCGGCTTCCGGCGCGGTGGAGCTGGTGCGCGACCTGCACGCCCGGGGCTACCGGCTCGGCATCCTGACCCGCAATGCCCGCGAGCTGGCCCATGTCACGCTCGAAGCCATCGGCCTGGCCGACTGCTTTGCCGTGGAGGATGTGCTGGGCCGCGACGAAGCGCCGCCCAAGCCGCATCCCGGCGGGCTGCTGAAACTGGCGCACGCCTGGGCGGTGCCGGCCAGCGAGATGGTGATGGTCGGCGACTACCGCTTCGACCTCGATTGCGGCCGGGCGGCGGGGGCGCGGACGGTGCTGGTGAACCTGCCGGACAACCCATGGCCGGAACTCACGGACTGGCACGCGAAGGATTGCGTCGAGCTGCGGCGGATGGTGTTCGCCTGAGCGGACGCCATCACTGGCCGAACAAGGCCTTCTGCCCCTCCGGCGACGTCAGCATGCCGTCGCCGTTGTGCCCCACGCCGGGCACCTCCATCAGCCGCTGGTTCACCCCTTCCGGGTGACGGCGCAGCAGGTAGCCGAAAAACAGTTTCCCGCGCTCCAGCCGGTTGGCGCCCTGGGCCTTGGCCGCGCAGCTCTTGTCCAGCGCCGGGTGCTGCGGGTCGGTGTCTTGCTGGCCGAGCAGATAGATCACCTCGCGTTTGACGTAACTGCCTTCAAGCTGCGCGGGCGTTTGCCCGCCGGCATAGATCGGCGGATCCGCCAGACCGTACTTCCAACGGTTGAAGCCGGCGCATTGCGCGTGATCGAACGCCACCGGCCGCTGCTCGTTGAAATAGGCGTACGACGAAGGGTTGGCCACCACGTAACGCAAGCGGATGCCTTCGGCCTTCAGCGTCGGCGGTTCCTTGGCGAGCAGCGCATAGCGCTGGACGACCTGGCCGCCGCCGGAGTGGCCGAAGATCACGATCTGCTTCACGTCGGGAAACTGCTTGCGGTCGCTGACCCGCGCGACGATCTCGTCCAGCGCGGCGTAGGAACTCAACGGGTTCGGCCCTGTGGATAACCCGCCGCCCATCCAGTCGTTGCCTTGCCAGCGCAGCACGCTCGGCGGCAGCGAGTACAGCGCCACGTCGCTTTCGTTGAGGAACTGCGGGGCGATCACCAGAGTGCTGGCGCTCTGGCCGGCCAGCTCCGCCGCGCTTTCGGCGCTCTTGCGGTAGGTCTCGGCGTTGCGCAGGCGCCCATGCACGACGATCAGCACCCGCTCGATCCTGGCCGGCGCCGGGCCGATCCCCACTGCCATTTCCCCGGCCTTGAGTTGCAGGCGCCCGGTGCTGATCGCATCGACGCCGGCGGCCTGGGCCCCGCCTGCGATAAACAATAAAGCCAACAGCCATCTATGCATTTACAGGTTTTTCGCCGCAAAGGTATCGCACTGGCCGACCTGGCCCTGGGCGAATCCGGTTTTGAACCAGCGCACCCTTTGCGCCGACGTGCCATGGGTGAACGAGTCCGGCACCACGCGGCCCTGACCCTGCTGTTGCAGGCGGTCGTCGCCGATGGCGTTCGCTGCGTTCAGGGCT
Source organism: Pseudomonas sp. B7(2017) (assembly GCF_002112745.1). Classification (NCBI taxonomy): domain Bacteria; kingdom Pseudomonadati; phylum Pseudomonadota; class Gammaproteobacteria; order Pseudomonadales; family Pseudomonadaceae; genus Pseudomonas; species Pseudomonas sp. B7(2017). The sequence goes on along the minus strand of NZ_NEIP01000006.1, from coordinate 136,372 downwards.
TCTTCGATGTCGCCCGGCTCCAGCCAGTTCAGGCGTTTCTGCGCGTTGTACGCCCAGACGCCGGCCAGGCAGTCGGCCTGCAGTTCCTGGCGCACCAGCAGACCGCCGTCGCCTTCCATCTGCCGGCCTTGCTGGCGGGCGGCCTGGATCTTCGCCGAGACGCCGAGCAAGGTCTGCACATGGTGGCCGACTTCGTGGGCGATCACGTAGGCCTGGGCGAAGTCGCCCGCCGCCTTGAAGCGCTGGGCCATTTCCTGGAAGAACGCCATGTCCAGGTACACCTTCTGGTCCGCCGGGCAATAGAACGGGCCGGTGGCCGAGGTGGCCAGGCCGCAGGCGGAATTGACCCGGTTGCTGAACAGCACCAGGGTCGGATCGCGGTACTGGCGGCCGGCCTGCTGGAAGATCGCACCCCAAGTGTCTTCGGTGTCGCCGAGGATCGAACGCACGAACTCGGCCTGTTCATCGTTGGCCGGCGGTGCCTTGCGGGTTTGCGTGCCGACCGGCGCCGATTGTTCGGTCATCTGGCCGGTGAGCTGGCCGAGGATCTGCAGCGGATCCTGCCCCGTGATCCAGCCGATGCCGACGATCAGCAGGATCGCGGTGAGGCTAAGGCCCTTGCCGCCGCCGAAGCGCATCCCGCCGCCACCGCCCATGTCATCGCCACGGGCATCGACGACGTTGTCGCTGCGTCGTCCTTTTCTCCATAGCATGTGGGAATCCTCTGCTTTTGCGTGATGAACAGTGTTGTTGGTGTGTGAGTTTGGCGCCAGTCCGGCCGTCCGTCCATTCGCAGACGAAAGCAGTCCCGATCTCAGTGATCCACGTCGGGCCTATTGCCGATGGGTAGGAACCTGACGCTGCCGGCGAATTCCGTTGCGCAGGAAATTTTTTGTCGCGGGCCGTCAACGGCGTTCGGTTGCTGCCTGCGCCGGCGAGGGGAGGATTTCGCAATCCTCGCCGTGTCTTCTAGAATCGGCCAAATTTCACTGGGATCTCACCATGGCCGGCAGTCAAATCGAACGGGTCTTCAGCGTGCTGGAAAGCCTCGCCAGCGAGGCGGGCGGGCTGCCGATGCAAACCCTGGCCGAGCAGTTGGGCATCCCGAAAAGCGCGACCCACCGCTTGCTCGCCGAACTGGTCCGGCTGGGTTATGTGCGGCAGAATCCGGATACGCTGCGCTATCACATGTCCACCCGGCTGGTGGCGATGGGGTTTCGTTACCTGTCGGGCAGCGGGGCCGACATTGTGCAGCCGGTGCTCGACCGCCTGGCCCAGGAGACCGGCGAACTGGTGCGCCTGGGCGTCATCGACGGCGAGCGCCAGACCTGGATCGCCAAGGCCCAGGGCGCCCGCACCGGCCTGCGCTACGACCCTGACATGGGCCGCGAGGCACCGCTGTTCTACACCGCTTCGGGCCATGCATGGCTGGCGTGCATGAGCGATGCCGAGGCGCTGTCGCGGGTCGAACGCCAGGGCATCGAACTGCCTGCCGGGGCCGGGCCGAATGCGCCGCGTTCCCCCGGCGATCTGCTCGAACGCCTGCGTATCGCCCGGGAACAGGGCTACGCCTGCGTCGAGGAAAGTTCGGCGGTGGGTACCTCGGCGATTGCGGCAGTGGTGCGCCATCCCGGCGATGGCCGGGCGATCGGCGTGCTGAGTATCGCCGGCCCCAGCGCGCGGCTGCCGGGGGCGCGGCTGCATGAACTGGCGCCGCTGCTGCTGACGTTCGCCCAGGAACTGTCCGAGGCGAGCCAGGCGTCTGAGCTGTTCGTTTGACGGATCCTGAGGGGGGCGAGCAGCAGCGAAGCGAAAATGTGCGCTGTTCGCACGGTTTTGTGTTTCCGGTCTGTGAAAATATGGAACCGAGTTCTAGATTGTTGATTGTCAGTGCTTTCCGGTCAGTTCCAAGGGCGGGCGCAGGTGCCCCGCTTCATCAGGTTCAGTGTTCATTCAGAGATATCCAATGACCGTCAGCACCCCGCTTTCCGGCGTCAATCAACCCTTCAAGGGGATCTTGCTGATCGTCGTGGCCACGTTCCTGTTCTCCAGCCATGACGCCCTGTCGAAATACCTCTCAGGCTTCTATCCGATCGTGATGGTGGTGTGGGCGCGGTATCTGGTGCACACCTTGCTGATGGCCGGGATTTTCCTGCCGCAGTCGGGGCTGCGGGTGCTGCGCACCAAGCGGCCGCTGCTCCAGTCCGTGCGGGCGTTGTGCCTGCTGGGCACGAGCCTGTTCTTCACCACGGCGCTGCTGTACATCCCGCTGGCGGAGGCCACGGCGGTGAACTTCCTGGCCCCGGTGCTGGTGACGGCGCTGTCGGTGCCGCTGCTCAAGGAGCGGGTGACGCGGGGGCAATGGATCGCGGTGATCTGCGGTTTTTCCGGGGTGCTGGTGATCGTCCATCCCGGCGGCGAGCTGTTCACCCCGGCGGTGTTGCTGCCGTTCTGCTCGGCGCTGTTTTTCTGCTTTTACCAGTTGCTCACGCGCAAGCTCAGCGAAGTCGACAGCCCGACCACCAGCAACTTCTTTGCGGGGCTGTGCAACACGCTGGTGATGAGTGCGCTGGTGCCGTTCTTCTGGCAGGTGCCGAGCCTGGGGCATGGCCTGCTGATGCTGGCGCTGGGCAGTTGCGGGATGACCGCGCACCTGTTCCTGACCCAGGCCTTCCGGCATGCCGCGCCGGCGCTGCTGGCGCCGTTCGGTTATTGCCAGATCGTGTTTGCGGGGCTGTTGGGCTGGCTGCTGTTCAACCACACGCCGACCCTGACCACGGTCGCGGGCATTGCGGTGATCTGCTGCAGCGGACTGGCGGCGGCCTGGCAGCAGCGCCGCGCCTGAACGTTTTCCTTGCGGGAGCCGGCAGGCCAGTTCCCGCAAGGAACCGCGCTCAAGGTCACTCGGTGACGGTGGGGATCTTGCGCGGGGCCATGAAGTACATCCAGGTCAGCGCGATGAAATACATCGCTGGGATCAGGGTGAACAGCACGGTGTAGTTGTTGTTCGTGACGGTCAGGATGTGGCCGACGATCTGGGTCATGAACATCCCGCCGATGGCCGCGCACATGCCGCCGAAGCCGAACACGGTGCTCATCATGTGCTTGGGCGTGTAGTCCATCACCAGGCTCCAGATGTTGGCGGTCCAGGCCTGGTGCGCACCGATGGCCAGGGAGATGGCGGCCACCGCGACCCACAGGTTGCTGGAGCCCGCGGCCACCACCACGCCGATGATGCAGCAGGCGAACAGGAACATCGACAGCAGCCGCGCCTTGATCGGGTCGGCGCCGCGCCCGATCAGGAACGACGAGAGGATGCCGCCGCCCACGCTGCCGAAGTCGGCGGTGAGGTAGATGATGATCAGCGGGATGCCCATCTGGGTCACGTTGATGCCCAGGTTGTATTGCTGGTTGAGGAATGGCGGCAGCCAGTACAGGTAGAACCAGAATACCGGCGCGGTCAGCGAGTAGGCGAGGGCGAAGGCCCAGGTTCCGCGCATGCGCAGGATCCGCGAGAACGGCACGCGGGCCTGTTCCGGCTCGGGCTGCTGCTGGATGTATTCCAGCTCCGAGGCCTTCACGCTCGGATGGTCTTCCGGGTTGAAGTATTTGAGGGCCCAGCACAGCAGCCAGACACCGCCCAGCGCCGACATGCACAGGAACGCCGCCTGCCAGCCCCAGGCATGCAGGATCAGCGGCAGGAGCATCGGGGTGAACATCGCGCCGACGTTGGTGCCGGCGTTGAAGATGCCGGTGGCCACCGCACGCTCGCCGGCAGGGAACCACAGGCGGGTGGTCTTCACGCAGGCCGGGTAGTTGGCCGCTTCGGTCAGGCCGAGGATGAAGCGGCAGACCATGAAGCCCGCCGCCGAGGTCGCCAGGCCATGGGCGCCGGTGGCCAGGCTCCACAGCAGCACGGCGCAGAAGAACACGCGCTTGACCCCGACCCGGTCGATCAGCCGGCCCTGCAGCACGAAGCCGATGGCGTAGCCGACCTGGAACCAGAAGTTGATGTTGGCGTAGTCCATTGCCGTCCAGCTCATCTCCTTGGCCAGGATCGGCTGCATCACGCCCAGGGCGGCGCGGTCGATGTAGTTCAGGGTGGTGGCGAAAAACACCAGCGCCAGCATGCCCCAACGGGTCTTGCCGACGGCCAGGGCGCCGCGGATCTTGTCGCCGATGCCGCTGGAGGCAGAGGTCATGGCTGCACGCGCCATGTGTGAGCTTTGGGAAGGAGTCATGTAAGCCACCCGTTTCTTGAAATTTTTATGGTGTTCTGGGTCGTTTCGCAGCGAGACCGACGGTTCGCATCCGGGCTCGGTGTGGCGTCGATGTTGGGCAGCGGCCGAAAGATCGTCAATTCGCCAAACCGGCATTGTGTTCGATAATCGCACGCAAAACTAACCGGGTAGTACACTTTAAATTGCCTGGCGACCGATCGGAACCAATAATCCGCTCACCCGCAAAAGCGGCGCCATCCCCGCCGCCGACGCCTCCACCGGGAGTTGAGAGATGCAGCGATCCATTGCCACCGTTTCCTTGAGCGGCACCCTGCCGGAAAAGCTCGAAGCCATTGCCGCCGCCGGGTTCGACGGGGTCGAGATCTTCGAGAACGATCTGCTGTACTACGACGGCAGCCCCCGGGAGATCCGGCAGATGTGCGCCGACCTCGGCATCGCCATCACCCTGTTCCAGCCGTTCCGCGATTTCGAGGGCTGCCGCCGCGACCGGCTCGCGCGCAACCTGGAGCGTGCCGAGCGCAAGTTCGACCTGATGCAGGAGCTGGGCACCGACCTGGTGCTGGTGTGCAGCAACGCCTCGGCCGACAGTCTCGGCGACCGGCAGATCCTGGTCGACGACCTGCGCCTGTTGGCCGAACGCGCCGGCGCCCGTGGCTTGCGCATCGGCTACGAGGCCCTGGCCTGGGGGCGTCATGTGAACACGTATCAACAGGTCTGGGACATCGTGCGCCAGGCCGACCACCCGAGCCTGGGCGTGCTGCTCGACAGCTTCCACACCCTGTCGCTCAAGGGCGACCCGAGCGCCATCGCCGACATCCCCGGCGACAAGATCTTCTTCGTGCAGATGGCCGACGCGCCGATCCTGGCCATGGACGTGCTGGAGTGGAGCCGGCATTTCCGTTGTTTCCCGGGGCAGGGCGAGTTCGACCTGCCGGGGTTTCTCGCCCCGATCATCCAGAGCGGCTACACCGGTCCCCTGTCGCTGGAGATCTTCAACGACGGGTTCCGCGCCGCACCGACCCGCGCCAACGCGGCGGATGGATTGCGTTCGCTGCTGTACCTGGAGGAGAAGACCCGTCAGCGCCTGGCGCAGCAGCCGCTGCCGCTGGCCAGCCGCGAGATCCTGTTCGAGACGCCCAAGGCCAGCGGGTACGACGGCGTCGAGTTCCTGGAGTTCGCCGTGGACGAAGCCCTGGGCGCCAAGCTGTCGAACTGGCTGGAGCGGCTGGGGTTCGTCAAGGCCGGGCAGCACCGCTCCAAGAGCGTGAGCCTGCTGCGTCAGGGCGACATCAACCTGATCCTCAACGCCGAGCCTTATTCGTTCGGCCACAGTTATTTCGAGGCCCACGGCCCGTCGCTGTGCGCCACGGCGCTGCGGGTCAAGGACAGCGCCAGCGCCTTGGCGCGGGCGGTGGCCTACAAGGGCCAGCCGTACCGGGGGCTGGTCGGGCCCAACGAACTGGAGCTGGCGGCGATCCGCGCGCCGGACGGCAGCCTGATCTATCTGGTGGATGAAGACGCGGACGTGTACGGCACCGACTTCAATCTGGTGCCGGGCGCCCAGGCCCGCGGCGGCCTCAAGCGCATCGACCACATGGCCATGGCGCTGCCGGCGGACAGCCTCGACACCTGGGTGCTGTTCTACAAGAGCCTGCTGGATTTCGAGGCCGACGACGAGGTGGTGCTGCCGGACCCTTACGGCTTGGTGAAGAGCCGGGCGCTGCGCAGCCGCGACAGTTCGGTGCGCCTGCCGCTGAACATTTCCGAGAACCGCAACACCGCGATCTCCCATGCGTTGTCGAGCTACAGGGGTTCGGGCGTGCATCACATCGCGTTCGACTGCGAGGACATCTTCGCGCAAGTGCGGCGCGCCAAGGAGGCCGGGGTGCCGTTGCTGGACATCCCGCTCAACTACTACGACGACCTCGCTGCGCGCTTCGACTTCGACGACGAGTTCCTCAGCGAGCTGGCCTACTACAACGTGCTGTATGACCGCGACGCTCAGGGCGGCGAGCTGTTCCACGTCTACACCGAACCGTTCGAAGGACGCTTCTTCTTCGAGGTCATCCAACGCCGCAACGGTTACGCCGGTTACGGCGCGGCCAACGTCGCGGTGCGGCTGGCGGCGATGGCCAAAGCACGCAGCGGCGGTGCCCGCCAGGCGAAGTTGTAGGTATTTCGTAAACGCGGGATTAAACACGGGCTGCTCGGCTTCCTTCACTGTGCCGCGCGGCCCATAATCGCCAGCTTGTGCAGTGATGGCCGTGAGCCCGCAATGACAATGACTTCAGAACTTACCGTCGCCGTTTCGCCTGTCGCCGAGCCGCGCAAGAGTCGCAAGAACAACCCGGAAAAGACCCGTGAGAACATCCTGCAGGAGGCGATCGTCGAGTTCGTCCAGCAGGGCCTGTCCGGCGCCCGCGTCGATGCGATCGCCGAGCGCATCCACACCTCCAAGCGCATGATCTACTACTACTTCGGCAGCAAGGAGCAGCTGTACGTCGAGGTGCTGGAGAAACTCTACGGCGACATCCGCAACACCGAAAGCCGCCTGCACCTGGCCGAATTGCCGCCGGTGGAAGCGATCCGTCGGCTGGTGGAGTTCACCTTCGACCACCATGACCGCAACGTCGATTTCGTGCGGATCGTCAGCGTCGAGAACATCCACAACGCCGAGTACGTGAAGCGCTCCGACGCGATCAAGGCGATGAACAACACCATCCTCGATTCGCTGAGCGAGATCCTGCAGCGCGGGGTGCAGAAAGGGGTGTTTCGCGCCGGGCTCGATGCGCTGGACGTGCACCTGCTGATCAGTTCGTTCTGCTTCTACCGCGTCTCGAACCGCCACACCTTCGGCGAGATCTTCCAGATCGACCTGCCGGACGAAAGCATCAAGCAGCGCCACCGCCAGATGATCTGCGAATCGGTGCTGCGCTACCTGCAAGCCTGACGGTCAGCGAGGGGCGGCCCCTCGCACCGCTCATCCGTTCATGCGCTGGAAATGCGCCAGCATCCGTTGCGCGTCCGCCGCCACGCCGCTGAACAGCTCGAACGCCTTCACCGCCTGAAACACCGCCATGTTGCCGCCGTCCAGCGTGCGGCAACCGAGGGCGCGGGCGTTGCGCAGCAGTTCGGTCTCCAGCGGGAAGTACACGATCTCCGCCACCCACAGTTGCGCCCGCAGCAGTTCCGCCGGCACCGGCATGCCCGGCAGCTTGGCCATGCCCATCGGCGTGGTGTTGACCAGGCCGTCGGCCTGTTTAAGCGCCGTCGGCAAGTCCTGCCCGAGCACGGCGCGGCGCTCGCCGAAATGCTGATTGAGGTTGAGGGCCAGGCTTTCGGCACGCCCGGCGTCCACGTCAAAAATGCTCAGGTGCCGAACGCCTTCGCTCAGCAGTGCGTGGGCCACCGCCGCACCGGCGCCGCCGGCGCCCATCTGGACGACACGTTCACGGTCGACGTCCGGCAGGCCTCGGCGAAAACCCTCGGCGAAGCCCAGGCAATCGGTGTTGTGCCCCACGCGCTTGCCGTCCTTGAGCACGACCGTGTTCACCGCACCGATGCCCCGGGCTTCCGGCGACAGTTCGTCGAGCAGCGGGATGATCGCCTGCTTGCACGGGAAGGTGATGTTCAGGCCGGTGAAGTTCATTCGCTCGGCGGCCAACAGCAGGTCGGGCAGGGCGTCGCTGTCCAGTTGCAGTTGATCGAGGTCGATCAGCCGGTACAGGTAGCGCAGGCCTTGGGCATCGCCTTCCTGTTCGTGCATCGCCGGCGTGCGGGACGCCTGGATGCCTGCGCCGATCAGACCGGCCAGAACCGCATTCTGCCGAGTCATGCGCGCGCTCCTTTGAACCGGTGGCCGAAATGCTCCAGGGCCAGACGATAGCCGTGGCTGCCGAAGCCGCACATTACGGCAGTGGCGATGGCGGAGACGAAGGAGTGGTGGCGGAACGGCTCGCGGGCATGGACGTTGGACAAGTGCACCTCGATCACCGGCAGTTCGCTGGCCACCAGCGCGTCGCGGATCGCCACCGAGGTGTGTGTCCACGCCGCGGGATTGATGACGATGCCGGCGCAACGGTTGCGGGCGCCGTGGATCCAGTCGAGCAATTCGCCTTCGTGGTTGGTCTGGCGGAACTCCACGGCCAGGCCGAGCTCGTCGGCGGCACGTGCGCACAGGGTGGAAATATCGGCCAGGGTTTCGTGGCCGTAGGTCGCCGGCTCGCGGGTGCCGAGCAGGTTCAGGTTCGGGCCGTTGAGCACCAGAACGATCGGGGGCATGGGGACAACTCCACTTATTCTTGTTGGCTTCGGTCGAAGGGTTCGATCGGTGGAGATAAATTGTACTGCCTGGTTACTTTGGTCAATCGGTCCCCGGTTTTCCCGGCGTATTGTGTGCGGTGATCGCACGCTGCCGGTTCACTGCGGCAGTTGCCCCACCAGAAAATCGATGAACGCCCGCACCCGCAGCGGCATGTGGCGGTTCTGCGGATACAGCAGGGTGAACGGCCGCGAGCGCCCGGCGTAGGGCTTGAGCACTTCCACCAGGGTGCCGTCGGCCAAGTCCTTTTCGACGATGAAGCGGTAGGTCTGGAACAGGCCGGCGCCGTGCCGGGCGAGGGTGACGCCGCCGAGCACATCGTCGGAGCAGCAGAAATTGCCGTCCGCCAGAACCTCCCGTGGGGTGTCCCCGTCGTAGAACAGCCAGGTGATCCGTCGGCCGTTGCTGGGCAGTTCGTACTGGATGCATTCGTGGCCGGCGAGGTCGTCGAGGGTCTGCGGGGTTCCGGCGCGCTTGAGGTAGTCGGGGCTGGCGACCATCACCAGCGCCGCGTCTTCCAGGTGGCGGGCGATCAGGCCCGAATCGGGGATCGCCCGAACGCGGATCGCCATGTCGTAGCCCTCGCCGACGAAATCGATGTTGCGGTTGCTGATGTGGATGTCGACTTTCACCTGCGGGAACCGTGCCCGGAAGGCCGGCAGCAGCGGCAGGATCCGGTGATGGGCGTAGGTCGTGGGGATGCTGATGCGCAGGGTGCCGGACGGCTCCTGCTGCTGGCCCATGACTTCCCGCTGGGCCTCGACCAGTTGCGCCAGCGCCTGCCGGCATTCTTCGTAGTAGCGCCGGCCACTGTCGGTCAGCTTGACGCTGCGGGTGGTGCGGGCGAACAGGCGCACGCCCAGCCGTTCCTCCATGCGCGACACCGACCGGCTCACCGCAGCCGGCGTTACCGCCGCCGCCAGTGCCGCGCCGGTGAAGCTGCCGGCCTCGGCGGCCAGGCAGAACAGTTCGATGCTGCCCAACTGAAGATCGTCGAAGTGTCGCTGCATGATGGCTCGCACCGGGGAATGAGCCCCTGTATTTAGCAAATGCCGAGGCACCGTGAAAGGCATGCGAGCCATTTTGCCAAGGGCTTTCGGCGACGGCGCCGGGAGGGCGCCTTCGGAGGGGAGCAGGGCAGGCACAAAAAAGCCGTCGGTCACGACGGCTTTTTGGTATGCGTTCCTGACGCTCAGCGTCGGGTCAGCAAGACCCCGGACTCCATGTGGTGCGTCCACGGGAACTGGTCGAACAGCGCGCAACGGGTGATGCGGTGGGTGTCGTGCAGCTGGGCGATGTTCGCCGCGAGGGTTTCGGGGTTGCAGGAGATGTACAGGATGTTGTCGAAACGCCGGGTCAGCTCGCAGGTGTCCGGATCCATGCCGGCGCGGGGCGGGTCGACGAAGACGCTGCCGAATTCGTAGCTCTTCAGGTCGATGCCTTGCAGGCGGCGGAACGGGCGCACCTCGTTCAGGGCTTCGGTCAGCTCTTCGGCGGACAGGCGCACCAGGGTGACGTTATCCACAGCGTTTTCGCTGAGGTTGCTCAGCGCGGCGTTGACCGACGTCTTGCTGATCTCGGTGGCCAGCACCTTGCGCACGCGGGTGGCCAGCGGCAGGGTGAAGTTGCCGTTGCCGCAGTACAGCTCCAGCAGGTCGTCCTCACGGTCGCCCAGCGCCTCGAAGGCCCAGTCGAGCATCTTCTGGTTCACGGTGCCGTTGGGCTGGGTGAACGCGCCTTCCGGTTGGCGGTAGCTGAAGGTGCGGCCGCCGACGTCGAGCTTCTCCACCACATAGTCGCGGCCGATGACTTCGCGCTTGCCCTTGGAGCGGCCGATGACGCTGACGTTCAGGTCCGCCGCCAGCTTCGATGCCGCCACGTGCCAGTGCTCGTCCAGCGGACGGTGATAGCACAGGGTGATCATCGCATCGCCGGCCAGGGTGGTCAGGAACTCCACCTGGAACAGCTTGTGGCTGAGCGCCGAGCTGGCCTGCCAGGCCGCCTTGAGCTGCGGCATCAGCTGGTTGATGCGCAGGCTGGCGATCGGGAATTGCTCGATCAGGATCGGCGTGCGCTTGTCCTCCTGGGAGAACATCGCGTAATGGCGCTCGCCGGCCTCGCGCCACAGGCGGAATTCGGCGCGCAGACGAAAGTGCTGCAACGGCGAGTCGAACACCGAAGGCTCCGGTGCATCGAACGGGGCCAGCAGGTCACGCAGGCGCGTGACCTTGTCGGCAAGCTGTGCGGCGTAGGCCTGGGAATCGAAAGTCATGCGTTGAACCAACCCAACTTGATCACGAACAGGATCGACAGGATCACCAGCGCCGGGTTCAGCTCACGGGCGCGGCCCGACAGGATCTTGATGGCGGTCCAGGCGATGAAGCCGAACGCGATGCCGTTGGCGATGGAGTAGGTGAACGGCATCGCCAGGGCGGTGACCACGACCGGCGCGGCGACGGTGATGTCTTCCCAGTCTATTTCCGCCAGGCCCGAAGTCATCAGCACGGCGACGAACAGCAGCGCCGGGGCGGTGGCGAAGGCCGGCACGCTGGCCGCCAGCGGCGAGAAGAACAGCGCCAGCAGGAACAGGATCGCGACGACGATGGCGGTCAGGCCGGTGCGGCCCCCGGCGCTGACGCCGGCGGCGGACTCGATGTAGCTGGTGGTGGTGGAGGTGCCCAGCAGGGAACCGGCCATCGCGGCGGTGCTGTCGGCGATCAGGGCGCGGCCCATCTTCGGCATGTGGCCGTCCTTGCCCATCAGGCCGGCGCGCTTGGCGACGCCGATCAGGGTGCCGGAGTTGTCGAACAGGTCGACGAACAGGAAGGCGAAGATCACGCTGACCAGACCGATGTCCAGCGCGCCCTTGATGTCCAGCTGCAGGAAGGTCGGGGCCAGCGACGGTGGCATCGAGGTCACGCCGCCGAACGGGGTGAAGCCCATGACGATCGACACGATGGTCACCGCCAGGATGCCGATCAGCACGGCGCCGCGCACTTTCAGCGCTTCGAGGGCGACGATCAGGGCGAAGCCCAGGGTCGCGAGGATCGGGGCCGGTTGCTTGAGGTCGCCGAGGCCGACCATGGTCGCCGGGTTGCCGACCACGATGCCGGCGTTGTGCAGGGCGATCAGGGCCAGGAACAGGCCGATGCCGGCGGCGATCGCCGAGCGCAGCGGCAGGGGGATGCTGTTGATGATCCATTCACGGATGCGGAAGATCGACAGCAGGAAGAAGCACACGGCCGAAATGAACACCGCACCCAGCGCCACTTGCCAGGTGTGGCCCATGTGCAGCACGACGGTGTAGGTAAAGAAGGCGTTCAGGCCCATGCCCGGCGCGAGGGCGATCGGGTAGTTGGCGATCAGGCCCATCACCGTGGAACCGATGGCGGCGGCAAGGCAGGTGGCGACGAACACCGCGCCTTTGTCCATGCCGGTCTCGCCGAGGATGCTCGGGTTGACGAACAGGATGTAGGCCATGGCCAGGAACGTCGTGACGCCCGCCAGGATCTCGGTCCGCACGTTGGTGTTGTGTGCCTTGAGTTGAAACAGCCTTTCCAGCATGTCTGCTCCCCGTGGCGCGCGTGGCGCCGTGAATGTATCGACCTCAACAGCAAAGCACAGGTCGCCGGATGCGCCTGGGATTTTGCTGTGGGCCGGAAAAAGCCGCGCATCATACCAGCAGCGCGGGGAATATGGCGGATGTCGGTGTCGATCGTCGGCGAAGTTTTGTGTCTGCGCCAAGTACGCCATACTGCGCGCTGTTTTTTGGGGGATGGAACGCATGAGCAAGCGCTGGATGAAAACCGCCGGGTTGACGGCCGCACTGCTGGCCGCGGTGCCGGCGGCGTTGGCGGCGTCGGCGCCGCCGTTGAGCGAAGTGAAAGTGATCAAGGTGCAGTCGGCGGCCTGCGGGCTGGAAGACATCGAAGACGGCCAGTCCCGCACGCAATGCGACCACGGCGGATCGGGCATCAAGGTCTATGTGCTGGAGATCGGCTACGGCCAGAGCCAGCCCCAGGCCTCCCTGGACGGCTTCGAGGTGGACGGCGTCCGCAGCCCGGTCTGCGCCTTCCAGACCGGCAACCTGACCGAATGCACCCCCGGCAGCAAAACCGTCGGCTCTCTCTATGAGTTCGACCTGGGCGCCAAGCAGGAAGGCACCTTCACCTTCACCAACACCTCGATCAACGCGCCGCGCAACACGTTGTCGACCCAGCTCTACATCAAGTGACAGAGGGGCCGGGGCAGGCCTGAGTCGCCTCAGGCCTTGGCTTCCTCCACCGGCACATGCATCCGGTCGCGGCTGGCCAGGGTCGGGAACAGCTTGATCCAGGTGCCGGTCACCACCAGCGTGCCGATGCCGCCCATGACCACCGCCGGCACCGTGCCGAACCAGTGGGCGGTGAGACCGGACTCGAATTCGCCGAGCTGGTTCGAGGCGCCGATGAACAGGCCGTTCACCGCGCTGACCCGGCCGCGCATCTCGTCAGGGGTTTCCAGCTGCACGAACGAGGCGCGGATCACCATGCTGATCATGTCCGCCGCGCCCAGCACCACCAGCACCGCCAGCGAGAACCAGAACGAGGTCGACAGGCCGAAGGCGATGGTCGCCACGCCGAACACGCCGACCGCCGTGAACATCACCCGGCCGACATGACGTTCCACGGCGAACCGCGCCAGGAACAGCGACATCAGCAATGCGCCCACCGCCGGAGCCGAGCGGAGCAGGCCCAGACCCCAGGCGCCGGTCAGCAGGATGTCCTTGGCGAACACCGGCAGCAGCGCCGTGGCGCCGCCGAGCAGCACCGCGAACAGATCCAGCGAGATCGCCCCGAGGATGTCCGGGCGGCTGCGGATGAAGCGGATCCCCGCCAGCAACGAATCCAGCGTGGCCTTGCCTTTGTTCAGCGGAGTCTGGCGCGCGGGCAGGTTGAGCATCAGGGTGCAGGCGATCACGTACAGCAGCACGGTCGGGCCGTAGACCCACACGCTGCCGAACGCATAGAGCAAGCCGCCCAGCGCCGGGGCGACGATCGTCGCCGACTGCTGGGCCGATTGTGCGGCGGCGACCGCCCGGGGGAACAGGACGGTGGGCACGATGCTCGGCAGCAGGGCCTGGGTGGTGGGCATCTCGAAGGAGCGCGCGGCGCCCAGCAGGAAGGCGAGGATGAAGATCAGTTCGCGGGTGACGTGGTCGGTGGCGCTGCCGATGGCCAGCGTCAGGGCGATCAGCGCCTGCAGCGACTGGCAGATCGCCGCGACCTTGCGCCGGTCGTAGCGGTCGGCGACATGCCCGGTGTGCAGCATGAACAGCACCCGGGGCGCGAACTCCACCAGGCCCACCAGGCCCAGGTCGAGCACATTGCCGGTCAGTTGGTAGAGGTTCCAGCCGATGGCCACGGTGAGCATCTGAAAGCCGCTGGCGGTGAAGATCCGGGCCAGCCAGAACGCAATGAAAGGACGGTGGTGGCGGAGCAGCAAAGGCGCTTGGCTGGGCATCGGAGGGCCGGACGTGTGCGAGAGGGGAGTCGCGAGGTTATCACCAGTCTGTAACCAAAAGTTGCCATGTAGAAAAATTTAGTTAGCTAGACACCGATTTTTCGGGGGGCTGTGCTCCAAGGCGCTCGCCAATGTATTTCAGCGCGTTGCCGAAGCTATGAGGCAACTTGTCACGCGGCAAAAGACCACGCAGTTCGCCGTCGGAAATCGGACTACTCTTTCAACGTTGATTGATCCAGATCAAGACCCTTGCGGGAAGTGGTCTGGCGGCCGTCCGGCCAGGCTCCCCGCGTTGGGTGCGCGTAAAAAGAAGAACGAATCCGAATTCGCCGCACTCCATATCCGTGGGGGCAGTGGGTACCGGGCCACAAGCCCGGCAGCCTGTACCACCTGACAGAGGAAGACTTATGTTCGGTTTAGAGGCACTCGATCTCGCCCGAATTCAGTTCGCGTTCACCATCTCGTTCCACATTCTGTTTCCCGCCATCACCATCGGACTGGCGAGCTACCTGGCGGTGCTCGAAGGCCTGTGGCTGAAGACCGGCAACGACACCTACCGTGACCTCTACCATTTCTGGTCGAAGATCTTCGCCGTCAACTTCGGCATGGGGGTGGTCTCGGGGCTGGTCATGGCGTACCAGTTCGGCACCAACTGGAGCCGGTTCTCCGACTTCGCCGGTTCCGTCACCGGCCCGTTGCTCACCTATGAGGTGCTCACGGCGTTCTTCCTCGAAGCCGGTTTCCTCGGCGTGATGCTGTTCGGCTGGAACAAGGTCGGACGCGGCCTGCACTTCTTCTCCACGGTCATGGTGGCCATCGGCACCTTGATCTCGACTTTCTGGATCCTCGCGTCCAACAGCTGGATGCAAACCCCGCAAGGCTTCGAGATCGTCAACGGCCAGGTGATCCCCACCGATTGGCTGGCGATCATCTTCAACCCTTCGTTCCCGTACCGGCTGATGCACATGGCCACTGCCGCGTTCGTCGCCACGGCGTTCTTCGTCGGCGCCTCGGCGGCCTGGCACCTGCTGCGCGGCAAAGACAACCCGGCGATCCGCAAGATGCTGTCGATGGCCATGTGGATGGCCCTGATCGTCGCGCCGATCCAGGCCGTGATCGGCGACTTCCACGGCCTCAACACCCTCAAGCACCAGCCGGCGAAGATCGCCGCCATCGAAGGCCACTGGGAAAACGTCGGTAACGAGGCGACGCCGCTGATCCTGTTCGGCTGGCCGGACATGAAGGAAGAGAAGACCAAATTCGCCGTGGAGATCCCGTACCTCGGCAGCCTGATCCTGACCCACTCGCTGGACAAGCAGGTGCCGGCGCTCAAGGAGTTCCCGCCGGAGGACCGGCCCAACTCGACCATCGTGTTCTGGTCGTTCCGGATCATGGTGGGCCTCGGCTTCCTGATGATCTTCACTGGCCTCTGGAGCCTGTGGCTGCGCAAGCGTGACTCGCTCTACACCTCGCGGCCGTTCCTGTACCTGGCCCTGTGGATGGGGCCGTCGGGCCTGATCGCGATCCTCGCTGGCTGGTTCACCACCGAGATCGGCCGTCAGCCGTGGGTAGTCTACGGCTTGATGCGCACGGCGGACGCGTCCTCCAACCACAGCTTCATGCAGATGAGCATCACCTTGATCATGTTCGTGGTGGTGTACTTCGCGCTGTTCGGCGCCGGCCTGGGCTACATGATGCGCCTGGTGCGCAAGGGGCCGAAGACCGACGAGGGCAAGGAAACCAACGACGGCGGCCCCGGCCGCAAACGCACGCCGGCCCGTCCGCTGTCCGCCGCGGACGACGATGGCGCCGACGCCGACCGCAGCCTGACCAAGGAGATTTGAGTCATGGGTATCGATCTTCCGCTGATCTGGGCCGTGATCATCATCTTCGGCATCATGATGTACGTGGTCATGGACGGCTTCGACCTGGGGATCGGGATCCTTTTCCCGTTCACTCCCGGCAAGACCGACCGCGACGTGATGATGAACACCGTCGCCCCGGTCTGGGACGGCAACGAAACCTGGTTGGTGCTGGGGGGCGCCGCATTGTTCGGCGCCTTCCCGCTGGCCTATTCGGTGGTGCTGTCGGCGCTGTACCTGCCGCTGATCTTCATGCTGATCGGGCTGATCTTCCGCGGTGTGGCCTTCGAGTTCCGCTTCAAGGCCAAGGACGACAAGCGGCACCTGTGGGACAAGGCCTTCATCGGCGGTTCGATCGCCGCGACCTTCTTCCAGGGCGTGGCGCTGGGCGCCTTCATCGACGGCTTGCCGGTGGTCGACCGGCAATACGCCGGCGGACCGCTGGACTGGCTGACGCCGTTCACGATGTTCTGCGGCGCCGCGCTGGTGGTGGCCTACGCCTTGCTCGGCTGCACCTGGCTGATCATGAAGACCGAAGGCAAGCTCCAGCAGCAGATGCATGACCTGGCGCGGCCGCTGGCGTTCGTGCTGCTGGCGGTGATCGGCATCGTCAGCCTCTGGACGCCTTTGGCCCACCCGGAGATCGCGACCCGCTGGTTCAGCGTGCCGAACCTGTTCTGGTTCATGCCGGTGCCGATCCTCGTGCTGGTGACGATGTACGGCCTGCTCAAGGCCGTGGCGCGCAACGCCAACTACATGCCGTTCCTGCTGACCCTGGTGCTGATCTTCCTCGGCTACAGCGGCCTGGGCATCAGCCTGTGGCCGAACATCGTGCCGCCGTCGATCTCGATCTGGGACGCCGCCGCACCACCGCAGAGCCAGGGCTTCATGCTGGTCGGCACGCTGTTCATCATCCCGTTCATCCTGGGTTACACGTTCTGGAGCTACTACGTGTTCCGCGGCAAGGTCACCCATGAGGACGGCTATCACTAGTTCCCGATAAAGAAGAGCCTGCCCGTGATGGCCTGAGGGCAGGCGCCACCGAACCGACTGAGGAACCCTGCAATGTCCGGCAAACCTTCACTGCACGACATTCAAGAAGCCGAAAAAAAGCCGCTGTGGCAGCGGCTCGGCTGGTTGGCCCTGATCTGGGTCGGCAGCGTCGGCGCGTTGTTCATCGCCGCCAGCCTGATGCGCCTGTTCATGAATGCGGCCGGCCTGACCACCCACTGAATCATCCCGTCCCGTTGCCGCGAGGCACGGTTTTGCAGCCCTCCTCTTGGAGGGCTTTTTTTGCTTGGCTTACTTGCGCGCCTTGAGGATCACGAACTTGGGCGTGGCCGCCACTTGCTCGACGCCCCGGAACAGACGCGCCAGCTTGGCGTGATAGCCCAGGTGGCGGTTGCCGACGATGTACAGCGCACCGCCTGTCACCAGCGCTTCGCGGGCCTGCTGGAACATGCGCCAGGCGAGGAAGTCGCCGACCACCTGCTGCTGATGGAACGGCGGATTGCACAGCACCACGTCCAGCGATTGCGCCGGCTGCCCGGCCAGACCGTCGGCGGCGCGCACGGTCACGTCACGTTCGCCCAAGGCCGCACGCCAGTTTTCGCGGGCCGACTGCACCGCCATGAACGATTCGTCCACCAGCGTGTAATGGGCATCGGGGTTCTGCAGGGCGCTGGCGATGGCCAGTACGCCGTTGCCGCAACCCAGGTCCGCCACCCGTGCGCCGCCGAGGTTTTTCGGCAGGTGCGGCAGGAAGGCGCGGGTGCCGATGTCCAGCCCGTCGCGGCAGAACACATTGGCGTGGTTGAGGAGCTCGATGGCCGGCTCTTCGAGACGGTAGCGGGTCGGGTAAGGGGACGTCGCCGCTGTCCGGGCTTCGGGCGTGGCGATCAGCAGGCGTGCCTTTTTCACCGCCAGCGAAGCCTGCACCGGGCCGATGTAGCGCTCCAGCAGATCGCCGGCGGCCCGGGGCAAGTGCTTGATCATCGCCGCCGCCACCACTTGCGCGCCTGGGGCGAGCTGGCCTTGCAGGCGGATCAGCTGTTCCTCCAGCAGCGCCAGGGTCTTCGGCACGCGGATCAGCACCCGGTCGAACGGCCCGGTCAGCGGTTCGCTCGCCGCAATGCCCCGCACGGCGTCGAACGGCAGGCCGTTGCGGGTCAGGTTCTTCTCCAGGCCCTGAAAGGCCAGAAACGAGTCGCCGCTGCTGCTGACGTTCACCTTGCCGGCCAGGCTGATGGCCAGAGCGCCGAAACTGTCGTTGAGCACCAGTACCCGCGTGTCGGCCGCCGGCTGCTGTTCGGCCAGGTGGTTGAGCAGGTACTCGTCGGCCGCATCGAATGCCTGCAGCGGTTCATTCTGCTGTTCGGGCTGGCGGATCAGGTCGAGACTGGCGAAGGGCGTGTCGAGCAAAGGCATGGGGCGGGGACTCTGGCGGTTCATCGGGTGTCCCGCGGCCCGCAGTGTGGTGCGGCGGAACCCTCCGAGCGGACTGCGGCGTGGCATTCACGTCATCACTCGGGAAGGTTGCGAATGGTACGTTTTTTTCGGGGTGATTACCTGCAAGTTTTCGGGGGACGGCGACAGGCGACCGTTCAGATGATCCCGGCCCGCGCGGCGGCGATGACGGCGGAGATCTTGTTGCACACGTTGAGCTTCTCGATGACGTTCTGCACGTGGTAGTTCACGGTGCGTTCGCTCAGACTGAGGATGCGGGCGATCTCATACGCGGTCTTGCCGGCGGCCGAGAGTCTCAGGACCTCCAGTTCGCGCGCCGACAAGTGCGGTTGGCGGGCGCCGGGCGGTTTCCTGGGCAGGGTCCGGGCGAGCATTTCGCTCAGATGGCTGGTGACGTAGAACATGTAGCCGAAGTGTTCGTACAGCTCCAGCGGGCTGATCGGGCAGTGCTTTCGGCCCAGGCTCAGGATGCTGCAGAGTCCGGATTCCTCGTGATGGAACGATTGTGACCAGCCGTGCTGCAGTTCATGTTCCAGCATGGCGCTCCATAACTTCGGAGTCTTTGAGAACAGTTCTTCGCTCCAGACAATGGGCAGCATGGAACGATTGCAGTGTGCTACTACTGGATCCGACTCTACATAGTTTTCTTGTTCATAGTGGTTGTTCCAGGCGTTTGAGTAGTTATTGATTTTCAAGGTGGTGAACGGCGTTTCCCGGCGCAATGATGTCACTGAGACAGCACAAAAGTTGAAGCCAATGTTTTCGGCGAATCTCAACAGGATCGGGTACGCGGTATCTATTTCCTTGGCGAAAGTCAGCTGCTTTAACTGCGACTCCTTCCACATTTCCATTACAGGCTCTCCGTAAGGTGTTTCGCGGGGGTGCAACTTGGATCCAACAAGAGGCACGCACCGGAGTGTAGGACGATTCCTACATCGAGTGCGGATTTTTTTGCTCTTTAAGCATTTGATATCGGCATAAAGTGTTATTAGGTCGCTCTACGGTCAAGCATTTAACTCGTCATGTAAAAACTAACGGATGATGAACCGTTTGTTCTCAAATGAGGGGAATTGCTATTTGTGCAAATAACACTATTAATTGTCGGTGTATTAGTGTGCGAGTTTGCGCGACACTGGGCCGCATCGTCGATTGGAGTGGCCCATGACCGCCAGCGCAGACAAGTTCACCCGCCAGACCTTGCTTGACGTGCAGCCCTTGACCCCCAGCCTGTTCACGTTGCGCACCACCCGTGATCCGGGCTTTCGCTTCCGGGCCGGGCAATTCGCCCGCCTGGGGGTGACCAAGGCCGACGGCAGCACGGTGTGGCGGGCCTACTCCATGGTGTCGTCGCCGTTTGACGAGTTTCTGGAGTTTTTCTCGATCGTGGTGCCGGGCGGGGAGTTCACCAGCGAACTGAGCCGCCTGCGCGAAGGCGATTCGCTGCTGGTGGAGCGCCAGGCCTTCGGTTACCTGACCCTGGACCGTTTCGTCGACGGCCGGGATCTGTGGCTGCTGTCCACCGGCACGGGGGTGGCGCCGTTCCTGTCGATCCTGCAGGACTTCGAGGTCTGGGAGCGGTTCGAACGCATCGTCCTGGTCTACAGCGTGCGGGAGGCCCGGGAGCTGGCCTATCAAGCGTTGATCGGCGATCTGATGCAGCGTGACTACCTGGCGCCGTATGCGCACAAGTTCCGGTTCATCCCGGTGGTGACGCGCGAGCCGTACGCCGGGGCCCTCAACGGCCGCATCACTGCCCTGATCGAGAGCGGCGAACTGGAGCGCGCGGCAGGGCTGGAACTGTCGGCCGAGCATTCGCGGGTCATGCTGTGCGGCAACCCGCAGATGATCGACGACACCCGGGCCCTGCTCAAGCGGCGGCACATGAGCCTGAGCCTTACCCGGCGTCCGGGGCAGGTGGCGGTGGAGAACTACTGGTAAAAAGAACGGCGCCCGAGGGCGCCGTTCTTCCGTTCATGCCGCAACGCGTCAGGGCCGGTTGTTCTGGGCCTTGAGCAGGTCGCGGATCTCGCCCAGCAGCTCCTCTTCCTTCGTCGGCACGGGTGGTAGGCTCGGGGCCACGGCCTCTTCGCGCTTCAGGCGGTTGATGGCCTTGACGCCCATGAAAATGGCGAAGGCGACGATGATGAAGTCCAGGATGCTTTGGATGAACTTGCCATAGGCCATCACCACGGCGGGCGCAGTGCCCTCGGCGGCCTTGAGCGTGATGGCCAGGTCACTGAAATCCACGCCGCCGATCAGCAGGCCGATCGGGGGCATGATCACGTCGCCGACAAAGGACGACACAATTTTGCCGAAGGCGGCACCGATGATGATACCGACGGCCATGTCGACCACATTGCCTTTGACCGCAAAGGCCTTGAACTCACTTAGCACGCCCATAGGTTATTTCCTTGTTACAGATGAGGTTGGTGTTGGCAGTGTAAATCAGCGAAACGCGGCCTGCGCGAAACACCTCCTTACAATGCTCGCTTTTATCGACACATCTTTCGACGATTAGTTTGCAAAGTGCCACTAATCGCGCGGGAAATAGACCGTAAGCCGCTGATCCGGAAGAAAAATCTGTCAATCATGGCGTTACGAATTTTCTATTTATGTTTGCGGGAACGGTTCTCTAGCCTCTGACTGGCGCACCTGGATGCGCCTTCGAAAAGACAGAGGAACCGCACATGACTTCCGCACTTGGCCTTGGGGCATTGCCCTGCCGCCGCACTTTCGCTGCACTCACCGCCAGCCTGCTGACCCTTTCCGTCAGCGCCGCCCCGTTGACCCGCGACAACGGCGCGGCGGTCGGCGACAACCAGAACTCGCAGACCGCCGGCGCCAATGGCCCGGTGCTGCTGCAGGACGTGCAACTGATCCAGAAGCTCCAGCGCTTCGACCGCGAACGCATCCCGGAACGTGTGGTGCATGCCCGCGGCACCGGTGCCCACGGTACCTTCACCGCCAGCGCCGACCTCAGCGACCTGAGCAAGGCCAAAGTCTTCGCCGCAGGTCAGGTCACGCCGGTCTTCGTGCGCTTCTCATCGGTGGTGCACGGCAACCACTCCCCGGAGACCCTGCGCGATCCGCGCGGCTTCGCCACCAAGTTCTACACGGCCGACGGCAACTGGGACCTGGTCGGCAACAATTTCCCGACCTTCTTCATCCGCGATGCGATCAAGTTCCCGGACATGGTGCACGCGTTCAAGCCGGATCCGCGCACCAACCTGGACGACGACTCGCGGCGCTTCGACTTCTTCTCCCATGTTCCGGAAGCCACACGCACCCTGACGGAGCTGTATTCCAACTCTGGCACGCCGGCCAGTTACCGGGAGATGGACGGTAACAGTGTGCATGCCTATAAGTTGGTCAACGCGAAGGGCGAAATTCACTATGTGAAGTTTCACTGGAAAAGTTTGCAGGGCATCAAGAATTTGACGCCAGAACAAGTCGTGAAAGTTCAAGGGCAGGACTACAGTCATATGACCCATGACTTGGTGGCCAATATCGGGAAGGGCAACTTTCCAAAGTGGGACTTGTACATCCAAGTGCTAAAACCAGAAGATCTGTCCAAGTTTGATTTCGATCCATTGGACGCAACCAAGATCTGGCCCGGTGTTCCTGAGCGAAAAGTTGGACAAATGGTGTTGAACCGCAATCCGTCGAACGTCTTCCAGGAAACCGAACAAGTTGCCATGGCGCCGAGTAATCTGGTTCCCGGCATCGAACCTTCCGAAGACCGTTTGTTGCAGGGCCGGGTATTCGCTTATGCGGATACGCAACTTCACCGTATCGGCACCAACGCCATGCAGTTGCCGATCAACGCACCTAAGGTCGCCGTGAACAACGGCAATCAGGACGGCGCGATGAATGCCGGCGCCAGCCGTTCCGGTGTGAACTTTCAGCCGAGCCGTCTGCAGCCGCGGGAAGAGACGCCGCAGGCGCGCTACAGCCAGACGGCCCTGGAAGGCCGCACCCAGCAGGCGAAGATCCAGCGTGAGCAGAACTTCCGGCAGGCTGGGGATCTGTACCGCTCGTACAGCCGCCAGGAGCGCAAGGATCTGATCGCCAGCTTCGGCGCTTCGCTGGCGGGGGCGGATGATGAGAGCAAGCACATCATCCTGTCTTTCCTGTACAAGGCCGACCCTGAGTACGGCGCCGGGGTGGCGAAAGTGGCCAAGGGCGACCTGGCGCGGGTCCAGGCGCTGGCCGCCAACCTGGCGGACTGAGGTGCGAATGCCGTCGGCCGATGAGCGCCGCTGCGCCCATCGGCCGCGGCTGCGTTATCATCGCGGTTTTTGCCGGGGGTTCAGATGGCCAAGGCCAAGCGCATGTACGGCTGCACCGAGTGCGGCGCCACCTTTCCCAAATGGGCGGGGCAGTGCGGCGAGTGCGGCGCCTGGAACACTCTGACCGAAACCCTGGTCGAGAGCGGCGGGGCGGCGGCGCCGAGCGGCCGCACCGGCTGGGCGGGGCAGCAGGCGCAGATCAAGACGCTGGCCGAAGTCAGCGTCGAGGAAGTCCCGCGCTTCTCCACCGCCTCCGGCGAGCTGGACCGGGTGCTGGGCGGAGGCCTGGTGGACGGTTCGGTGGTGCTGATCGGCGGCGATCCCGGCATCGGCAAATCGACGATCCTGCTGCAGACCCTGTGCAACCTGGCCCGCAGCATGCCGGCCTTGTACGTCACCGGCGAGGAGTCCCAGCAGCAGGTGGCGATGCGCGCCCGGCGTCTGGGGTTGCCGCAGGACCAATTGCGGGTGATGACCGAAACCTGCATCGAAAGCATCATCGCCACCGCCCGACAGGAAAAGCCCCGGGTGATGGTGATCGACTCGATCCAGACGATTTTCACCGAACAGTTGCAATCGGCGCCGGGCGGCGTGTCCCAGGTGCGCGAGAGCGCGGCGCTGCTGGTGCGTTACGCCAAGCAGAGCGGCACGGCGATTTTCCTGGTGGGCCACGTCACCAAGGAAGGCGCGCTGGCCGGCCCGCGCGTGCTGGAGCACATGGTCGATACCGTGCTGTATTTCGAAGGCGAGTCCGATGGCCGGCTGCGCTTGCTGCGGGCGGTGAAGAACCGTTTCGGCGCGGTCAACGAACTGGGCGTGTTCGGCATGACTGACAGAGGGCTGAAGGAAGTCTCCAACCCGTCGGCGATTTTCCTGACCCGTGCTCAGGAGGAAGTGCCGGGCAGCGTGGTGATGGCGACCTGGGAAGGCACTCGGCCGATGCTGGTGGAAGTTCAGGCGTTGGTGGACGACAGCCATCTGGCCAACCCGCGCCGGGTGACGCTGGGTCTGGACCAGAACCGCCTGGCGATGCTGCTGGCGGTGCTGCACCGTCACGGCGGCATCCCGACCCACGATCAGGACGTGTTCCTCAACGTGGTCGGCGGCGTGAAGGTGCTGGAGACCGCCTCGGACCTGGCGCTGATGGCGGCGGTCATGTCGAGCCTGCGCAACCGGCCGTTGCCCCACGACCTGCTGGTGTTCGGTGAGGTCGGCCTGTCCGGTGAGGTGCGCCCGGTGCCCAGCGGCCAGGAGCGCCTGAAGGAAGCGGCCAAGCACGGCTTCAAGCGCGCGATCGTGCCCAAGGGCAATGCGCCGAAGGAAGCGCCGCCAGGCTTGCAGATCATTGCCGTGACGCGGCTGGAGCAGGCGTTGGATTCGCTGTTCGAATAACCGCCGATTCACTGTAGGAGCCAGCCTGCTGGCGATAGCAGACTCCCCGTGACGATCGATTCGACGGGAAAACCGCCATCGCCGGCAGGCTGGCTCCCACAGGGGATCGTCGCTGCTCAGAGTTCGATCAGCGCAGCCAGTTCGCGCTCAAGCTCGGACTCGTCCGCCAGGTTGAGCTCGATCAGCCGCCGCAGGCGCTGGATCGACTCCAGGCTGATGTGCCGGCAGACGAACCCCAGCTGGCCGCGGTCCTCGTGCGCCAGCTGGGCGTCCATCGTGATCTCGACCTCGTCGCTCAAGTGGATGCTGACGAAAAAATCCTGCTTCGGATCGCCGAGCCACGGCTGCGGCTTCTCGATCAAAAATCCCTTGAGTGACAGGTCGACCAGCTTCACCGGCCAGATGCGCTCGCCCTGGCTCAATTCGGTCTTGGCATCGAACGCAATACGTTTGAAGCGGCGACGCTCGCTCATGGCGCACTCCTCTTGAAGGTACGCTGACTATAGACCCGGCCCGCCGGACGCGACCAGCCCGCAGCGGCCTCAGACCAATGTCGGGTATGGTCTTTACGGCCAACAGCGCTAAACTCGGGGTGGCTGTCTTTCTTGTCCACCCTGGCTGGAATAATAAAATGAAAAATAATAATAGCCCGCTACGCCACTTACCCTGGCTGGTGCTGGCAATCGTAGGGGCGTGCGCCCTGGGCGTCGTGGCCTTGCGTCGAGGCGAGGCGATCAACGCCTTGTGGATCGTGGTCGCCGCTGTGGCCATCTATCTGGTCGCGTACCGCTACTACAGCCTGTTCATCGCAAACAATGTGATGCAGCTCGATCCGCGCCGGGCCACCCCCGCCGTGATCAACAACGACGGTCTGGACTACGTGCCGACCAACAAACACATTCTCTTCGGACACCACTTCGCGGCCATCGCCGGCGCAGGCCCCCTGGTCGGCCCGGTGCTTGCGGCGCAGATGGGCTACCTGCCCGGCACCCTGTGGCTGATCGCCGGCGTGGTGCTGGCGGGCGCGGTGCAGGACTTCATGGTCCTGTTCATGTCCACCCGCCGCAACGGCCGTTCCCTGGGCGACATGGTGCGCGAGGAAATGGGCCGCATCCCCGGCACCATCGCCCTGTTCGGCTGCTTCCTGATCATGATCATCATCCTCGCGGTGCTGGCGCTGATCGTGGTCAAGGCCCTGGCCGAAAGCCCGTGGGGCATTTTCACCGTGATGGCGACCATCCCGATCGCGATGTTCATGGGCGTCTACATGCGCTACATCCGTCCGGGCCGCATCGGCGAGATCTCGGTGATCGGCGTGTTGCTGCTGCTGGGCTCGATCTGGCTGGGCGGGCAGGTCGCCGCCGATCCGGTGTGGGCCAAGGCCTTCACCTTCACCGGCGTGCAGATCACCTGGATGCTGATCGGCTACGGCTTCGTCGCGGCGGTGCTGCCGGTGTGGCTGATCCTCGCCCCGCGCGACTACCTGTCCACCTTCCTCAAGATCGGCACCATCATCGCCCTGGCGATCGGCATCCTGGTCACCATGCCCGAGCTGAAAATGCCGGCGCTGACCCAGTTCGTCGACGGCACCGGCCCTGTGTGGAAGGGCGGCCTGTTCCCGTTCCTGTTCATCACCATCGCCTGCGGTGCGGTATCCGGGTTCCACGCGCTGATCTCCTCCGGCACCACGCCGAAGCTGCTGGACAACGAAACCAACGCCCGCTACATCGGTTACGGCGGCATGTTGATGGAGTCCTTCGTGGCCATCATGGCAATGGTCGCCGCTTCGGTGATCGAGCCGGGCGTGTACTTCGCCATGAACAGCCCGGCCGCCGTGGTCGGCGGTGATGTGGTGGCGGTGGCGACGGCGGTCAGCAACTGGGGCTTCGCCATCACCCCGGATGCGCTGCAGGCCGTGGCCCACGACATCGGCGAAACCACCATCCTGGCCCGCGCCGGCGGTGCGCCGACCCTGGCGGTGGGTATCGCGCAGATCCTGCACAGTGTCCTGCCGGGCGAGAACACCATGGCGTTCTGGTACCACTTCGCGATCCTGTTCGAGGCGCTGTTCATCCTGACCGCCGTGGACGCCGGCACCCGCGCCGGGCGCTTCATGCTGCAGGACCTGCTCGGCTCCTTCGTGCCGGCGTTGCAGCGCACCGAGTCCTGGACCGCCAACCTGATCGCCACCGCCGGCTGCGTGGCGATGTGGGGCTGGCTGCTGTACCAGGGCGTGATCGATCCGCTGGGCGGCATCAATACCCTGTGGCCGCTGTTCGGCATCTCCAACCAGATGCTGGCGGGCATCGCCCTGATGCTCGGCACCGTCGTGCTGATCAAGATGAAGCGTCAGCGCTACATCTGGGTCACGCTGCTGCCGGCCGCCTGGCTGCTGATCTGCACCACCACCGCAGGCTTCATCAAGCTGTTCGACGCCAACCCGGCGATCGGCTTCCTGTCGCTGGCCAAGAAGTACAGCGATGCGCTGGCCGCAGGCCAGGTGCTCGCGCCGGCCAAGAGCGTGGAGCAGATGCAGCATGTGATCTTCAACGCCTACACCAACGCGACGCTGACGGCGCTGTTCCTGTTCGTGGTGTTCAGCATCCTGTTCTATGCGCTCAAGGTCGGCATCGCCGCCTGGGGCAAAAAAGAACGCACGGACAAAGAATCGCCGTTCCACGCCCTGCCGGACGCGTAACCTGAGGATTGCACCATGTTCAATGACCTGAGTCGCCTCGGTAAATACCTCGGTCAGGCCGCACGCCTGATGGTCGGCATGCCCGACTACGACACTTACGTCGAGCATATGCAGACCAAGCACCCGGACAAGCCGGTGATGGACTACGAGACGTTCTTCCGGGAACGTCAGGAGGCCCGTTACGGCGGCAAGGGCGGGCCGAAGTGCTGTTGAGCTGACAGCCTGCGGCCGACGCGGTAAACCTGTGGGAGCCAGCCCGCCGGCGATAGCGGAGCGTCATTCGGCAACGATGCCGACTGACCCGCCCTCATCGCCGGCAGGCTGGCTCCCACATTTGTTTTGTGATTCTTTCAGATCAGGAGAAAACGCTTGTCCTCTCCCATTCCCGTCACGGTGCTCAGCGGTTTCCTCGGCGCCGGCAAGACCACCTTGCTGCGCCACCTGCTCAAGGCCGAGCACGGCCTGAAGATCGCCGTGATCGAAAACGAATTCAGCGACGCCGGCATCGACACCCAACTGCTCGGCGATGAGCCCGTGCAGGTCATGACCCTGGCCAACGGCTGCGTCTGCTGCACCATCCACACTGATTTGACCAAGGCCCTGTACCTGCTGCTCGAACGGCTGGACAGCGGCGAAATCGCCTTCGACCGGCTGGTGATCGAATGCACCGGCCTGGCCGACCCGGCACCGGTGGCGCAGACCTTCTTCATCGACGAAGAACTGCGCGAGCGCTACCTGCTCGACGGCATCATCACCCTGGTGGACGCCGCGCACGCCGACCTGCACCTGTCCCAGACCATCGCCCAGGCGCAGGTCGGGTTCGCCGACCGCTTGCTGGTGAGCAAGACGGACCTGGTGGACGAAGCCGCCTTCACCGCCCTGAGCGAGCGGCTGGCGCGCATCAACCGGCGGGCGCCCATCCGTGTGGTCGAGCACGGCCGGATCGACCTGGCCGAACTGCTCGACGTGCGGGGCTTCAACCTCAATGCCGACCTGGGCGGCGGGGTGAGCCTGAGGCCGGTGCGCCAGGCGCCGTCCATCGACCGCATCTCCAGCCTGGTGCTGCGCACCGACCGGCCGCTGGACATCGACCGCCTCAGCGGGTTCATGAACGAGCTGCTGGAGGAGCATGGACGGCAACTGCTGCGCTACAAGGGCGTGCTGAGCATTGCCGGAGAGGATCGGCGGCTGGTCTTCCAGGGCGTGCTCAAGCTGTACGGTTTCGACTGGGACACCGAATGGGCCGACGGCGAGGCGCGAGAGAGTGTGATCGTGTTCATCGCCGATGACCTGCCTGAAGAGAAGATCCGGGCAGGGTTTGCCGAAATGGCAGGCTGAGGGCGCGGCGCCGGCAGGAGGGCTTCCACAGGTTTTGGGCGGCGCCGGCCACTGTGGGAGCAGGCTTGCCCGCGAAGTCGATCTAGCCTGCGGCTCTGTGTTCGCGGGTCGGGTGGAGCAGTCTGTCCTCCAGGCGCTCCAGGTAACGGCTCATCAGCACCGCTGCCTTGTCCGCGTCCCCATCTGCCACCGCCTCGACGATCGCCGAATGCGCCTGCCAGGAGTCGCCCTCGGGGGCCTGCCCGGCATTGCGCGCAATGGCCAGCGACGTCAACGGCACCAGGCTGCCGAGAAAGTGCGCCAACGGCGCATTCCCCGCCAACTGCGCCAGTTGCAGATGAAACTCCCCGGACAGCCGGATCGCCGCACCGTTTTCGGCTTGCGCCAGGGCCAGGCGCTCGCGCTCCACGCATGCCCGCAGGCGCTTGAGCCCGTCAGGCGATGCATTGCGGCAAGCCATGCGCACCAGCGTGGCTTCGGCCAGGCGCCGAGCGTGCAGTGCTTGCCGGGTCTGCTCGGCATCGGGCTCGGCGACCCGTGGCCGATGATGGGTGCGCAACACAATGACGTGCTCATGGGACAACCGCGTCAGCACCCGGCGCACCTGCGCGCGGCTGACGCCGAACATCGCCTTGAGGCTGTCTTCCGTGAAGCGGTCCGCAGGCCCGATCCGCTGCTCCAGGATCGCCTCGAACAATTGCCGATAAAGATCCTCCGCCGGCGCCCGCAGGCCGGGGAAGGGCAGGGCCGCCGACATCCGGCGGGTGTGAGGCGACGTGGCAAGGCTGTTCATGACAGGTCTCCCGTGTGAGGCGATTCAGTTGCCGAGGTGGTCATCCGGAATGTTCAGCTCGATCCCCATCCGGCGTCCTTCGCGCAGGATGTGCCGACGCATTTCGGCGCTGGCCTGGGCGCTGTTCCGGTTGCGGATGGCGCGCACCACGGCTTCGTTCTCTTCCAGGCGTTCGGCCAGGTGCTGCGGCGAATTGCGCAGCACCTCGGCGCTCTGCTTGAGGGCGTTGCCGGTCTGCTGCACCACGCTCTGGAAGATCGGGTTGGCGGTCAGGGCGAACAGTTCTTCGTGGAAGGCGATGTAGGCGTTGGCCCCGGCTTCGCTGTCGCCGGCGTCGAGGGCTTCGCGCATGTCCATCAGGGTCAGGCGCAGTTGCCCGACTTCCTTGCTGCCGACCGACTGCGCCACCAGGCCGACGATGAACGGCTCCAAGGTGTAGCGCAGTTGCAGGACGTCCTCGAGGCTGGCGCGGGCGACGGCGCTGTCGGGGCTCTGCGTGTCCTCGGCCTGCGCCTCGAGCACCACCACGCCTTTGCCGGGCATCGAGCGCACCAGGCCCAGGGTTTCCAGCACGGTCACCGCCTCGCGCAGGCTCGGGCGGCTGATGCCCAGTTGTTCGGCCAGCTCGCGCTGGCCCGGCAGCATGTCGCCGGAACGCCACTGGCCTCGGGCCAGTGCGGCGCGGAGTTTTTCCACCACTGAGTTGACGACGGTTGAAGTAGTAATCACGTGTTCGCTCCATGGGCCGTGCCTGCGCTCCGGCAGGCACGGCGGTCATTCAGAATTCTTTGGCCGCCGCCCGGGCGGCCGGTTTTCTTGGCTGAAAGGTATAGCCTTGCTCGCCGCTGAGCACCTTGTTGGCCCGTTGCACATCGATGTCCCTTTCCCAGCGGGCGATGGCCACGGTGGCGACGCAGTTGCCGGTCAGGTTGGTCAACGCCCGGCCGATGCCCATGAACCAGTCCACCGCCAGCACCAGCACCAGGCCCACCACCGGAATCGCCGGGATCGCGGTCAGCGTCGCGGCCAGGATCACCAGCGCGGAGCCCGGAATGCCGTGGGCGCCCTTGGAGGTGATCAGCGACACCAGCAGGATCGTCAGCAGATCGGTCATGGCCAGCGGCGTGCCGGTGGCATTGGCGATGAAGACGATGGCCAGGGTCAGGTAGATCGAAAAGCCGTCGAGGTTGAACGAGTAGCCGGTGGGGATCACCAGCCCGACGGTGGAGCTGCCGATGCCCAGGTGTTCGAGCTTGCGCATCACTTGCGGCAGCACGGCGTCGGAGGACGCGGTGCCGAGCACGATCAGCAGTTCCTCGCGCAGGTACTTGAGCAACGGCCACAGGCGCAGGCCCGAAAGACGCATCACCAGGCCCAGGACCAGGGACACGAAGGCGGCGCAGGTCAGGTAGAACAGGCCGATCAGGCTGCCCAGGTGCTGCAGCGAATCCAGGCCGTACTTGCTGGTGGTGAAGGCGATGGCGCCGAACACGCCGATGGGCGCCAGGCGCACGATCATGCCCATGATCCGGAAGATCACATGGCTCAGTTCGTTGATCAGCCGCGAGATGCCGGAGGCCGCCTCGCCCACCAGGTTCAGCGCGCTGCCGAACAGGACGGAGAACAGCAGCACCTGCAGGATGTTGTTGTCGGCGAAGGCGCCGAGGGCCGATGCCGGAATCAGATCCATCAGGAACTGGGTGGTGGTGTGCATGTGCTGGCCGCGTTCGGCGATGTCGCCCATGTCGGCGGCGGCCAGCTGTTCCAGGTGGATGTTGGCGCCGCTGCCGATCCCGGTGGTGAAGGCGAAGACCAGGCCGATCACCAGGGCGAGGGTGGTCAGCACTTCGAAGTAGATCACCGATTTGAGGCCGATGCGCCCGACCTTCTTCAGGTCGCCGGCGCCGCTGATGCCGCTGACCACCACGCAGAACACGATCAGGCCGATGAGCATCTTGATCAGTTTGATGAAACCGTCGCCCAGCGGTTTGAGCTGGGCCGAGTATTCGGGGAGGGTCAGTCCGCAGACGATGCCGAGCATCAGGCCGAGAACCACTTGGAGGAAGATCGAACGCGAGCACCATCTGAGCATGGGAGGAATCCTGGTCGGTGTCCTGGCTGCCGGGCGCGTGGCGCTTCGGATTGAGGACTTAATTATTGTGGTCTTACCGGTATGTCCAGTGCGGGGGCAGAATAGGCGCTGTTTCGGGAGGGGTGCAAGTGAAAAATGACAAATTGGCTTGACCGGTCTGACCAGTGGTTCGGTGCTGCCGGTTATCTTGCCTTGCTTGTGAAGAGGCCAAAGCGCGGACGGTCATGTCCGCACCTTGGCGTCGGGTAGGCGGTGCGATCCTTGCGATGCCGGATCAGTAGGGCGCGTTGCGCTGCAGGATGTTCAGCTTGAAGTCCAGTGCGGTCGAACTCTGGTTGGGGTCGGTTCGGATGAACGTGCCGACCTTGGGGTCATATCGGTTCCGGCTCAATCCGGCCCGGAGCAGTTTGCCGGCCCGCGTCTGTATCCGGACGGTGGGTGTGTCGCTGCCGAGTCGATCCAGCGTGACGATCTTGCCGCGGGCGTTCAGCAAGTTGAAAGTGGTCTGGTCGCCGTCTTCGGTGGCATAGGCGTTCAGGAAGTCTTCCTGCTCTTTGCTGACAGTCCTGTAGTAATAGTCTCCGGGAGTCAGAATATAGATCGTGTAATAGTCGTCGAGGCATCTGAAATAAAACGTCAGTGCGTCGGGTGCGACGTTTGGGTTCAGGAACAAATAATCGGAAACATCAATGTGGGAAGAAAGAGTGAAGGGCACGTAGTCGGGGCGCATTGTCGAGACTTTCTTGCCGTAGGTCAGTCTTGGAAAGTGAGGGTTTCCAAGAGGGGTGCTGAAAGTTGCAATGAAGGATTTTTCCTGGTCGGTGCTCATAGGATGCTCAGCGTTCTGAATGTTCGTTGAAAAGTGCAGTGTCGCGGGAAGTTGAAGTGCGTCGGGCAGGCGTGGGTCAGACTTCGTCCGGGTCACTCAGGAACGATGCGTTGCGCTCGATGATCCGCAGCTTGAACACGATGCCTTCCTTGTCGGTTTCGCCCAGGTAGCGGTAGGGCGCGCCTCTTCGGCGGAGGCTGCCGACATGCCGGGCGCTGCGTGCCTGGAGCCGGATGAGGTGGGTGTCGCGGGTCAGGTCCGGCAGCGTGATGACGCGGTTGTCCAGGTTCAGCAGATTGAAGGAGGTGGTGTCGCGACCGGCCGGGAGAAACGCCCCGAGGAAGCCGGAAGGGTCTTTGCTCAGGCAGTATCCTGCATAGACGGGGTGGGACCTTACATAGAGGTGGTAATAGTCGTCCGTGCAGCGGAAGTAGATCGTCATTGGCGCGGGATTGGGGATGTCCTGTCGGGAGCGATGGCCCAGCAGGTGGCTGTCGTTTTTCTGTTTCGGTGCGCCAGTGAAAAAGCCACCGGAAAACTGTGTGTCCAGGCGTGTGGCAGGAGTTTCGTGCAACAGGCCAAGAAAGTTAACGTGCTGAGTGTCCATTGCTAATGTTGCGATGAAAGAGTCTTGCCTGTTTGTTCTCATGGGTTCTTCCTTGAATTCCAGTGGTGAGTGGCATTTGGATTGTTTCTTAGTTGTATGTTTTGGTGTTGTCGTGTGGATGGATTTATTGGCGCTGGCGAATTTGGTGAACGATAACAGTTAGTTCTTTGGTGTGGTCGATAGTGATGGGGTGTTGTTGTTTCAAGTCTTGAATGGCATGAGGGAAAGTTGCTTGGGGAAAGGGGCGCGAGTCAGGGAAACGGGTTTTTGCGGGCGAAAAAAAACCGGCCAATCGCTTGGCCGGTTTTCCGTGCTGGGGTTCAGGCTGCCGTTAGGCGCCGTACACCGGCAGCTTCTTGCAGATGGCCTTGACCTTCTCGCGAACGGCGTCGATCACCGCTTCGTTGTTCAGGTCGGCCAGGATGTCGCAGATCCAGCCGGCCAGTTCCTTGCACTCGGCTTCCTTGAAGCCGCGGGTGGTCACGGCCGGGGTGCCGAAACGCAGGCCGGAGGTGACGAACGGCGAGCGCGGGTCGTTAGGCACGGAGTTCTTGTTCACGGTGATGAACGCTTTGCCCAGTGCGGCGTCGGCGTCTTTGCCGGAGATTTCCTGCTTGATCAGCGACAGCAGGAACAGGTGGTTCTGGGTACCGCCGGACACCACGTCGAAACCGCGCTCGATGAACACGCCGGCCATGGCCTGGGCGTTCTTCACCACTTGTTGCTGGTAGGCCTTGAACTCAGGCTGCAGAGCTTCCTTGAAGCAGATCGCCTTGGCCGCGATCACGTGCTCCAGCGGGCCGCCCTGGGCGCCTGGGAACACGGCGGAGTTCAGCTTCTTCTCGATGTCGGCGTTGGCGCGCGCCAGGATCAGGCCGCCACGCGGACCGCGCAGGGTCTTGTGGGTGGTGGTGGTCACGACGTCGGCGAACGGCACCGGGTTCGGGTAGACGCCGGCGGCGACCAGACCGGCCACGTGGGCCATGTCGACGAACAGGTAGGCGCCGACCTTGTCAGCGATTTCGCGGAAGCGCGGGAAGTCCAGCACCTGCGAGTAGGCGGAGAAACCGGCCACGATCATTTTCGGCTTGTGCTCGACCGCCAGGCGCTCGACTTCGTCGTAGTCGATCAGGCCGTTGGCGTCGATGCCGTACTGGATGGCGTTGTACAGCTTGCCGGAGGAGGACACGCTGGCACCGTGGGTCAGGTGACCGCCGTGGGCCAGGCTCATGCCCAGGATGGTGTCGC
The DNA here is from genome assembly GCF_002112745.1 of Pseudomonas sp. B7(2017). NCBI lineage: Bacteria > Pseudomonadati > Pseudomonadota > Gammaproteobacteria > Pseudomonadales > Pseudomonadaceae > Pseudomonas > Pseudomonas sp. B7(2017). Next base: position 102,694 of record NZ_NEIP01000006.1, on the reverse strand, counting down.
CGGCCGACAGCAGGGCCAGGTAGACCGCGGCGTTGGCTTGGGAGCCTGCGTGCGGCTGGACGTTGGCGTAGTCGGCGCCGAACAGTTCCTTGGCGCGGTCAATGGCCAGTTGCTCAACCACGTCGACGTATTCGCAGCCGCCGTAGTAGCGCTTGCCCGGGTAGCCTTCGGCGTACTTGTTGGTCAGCACCGAGCCTTGAGCTTCCATCACCGCAGGGCTGGTGTAGTTTTCCGAAGCGATCAGCTCGATGTGTTCTTCCTGGCGCTGAGCTTCTTGCTCCATGGCGGCAAAAAGGTCGGCGTCGTACTTGGCAATAGTCAAATCACGGCTGAACATGGCGGTCCTCAAGGATCGGGGCAGAAAAGGGGGGCATTCTAACCCAACGGGTTTTGGATGGCATATGAAACGACATCATGTCGCAGACAAGTGGCGTTCATGGCCGAATGCGTGGCGTCCGTGCCGGCCTTTTCGCTGGCCAGCCAGTTCGCACAGTAACCGCTGATAACCACGAACTTCATGATTGACATCAAACTTTGTGGGAGCTGGCTTGCCAGCGATGGCAGCGCCGCAGATCCTCAGTCGAACATGAACAGCGCATCGTTGCTGAACTGCGCCTCGAACCGCCCCGCCGGCATCGGCCGGCCGAACAGGTAGCCCTGCACCTCGTCGCAGCCGTGCTCGCGCAGGAAGTCCAGTTGCTCGTGGGTCTCCACGCCCTCGGCGATCACCGCCAGGTTGAGGCTGTGGGCCATGGCGATGATCGCCCGGGCGATCTGCGCGTCCTGCTCGCCGGACGGCAGGCCGTCGACGAAGGTGCGGTCGATCTTCAGCACGTCGATCGGGAACTGCTTGAGGTAGTTCAGCGATGAGTAACCGGTGCCGAAGTCGTCCACCGCGATGCTCAGCCCGAGGTTCTTCAGGCCGTCGAGGATCTGCATCGCCTCGCTGACTTCGCGCATCAGGATGCTTTCGGTCAGCTCCAGTTCCAGGCAGGCCGGCGGCAGGCCGGTTTCGCGCAGGGTGGTGGCTATCCGTGTGCCGAGCTGGCCGTCGGAGAACTGCCGGGCGGAGATGTTCACCGACACCTTCGGCACGCGTACGCGGCTCTGGTGCCAGGTCTTGAGTTGGCGGCAGGCTTCGGCGATCACCCAGTCGCCGACGTCCACCACCAGGCCGAGCTCTTCCAGCACCGGGATGAAGTCCCCCGGCGGCACCAGCCCGCGACGCGGATGACGCCAGCGCAGCAGGGCTTCGGCGCCGGTCAGGCGCTTGCCGTCGCCGCTGAACTGCGGCTGGTAATACAGCACGAATTCGTTCTGCTCCAACGCGTGGCGCAGGTCGCTTTCCAGCTCCAGGCGCTCCAGCGCACTGGCGTTCATGTCGGCCTGGTAGAACTGGAAGTTGTTCTTGCCGCGTTCCTTGGCGTGGTACATCGCGGTGTCGGCGTTCTTCATCAGTTGGCTGAGCTCGTTGCCGTCCTGGGGGCTCAAGGCGATGCCGATGCTGGCGGTGACGAAGAACTCGCGGCCTTCGAGCACGAACGGTTTCACCAGGCTGGCGAGGATCTGCTCGGCCACGTGGATCGCCCGGTTGAGCGCCATCTCGCGGCTGGAGCGGTGCTGCAGCAACAGGGTGAATTCGTCGCCGCCCATCCGCGCCACGGTGTCGTCATCGTCGACGCAGGCCAGCAGGCGCGTGGCCATGTCCTTGAGCATGCGGTCGCCGGCGGCGTGGCCGAGGGAGTCGTTGATCGGCTTGAAGCGGTCGAGGTCGAGGAACATCAGCACCACCCACGACTTCTGCCGGTCGGCGGACTGCAGCGCGGTGTGCAGGCGGTCCTGGAACAGCGTGCGGTTGGGCAGGTGGGTCAGGGCGTCGTAGTAGGCGAGGCGGTGGATGCGTTGCTCGCTGGCCTTGCGCTCGCTGATGTCGCTGAAGAAGCACACGTAGCTGGCCAGGTCGCCTTCGTCGTCGAGCACGGCGGTGATGCCGACCCAGGCCGGGTAATGCTCGCCGTTGCGCCGCTTGAGCCAGACTTCGCCTTCCCAGGTGCTGTGCTGGTGCAGTTGCTTGAGCACATAGCGCAGGTGCGCGTCCTGCTGCTCGTCGACGGTGAGCATGTTCGGCAACTGGTCGAGGACTTCGGCCACCGCGTAGCCGCTGACCCGGCTGAACGCCTCGTTGGCCTGGACGATGTAGCCGGCGGGGTCGGTGATCAGGATCGCCGACGTCGAGTGCTCGAATACGGTGGCGGCCATGCGCAGGTCTTTTTCGGCACGGCGCTGCTGGCTGATGTCGCGGCCCACGCCGAGCACACCCTCGAAGGCGCCGTGCTCGTCCCACACCAGCACCAGGCGCAGCTCGATCGGGATCTTGCGGCCGTCGGCCCGCAGGCAGTCGAACAGGAACATCTGGGTCTGCACTTGGCTGCGCAGCAGCGCCAGTTGTTCGGGCTTGTCCAAGGCCTTGCTGACGCGGTCCATCAGGTGATAGATGCCGGTCAGCTGCTGCGGGTTGGCGATGGTCGACTGCCAGCCGTTCTGGAAGATCCACTCGGCGTCATAGCCCAGCACCGCCTGCACCGAAGGGCTGACGTAGTTGAGCGACATCTTGCTGTCGGTGGAGAAGATCACGTCGCTGATGCTTTCGGCGAGCATCCGGTAGCGCTGCTCGCTGTCGCGCAGGGATTCGCTGGCCTCGATCTGCTCGGTGATGTCCTTGGCCACGCCGATGATCCGTGTGACCTGATCGTGCTTGTCCCGGGCCAGCGCCTGTTCGCGGATGTCGAAGCGCCGCCATTTGCCGTCGCGGTGGCGAAAGCGCAACTGGCACTGCAGCAGTTGGCTGTAGCCGGCGTGGCGCTGCAGTTGGCGCGAGCGGTGGTAGTAGTCGGCGTCTTCGGGGTGCAGCAGGATTTCCCAGAAGTACTCGCCCATCTGATGCAGTTCGGTGCGGTTGTAGCCGAGGGTCTGGCCCAGGTGATGGTTGCTGAAGATCATCCGCTGGCTGATCACGTCCTGCACGTACAGGTGGTCCGGCACGGTGCGCACCACGTCCGACCAGAAGCCCTCGCGCTCCAGCAGCGACAGTTCGATCAGCTTGCGGCTGGTGATGTCGTTGATGCTCAGGATCACCGCTTTGTAGTCGTGCTGTTCCTGCGGCAGGCGCAGCACCAGCCACAGGTGCTGGTCGCGGCCGTTGATGTCCGGCAGCTTGATTTCGAGCTCCAGCTGCTTCTGTTGCTGGAGCACGGCGTCGAGCACCTGGTTGCCGATGGCGCAGTGGGTGTGCGGACGGCCGTCGATCAGCAGCTGCCAGGCGTGCTCGCAGGAATTGACGTTGAGCAGTTGCAGCGCCACCTGGTTGACCTCGGTGATGCGCAGTTCCTGCAACAGCTGCTGGCGCTGCTGCGGGTGGTCGAGCCAGGCCTTGAGCTGGTCGCTGGTCTGCAGGCGGGCCTTGTCGAACACCTGTTTGAGCCCGGACAGGTCCAGCACGCACAGGGCCACGCCGGTGCCTTCGAAGATGTCCTGGTAGCGGCGCCGGCCTTCATGCAGTTGGCGCTGGCGGCGGCGCATGTTGAGCAGCGCGATGAACGGCAGCAGCGAGAACGCCAGGCCCAGCAGGCATTTGCCGATGAAGGCCGGCAACAGTTGCTCGAGCACGCGCTGACGGTCGAACAGGCCGCGCAGTTGCCAGTCGCTGCTGCTCAGCGGCACGGTCAGCACGCTGTTGGCCAGGTCGTCCGGGGTCAGGGTGCTGGTGCGGGCGGAAGGCAGGACTTCGTCGCGGCTGATGATCTGATGGTTGATGCGGTTTTCCACCAGCCACAGCGGGCGGATGCCGGTGTCGCCCTGTTTGGTCAGCGAGGCGAAGAAGGTCGGGGTCAGGCGCAGCGCCCAATAGCCGCGGGTACTGCCGCTGGCCTGGTGCAGCAGCAGGTGCACCACCGAACCGTCGTCGGCGTTGCTGAAATAGTGGGCCTGGGCGCGGCTGCGGCGCACCAGTTCGCCGAGGTAGTCGGCGTCTTCGCTGGCGGCGTCGCTGTCGCTGAGCACCTTGCCGGACGGGCTGAGCAGCGCCAGGCTGCGCAGGTCGGGCAGCGACTGCTGCAGCTTGCGCAACAGCGCCTGCTGTTCGTCGGCCGATTGCGGCTGTTCGACGATCGGTAGCAGGTTGAGGGCGATCTGCGCGTTCAGCGCCATGTTCAGGCTGACCTGGGAGGCGAGATCGGCGGTGTAGTCGATGGTGTACTGGCGCTGGTTCTTCTGGGTTTCGCGCAGTTGGTCGAGCAGTTGCCAGAACAGCAGCGCCAGCAGCAGAAGCACCAGGGTCGCCAGCGCGCCTTTCAATGTTCCGCGCAGGGGCGAGCCGGGCGCCGGTTGGGTGCTGCTCACAGAGGCTGGCGGAGTGACATTGGACAAGCTGGAATCCTGCGGTTTGGCTGGACTGGCGCGACGTGCACTATAAGCCGGACGCCCGAAGGGCGGCTAGCATGCCTTGAGTTGTGGCGAAGTGCCAGCCCCGCTCGGCTGGACTGCCTTCCGTCATTCAGGTAGCTTTGCCGGTTACGCGGGAGCGTTCCAGCTCCTAGACTCAGACTTTTTCCGCGCGCACGCATTGGGCACTCTCAACTGAACGACGCGCACCGGTCTGGCCAGGCATCGCCTGCGCTCCACTCATTCATCCGTCACTGACCCTAGGTTCTCCATGGCTCAATACGTCTTCACCATGCATCGGCTGGGCAAAGTTGTTCCGCCGAAGCGGGAAATCCTGAAAAACATTTCGCTGTCCTTCTTCCCTGGCGCCAAGATCGGCGTGCTCGGCCTCAACGGCTCGGGCAAATCCACGCTGCTGAAAATCATGGCCGGCGTCGACACCGAGTTCGAGGGCGAAGCCCGCCCGATGCCGGAGCTGAACATCGGCTACCTGCCGCAGGAACCGCAACTGGATCCGGCCAAGACCGTGCGCGAAGTGGTCGAGGAAGCGGTCAGCGTGATCAAGGACGCCCAGGCCCGCCTGGACGAGGTCTACGCCGCCTACGCCGAGCCGGACGCCGACTTCGACAAGCTGGCCGCCGAACAGGCCAAGCTCGAAGCGATCCTGCAGGCCAGCGACGGCCACAACCTGGAGCGTCAGCTGGAAGTCGCCGCCGACGCGCTGCGCCTGCCGGCATGGGACGCGAAGGTCGAACACCTGTCCGGCGGTGAGAAACGCCGCGTGGCCCTGTGCCGCCTGCTGCTGTCCGCCCCGGACATGCTGCTGCTCGACGAACCGACCAACCACCTGGACGCCGACTCCGTCGCCTGGCTCGAACACTTCCTGCACGACTTCCCGGGCACCGTGGTGGCGATCACCCACGACCGTTACTTCCTGGACAACGTCGCCGGCTGGATCCTGGAACTCGACCGCGGCGCGGGCATTCCTTACGAGGGCAACTACTCGGGTTGGCTGGAAGCCAAGTCCGATCGTCTGGCCCAGGAATCCAAGCAGCAGTCGGCCCACGAAAAGGCCATGAAGGAAGAGCTGGAGTGGGTGCGCAAAGGCGCCAAGGCACGCCAGTCCAAGTCCAAGGCACGTCTGGCGCGCTTCGAGGAAATGCAGTCGCAGGAATTCCAGAAGCGCAGCGAGACCAACGAGATCTACATCCCGGCCGGTCCGCGCCTGGGCGACAAGGTCATCGAATTCAAGAACGTCACCAAGGGCTACGGCGACCGCGTGCTGATCGACAACCTGTCGTTCTCCATGCCCAAAGGCGCCATCGTCGGCGTGATCGGCGGCAACGGCGCCGGTAAGTCGACCCTGTTCCGCATGCTGATGGGCAAGGAAACCCCGGACTCCGGCAGCATCGAGATCGGCGAGACCGTGCAGCTGGCCTGCGTGGACCAGAGCCGCGAAGACCTGGACGGCAGCAAGACCGTGTTCCAGCAGATCTCCGACGGTTCCGACCAGATCCGCATCGGCAGCTACGAGATTCCGTCGCGCACCTACGTCGGCCGCTTCAACTTCAAGGGCGGCGACCAGCAGAAGTTCGTCAAGGATCTGTCCGGCGGTGAGCGCGGCCGTCTGCACCTGGCGCTGACCCTGAAGGAGGGCGGCAACGTCCTGCTGCTCGACGAACCGTCCAACGACCTCGACGTCGAAACCCTGCGTTCCCTGGAAGAGGCCCTGCTGGACTTCCCGGGCGCCGCCATTGTGATCTCCCACGACCGGTGGTTCCTTGACCGCGTCGCGACCCACATCCTGGCGTACGAAGACGACTCGCAAGCGGTGTTCTTCGAAGGCAACTACACCGAGTACGAGGCCGACCGCAAGAAACGCCTCGGCGACGCCGCGGCCCAGCCGCACCGTGTTCGCCACAAGAAGCTGGCCTGATCCGGCTGGTGGCATGAAAGAGAACGGAGCCTTAGGGCTCCGTTTTTTTTGGCCTGCGTACTTTCAGTGGAACCGCATCAAGGCCATCGCCAGCAGGCTGGCTCCCACAGGTTCCGTGTCCGCCACCCACATTGTGGAAGCCAGCCTGCCGATGATCTGCGGCCAGCGCAAACCTGTGGAAGCCAGCCTGCCGATGATCTGCGGCCAGCGCGAAACCTGTGGAAGCCAACCTGCCGATGATCTGCGGCCAGCGCGAACCCTGTGGGAGCTGGCTTGCCAGCGATTGGGCCGGTGCATCCGACATCACCGGGGACTGATCCGACGCCCTCGACTGTGGGAGCCAGCCTGCTGGCGATGGCGTCAGTGAAGATTGCCGCCTAGGCCGGTTCGATGCGGATCACCTCGATCACCCGATCGCCGGCCGGGCGCTGCCACAGCACTTCGTCGTTGAGCCGGGCGCCCAGCAGCGCCCGGCCCAGGGGCGAGCTCCAGTTGATCAGGCCGCGGGCGACGTCGGCCTGGTCTTCGCCCACCAGTTGTACCCGGCGTTCGGTGTTGTGCTCGTCGGCGTAGGTCACCCAGCTGCCGATCTGCACCTTGTCGGTCGAGGTGGCGGCGGGCACCACCTGGGCGCTGCCGACGCGCTGCATGAAATAGCGCAAGTCCCGGTCGAGATCGGCCAGGCGCTGCTTGTCGGCCTGATCGCCCTTTTCCGATTGCTCGGCCAGCAGGGCCTGCAGTTCCGCCACTTTGGCCTGCAGCAGCGCAAAGCCCTGGGGCGTGACGTAGTTGGGTTGCGTGCTGACCTGCCGCTCGACCGGTTGGTCGGCCTGCGCGGCGGCGTTGTCCTCATTGACGAAAGCGCGGCTCATGGTCGCCTCCTTTGACGGGCCTTCTTAGGGAGTCGACCCATGGTCGCAGGCATCGTTCGGACGCGGTTGTCTGGAAACGACCTAAGGCGAGCGATACGCCCGCGCCGCGTCCCGATCCTTCTGCTGCTGCCAGGCGCGTTCGCGCTCGTCCCAGTGCTCGTTGCGGTAGTCGTCGCGATCCTTGTTTTCCAGCATGGCCTGGCACTGGCGGAAACCGTCGCTCCAGCCTTCGGCGTACTGCGCGTCCTTGAGGTAGCGCGGCACGTCCTTGCGGAACTCTCCGCTGATCGAGCCGGCCGCCTGTCGGCCGCTGACGCAGCCGTCATCGAAACCGTCGGCGAAGGCCGGTGGATAACCTCTGGCGATCAACTCTTCATGGGTGCTCTGGCAACCGCCGACCAGCAACAACACGCCCAGCAATCCCGCACACCGCCACATCTCGTTCTCCCGGGCCGTTTCACGGCTGATACGGGAAAGTCTAGAAGCGGATTCGTCCGGTGTGCGTGAAAGGCATGTGAGCAATTTGTTGAGCGTGCGCAAATCCCCTGTAGGAGCGAGCCTGCTCGCGATAGCGGTGTGCCAGCCCACGCATTCGTCGGCTGAAGAACCGAATCGCGAGCAGGCTCGCTCCTACAGGGGATATGGGGGGATCAGTAGTGATACCACTTCACCTCAAGCATCACTTCGGTCTGCGGGGTGGCCAGATGGCTGAATTCGCGTTCGGCGCTCAGCCGCAGGCCGAGGTTGCGCGACAGTTCCCACTGCTGGTTGAGGCTCAGGCTGCGGCGCACTTCGCCGTTGGTGAAGTAATCGCCCTTGGCCTCCAGGCTGAGGTTGCCCAGCGGGTTTTTCCACAGCACGCCGCTGTTGAAGCCGGCGGCGGGGGCGATGAACCCGGCGAAGTCGTTGTTGTGTTCAATCCGCACCGTGCCGAGGGCGAAGCCGAGCATGTCCTCGCCCAATTGCCAGGTGCCGCCGCCTCCGCCGTTGACGTGGCTGACCAGGGTTTCGTCGTCGTGCTTGCCCGGCACCCGCTCAAGCCCCCCGGTGACCTGCCACGACAACGGCTGCAGCAGCGCGTTGCGCGGGGTCAGGGAACGGATGGTGGCCAGGTCCAGCCGCTGGAACTGCCAATCGTTGCCCTCGTATTGGCGCAGCTTCATCTGCAGGATTTCGATCTGCGCGCCCAGCGGGAAGCTTTCGCCGTTGTCGTTGAGGTCGTGGTAGGCCATGCGCAGACCGTACTCGCCGAACGCCCGGTCGCCGCGGGTGCCCAGGCCGGCCTGCCAGGTGCGCGATTCGTGTCCGTCCTCGGGCAGGCCGGGGCGGGGGATCTCCAGCTCCGGCGCCGGGTTCTTGTTGATCGCCCGCAGCAGTTCGAAGCTGCGCTGGGCCCGTTGCGGATCGCGCTCCTGGCCGTTGGCGCGGTAGCGCTCCAGGCGGTACGCGGCATCGATGACCAGCGCCTGACGGTCGCGGGGCAGGGCCTTGAAGGCGGGCGCCTGCAACTGTTGCTGGTCGGCGCTGACCTTCAGCACCCAGTCCTGTTCCTCGTCGCTCAACGGCTCGGCGCGGCTGAGCAGTTCGCGCTCACGGGACGGACGGTATTCGATGTGCTCGACCAGGCCCGCGTCCTTCACCGCTTTGACGGTGTCGGTGGGGATGGCCGTGAGCGGGAACTGTTCGGTCAGGCGCAGGCCCGGGCGGGCCACCTGCAGCAGTTCGAGCAGGCGGTAGGAGCAGTTCTCGTCGAAGAAGAAGTAGTCGAACTTGATCTGCTTGAGCTCCCACACGTGCTCGACCATGCGCGCGGTTTCCTGCGGCGTCAGGTTCAGCCGGTATTCCCACAGGTCACGGTTTTCCAGGCTGCGGTACTCGGAGAGCTTTTCCTGGTAGGGCACCAGGGCGAACAGCCCCGGATAGCCGCCCATCAGGCCTTTCCAGGCGTAGAGGATGCTGTTGTCCGAGCCTTCGATGTAGGCGCCGAAGTTGATCGCGTAGCTGAGCAGCGACGTCTTGTCGCTTTGCACGTCGGCCTGGTCGATGCGCAGCAGCGTGTGGCCGAACATCGACGACGGGCTGTTGAGGTAGGCCGCCGGGAAGATCATCACCGCGCTGTGGGGCGAGACGTCCTTGAACCATTGCCGGAATTCGGCGCAGTCCGGGGCCGGCAGGTCCTTGAGGTTCAGTTGCGCCTTCAGCCAGCGGGTACGGGCCGGGTACACGCATTGGGCGTGCCGCTCGCCGAGGCTGGCCGGTGCGTACAGCGCCTGCACGGTGGCGGCCAGTTCACGGTCGGGGTGTTCGTTGCCGTCGGCGGCGAGGAAGAACCGGCTATCGCTGACATAGCTGCGCCAGCCGCCGAGCTTGGCGGTCTCGTAGTGGCCCAGGGAAATCCAGAAGCGGTCGTTGGCCAGTTGCTGCAAACGTTGGGGATCGAGGTGGGGCGCGGCGGACAGCGGGGCGCAGGCACACAGCGCCAGCCAGGCAAGGCGTTTGAGCATAGGTGGCAACTTGAAATCGTCAAAAAGGGTTCGACGGGTAACGGCCGGTCAACCCATGCGGGAGCGAGCAGGCTCGATTCCACCGTCATTGCTGATGACTGGCCGGCATTTCCCGACAGAGGGCCGCTGCGAAAGAACAAAACCCGCTCCCCGAAGGAAGCGGGCGGGGCCTGGCTTAGGCCTGGGTCGCGTACTTGGCCAGGCGAGGGTCGGCCTTGAGGACGGCCAGGGTGTTGGTGTGCACGTCCTCGGCGGTCACGTCAGCCTTGCTGAAGATCTGCTGGAAGTGTTCGTGGGTCACGGCGGCGAAGTGCGCGCGGTCTTCCGGCGCCACGCCCAGCACCACGGCGTAGGTGGTCAGCGCTTCGCCCTGGCCCTTGGCCATGTCTTCGGACAGCTCGTTCATCATGCCGTTCATGGCGAACCAGGACTTGCCGCCGTAGGTCAGCGCCGCGTTGGTGGAGCAGCCGTTGGTGCCGGAGGTCATGCCGAACGTCGCGTTGCCGGAGGTGCCGTTGGTGGTGGAGGCGAGGAAGTGGGCCGGCGTGCCGCGCTGGCCTTCGAACAGCATGTTGCCCCAGCCGCAATCAGGGCCGCCCGGCGCCTGGGCCATGGCATTGATGGATACAGCGGTGAAGAGAGTACCGAGAAGAATCCGTTTCATAGCTTTGTTCTCTTTATGTGCGTACCAATGGACAGGGTTCTGGCCCCCCCAAGCTCTGTGCGTACAGACCCGAACGGCGCCAGTGGGCCGGTATTCGTTCCAGCCGCGCAGCTTGGAGTTTAGGCACGTTCGCCGGGTTCCGTCACATTTTCCTTCAGATTTGCGCACGGGCCGGCTTTTCGTGAGGGCGCAGGCCGGCGCATCGCCGCAAGGCGCCTTGCCAGTGGGTACGGGCAGCGCCAGAATGCCTCTTATCTGCCCCGCCTGATTGTTAAGGAAGCCCGATGCCTGATCCTGTTGCCGCCAGTTTGCGTCTGGCGCCCGAAGCGCTGACCCGTCCGTTTTCCGCTGAACAGTTCAGCTTCACCACCACCAACGATCTGGAGCCCTTTCGCGGTGTGCTCGGCCAGGAACGCGCGGTCGAAGCCCTGCAGTTCGGCGTGGCCATGCCGCGCCCCGGTTATAACGTCTTTGTCATGGGCGAGCCCGGCACCGGCCGCTTCTCGTTCGTCAAACGCTACCTGAAGGCCGAAGGAAAGCGCCTGCAGACCCCGGCGGACTGGGTCTACGTCAACCATTTCGACGAACCGCGCGAGCCCCGCGCCCTGGAGCTGCCGTCGGGCACCGCCGGCGCCTTCATCAATGACATCAACGGCCTGATCGACAACCTGCTGGCGACCTTTCCGGCCGTCTTCGAGCATCCGTCCTACCAGCAGAAGAAGAGCGGCATCGACCGCGCCTTCAACCAGCGCTACGACCGTGCGCTGGATGTGATCGAGCGCCTGGCCCTGGAAAAGGACGTCGCCCTGTACCGCGACAGCAGCAACATCGCCTTCACCCCGATGTTCGAGGGCAAGGCGCTGGACGAGGCGGAGTTCGCCCAGTTGCCGGAAGCCGACCGCGAGCGCTTCCACGAGGACATCTCCGCACTGGAGGAGCGCCTCAACGAGGAGTTGGCGAGCTTGCCGCAGTGGAAGCGCGAGTCGAGCAACCAGCTGCGCCAGCTCAACGAAGAGACCATCACCCTGGCCCTGCAGCCGTTGCTGGCGCCGCTGTCGGAAAAGTACGCCGAGAACGCCGGCGTCTGCGGCTACCTGCAAGCGATGCAGGTGTACCTGCTCAAGACCGTGGTCGAGCAACTGGTGGACGACAGCAAGACCGACGCCGTCGCCCGCAAGCTGCTGGAGGAGCAATACGCCCCCAGCCTGGTGGTCGGCCACCCGGTCAGCGGCGGCGCGCCGGTGGTGTTCGAGCCGCACCCGACCTACGAAAACCTGTTCGGCCGCATCGAGTACACCACCGATCAGGGTGCGCTCTACACCACGTACCGGCAGCTGCGCCCGGGTGCGCTGCACCGGGCCAACGGCGGTTTCCTGATCCTTGAGGCGGAAAAGATGCTCGGCGAGCCGTTCGTGTGGGATGCGCTCAAGCGCGCCCTGCAGTCGCGCAAGCTGAAGATGGAGTCGCCGCTCGGCGAAATGGGCCGCTTCGCCACCGTGACCCTGACCCCGCAGCACATCCCGCTGCAGGTCAAGGTGATCATCATCGGCGCCCGGCAGCTGTACTACGCGCTGCAGGACCACGATCCGGACTTCCAGGAGATGTTCCGCGTCCTGGTGGACTTCGACGAAGACATCCCGATGGTCGACGAAAGCCTGGAGCAGTTCGCCCAACTGCTCAAGACCCGCACCTCGGAGGAGGGCATGGCGCCGTTGACCGCTGACGCGGTGGCGCGCCTGGCCACCTACAGCGCTCGCCTGGCCGAACACCAGGGGCGGTTGTCGGCGCGGATCGGCGACCTGTTCCAGCTGGTCAGCGAAGCGGACTTCATCCGTCACCTGGCCGGCGACGAAATGACCGACGCCGGCCACATCGAACGGGCGCTGAAGGCCAAGGCCACCCGCACCGGGCGCGTGTCGGCGCGGATCCTCGACGACATGCTCGCCGGGATCATCCTGATCGACACCGACGGCGCGGCGGTGGGCAAGTGCAACGGGCTGACGGTGCTGGAGGTCGGCGACTCGGCGTTCGGCGTGCCGGCGCGGATCTCCGCCACGGTGTACCCGGGCGGCAGCGGCATCGTCGACATCGAGCGCGAGGTCAACCTCGGCCAGCCGATCCACTCCAAGGGCGTGATGATCCTCACCGGCTACCTGGGCAGCCGCTATGCGCAGGAATTCCCGCTGGCGATCTCCGCGAGCATCGCGCTGGAGCAGTCCTACGGCTACGTCGACGGCGACAGCGCGTCGCTGGGCGAGGCGTGCACGCTGATCTCGGCGCTGTCCAAGACCCCGCTCAAGCAGTGCTTCGCCATCACCGGCTCCATCAACCAGTTCGGCGAGGTGCAGGCGGTCGGCGGGGTCAACGAGAAGATCGAAGGCTTCTTCCGCCTCTGCGAAGCCCGCGGGCTGACCGGCGAGCAGGGCGCGATCATTCCCAAGGCCAACGTCGCCACGCTGATGCTCGATGAGAAGGTGCTGGCGGCGGTGCGCGCCGGGCAGTTCCACGTTTATGCGGTGAGCCAGGCCGACGAGGCGCTGAGCCTGCTGGTGGGCGAGCCGGCCGGTGAGCCGGACGCCGACGGCCAGTTCCCGGAAGGCAGCGTCAACGCTCGCGTCGTGGAGCGTCTGCGGGTGATCGCCGAGATGATCAGCGAAGAGGACCTGAAGGAGGCCGAGAAGGAAGCGGCCCAAGAGGCATTGGCCGAAGCCAAGCCGGCCTGAAGGCCGATGCGGTAAACCGGTGGGAGCCCGCCTGCGGGCGATTGCGGCATGTCATTCGACATCTGTCTGTCTGACGTTCCGCCATCGCCGGCAGGCGGGCTCCCACCGTCGCATTTGGGCGGGAACGTGCGGGAAAGTGCCATCACTCTGGCGCCAAAATTCACACAATGACCATTCGGCGCCTTCTGGTCGTATCCGGTTGGCGCAGACGACTTTTCTTCTATTCTCAGCTCAAGGACATCGAGAGCATCACTGGATCGAAACAGCCTTCCCTTGAGGGTTGAACACCGGCTTCACCGAGGGTCGCCGCCATGTCGCGCAACCTCTGCCTCACCCGTCAGTGCCTGGGTCTTGTGACCCGTATCGAATGCGCCATCAAGCCCCTGGCCGGCGACACCGGCATGTGGACGCTGCTCTTCGCCGCCGGCATGGCCGGCGAACAACCTTCCGCCATCAAGGCCCAGGGCCCTTTCCACGGGCCGGTCGCCGCCGAGTCGATCCTCGACACCATCGTCGAAAGCCTCACGATGCACGGTTATGAGCTGGCCGACGATCCGCAGATCTGGAGCCTGCACCTGCAAGCCCAACTGCGGCAGATCAACGGCGGCCGCAGCCGCAGCCTCAACTGAGCCTGCCGGTTCCGGGGCTCAGGGGGCCGTGCCCGGTGCCTGAGCCTTGTCGAGTTTGACCTCAAAGCCGTACTGCACGGTGGCGAGGTCGGTTCGCCGGTAGGTTTCCACCTGCGTGGGACGACCGTAGAAGTAGTGCACGCCGAAGATCGCCGGGCCCTCTGCGCCCGCGTCGTGGCTGACCGAAAGAATCTGCTTGAGGTACTGGCCGCTGCCGTCCTTGACGAAGAAGCGCCACTGGTCGGCCGCGAACCGCTTCAGATCCACCACCAGCATGTTGTTGCGGATGTCCAGGCCCTTGGGCAAGGACTTGGCGTCGAACGTCTGCTTTTCCACCGTGGCCAGGAACAGCGGCATGGAGCCGACCGCAAACGCCGGGGTTTCCGGGAACAGGTTCAGATCGTAGGTGATCGTGCCCGACAGCGGATCGACCTGGTACGCCTCCGGCGGCAGTTCGATCGGCTCGTCCCGTTCGCCGTTGCGCTTTTGCGTGAAGAAAGTCACCGGGCTGTCGCCGGGGCTGAAGTCCTCGCCGAGCAGTTCGTCGTTGAAGGTCTTGCGGTGATCGAACTCGATCCGGGCGGCACTGGGCTCCTCCACCGACTGGCGGATGCGGATGCTGTCCTTCAGCTGCTGCTCGGTCAGGGCCGCGCCCTTGAGCCAGTCCGCGGCCTGGTCGTCATACACCGTCACCGGCAGGTCCAGTGGCTGCACCGCCTTCGCGGTGGTGTGCGGATCCAGGTGGCGCACCGGCAGATCCAGCGGCTTGCGGGTCACGCTCACGTTCGAGAAGTCCAGCACGCTCACTTCGAGGGTCTCGACCGGGCCATGGAAGTACACCTTGTTGTAGCGGCGCGGGTGCTGGCGCTCGAAGGCGCTCTGGCCGTCGTTGAGCTGTTTCTCCAGAGCGTCGCTCCAGGCCTTTTGCTGCTGCAGGTGCGCCAGCTGTTCCTGGTAGAACGCGACCTGCTCCGGGCTCTCGTTGATCGACCCGGCGCGCTTGAGGTATTGGCCGGTGGCGTCGCGGGCCTGGACGATCATCGGGTTGAGCGGTGTGCCGCCGACCTCAGGGGCCAGGGGCAGGCTGTTGCTGAATTCGACTTCGGCGTAGTTCTTCTCAAGCTTGAGCAGCGTGACGCTGAGATTGCCGTCGGTGCGGGTCTGGCCGATGTCCTGTTTGCCGAGGTCAAAGCCGTGCAGGCGCCCGGGGGCGATGACCTCGATCTCGCCCAGCAGGCTGACCGGCTGCGGCTGGCTCTTGCGGTCGATGTCCAGGCCTTCGATGAAGGGGTAGGACAGGGTCAGGTCGTCGGGGGTGGAGCTGGACGGGCTGAGCTGGATGCCCGGGTCAGTCTCCGACCATTCCGTTTGCCAGGCGATCACCCGTTTGTCGCTCAAGGTCACCGACTGCCATTGCACGCCGTGGGGGAACAGGAAGCCGCCGGGGATGTTGAGGTTGAAGGGGAACACCGGCTGCAGATCGGTGAGGTAGTCGGAGCCGACGTCCTTGCGCAGCACGAACAGGCCATCGATGAACGTATCGACCAGCGCCTGGGGCGTGGGGTAGTGCCTGAGCGCGCCGAGGGCGTCTTCGCCGTACTCGGTCTTGGCCGGTTGGCCGTCGAGCCGCCGCCGGGCGCGTTCGAGCAGCAGCAGCGAACCGCCGAGTTCGGTCACGGCGTCCTTGAGCTTGGGGTCGGTGATGGCGTCCAGCGACTGTTCGAACTGCGCGGTCTTTTCCTCAAGGCTCGGGCCGTGCTTTTCGTCGTCCGGCGAGCAGCCGCCCAGCAGCAGAGCGAGGCACATTCCGGCAGTCGTCATCGGCAAGCGCACATCCATTTCCAGTCGTCCTGTCCACTGTCGCGGGGCTGTCAATGATCTGGACACTAGCAGAAAAACTTTGACACACACACGCAGGTGGCGGATTTCCGGGCGGTTTCTGGCGCTCGCGGGGGGCTGGTATACTCGCCGCCGATTACAACCCCTTGTGTGAGATTCAATGGAACGCTTTGTCGAAAACGCAATGTACGCCTCGCGCTGGCTGCTGGCGCCGATCTACTTCGGTCTGTCCCTCGGGCTGCTGGCGCTGGCGCTGAAATTCTTCCAGGAAGTCTTCCACGTCATCCCCAACGTGTTCGAGATGGCCGAGTCGGAACTGATCCTGGTGCTGCTGTCGCTGATCGACATGGCGCTGGTGGGCGGCCTGCTGGTGATGGTGATGATTTCCGGCTACGAGAACTTCGTCTCTCAGCTGGACATCGACGACAGCAAGGAAAAGCTCAACTGGCTGGGCACCATGGACTCCTCGTCGCTGAAGATGAAAGTGGCGGCCTCGATCGTGGCGATCTCCTCGATCCACCTGCTGCGCATCTTCATGGACGCCAAGAACGTCGACCCCGAACACCTGATGTGGTACGTGATCATCCACATGACCTTCGTGGTCTCGGCGTTCGCCATGGGTTATCTGGACAAAGTGACCAAGCACTGAGTCGCGATGGGGAAGCTCGCCCGACGGCTTCCCTCTTCAAGCAGGAAAAACACCGCCCGTCCGTTGCAAAACAGACGGGCGGTCTCGTTCATGGCTTGTGCTTTGTCGTGCCGAAGCCTATCCCTGTAGGCGTCCAGACCCGCCGTCGCGTGAGGTGCGCCCATGAACCTGCAAGAGCTGAATGCGTTTGCCGTCGCCAGGAAGGTCGATGAACTGAACCTGATCTCCATGGAGGGCGGAATCTATCTGCTCGAGGCGCGGATGCACGGCGCGGCGTACCCGCTCAGCGGCACCGATGGGCAGATGCTGACGCTGCGTTCGGTGGAGCACGCCCGGGATCTGCTGCACAACTTCCCGGTGCTGCCGTTCAACCTGGTGCACACCTCGGTGCACGACGAGATGTGCGGTCTCGGCGCCAGCGGCGAGGAAAGCCTGAAAGTGCCGTTGGCGTGGCGCTCGGCGCTGTAGCGCCCGCGATCCGATCAAAGCCTGGGCATCTGTGCTAGTCTGCTCGCCCTTTTGGTTCCGGGCGCGCCGGGACGCGCTGTGCATGCACGGCCAGTCCCGGGCCGTCCGCACAGCGGAGCAGTGTCATGTCCGAAGTAAATCTGTCCACCGACGAAACCCGCGTCAGCTACGGCATCGGCCGTCAGCTGGGCGACCAGCTGCGCGACAACCCGCCACCGGGCGTCAGCCTGGACGCGATCCTGGCCGGCTTGACCGACGCGTTCGCCGGCCAGCCAAGCCGTGTGGGCCAGGAAGAGATGTCCGCCAGCTTCAAGGTGATCCGCGAGATCATGCAAGCCGAAGCCGCTGCCAAGGCTGAAGCCGCCGCCGGCGAAGGCCGTGCGTTCCTGGCCGAAAACGCCAAGCGCGAAGGCATCACCACCCTGGCTTCCGGCCTGCAGTTCGAAGTGCTGACCCAGGGCGAAGGCGCCAAGCCGACCCGTGAAGACAACGTGCGCACCCACTACCACGGTACGCTGATCGACGGCACTGTGTTCGACAGCTCCTACGAGCGCGGCCAGCCTGCCGAATTCCCGGTGGGCGGCGTGATCGCCGGCTGGACCGAAGCCCTGCAACTGATGAATGCCGGCAGCAAATGGCGTCTGTACGTGCCGAGCGAGCTGGCTTACGGCGCGCAAGGCGTGGGCAGCATCCCGCCGCACAGCGTTCTGGTGTTCGACGTCGAGCTGCTCGACGTTCTGTAAGGACTGGCCTGCCTTGATGGCAGGCTAATGTGGGAGCCAGCCTGCTGGCGATAGGATCGACCGGTTCTTTGGGGGCCGCGCGGATGCCATCGTCAGTTGGCTGGATCCCACCGTTCCTGCGGTGGTTTTCATACTTCGATCTTGTTGTGCAATTCACCGGTCGGGCGCAAGGCCCGGGCGTAGCAGAACAGGAACAGATTGCGCACCAGCTCCTTGAGCACCAGCGGTTCGCTGGAACTCAGGCCGCTGACGTCCAGGTCGCCCTGATCCTGCAGTTCATGCAGGGCTTCTTCTTCCAGCACCGCGCAGACTTCCCCGGTTTCCCGATGCAGGATCCGCAGGTAAGGGTGCGGACGGTCCAGCCAGGCGTCGATCAGATAAGTCATGGTTCTCATCTCCATTGAAAGGGTTCAATGAGAATAATTCTTATTCGTCAAATAGCAAGCGCCTATTGGCGGTTTGCGTTTTTTTGCGGGTAAAGATTGCGTAAGTTCAAAACGGCTGGCGTTTGGCCATTGCGTTGCGGCGAGGGGAAAGCGGGGGAGGGGTCGCCATCCCGCGTCGGGCGCGGGATGGCAGGCAGCGGGCTCAGACCTTTCTGACGAACTCGGACTTGAGCTTCATCGGGCCGATGCCGTCGATCTTGCAGTCGATGTCGTGGTCGCCGTCGCACAGACGGATGTTCTTGACCTTGGTGCCGACCTTGACCACCAGCGAGGTGCCCTTGACCTTCAGGTCCTTGATCACGGTGATGGTGTCGCCGTCCTGCAGGACATTGCCCACCGCGTCTTTCTTCACGGTGTCTTCGGATGCCGCGTCGGCTTCACCGTTGGCGGACCATTCGTGGGCGCACTCCGGGCACACCAGTTGGGCACCGTCTTCGTAGGTGTATTCGGAATTGCATTTCGGGCAGGGTGGCAACGTGCTCACTAAGGCTCCTTGGTATGAGGATCGTTAAAGGGCGCACATTGTATAGGGTTTTAAGCGAAGCAGGGCATTGCATGCAAAGCACTGCGGGAGCGGACCTGCTCGCGATGGCGTCTGACATGACGCTATCGCAAGCAAGCCTGCTCCCGCAGGGGCAGCAAGATCAGTGCGTGCGGGCGACCGCGAACTCGCTCAGTTCGACCAGCGCATCGCGGTATTCGCTGGCAGGCAGCGCTTCGAGGCACTTGATGGCACGGGCCACGTAGTCGCGGGCCAACTGCGCGGTGTAGTCCAGCGAGCCGGAGGCTTCGACCGCCGCACGGATGCTTTCGAGGTCTTCGATGCCGCCTTTCTGGATCGCCTGGCGCACCAGGGCCGCCTGTTCCGGCGTGCCTTCGCGCATGGTGTAGATCAGCGGCAGGGTCGGCTTGCCTTCGGCCAGGTCGTCGCCGACGTTCTTGCCCAGCGTGTCGGCGTCGCCCTTGTAGTCGAGCAGGTCGTCGACCAGCTGGAACGCCACGCCCAGGTGGTCGCCGAAGGTGCGCAGGGCCTCGGCCTGTTCGGCGGTGGCGCCGGCCAGCGCGGCGGCGCTGTGGGTCGAGGCTTCGAACAGCATCGCGGTCTTGCCGCGGATGACTTCCATGTAGGTCTCTTCGGTGGTGCTGGCGTCGCGCACCTTGGACAGCTGCAGCACTTCGCCTTCGGCGATGATGCGCGTGGCCTGGGACAGGATCTTCATCACCGGCATCGAGCCCAGTTCGACCATCATCTCGAACGAGCGCGAGTACAGGAAGTCGCCGACCAGCACGCTCGGGGCGTTGCCCCACATGGCGTTGGCGGTGGAGCGGCCGCGGCGCATGCCGGACATGTCGACCACGTCGTCATGCAGCAGGGTCGCCGTATGCAGGAATTCGATGGTGGCGGCCAGCAGGCGCAGGTCGTCGCCCTCGCGGCCCAGGGCCTTGCCGCACAGCAGCACCAGCAGCGGGCGCAGGCGTTTGCCGCCGGCTGACGTGATGTAATCGCCGATTTTCGACACCAGCGGCACGCGGGAAGTCAGCTGTTTCTTGATGATGCCGTCGACGGCGCTAAAATCGTCCGCCACCGCGCGGTAGAAAGCTTGGGGTTGCATCAGAGACAGGTGCTCCAGAAGGGTTGCGCGGCATGCTAGGACCCACGTCCGCAGGTGTCAAGGCGCGATGGACGGCCCCTTGCGCGGCGTCGGCGGCTTGCGTACAATCGCGCACCCTGAACTTCCTGGGCAGCACCTGCCTTACGCAATTGCACTTGGGCCGTTCCAGCCCCATGCAGCCATGCCAGCCAATACCTCTTCCTATAAAGAGCTGGGTGAGCAGGATTATCGGAGAAATACCATGTACGCAGTAATCGTTACCGGCGGTAAGCAATACAAAGTCGCTGAAGGTGAATACCTGAAGATCGAAAAACTGGAAGTCGCCACCGGCGAATCCGTGACCTTTGACCGCGTTCTGCTGGTCGCCAACGGCGACGACGTGAACATCGGCGCACCTGTTGTTGCTGGCGCAACCGTCAAGGCTGAAGTGATCTCCCAAGGTCGTCACGATAAAGTCCGCATCATCAAGTTCCGTCGCCGTAAGCACCACATGAAGCGTATGGGCCACCGCCAGTGGTTCACCGAGATCAAAATCACCGGTATTCAGGCTTAATTTCAGCCTAATTCCTCACTAGGAGAATTGAACTCATGGCACACAAAAAAGCTGGTGGTAGTACCCGCAACGGTCGCGACTCAGAAGCCAAACGACTTGGCGTGAAGATGTACGGCGGCCAGGCCATCAAGGCCGGCAACATCATCGTGCGTCAGCGCGGCACCCAATTCCACGCTGGCTACGGCGTTGGCATGGGCAAGGATCACACCCTGTTCGCGAAAATCGAAGGCGTGATCAAGTTCGAAGTAAAGGGCGCTTTCAACCGCCGTTACGTGAGCGTTGTCGCAGCCTGATTGCGAGAATGCTGGAGAAGCCCTGTCTTGCGACGGGGCTTTTTCGTTTGTGGGATGAGTCTCTTGCAAAGCTGTTTGTATGGGCTGTCGGCGTGCGATGCGGGTCGTGTATTGGGGTCGCTGCGCTCATCTTTGCAAGAGTCTTATGTCTTGATTGTTTTTCGGCTCGTCCGTACGGCGAGAGGCGTTGGTTATGAAGTTTGTTGATGAAGTATCGATCCGCGTGAAGGCGGGTGACGGCGGCAACGGGTGCATGAGCTTCCGTCGCGAGAAGTTCATTGAGAACGGCGGTCCGAACGGCGGTGACGGCGGTGACGGCGGTTCCATCTACATGATGGCCGACGAAAACCTTAACACCCTGGTGGACTACCGTTACACCCGGCATTTCGATGCCGAGCGCGGCTCCAACGGCGGCAGCACCGACTGCACCGGCAAGAAGGGCGAAGACCTGATCCTGCGCGTGCCGGTCGGCACCACGGTGATCGACTCGTCCACCCAGGAAGTGATCGGCGACCTGACCAAGTCCGGTCAGAAGCTGCTGGTGGCCCATGGCGGCTGGCACGGGCTGGGCAACACCCGCTTCAAGTCCAGCACCAACCGCGCGCCGCGCCAGACCACGCCGGGCAAGCCGGGCGAGCAGCGCGACCTGAAGCTGGAAATGAAAGTGCTGGCCGACGTCGGCCTGCTGGGCTTGCCGAACGCCGGCAAGAGCACCTTCATCCGTTCGGTGTCGGCCGCCAAGCCGAAAGTCGCCGACTACCCGTTCACCACGCTGGTGCCGAACCTGGGCGTGGTCAGCGTCGACCGCTGGAAGAGCTTCGTCATCGCCGACATTCCGGGGCTGATCGAAGGTGCATCCGACGGCGCCGGCCTGGGCATCCGTTTCCTCAAGCACCTGGCGCGCACCCGTCTGCTGCTGCACCTTGTGGATATGGCGCCGCTGGACGAAAGCAGCGCGGCGGATGCGGCGGAAGTGATCGTCAACGAGCTGACCAAGTTCAGTCCTTCGCTGGCTGAGCGCGACCGTTGGCTGATCCTGAACAAGTGCGACCAGATCCTCGAGGAAGAGCACGAGGCTCGGGTCAAGGAAGTGGTCGAGCGCCTGCAGTGGGAAGGTCCGGTCTACGTGATCTCGGCCATCGCCAAAGAGGGCACCGAGCGCCTTACCCGCGACATCATGCGTTACCTGGAAGACCGCGCCGACCGTCTGGCCAATGATCCGGCCTACCAGGAAGAGCTGGCCGACCTCGATCAGCGCATCGAAGACGAAGCCCGTGCCCAGTTGCAGGCCCTGGATGATCAGCGCGCTCTGCGCCGCAGCGGCGTGAAGTCGGTCCATGACATCGGCGACGATGATTGGGACGAGGACGACGTGGATGACGACGACGGTCCGGAAATCATTTACGTGCGCGACTGATCCGTTGCAGTAAACTTAAGCGCCGCTCAATCGAGCGGCGTTTTGGTATCTGGAAAACGGTAGCCACAAATAACGTCACGGGCGGCGCTGGGTCGCGCTGCCCTCAAGCTAAGGTTGAAGATGATGCGGAGCAAGGTGACAGGTGCGCAGCGTTGGGTCGTGAAGATCGGCAGCGCTTTGCTGACGGCTGACGGCAAGGGGCTGGATCGTGCGGCAATGGGTGTCTGGGTCGAGCAGATGGTGGCCCTGCACGAAGCGGGCGTGGAGCTGGTGCTGGTGTCCTCCGGGGCGGTGGCGGCCGGCATGAGCCGTCTGGGCTGGAGCGCACGACCCAGTGCGATGCACGAGCTCCAGGCGGCCGCCGCCATCGGCCAGATGGGGCTGGTGCAGGCCTGGGAGTCGAGCTTTGCCGAGCATGGCCGGCATACCGCGCAGATCCTCCTGACCCACGACGACCTGTCCGACCGCAAGCGCTACCTGAACGCCCGCAGCACCTTGCGCGCGCTGGTCGAGCTGAAGGTGATCCCGGTGATCAACGAGAACGACACCGTGGTCACCGACGAGATCCGCTTCGGCGACAACGACACCCTGGCGGCGCTGGTGGCCAACCTGGTGGAGGCGGACCTGCTGGTGATCCTGACGGACCGCGACGGCATGTTCGATGCCGACCCGCGCAGCAATCCGGATGCGCGGCTGATCTACGAAGCCCGTGCCGACGATCCGGCGCTGGATGCGGTGGCGGGCGGCACCGGCGGTGCGCTGGGGCGCGGCGGCATGCAGACCAAGCTGCGGGCGGCGCGTCTGGCGGCGCGTTCCGGTGCGCACACCATCATCGTCGGCGGGCGCCTGGAGCGGGTGCTGGATCGCCTCAAGGCGGGTGAGCGTATCGGCACGCTGCTGTCGCCGGAGCGCGGCATGCTGGCGGCGCGCAAGCAGTGGCTGGCCGGGCATCTGCAGACCCGCGGCACGCTGGTGCTGGATGACGGGGCGGTGTCGGCTTTGTCTCAGGGCAACAAGAGCCTGCTGCCGGTCGGCGTCAAGTTGGTGCAGGGCAGTTTCCGCCGCGGCGAGATGGTGGTCTGCGTGGCGCCGGACGGTCGTGAGATCGCCCGTGGCCTGGCCAACTACAGCGCCCTGGAGGCACAGAAGATCATCGGTCAGTCGTCGGATGCCATTGTCGGCCTGCTGGGCTACATGGCCGAGCCCGAGCTGGTTCACCGTGACAACCTGATTCTGGTGTGAGGATGCGTGCGATGCGGATTGCAAAAGGACTGTTGGGGCTGCTGATGGCGTTGCCGTTGGCGGTCTCGGCCGAGGAGATCGGCCAGGTGTCGACCGTGTTCAAGTTCGTCGGCCCCAACGACCGGATCGTGGTCGAGGCGTTCGACGATCCCAAGGTCGACGGTGTGACCTGCTACCTGTCCCGTGCCAAGACCGGTGGGGTGAAGGGCGGCCTGGGGTTGGCGGAGGATCGCGCCGAGGCGTCCATTGCTTGTCGTCAGGTCGGGCCGATTCGGTTCAAGGGTGAGCTGAAGGATGGCGAGGAGGTGTTCAAGGAGCGCACCTCGCTGGTGTTCAAGACCATGCAGGTGGTGCGGTTCCTCGACAAGAAGCGCAATACCCTGGTGTATCTGGTCTACAGCGACCGCCTGATCGAAGGCAGTCCGCAGAATGCGGTGACGGCGATCCCGATCCTGCCGTGGGCGCCTGCCCAGTAGTCATCCGGAGGTTCCCGCAGGGGCTGTGCGCGGCACGGAACCTGTGGGGGCTGGTCTGTTGGCGCGGCAGGGTAGGATCGAGCATTTTCTGCATCCGCATGCGCCAAATCGCAGGCAATAAAAAACCGACCCTTGGGTCGGTTTTTCAGTGACTACGTCGCTTAGGCAGCTGCTTTCAGTGCCTTGACGTGGCCATTTAGGCGGCTCTTGTGGCGAGCGGCCTTGTTCTTGTGGATGATGCCTTTGTCGGCCATACGGTCGATGAC
The DNA here is from genome assembly GCF_002112745.1 of Pseudomonas sp. B7(2017). Taxonomy (NCBI): domain Bacteria; kingdom Pseudomonadati; phylum Pseudomonadota; class Gammaproteobacteria; order Pseudomonadales; family Pseudomonadaceae; genus Pseudomonas; species Pseudomonas sp. B7(2017). The sequence continues at coordinate 78,921 of NZ_NEIP01000006.1, read as the reverse complement.
AGGCACAGCCAGGGTGTAGGCAGCTTGAGCTTTTTCAGCGTCTTTTGCGTCGATGGCTTTAACTACATTCTTGATGTAGGTACGAACCATGGAACGCAGGCTGGCGTTGTGGCTGCGACGCTTCTCAGCCTGTTTTGCACGTTTTTTGGCGGAAGGTGAGTTGGCCACCGTCGAGCTCCTCGAAAGACTTTTTAGGGAATAGCAAACAAAATAGGCCGCGAATCATGCCGATGAGTTGATGTCTTGTCAAGGGCGCTTGAGACGTTCCGCTAAGTGGTAGGCATAACGCGACGGGATATTTCATTCCGGCGCATGACCTGTAAACTCGCGAGCTTTGGCTCTGTGCTGTTGCGGCGCGGAGTATCGCACAAGTGGGCGCACAGTTCGCCTGCTGTTTATCGACAGGCACACATTCCTTCAATGAATCTGCTCAAATCGTTGGCCGCCGTCAGCTCTATCACGATGCTTTCCCGGGTTCTCGGGTTTGTCCGCGACACGCTCATCGCGCGCACGTTCGGCGCCGGAATGGCGACCGACGCCTTCTTCATCGCCTTCAAGCTGCCCAACCTGCTGCGGCGGATCTTCGCCGAAGGCGCGTTCTCCCAGGCGTTCGTGCCGATCCTGGCCGAATACAAGAGCCAGAAGGGCGAGGAGGCCACCCGCACGTTCATCGCCTATGTCTCGGGCCTGCTGACCCTGGTGCTGGCCCTCGTCACGGCGCTGGGCATGCTCGCCGCGCCGTGGGTGATCTGGGCCACCGCGCCGGGCTTCGCCGATACGCCGGAGAAGTTCCGCCTCACCTCCGACCTGCTGCGGGTGACTTTTCCTTATATATTGCTGATCTCGCTGTCTTCGCTGGCCGGAGCGATCCTCAACACCTGGAACCGCTTTTCGGTGCCGGCCTTCGTGCCGACGCTGCTGAACGTCAGCATGATCGTGTTTTCGCTGTTCCTGACCCCGTACTTCGATCCGCCGGTCATGGCCCTGGGCTGGGCGGTGCTGGTCGGAGGCCTGGCGCAGCTGCTCTACCAGCTGCCGCACCTGAAGAAGATCGGCATGCTGGTGCTGCCGCGCCTGAACCTGCGCGACACCGGTGTCTGGCGGGTGATGAAGCAGATGCTGCCGGCGATCGTCGGGGTGTCGGTCAGCCAGATCTCCCTGATCATCAACACCATTTTCGCCTCGTTCCTGGTGGCCGGCTCGGTGTCCTGGATGTACTACGCCGACCGCTTGATGGAATTGCCGTCCGGCGTGCTGGGCGTGGCGCTGGGCACGATCCTGCTGCCGACCCTGGCCAAGACCTACGCCAACAAAGACCGCCACGAATATTCGCGCATCCTCGACTGGGGCCTGCGCCTGTGCTTCGTGCTGGTGCTGCCGTGCGCGCTGGCGCTGGGCATCCTCGCCGAGCCTTTGACGGTGTCGCTGTTCCAGTACGGTCAGTTCACCGGTTTCGATGCGGCGATGACCCAGCGGGCGCTGATCGCCTATTCCGTCGGCCTGCTCGGGATCATTCTGATCAAGGTGCTGGCGCCGGGTTTCTATGCGCAGCAGAACATCCGCACGCCGGTGAAGATCGCGATCTTCACCCTGATCGTCACCCAGTTGTTCAACCTGCTGCTGATCGGCCCGCTGGCCCATGCCGGCCTGGCGCTGGCGATCAGCGCCGGCGCGTGCCTGAACGCCGGGCTTTTGTTCTATCAGCTGCGCAAGCAGCAGATGTACCAGCCGCAGCCGGGCTGGGCCGCGTTCGGCTTCAAGCTGCTGGTGGCGGTCGCGGTGATGTCGCTGGTGCTGCTGGTCGGCATGCGTTTCATGCCGGCCTGGGATCAGGGGCACATGCTGGAGCGTTTCCTGCGCCTGGGCGTGCTGGTGGTGGCGGGCGTGGTGGCATATTTCGGCATGCTGCTGCTGTTGGGCTTCCGCCTGCGCGACTTCAACCGCAAGGCGTTGGGCTGAGGTTTCGGCCCCTGCGCTGCGGTTCGGGCCGGCGGTTTTGTCGGCTCGATCACTTTGGGTGACGGTGTTGCCTGTCGTCGGCCGTCGGGTGTGGTTATAATCGGCCACTTTATGAGCAAGAAGCGCGTTATGCAGCTGGTTCGAGGCCTTCACAACTTGCGCCCCCAGCATCGGGGCTGCGTCGCCACTATTGGCAACTTTGACGGTGTGCACCGGGGTCACCAGGCTATCCTGGGCCGGCTGCGCGAGCGTGCGCTCGAGTTGGGCGTGCCCAGCTGCGTAGTGATTTTCGAGCCGCAGCCCCGGGAATTCTTCGCCCCGGACACGGCGCCGGCACGCCTGGCCCGGCTGCGGGACAAACTGCAGCTGCTGGCCGCCGAAGGCGTCGACCGAGTGCTGTGCCTGGCGTTCAACCAGCGCCTGAGCAAGCTCAGCGCCAGCGAGTTCGTCGACACCATCCTCGTGGACGGCCTCGGCGTGCAGCACCTGGAGGTCGGCGACGATTTCCGTTTCGGCTGCGACCGTCTCGGCGATTTCGATTTCCTGCTGCAGGCCGGCCAGGTGCACGGTTTCACCGTGGAGGCCGCGCAGACCGTCGAGCTGGATGGCCTGCGGGTCAGCAGCACCCAGGTGCGCAACGCGCTGGCCGCCGCCGATTTCGCTCTGGCCGAACGTTTGCTCGGCCGTCCGTACCGGATCGCCGGCCGCGTGCTGCACGGCCAGAAACTGGCCCGGCAACTGGGTACGCCCACAGCCAACATTCAGCTCAAGCGCCGTCGCGTGCCGTTCACCGGGGTCTACCTGGTCGACGTCGCCATCGACGGCAAGACCTGGCCCGGCGTCGCCAACATCGGCGTGCGGCCCACGGTGCAAGGTGACGGCAAGGCCCACCTTGAAGTCCATCTACTCGATTTCGCCGGCGATCTGTACGACCGGCGCCTGACGGTGGTTTTCCACCAAAAGCTGCGTGAAGAGCAGCGTTTCGCCTCCCTGGAGGCACTGAAAACGGCGATCAACGCGGATGTCGCCGCCGCCCGTGCACTCGCCGCACCTAGCGCCCATCGCTAATGAAGAGCCTTAAATGACCGACTATAAAGCCACGCTAAACCTTCCGGACACCGCCTTCCCAATGAAGGCCGGCCTGCCACAGCGCGAACCGCAGATCCTGCAGCGCTGGGACAGTATTGGCCTGTACGGAAAGTTGCGCGAGATTGGCAAGGACCGTCCGAAGTTCGTCCTGCACGACGGCCCTCCGTACGCCAACGGCACGATCCACATCGGTCACGCACTGAACAAGATTCTCAAGGACATGATCATCCGCTCGAAGACCCTGTCGGGCTTCGACGCGCCGTACGTGCCGGGCTGGGACTGCCACGGCCTGCCGATCGAGCACAAGGTCGAAGTGACCCACGGCAAGAACCTGGGCGCGGAAAAGACCCGCGAACTGTGCCGCGCCTACGCGTCCGAGCAGATCGAAGGCCAGAAGAGCGAGTTCATCCGCCTCGGCGTGCTGGGCGACTTCGCCAACCCGTACAAGACCATGGATTTCAAGAACGAGGCCGGTGAGATCCGCGCCCTCGCCGAAATCGTCAAGGGCGGTTTCGTGTTCAAGGGCCTCAAGCCCGTGAACTGGTGCTTCGACTGCGGTTCGGCCCTGGCCGAGGCGGAAGTCGAATACGAGAACAAGAAATCCTCGACCATCGACGTGGCGTTCCCGATCGCCGACGAGGCCAAGCTGGCCGCCGCGTTCGGCCTGGCGTCGCTGGCCAAACCGGCCGCCATCGTGATCTGGACCACCACCCCGTGGACCATCCCGGCCAACCAGGCGCTGAACGTCCACCCGGAATTCAACTACGCCTTGGTCGATGTCGGCGACAAGCTGCTGGTGCTGGCCGAAGAGCTGGTGGAGTCGTGCCTGTCCCGTTACGGTGTAGAAGGCACCGTGCTGGCCACCGCGCCGGGTTCGGCGCTGGAGCTGATCAACTTCCGCCACCCGTTCTATGACCGCCTGTCGCCGGTGTACCTGGCCGACTACGTGGAGCTGGGCGCCGGCACCGGCGTGGTTCACTCCGCTCCGGCCTACGGCGTGGACGACTTCGTGACCTGCAAGAAATACGGCATGGTCAACGACGACATCCTCAACCCGGTGCAGAGCAACGGCGTCTACGCACCGTCGCTGGAATTCTTCGGCGGCCAGTTCATCTGGAAGGCCAACCCGGCCATCGTCGACAAGCTGAGCGAAGTCGGTGCGCTGCTGCACACCACCGTCATCGACCACAGCTACATGCACTGCTGGCGCCACAAGACCCCGCTGATCTACCGCGCCACCGCGCAGTGGTTCATCGGCATGGACAAGCAGCCGACCGCCGGCGACACCCTGCGCCAGCGCTCGCTCAAGGCTATCGAAGAGACCAAGTTCGTGCCGGCCTGGGGCCAGGCGCGTCTGCACTCGATGATCGCCAACCGTCCGGACTGGTGCATCTCCCGTCAGCGCAACTGGGGCGTGCCGATCCCGTTCTTCCTGAACAAGGAAAGCGGCGAACTGCACCCGCGCACCGTCGAACTGATGGAAGAGGTCGCCAAGCGCGTCGAAGCCGAAGGCATCGACGCCTGGTTCAAGCTGGACGCGGCCGAACTGCTGGGCGATGAAGCGCCGCAGTACGACAAGATCAGCGACACCCTCGACGTCTGGTTCGACTCGGGCACCACCCACTGGCACGTGCTGCGCGGCTCGCACCCGATGGGCCACGAGACCGGCCCGCGCGCCGACCTGTACCTGGAAGGTTCCGACCAGCACCGCGGCTGGTTCCACTCCTCGCTGCTGACCGGCTGCGCCATCGACAACCATGCGCCGTACCGCGAGCTGCTGACCCACGGCTTCACCGTGGACGAGGCGGGCCGCAAGATGTCCAAGTCCCTGGGCAACGTGATCGCACCGCAGAAGGTCAACGACACCCTGGGCGCCGACATCATGCGCCTGTGGGTGGCTTCCACCGACTACTCCGGCGAAATGGCGGTGTCCGAGCAGATCCTGCAGCGCAGCGCGGACGCCTACCGGCGCATCCGCAACACCGCGCGCTTCCTGCTCTCCAACCTGACCGGCTTCGATCCGGCCACCGACCTGCTGCCGGCCGAAGACATGCTGGCGCTGGACCGCTGGGCGGTGGACCGCACGCTGCTGCTGCAGAACGAGCTGAAGGAAAGCTACGGCGAATACCGTTTCTGGAACGTCTACTCCAAGATCCACAACTTCTGCGTGCAGGAGCTGGGCGGCTTCTACCTCGACATCATCAAGGACCGCCAGTACACCACCGGCGCCGACAGCAAGGCCCGCCGTTCGTGCCAGACCGCGCTGTTCCACATCTGTGAGGCGCTGGTGCGCTGGATCGCGCCGATCCTGGCGTTCACCGCCGACGAGCTGTGGCAGTACCTGCCGGGCGAGCGCAACGAATCGGTGATGCTCAACACCTGGTACGAAGGGCTGACCGAACTGCCGGAAGGCTTCGAGCTGGGCCGTGCCTACTGGGATCGCATCATGGAAGTGAAGGTCGCGGTCAACAAGGAAATGGAGATCCAGCGCGCGGCCAAGGCCGTCGGCGGCAACCTGCAGGCCGAAGTGACCCTGTTCGCCGAGGATGCCCTGAGCGCCGACCTGGCCAAACTGAGCAACGAACTGCGCTTCGTGCTGATCACCTCCACCGCCGCCGTCGCGCCGTTCACCCAGGCGCCGGCCGATGCGGTGGCCACCGAAGTCAGCGGCCTGAAGCTGAAGATCGTCAAGTCGAACCACACCAAGTGCGCCCGTTGCTGGCACTGCCGTGAAGACGTCGGCGTGAACCCGGAGCATCCGGAAATCTGCGGCCGTTGCGTGGACAACATCAGCGGCGCCGGCGAGGTGCGTCACTATGCCTAATGCCGTGGGCCGTTTCGGACGGCTGGGCTGGCTCTGGTTGAGCGTGCTGGTGCTGGTCATCGACCAGGCCAGCAAGTTCTACTTCGAAGGCAAGCTCGAAATGTTCCAGCAGATCGTGGTCATTCCCGACTACTTCAGCTGGACCTTGGCCTACAACACGGGCGCCGCGTTCAGCTTCCTGGCGGACAGCTCCGGCTGGCAGCGCTGGCTGTTCGCGCTGATCGCCATCGTGGTCAGTGCGGTGCTGGTGGTCTGGCTCAAGCGCCTGGGCCGCAACGAAACCTGGCTGGCCGTCGCCCTGGCGCTGGTGCTGGGCGGTGCGCTGGGCAACCTGTATGACCGCATCGCCCTGGGCCATGTGATCGACTTCATCCTGGTGCACTGGCAGAACCGCTGGTACTTCCCGGCGTTCAACTTCGCCGACAGCGCCATCACCGTGGGTGCGGTGATGCTGGCACTGGACATGTTCAAATCCAAGAAAACCGAAGAGGCCGTTCATGACTGAACAGGTATCGGCCGTGCAACGCATCGGCCAGAACACCGAAGTCACCTTGCACTTCGCATTGCGCCTGGAGAACGGCGACACTGTCGACAGCACCTTCGACAAGGCCCCGGCGACCTTCAAGGTCGGCGACGGCAACCTGCTGCCGGGCTTCGAGGCGGCGCTGTTCGGCTTCAAGGGCGGCGACAAGCGCACCCTGACCATCGAGCCGGAGAACGCCTTCGGCCAGCCGAACCCGCAGAACGTGCAGGTCATCCCCCGTTCGCAGTTCACGGGCATGGAGCTGTCGCCCGGTCTGCTGGTGATCTTCAACGATGCGGCCAATACTGAATTGCCGGGCGTGGTGAAGGAATTCGACGACGCGCAAGTGACCGTCGATTTCAACCACCCGCTGGCCGGCAAGACGCTGACCTTTGACGTGGAAATCATTTCCGTCAAGGCGCTCTGAGTCATCGGGCAGTGACCGTGCGGGAGCGGGCAGGCTCGCTCCCGTCGTGTTCTTCCCCATTCGAAGGGGACTTTCCCCTTTGAATGGTTTTTACTGTATTCGCAATTTCTTGCGCGCAAGGCACGAGGCACAGCATGCAAATCAAACTCGCCAACCCCCGTGGCTTCTGCGCTGGCGTGGACCGGGCGATCGAAATCGTCAACCGCGCCCTGGAAGTGTTCGGGCCGCCGATCTACGTGCGCCATGAAGTGGTGCACAACAAGTTCGTGGTCGAAGACCTGCGCAGCCGCGGCGCGGTCTTCGTCGAAGAGCTGGATCAGGTGCCGGACGACGTCATCGTGATCTTCAGCGCCCACGGCGTCTCCCAGGCCGTGCGCAGCGAAGCCGCCGGCCGCGGCCTCAAGGTGTTCGACGCCACGTGCCCGCTGGTGACCAAGGTGCACATCGAAGTGGCGAAGTACAGCCGCGACGGGCGCGAATGCATCCTGATCGGCCATGCCGGCCACCCGGAAGTCGAAGGCACCATGGGCCAGTATGACGCCAGCAACGGCGGCGCGATCTACCTCGTCGAGGACGAGCAGGACGTCGCCGAACTGCAGGTGCGCAACCCGGACCGGCTGGCCTTCGTCACCCAGACCACGTTGTCCATGGATGACACCAGCCGCGTCATCGACGCCTTGCGCACCCGGTTCCCGGCCATCGGCGGCCCGCGCAAGGACGACATCTGCTACGCCACGCAAAACCGTCAGGACGCGGTCAAGCAACTGGCCGACGAGTGCGATGTGGTGCTGGTGGTCGGCAGCCCGAACAGCTCCAACTCCAACCGCCTGCGCGAACTGGCCGAACGGATGGCCACCCCGGCCTACCTGATCGACGGCGCCGAAGACCTGCAAGAGGCCTGGTTCGAAGGCGTCGAGCGCATCGGCATCACCGCCGGCGCCTCCGCCCCGGAAGTGCTGGTGCGCGGCGTGATCCAGCAGCTGCAGGCCTGGGGTGCTACCGGCGCCGACGAGTTGGCCGGGCGTGAGGAGAACATCACGTTCTCGATGCCGAAAGAGCTGCGCGTCCGTTCGATCTGACGCCCTGCGCCTTGCCGCACAGCGCCTGCTCGGCCTTTTCGCCGGCCAGGCGCACGCGGCCGCTCGCCGCCAGCACGATCTGCCATCGGCTGACCGGCTCCCGGGCCGAGCAAATGTGCAGCTTCCCCGCCTGAAACGACCTTCCGGGCATCAGCGGCTGGCCCAGGCCGCTGAACCGCACATAGCGGCTGACCCACCAATTGCCGACGACCGGCACCTTCCCGTCGCTCGCATGCTCGACCAGCAGCGGATTGCCGCTGTCCTCCGGCCCCTTGCCGCTGTTGTCCAGAATGATCCGCCAGCCCCGGCCCCAGTCGCCGTCGATGCCGTGCATCACCACGGTCCGGTTGTGCGTGATGGCCAGCGTGCGGGCGTTGCGGATGCCTTCGAGCAGAGACCGCGCCGCCTGTTCCTGGCGGCTGGACTCCGTGAGCGCGGCGAACGCCGGGCCGACCAGCGACAGAACAATTGCGCCGATCGCCAGTCCCATGAGCAGTTCGACCAGGCTCAGGCCCCGTTGCGGCATGACAGGTTGCGGCATGAAGGCTCCCTCCGTGGAGCAGGTGCGCGGCGCCTCCCGGCGTCGGGCAGGGCAAATCGGCCGACGCCGGCCGGCCGGATGTTCTAGCGTGTATCAGGTATAGCCGACGGCTACGGAGGGCATCGATGGATCGTTGTACAAAAGGTTTCACGCTGGTCGAGCTGCTGGTGGCGGTCGCCGTGTTCGTGGTCCTGGTCACGATGGCGGTGCCCGCGTTTACACGGTCGGTGCAGGGCAGCAAGGCCGACACCGAAGTCGGCGACCTGCAGCGGGCCCTCAACTATGCGCGACTCGAAGCGATTGACCGCGGCGTGACCACACGGATCCGGCCGACCGCCGGCGGCAGCGTTTGGACTGGCGAGTTGTCGGTCTACGACAGCACGGGGACACCGGCCAATGTATTGCGGGTTGTTCCAGCGATGAGCAGCGGGGCGACTCTGACGCTAACCTCAGGAGTGAGCGCGCTGGATTTCAACAATCTGGGCGGGCTGGCGGCGCCGTCGACGGCGGTGGTCATCAGCTACACGCTGGGAACGCAAAGCAGGACGCTGAACGTGTGTCTGAACGGACGAATCCAATTGGGTGGAAGCTGCGGATGAGGGCAGGGAGCAAGGGTGCACAGGAGGGCATGACGCTGATCGAGGTGCTGGTCGCGTTGCTGATTCTGACGGTCGGGTTGCTGGGGGCGGCGGCGGTTCAGCTCAATGCGCTGAAATACACCGACAGCTCGCGGATGGCCAGCCAGGCCAGTTTCATCGCCTACGACATGATGGACCGGATCCGCGCCAATTCCGCGGCCGACTACACCGTCACGCCGCCGGCCTCGGGCAACCTGAGCGTGGCCCGGGACCAGGACCTCTACGACTTCGCCACCAATATCACAGGTTTCGGCGGGCCCACCGCCACCGGCACCATCACGCTGAACCAGCGGGTGTACACCATCACCATCACCTGGAGCGATGCCCGGGCCGCCAACGCCGCGACCGCCCAGCGCAGCTTCGTGCTCACCAGCCGCGCCGCCGTCGATCCGGTGGCCACGCCATGAAGCGCCGCAATCTCGGGTTCGGCCTGATCGAACTGCTGGTCGCCCTGGCGTTGGGGCTGATCGTGGTGCTGGGCGTGGTGCAGATCTTCATCGCCGCGAAAAACACCTACGCCAGCCAGAACAGCGCCGCCGCCATGCAGGAGGACGCGCGCTTCGTGCTGAGCAAGATGATCCAGGAGATCCGCATGGTCGGGATGTTCGGCTGCCTGGGCACGATCACCGACTCCAGCTCCGCCGGCGATTTCAACGCCAGCCAGATCGCGCCGATCAGCTGGGACAACGCCAACCTCAAGCTGACCCTGGTCACCGCCGATGTCGGCGGCGGCGGGACGCCGACCTGGACGGTGCTCTCCGATTGCCGCAACAGCGCCACGGCCTACACCGGCGTGCGGGCCGCAGCGTCCGGACAGATCGCGTTCCCGATCCGACGCCTGGTCTACAGCTTCAGCAACAACCAGATACTCATGGGCACCGGCAGCGGCTCGCCGACCCAGTCGGCGCTGGTCAACAACGTCAGCGCCTTCAGCGTCATGTTCGGCCTGGCGGCGTCCGCCACGGATGTCGCGGCCTCCACCTACAGCAGCAACCCCAGCGACCCGGCCCGCATCCGCAGCGTGCGCCTGAGCCTGACCCTCACCGACCCGAACAACCGGGTGCGCAGCCAAACCTTCAACGTGGTTGCCGCCTTGCGCAACCGCCTGCAATGAGGGCCGGCCGATGACGATCCCTTTCCGTCCCCCGCAGGCGCAGCGCGGCATGGTGCTGTTGGTCAGCCTGGTGTTCCTGCTGCTGTTGACCCTGATCGGACTGTCGTCGATGCAGAGCGCCAACCTCCAGGAAAAGATGGCCGGCAGCGTCAGCCTGCGCAACCAGTCGTTCCAGGTGGCCGAAGCGGCGCTGCGCATCGGCGAAAGCGCGGTGCAGCTCGACAGCTATTCGCTGGCGGTGTGCGCCACCACGGCCCAGTGCGCGCCGCCGGCGGAGTCCTCGACGGTCAGCGCGGCGGGGCTCAACGCCTCGTCCGGGGTCACCTGGATCGCCGCCGGCAGCGGGTTCTACGGCGTGCAGAACATCGGCACCACCCTGACCGCCGTCAATGTGCCGAGCAACACCTCGGCGACGCTGTACCGGGTCACGGCCGTCGGCATCGCCGGCACTTCGCGCAGCGTGGTGGAGAGTGTCTATGCCAAGTACTGAACCGCGCCGGCCATGGCGGGCCCTGTTGGCCGGGCTGTTGCTCGGCGGGTATCTGGTGGCGCCGGCCTACGCCTTCACGCCGTCCGACTCGCCGCTGCTGAGCGCTGCGGCGGTGCCGCCGAACGTGATGTTGCTGATCGACGATTCGGGGAGCATGAACAGCATCATCTACGCGGCGGGGTTCGATCCGACGGTGGATCGCACGCCGGCCAAGCAGTGCAATGCCTTCGCAGGCCTGTGCCTGAGCTCGACGGCGATCACAGGCGACTCGGTGTTCCTGTCGAGCCTGCCCACCTCGGGTTGCTCCGGCGGGGCCTACGCGTTCTACAACAACTCGCTGACGCCCCTGTGCCTGAAGCTGCCGGATCCGGTGGGCAGCGGCAACACGCGCTATTCGGGCGACTACATCTCTTACGTGGTCGGGTTGGCCAACGGCAGCAACCGCGACTTCACCACGGGCGCGATCCCCAACGACTACCGGATCAACGTCGCGCGCAACGTGTCCACCGCGCTGGTCACCAGCAACCGCTCCCTGCGCATCGGCCTGGCGACGTTCAACCCGGCCACCAACAACAACCCCGGCAACGGCGGCTACATCGCCCGTTCGGTCAGCGACCTGTCGCCGGTGTCCGGCAGCGTCACCCAGGCCCAGGCCGACAGCAACTACAACGCCCTGATTTCTTCGATCAACGGCTTGAGCGCCGTGGCCAACACGCCGCTGGCGGAGACCTACTACGAAATCACCCGTTACATGCGCGGCCTGGCGCCTTACTACAACAGCACGCCGAACACCTACACCAGCCCGATCCAGTACCGCTGCCAGAAAAACTACGGGGTGGTGATCACCGACGGCTTGCCGACCTACGACCGCACCTTCCCGAACAACGATCCTCTGGGCGGCAACCGCTTGCCCAACTGGGACGGGGTCAACAACGACGGCGACAACCTCAACGGCGACGGCGAGGGCGATACGCTGTACCTGGACGATATCGCCAAGTTCGCCTTCGACATCGACATGCGCTCCACCGGCACCGACGCGGCGGGCAAGAGCTGGAACGCGGCGGACTTCCCCAAGCAGAACATGAACACCTACACCGTGGGCTTCACCGCCGCCAACGACATGCTGTCGGACGCCGCCGGCTACGGCCAGGGCAAGTACTACCAGGCCACCGACAGCGCCGGCCTCAACACTGCGCTGTCCGCCGCGCTGAGCGACATCACCTCCAAGGCCGGCTCCGGCGGCAGCGGGGTCTCCAGCGGCAACACCCTGGCCAGCGGCACCAGCTACTTCCAGACCAGCTACGACCCCAAGGACTGGCGCGGCACCATCAAGTCCTTCGGGTTCACGTCGACCGGCGCGGTGAACACGTCGACGGTGCTGTGGAGCACCGACACGGCCATCGTGCCCAGCGCCACGGCACCGACCTACCAGTCCTGGAACACCACGACCAACGCCGCCGTCACCCTGGCCTTCGGCAATTTCTCGGCCGCCCAGCAGACCGTCCTGGGCCAGGGCCTGCCCACCGGCATCAGTGGCAGCGATCTGGTGGAATGGAGCAAGGGCACCAACAAAGCCGGCCTGAAGGTGCGCAGCGTACTGCTGGGCGACATCATCAACTCGCCGCTGGTGCTGGCGTCGCCCTCGGAGAAAACCGCGTCCGACCTGTCGGGCGACACCTCCTACAGCACGTACCTGACCGCCAAGGCGGCGAACATGAACGCCAGCCTGGTGGTGAACGGCAACGACGGTTTCGTCAGCGTCATCAACTCGGCCAACGGCACCCGGCGCTATGCCTACATGCCGTCCAGCGTGCTGCCGTCGCTGCGTCTGATCGCCGATCCGACCTACATCAACGGCGTCGGCCACAAGTTCCTGGTGGACGGCCAGGTCGGCGTGTACGACGCGCAGTTCGGCACCGCCTGGAAAACCCTGGCCATCGGCGGTACCGGCGCCGGCGGCAAGACCTTTTACGGGCTGCAGCTGTACGACGCCTCGGCGGGCAACGTGATCAAGGGGCTGTGGGAAGTCAGCGCGCCGTCCACCGCCAGCGCATCGAACGTGTTCAACGATCTGGGCTACGCCTATGCCCGGGCGGAAGTGGCGCGTCTGGCCGACGGGCGCTGGGCGGCGTTCATCGCCAACGGTTACGGCAGCAACTCCGGGGTGGCGGCGCTGTATGTGCTGGATGTGCGCGACGGTTCGTTGATCCGCAAGATCGTGGTCGACGCCACCGAGACCACCAACGGCCTGTCGTCGGTCAAGCTCAAGGTCAACTCGCAGAACGTGGTGCAGGCCGCGTACGGCGGCGACCTGAAGGGGCGCCTGTGGAAGTTCGACCTGAGCGCCGCCTCCAGCGACAGCTGGGGCGTGGCGTTTTCCGGCAAGCCGCTGTTCACCACGGCGGGCGGGGCGACCCAGCCGATCACCGCGCAACCGTTGCTGGCGGACAATTCCCTGGGCGGCAAGCAGGTCTTCGTCGGCACCGGCAAGTTCAACGAAACCACCGACAAGACCAACAAGGACCTGCAGGCGTTCTATTCGGTGTGGGACGCCGACGGCGGCTCGGGACAGTTGACGGTGAGCAGCCTGCAGGCCCAATCCATCACGGGCACCTTCTCGGGCAGCTCAGGTCAGTTCGTCACCACCTCCCAGAACGACACGACGTATCCGGCGGAGAAAGGCTGGTACTTGCCGCTGGTGTACAACAACGTGCTGACCGGCGAACGGGTGATCAACCAGGCCAGCCTGGTGCTGGGCCGGATCGTGTTCACCACCGCCAGCGTCGACACCACCGACCCGTGTTCCAGCTTCGGCACCGGCAAACTCATCGAACTCGAGGCGTTCAGCGGTAAGATGCTCAACTACGCGGTGCTCGACACCAACGCCGACGGCGTGGTCGACACCAACGACACGATCTCCAGCGGCGTGGTGTTCAGCGGCGGCATTCCGACCCTCAACGCCATCGTCAACGGCGCGAGCCGCAAGGTCGTGAACGATTCCAGTGGCACCATCACCACGCTGGTGGAAAAATCCGGCGGCGGCAGCCGCCGCATCATGTGGCGGCAACTACAGTGAGCGAGAACCGAGGCATGCGCAGAACCCACCGAGGCTTCACCCTGATCGAAATCATGATCGTGATCGCGATCATCGGTATCGTCATCACCATCGGCTATCCGAGCCTCACCGAGTACGTGAAGAAGGGACGCCGTGGCGAAGTGGTGTCGCTGCTGTCGGAGCAGGCGCAGATCCTCGAGCGCTTCTACTCGAAGAACAACGTCTACACCAATGTCACCGGCCTGAGCGCCGGCAACGATTTCTACACCCTCACGCCGACGATCACCGACCAGACCTTCCTGCTGACGGCGACGCGCAAGGCCGGCACGGCGATGGCCACCGACAAGTGCGGGGACTTCACCCTCACCAACACCGGCGTGAGAAGCATGAACAACGCGACCACCGGGCTGACCACCAAGGATTGCTGGGGCCGCTGAGCCGCTTTATCGGGGCGCCCTTTGCGCCCGCTGTCTATTTAACGGTTGGAACAGAGATGACCAGGCAACAGCAAGTGGTGATTGTCGGTGGCGGGGTGATTGGCCTGCTCACCGCGTACAACCTCGCCAACGAGGTGGGCAGCGTGGTGCTGCTGGACCGTTCGGACCTGGGGCGGGAATCGTCCTGGGCCGGCGGGGGCATCGTTTCTCCGCTCTATCCGTGGCGCTACAGCCCGGCGGTGACCGCCCTGGCGCATTGGTCGCAGGATTTTTATCCACAGCTGGGCGAGCGCCTGTTCGCCGCCACCGGCGTCGACCCTGAAGTGCACACCACCGGCCTGTACTGGCTGGATCTGGACGACGAGGCGCAAGCGCTGGCCTGGGCCGAGCGGGAAGGGCGCCCGCTGCGGCCTGTGGATATCTCGGCGGCCCATGACGCGGTGCCAGCCCTGGGCGGCGGGTTCTCCCGGGCCGTCTACATGGACGATGTGGCCAACGTGCGCAACCCGCGCTTGGTCAAATCGCTGAAGGCGGCGTTGCAGGCACTGCCGAACGTCAGCATCCGTGAGCAGTGCGAGGTCGGCGGCTTTGCGCGCGAAGGGGGGCGGGTGGTCGGCGTAGAGACCCCTGCGGGCGTGATCCGGGGCGATCAGGTGGTTTTGACCGCCGGCGCCTGGAGCGGCGAGCTGCTCAAGACCCTGGATCTGACGCTGCCGGTGGAGCCGGTCAAGGGGCAGATGATCCTCTACAAGTGTGCGGCGGATTTCCTGCCGAGCATGGTGCTGGCCAAGGGGCGCTATGCGATCCCGCGCCGCGACGGGCACATCCTGATCGGCAGCACGCTGGAGCACGAAGGGTTCGACAAGACGCCGACCGACGTGGCCTTGGCCAGCCTGAAGGCTTCGGCGGTGGAGTTGCTGCCGGCGCTGGCCGACGCCGAGGTGGTGGGGCATTGGGCCGGCCTGCGGCCGGGCTCGCCGGAAGGCGTTCCCTACATCGGCGCCGTGCCGGGCTTCGAGGGGCTGTGGCTCAACTGCGGGCATTACCGCAACGGGTTGGTGCTGGCGCCGGCGTCGTGTCAGCTGTTCGCCGATGTGATGCTGGGGCGGGCGCCGATCATCGATCCGGCGCCGTATGCGCCTGCGGGGCGGATCTAGCCGGCATTCGCGGCGTCGGCGATCCGACGAAGGCGTCACTCAAGGCACCGCAGGACACGACAGTTGCTCCCATAAGGGGCCTCAGTCCAGCCCCAGTTTCTTGAGGCGGTAGCGCATCGAGCGGAACGACAGGTTCAGGCGTTGCGCCGCCGCCGTGCGGTTCCAGCGGGTCTCCTCGAGCGCTTGCAGGATCAGCTTGCGCTCGACGTTTTCCAGGTAGTCCTCCAGGTTGTCGATCTGCGTCAGGTCGGCGAGGCCGCCCTCGGCCGCGCAGTTGCCCTCGCTCAGGCGCAGGTCGTCGGCTTCGATCATGCGGTTCTCGCACAGGGTATGCGCCCGTTCGAGGACGTTCTCCAGCTCCCGCACGTTGCCCGGGAAGCGGTAGTTCTTCAGGGCCTCGAGCGCTTGCGGGTGCAGGCGCGCCACGGGCTGGCCGGTGCTGGTGGCCAGGCGCTTGAGCATCTGGCCGGCCAGCGCTTCGATGTCGTCGCGCCGCTCGCGCAGGGACGGCACCCGCAGTTCGATCACGTTCAGGCGGTAATACAGGTCCTGGCGGAAGCGTCCGGCGGCGACCTCGGCGTCCAGATCCTTGTGCGTGGCGCAGAGGATGCGCACATCGACCACGGTTTCCTGCTGGCCGCCGACGCTGCGCACGGCCTTTTCCTGGATCGCCCGCAGCAGCTTGACCTGCATCGACAGCGGCAGGTCCGCCACCTCGTCGAGAAACAGCGTGCCGCCGTGGGCCGCCTGGAACAGGCCGGGCTTGTCCTCCACTGCGCCGCTGAAGCTGCCTTTGCGGTGGCCGAAGAATTCGCTCTCCATCAGTTCAGACGGAATCGCCCCGCAATTGACCGGCACGAACGGTTGGCCGGCCCGCGGCCCTTGTTCGTGGATCAGGCGCGCCACCAGCTCCTTGCCGCTGCCGGACTCGCCGCTGATGTACACCGGCGCCTGGCTGCGGGCGAGCTTGTCGATCTGCTTGCGCAGGTCGCGCATGGGCGGGGAGTCGCCCAGCAGCCGCCGTTCGATCGACGTGACGCCGCCCGCCGCCGGCACGCGCAAGGCGCTGGCGACCAGTTCGCGCAGGCGCGCAAGGTCCACCGGTTTGGTGAGGAAGTCGAAGGCCCCGGCCTTGAGGGCGTTGATCGCGGTTTCCAGGCTGCCGTAGGCGGTGATCATCGCCACCGGCAGCTGTGGATAACGTTGCTGGAGGTGCTGCACCAGCTCAAGCCCGGTGCCGTCGGGCAGGCGCATGTCCGTCAGGCACAGGTTGAAGGCCTCGCGGTGCAGCAGCGCCCGGGCCTCGGCCAGGTTGCGTGCGCTGAAGGTGTCGAGTTTCATCCGTCCCAGGGTGATTTCCAGGAGTTCGCGGATATCCGGCTCGTCGTCGACGATCAGGACTTTTTGCCGTGGGCTCGTAGTCAACTTTGTTTCCGTCCGTGAGCAAAGGTGATGCGAAAGCAGCCGCCGCCTTGGCGTGGTTTGAAGTCTAGGCGCGCTTGATTGCTTTCGCACAGCTCACGGGACAGATAGAGCCCAAGGCCGGTGCCCTGGCTGCTGGTGGTGAAGAACGGTTCGAACAGGTGCGCCTGCTGGTCGGGCGCCACGCCCGGGCCGTTGTCCTGCACGTGCAGTACGGCCTGGCGGGATTCGGGGTCGAGGGACAGTTCCAGCCAGACTTCGGCCTGCTCGTGCAGCGCGCCGCTGTGGCGCCAGCCGTTGCGCACCAGGTTGTCGAGGACCTGGGTCAGCTGGTCGGGATCCATCAGGGTACGCAAATCGCCGGCGCCGATGTGCACGTGCAGTGACTGACGGGCGGTCGCCTGCTCGCGGGTCTCGGCGACGAAGCGCTCCAGCCACGGCTTGAGATCCAGCCGCTGCGGTTCGCTTTGCTGGCGGCGGGACAGTTGCAGGACGTTCTCGATGACTCGGTTCATGCGCTGGGAGTGGTCTTGGATGATCTGCGTCAGACGCCGGTCTGCGCCGTCGAGTTCCTCGGACTCGCCCAGCAGCTGCGCCGCATGGCTGATGGCGCCCAGCGGGTTGCGGATCTCGTGGGCGATGCCGGCGGTCAGGCGCCCGAGCGCGGCCAGCTTCAACTGCTGGGCCTGTTGGGCGATCTGCGCGAGGTCTTCGAGGAACACCAGGGTCTGGCGTCCCGGGCTCTGCTCCAGGGCGATGAAGCTCGGTTGCAGCACAGGGCCTTCCCCGGGCATCTTCAGGCTTTGGGGGCGCAGGCTGGGGTTGCTCAGCCACAGTTGCAGGCGTTCGACCAGCCCCGGCGCGCAGTCGTCGATCAACAGCCCTTCGAGGTGCTGTCGGCCCAGCAGGGCCTGGGCGCTGTGGTTGGCCAACTGGATGCGGCGCTGTTCGTCGAACACCAGGATGCCGGTGCGCATGCGTTGCAGGATCAGGGCGTTGAGGGCCTCGAGGCCTTCCACTTCGCTGGCGCGGCGTTCGGCCAGGTGCTCGCTGACCTCCAGGCGCTGCATCAGGCCCTGCACCAGCAGGGACGCCGCGAAGCACAAGGCGCCGAGGGTGCCGGCCTGGAGGTAGTCGTTGGGGCTCAGGGGATGGTCGAAACTGAGCAGGAAGCTCAGGGCGACGATGCCGAGGGCGCCGACGGCGGCGATCAGCAGGCCTATCCGTCGGCGCAGCAGGGTATTGCTGATGGCCACCGAGACGATCAACAGGTTGCCCAGGGAGCTCGCCACGCCGCCGGCCGCGTAGAACAGGCCGCAGAGCAGCAGGATGTCGGTCAGCGCCAGGCCGAACAGCTGCGCCGGGCGGCGGATGTTCTCCAGGAACACCACCAGGAGGATGTTCAGCACCAGGTACAGCCAACTGCCGCTGCGCAGCAGTTCGTCGTCGGCCGAGGTGAGCAGGCGGTTGTCCATGTTGCTGGAAATCAGCAGCACCAGGGTGATGCCGACGCTCAAGCGATACAGATGATAGAGGCGCAGCAGGCGCTGGGCCTGCTTGCCGGAAGCGTCGGCGGTCTCAGCGACCACTGGAGCCGGGGCCTTGCTCCAGGTGCGCCTGGCTGCAGTACCACTGCTGCTCAAAGCTCAGGGCACGGTCGCGGGGCAGGTGCACGCCGCAATGGGCGCAGCGCACCATGGGCGCGGCGTCCTGTTCGCGGGGAGACTGGGCGGGGGAGGCGGGGGCCTTGATCTTGCGCCAGAGCCAGACGGCGGCGGCGATCAGGGCGATCCAGAACAGTAAACGAAGCATGATGGGCGGCTTTTCGGCTAATGATCCGGCAGTTTAGCCAAGGAGTCCGTCGGCCGCACAGCCCCGTCAAACGCGGCAACGAAAAAGGGAGATCCGAAGATCTCCCTTTCTTGTACAACTGCTGTGGATCAGTCGAACAGACCGAAGGTCATGTAGCTGAAGATCGAGCGGTCGGAGCTGCCGGACTCGGATTCCGGCTCTTCGATCACGTTGCCGTTTTCGTCTTTTGGCTTGAGTTCGTTCGGGATCGCGTCCTTCGCGTCCTGGAACTGCTTCTGCACGTCCTGGTTGGCGCGGGTCTCTCCCGGCGGCAGCGGCGGACGGGACTCGATCAGGCCGAGGGTGGCCTTGCTCAGCCACGAACGGTTGTCGGCTTCGGCCACCGACGGCACGAACTGACCGTCCACCAGGCTCGGGTGGTTCGGGTAGTTGAGCTTCAGGGTCTCGAGGCTGGAGGCCGCCAGCTCGTCCAGGTGCAGGCGCTGGTAGGCTTCGGTCATCACCGCCAGGCCGTCGCCCACCGATGGGGTCTCCTGGAAGTTCTCCACCACGTAGCGGCCACGGTTGGCGGCGGCGACGTAGGCCTGACGGGTCAGGTAGTAGTCGGCCACGTGGATTTCGTAGGCCGCCAGCAGGTTGCGCAGGTAGATCATGCGCTGCTTGGCGTCCGGCGCATAGCGGCTGTTCGGGTAGCGGCTGGTCAGCTGGGCGAACTCGTTGTAGGAGTCGCGGGCGGCGCCCGGGTCACGCTTGGTCATGTCCAGCGGCAGGAAGCGCGCCAGCAGGCCGACGTCCTGGTCGAACGAGGTCAGGCCCTTGAGGTAGTAGGCGTAATCGACGTTCGGGTGCTGCGGATGCAGGCGGATGAAGCGCTCGGCGGCGGACTTGGCGGCCTCAGGCTCGGCGTTCTTGTAGTTGGCGTAGATCAGTTCGAGCTGGGCCTGGTCGGCGTAGCGGCCGAACGGATAGCGCGACTCCAGGGCCTTCAGCTTGGCGGTGGCGCTGGTGTAGCTGCTGTTGTCCAGGTCCTTCTGAGCCTGCTGGTACAGCTCGGCTTCGCTCAGGTTTTCGTCTACGACTTCCTTCGATGAGCAAGCGGCGGTCAATGCGAGGATGGCGATCAGCAGCAGGTGTTTCACTTGCATGGCGGCTTGCGTCCCTATGACGGCCGCTGTCTTGGGCGGGACCGTCCTGTTATGATGAGCGCCCCGTTGAAAAGCCTCGGGGCAAAAGAAGCCGTATTTAACCACAAGCGCGCAGCCGAAACCAAAGGCTGTGCCGACGCCAGTCCGAGCATGTCCGATAAAATTGAACTTCGCGCAGAGGTGCCGTCCGAACTGGGCGGCCAACGCCTCGATCAAGTCGCCGCCCAACTCTTCGCCGAGCACTCGCGCTCGCGCCTTTCCGCCTGGATCAAAGACGGTCGCCTGACCGTGGACGGCGCGGTCATCCGTCCGCGCGACATCGTTCACGGCGGCTCGGTGCTGGAGCTGACCGCCGAACAGGAAGCCCAGGGCGAGTGGGTGGCCCAGGACATCGAGCTGGACATCGTCTATGAAGACGACGACATCCTGGTGATCAACAAGCCGGCGGGCCTGGTGGTGCACCCGGCCGCCGGCCACGCCGACGGCACGCTGCTCAACGCCTTGCTGCACCACGTGCCGGACATCGTCAACGTCCCGCGTGCCGGCATCGTGCACCGTCTGGACAAGGACACCACCGGCCTGATGGTGGTGGCCAAGACCATCCAGGCGCAGACCAAGCTGGTCGCGCAGCTGCAGAGCCGCACCGTCAGCCGCATCTATGAGTGCATCGTGATCGGCGTGGTGACCGCCGGCGGCAAGATCAACGCGCCGATCGGCCGCCACGGCCAGCAGCGTCAGCGCATGGCGGTGATGGAGGGCGGCAAGCCGGCCGTCAGCCACTACCGCGTGCTGGAGCGCTTCCGTTCCCACACCCACGTGCGGGTGAAGCTGGAGACCGGGCGCACCCACCAGATCCGCGTGCACATGGCGCACATCAATTTCCCGCTGGTCGGCGACCCGGCCTACGGCGGCCGTTTCCGCATTCCGCCGGCCGCGAGCCAGACCATGGTCGAGTCCCTCAAGCATTTCCCGCGGCAGGCCCTGCATGCGCGGTTCCTTGAGCTGGAGCACCCGACCACCGGCGAGCGCATGAGCTGGGAATCGCCGCTGCCGGAAGACTTCGTCTGGCTGCTGACCCTGCTCAAGCAGGATCGCGAGGCGTTCGTCGGATGAACTGGCTGACGCCGGACTGGCCCGCGCCGGCCAGCGTCAAGGCCTGTGTCACCACCCGCGAGGGCGGTGTCAGCGAGGCGCCGTTCGACACGCTCAACCTGGGCGATCACGTCGATGACCGCCCCCAGGACGTCGCCGAGAACCGTCGCCGCCTCACCGATCACTTTTCGATCAAGCCCGCCTGGCTGCAGCAGGTCCACGGCACCACCGTGGCCCACGCCGACCCGTCCGTGGTGGCCACCGCCGACGCCAGTTGGACCGCCACGCCGGGCATCGCCTGCGCCGCGATGACCGCCGACTGCCTGCCGGCCCTGTTCTGTGACCGCGCGGGCACCCGCGTCGCCGCCGCCCATGCCGGCTGGCGCGGCCTGGCTGCCGGGGTGCTGGAGGCCACCCTCGACGCCCTGGGCACCGCGCCTGAAGACGTGCTGGTATGGCTCGGCCCGGCCATCGGCCCGCAGGCCTTCGAAGTGGGCCCGGAAGTGCGGGAAACCTTCGTCGATCAGTTACCCGCCGCGGCGGCCGCGTTTGTCCCGAGCCAAAACGCCGGCAAGTTCATGGCCGACATCTACCTGCTGGCGCGCCTGCGTCTGGCCGAGCGGGGTGTCACGGCGGTGTACGGCGGCGGTTTCTGCACCGTCAGCGACCCGCGCTTCTTTTCCTATCGCCGCGCATCGCGCACCGGTCGCTTCGCCTCGCTGGTGTGGCTTGAGGGCCCAGGCGGCGCCGTCTGACGGCGCCGGTTTGCGCCATGCCGCGCCTTTCAATGCCGGCAACTTACCGTCAAACGGAAACGCATCGGCCAGGCCGGGCGCACGCTAAGCTTGTCTGACCTGCATCAAACCCCTGACGCTTGAATCTTCCAGAATCGGCCACATCTATAGCGGTATCTGGCAGGTTTCTTCATTCAGGATGGTTTCCTAGATCCGACCTGCTCAAAAGGAAGGTGACCCCATGCGTATAGACCGTTTAACCAGCAAACTTCAGTTGGCGCTGTCCGATGCCCAATCCCTGGCCGTCGGCCTCGACCATCCGGGCATCGAGCCTGCGCACCTGATGCAGGCCATGCTCGAACAGCAGGGCGGCTCGATCAAGCCCCTGCTGATGCAGGTGGGCTTCGACGTCAACAGCCTGCGCAAAGAGCTGACCAAAGAGCTCGACCAACTGCCGAAAATCCAGAATCCGACCGGCGACGTCAACATGTCGCAGGATCTGGCGCGCCTGCTCAACCAGGCCGACCGCCTGGCCCAGCAGAAGGGCGACCAGTTCATTTCCAGCGAACTGGTGCTGCTCGCCGCCATGGACGAGAACAGCAAGCTGGGCAAACTGCTGCTGGGCCAGGGCGTGAGCAAAAAGGCCCTGGAGAACGCCATCAACAACCTGCGCGGCGGCGAGGCGGTCAACGACGCCAACCACGAGGAATCGCGCCAGGCCCTGGACAAGTACACCATCGACCTGACCAAGCGCGCCGAAGACGGCAAGCTCGATCCGGTGATCGGCCGTGACGACGAGATCCGCCGCACCATCCAGGTCCTGCAGCGCCGCACCAAGAACAACCCGGTGCTGATCGGCGAGCCTGGCGTGGGCAAGACCGCCATCGCCGAAGGCCTGGCCCAGCGGATCATCAACGGCGAAGTGCCGGACGGCCTGCGCGGCAAACGCCTGCTGTCGCTGGACATGGGCGCGCTGATCGCCGGCGCCAAGTACCGCGGCGAGTTCGAGGAGCGGCTCAAGGCGCTGCTCAACGAACTGTCCAAGCAGGAAGGGCAGATCATTCTGTTCATCGACGAACTGCACACCATGGTCGGCGCCGGCAAGGGCGAAGGCTCGATGGACGCCGGCAACATGCTCAAGCCGGCCCTGGCCCGCGGCGAGCTGCACTGTGTGGGCGCCACCACGCTCAACGAGTACCGCCAGTACATCGAGAAGGACGCGGCCCTTGAGCGGCGTTTCCAGAAGGTGCTGGTGGACGAGCCGAGCGAGGAGGACACCATCGCGATCCTGCGCGGCCTCAAGGAGCGCTACGAGGTGCACCACAAGGTGGCGATCACCGACGGCGCGATCATCGCGGCGGCGAAGCTCAGCCATCGCTACATCACCGACCGGCAATTGCCGGACAAGGCCATCGACCTGATCGACGAGGCCGCCAGCCGCATCCGCATGGAGATCGACTCCAAGCCGGAAGTGCTGGACCGTCTGGAACGCCGCCTGATTCAGCTGAAGGTCGAGTCCCAGGCGCTGAAGAAGGAAAGCGACGACGCGGCGAAGAAGCGCCTGGAGAAGCTCCAGGAAGAAATCGACCGCCACGAGCGCGAGTATTCGGACCTGGAAGAGATCTGGAACTCGGAAAAGGCCGAGGTTCAGGGCTCTGCGCAGATCCAGCAGAAGATCGAACAGTCCCGCCAGGAGCTGGAAGCGGCGCGGCGCAAGGGTGACCTCAACCGCATGGCCGAGCTGCAGTACGGGGTGATCCCGGACCTGGAGCGCAGCCTGCAGATGGTCGACCAGCACGGCAAGAGCGAGAACCAGCTGCTGCGCAGCAAGGTGACCGAAGAGGAAATCGCCGAAGTCGTGTCGAAATGGACCGGTATTCCGGTGTCGAAAATGCTCGAAGGCGAGCGCGACAAACTGATGAAGATGGAAAGCCTGCTGCATCAGCGTGTGATCGGCCAGGACGAGGCGGTGGTGGCGGTGGCCAACGCCGTGCGGCGTTCCCGCGCCGGGTTGGCGGATCCGAACCGGCCGAGCGGCTCGTTCATGTTCCTCGGCCCGACCGGGGTCGGCAAGACCGAGCTGTGCAAGGCACTGGCTGAATTCCTTTTCGACACCGAAGAGGCGATGGTGCGGATCGACATGTCCGAGTTCATGGAGAAACACTCCGTGGCCCGGCTGATCGGTGCGCCGCCAGGCTACGTGGGCTACGAAGAGGGCGGTTACCTGACCGAAGCGGTGCGGCGCAAGCCGTACTCGGTGATCCTTCTGGACGAAGTCGAGAAGGCCCACCCGGACGTGTTCAACATCCTGCTGCAAGTGCTGGAGGACGGACGCCTGACCGACAGCCACGGGCGCACGGTGGACTTCCGCAACACAGTGATCGTGATGACCTCCAACCTCGGCTCGATGCAGATCCAGGAACTGGTGGGCGACCGCGAGGCCCAGCGTGCGGCGGTGATGGATGCGATATCCACCCACTTCCGGCCGGAGTTCATCAACCGGGTCGACGAAGTGGTGATCTTCGAACCGTTGGCGCGGGATCAGATCGCCGGCATCACCGAGATCCAGCTGGGCCGCCTGCGCAGCCGTCTGGCCGAGCGCGAGCTGAAGCTGGAGCTGAGCCCGGAGGCGATGGACAAGCTGATTGCCGTCGGCTACGACCCGGTCTATGGCGCACGGCCGCTGAAGCGGGCGATCCAGCGCTGGATCGAGAACCCGTTGGCGCAGTTGATCCTGTCCGGACGCTTCATGCCGGGGGAAACGGCGACCGGCGTGGTGGAGAACGACGAGATCACGTTCAACTGACGCTCGGCGCCAAAAGAGAAGGCCTCGCCCATCGCGAGGCCTTTTTTTTCGCCAGGCTGTTGAACTCAAAGGAAAAGGCTTGTAAAGTGCGCCCCGCAGTCAGTCACCCGCAGGGCTTCAGCTCACTGAGCTGAAAACCGAAATAAGTTGCAAATCATTAACTTGAAAGCAATTTAGGGGGTTGACAGAGGTGTTCTAGGTTGTAGAATAGCGCGCCTCAGACACACGAACGCAGCGATGCGAACGGGTGGCAGAGGTGAGGCAAACCTCACTGTTGTAACTTGAAATATGTAGTTCCGTGATAGCTCAGTCGGTAGAGCAAATGACTGTTAATCATTGGGTCCCAGGTTCGAGTCCTGGTCACGGAGCCAATTTCAAACCGGGGTATAGCGCAGTCCGGTAGCGCGCCTGCTTTGGGAGCAGGATGTCAGGAGTTCGAATCCCCTTACCCCGACCATATTTGGGTCGTTAGCTCAGTTGGTAGAGCAGTTGGCTTTTAACCAATTGGTCGTAGGTTCGAATCCTACACGACCCACCATTTTTGAAACCAGTTCGCTGGGATCGAATCTTAAGATCAGACGCCAAAAGCTCTGTTCGCAGAAGGCGCCTTTCGAAGGTGCCTTTTTTTTACCGGGGTATAGCGCAGTCCGGTAGCGCGCCTGCTTTGGGAGCAGGATGTCAGGAGTTCGAATCCCCTTACCCCGACCATACAAAGAAATCCCCGCATCGAAAGATGCGGGGATTTTTTTTGCCCGTCAGAAATGCAATTTCATTCAAGTCATCGTACAACTTGCCGATAGCCCGCTAGCAAAAGAGGGGCAGGCCGCCGTGCCGTTCGCCCCCTAACCTGGCCAATACAAGAAAAAGGGCGTTCGTCATGTTGCTTCGTCAGTTGAACATTGCTCCCCGTGCCGCACTGGGATTCGCTGTGATCGCGGTATTGGTGGCGCTGCTCGGGGTGTTTTCGCTGGGGCAGATGTCGAGCATCCGCGACAGCGAGGTCGCGGTGGAAACCCAATGGCTGCCGAGCATCCGTGGCGGTGACGAGATCCGCGAGATCATGCTGCGCATCCGCACCATCTCCTTGCGCATGGCACTGGATCCGGATCCGAAGAACGTCGCCGCCTACCGCAGCCAGATGGACACCCGCGACAAGGAACTGAGCGAGAAGATCGCCGCCTACGACAGGCTGGTGGTCACCCCTGAGGGGCAGCAGTTGTACGATCAGTTCAAGAAAACCTTCGCTGCCTACCGCACCGGCATCGCCCAATCCTTCGTCCTCGCCGAACAAGGCAAGCGCGATGAGCTGACCAAGCTGCTGCTGGTCGACATGAAGACCGTGGTCGACGGCTCCGGCAAGCAGCTCAGCGACCTGGCGGATCTGTTCACCCGGCAGGTCGCCGCCGAGAGCCAGAACTCCGCCGCACACTACGAGACCTCGCGCACCATCGTCAGCCTGTTCATCGTGCTGGCGGCGCTGGCCACCGTGGCGCTGGCGATGCTGCTGACCCGCAGCATCGTGCGTCCGCTGGCGAGCGCGGTGGACGCCGCCGAAAGCGTGGCCGGCGGCGATCTCACCCGCCCGATCGAAGCCCACGGCAACGACGAGGTCAGCCGCCTGCTCAAGGCGTTGGCGACCATGCAGCAGAACCTGCGCGAGACCCTGCAGGGCATCAGCGGCTCGGCCACGCAACTGGCCACCGCGGCCGATGAACTGAACGCCGTCACCCTCGACAGCACCCAGGGGCTGCAGCAGCAAAACAATGAAATCGAACAGGCGGCGACGGCGGTCAACGAGATGACCACGGCGGTGGAGGAAGTTGCGCGCAATGCCGTGTCCACCTCCGACGCCACGCGCCAGTCCAGCGAATCGGCGCACTTGGGGCAGGAGCGTGTCGGCGAGACCGCCGAGGCCATCAATGCGCTGGTCAGCGAAGTGCAGCACACCGGCGAGCTGGTGCAGTCCCTGGCCGACCAGTCCCAGGACATCGGCAAAGTGCTCGACGTTATCCGGGCGATCGCTGAGCAGACCAACCTGCTGGCCCTCAACGCCGCCATCGAGGCGGCCCGGGCGGGCGAGAGCGGACGGGGCTTTGCGGTGGTGGCCGATGAGGTGCGGGCGCTGGCCTATCGCACCCAGCAATCGACCCAGGAGATCGAACAGATGGTGCAGGGCATGCGCAGCGGATCGGGCCTGGCGCTGGAATCGATGCAGGCCAGCGCCTCCCGGGCCGCCACGACGCTGGTGCTGGCCGAGCGGGCGGGCGAGGCGCTGCAGACCATTACGGCGTCGGTGCACGAAATCCACGAGCGCAACCTGGTGATCGCCAGCGCCGCCGAAGAGCAGGCGCAAGTGGCGCGGGAGGTGGACCGAAACCTGGTGAACATCCGCGACCTGTCGGTGCGCTCGGCGGCCGGGGCCGACCAGACCAGCGCCTCCAGCCATGAACTGTCGCAACTGGCCACTGCCTTGCAGGGCATGGTGCAACGCTTCCGCCTCTGACGTCTGCGGGCACGAAAAAGCCGCGCTTCTCGTAGGAGAACGCGCGGCTGTGTGTCGGGCGTCAGATGGGCAATCAGGCGCCGTCTTGATCCTTCAGGTGCTCGAACAGGCCTTTGGGCATTTTCTTGCCGTTGGCTTCGAAGTTGGCTTTGACGTTGTTGTACGCCTCCTGCTCGTCGATGAAGCCGTCATGGTTGGTGTCGATCTTGTCGAAGTCGGACTTCGGCGCGACCTTAAGGAACTCGGCGCGGGACACCTTGCCGTCGCCATCGGTGTCGGTCTTGGCCATCGAGGCATCGCCGCATTTGCCTTCACCGCATTTGCCTTCCGGCGTCTTCACCGAGGTTTCGGCCGAGGCGACCATGTAGCCCTGGGCCAGCGGCTGGGCGGCGAACACCGAGCCGGACAGCATCAGGCCGCCGGCCAGCACGGCGCCGACCAGGCCAATGGAGTTCTTGCCGATTTTCGAGGTACGGGACATTGCATTCTCCTACGGTTGCTCAGTGCAACCACGCGTTAAGGGCATTTGCCGGCGCGGGTGCGCTCGGGTGTGGCCATTAGGCGGCGCCGATGTATCGCGACTGTGTCGCGGGGCGGGGCGTTTGTAAGCGAAGGCGGGAAATGCGGGGACGGGATACAGTGAGAAACAGAGGTTCGGGCGCGGGTCGGACAATGAGGGTTTGATCCAGACCAACGTCGGCTTCACCGGCGTCATCGCCAGCAGGCTGGCTCCCACAGGGTTGGGTGGGTGAATTCAGGGGCTGCGGTCACAGCGTGGGAGCGAGCTTGCTCGCGATGGTGTCGGTCCAGGCGAGATCAACTCGTCTGGATCAGCGCATCGCGAGCCGGCTCGCGCCTACAGGTGTTGCATCAATGCAGCTTCAGGCGCGGCTCGGTGCCCCGGCCGATCTTGCTGCCCAGCATCAGCATCGCCGTGCGGAACGGCCCGTACAGTGCCATCTGGTGCATGCGGTACAGCGACACGTAGAACATCCGCGCCAGCCAGCCCTCCAGCATCACGGTGCCGGTCAGGTTGCCCATCAGGTTGCCCACCGCCGAGAAGCGCGACAGGGAAATCAGCGAGCCGTAGTCGGTGTACTTGTACTCCGGCAGGGCCTTGCCTTCGATCCGCAGCTTCAGCGACTTGGCCAGCAACGACGCCTGCTGGTGCGCAGCCTGGGCGCGGGGCGGCACGTTGCGGTCTGTGCCCGGTTGCGGGCAGGCGGCGCAGTCGCCGAAGGCGAAGATGTTCTCGTCGCGGGTGGTCTGCAGCGTCGGCAGCACCTGCAGTTGGTTGATGCGGTTGGTCTCCAGGCCGTCGATGTCCTTGAGGAAGCCCGGTGCGCGGATCCCGGCGGCCCAGACCTTGAGGCTGGCCTTGATCTGGCTGCCGTCGGCGGTGATCAGGCTGTCGGCGGTGACTTCGCTGACCGACGCATTGGTCATCACGTTGACCCCGAGCTTTTCCAGGGTCTTGTGCACCGGGCCGCTGATCCGTTCCGGCAAGGCCGGCAACACCCGCGGGCCAGCTTCGATCAGGGTGATGTGCATGTTTTCCGGTTTGATCCGGTCGAGGCCGTAGGCCGCCAGCTCATGGGCGGCGTTGTGCAGCTCGGCCGCCAGTTCGACGCCGGTGGCGCCGGCGCCGACGATGGCCACGCTGATCTGCTCGTCGCTTTCGTTCTGGCCGGCATGGGCGCGCAGGTAGTGGTTGAGCAACTGCTGGTGGAAGCGCTCGGCCTGTTTGCGGGTGTCGAGGAACAGGCAATGCTGCGCCGCGCCCTGGGTGCCGAAATCGTTGGTGGTGCTGCCGACGGCGATCACCAGGGAGTCGTAGGGCACTTCCCGGGCAGGCACCAGTTCGATGCCGTTTTCGTCGTAGGTGGCGGCCAGCTGGATTTTCTTCGCGGCACGGTCGAGCCCGCTCATGCGCCCCAGCTGGAACTCGAAGTGGTTCCATTTCGCCTGGGCGACATAGTTGAGTTCGTCTTCGGAGGAATTCAGCGACCCGGCGGCCACTTCGTGCAGCAGCGGTTTCCAGATGTGGGTCAGGTTGGCGTCGACCAGCATGACGCTGGCGGTGCCGCGCTTGCCCAGGGTCTTACCCAGACGGGTAGCCAACTCCAGGCCGCCGGCGCCGCCGCCGACAATGACAATACGATGGGACATGGGAACAACTCGCAAGGCTAAAGGAAATCGTTGTCGTGGTTACCCGAGCGAGCGCAAGGCAGCTCATAGCGTCAGGTAACTGATGAGTCGGCTCAACAGGCCGAGGCCGACGGTCACCGCCACCACCAGCACCAGGAGCATCCACGGCCTGAAGGGCCGGCGCTCGACGCGGTGCTGGGACAGTTGCAGGTACTCTTCGACATGCTTCTGGTCATCGGGGTTCAGGCGGCTGGTCATGTGAGGCCTCGTCAGGGATAGACGTTGCTGGATGCGCAGACGTTACAGCGGTTTGCCTGCGCGCGTTGAACGGCGCAGGGCATCCGGGCGAATGATTGCGCTTTTTTAACATCCGACCGGTGTTTGCGCCATCCTGCCAAGGGCTAAAGGCTGATGCCGACGTCGAACACGATGCTGCGCCCCAGGTTGCCGCGCAGGAAGTCCGGCGCGTCCGGGTGGGCGAACAGCACCCGGGCGAAGGTCGGCCCGACCAGCGACAGCGAGCGCCAGCCCTGGCGCAGGTACTCGGTCGGCGGCGGAAAGTGGCTGTTCAGGTCCAGCACTTCGCGCTTGAGGCTGGCGAAGGCGATGATGTCCAGCTCCCCCAGGTCCATGCCGCGTTCCTTGTAGTTGTGGGCCTTCTTGCGCAGGGTCGGGGCCAGGCGCAGGAGGAACTCGTTGGCCGGGATCCGCCGCGGCTTGGCTTCGCGGCGCACCAGTTGGCTCAGGGAAAACGCGCTGCGCCGGCGTTGCAGTTCATCGCGCCATTCGTCGTTGAGCCGGCGGCCTTCGTCGAGGACGAAGAACACCTCGAAGTTGGCGTCACGGAACAATACGTCCGGTGGCTCCCCGGCCGGGGCGAACTCATCGGCCCGATAGGGGATGTTCAGGCCTTGCAGCAGGCGCTGGCAGACCCAACGCTCACGCTCCCATTTGCGGGCATTGGACAGGAAGGCGTTGGCTTGCTCGGCCGCGATGGTCAGCAGGCGCAGGTAGTCTGAGTCATCCATAGGCCCAAGCTTAGCGTTCAAATGCGACAGGCAGATAGATTTGCGTCGGTTCGTCCTCGGCAGACGCGAGCCTGCTCGGCAAATGCGTCGGCGGGGGCCTCATCGCCAGCAGGCTGGCTCCCGCAGGGTTTGCGGCGGGCGCAGGCCCTGCATTGAGCAGCGTTGTGGGGGTGTAGACTGCCACAGCTGCCACCAGGGAATTTGTCGCAAGGGATGAGGGAATCATGATCGGTGCCGAACTGCTGTCTTCCACGAGCCTGACCTTGGGCTGGCTGATCTATCTGCCGGTCTTGCTGTGGGCGGTCTGGAGCGCCTCGTGGGTCGAGCTGTTCAGCGACAGCCGGCGTCAGCACTTGCTGTTCGGCACTGTGTTCGCGCTGTTCCTGCTGTGGCTGGTGCGCAGGGACTTCGACACCGGCGTGTCGTACCACTTCATCGGCATGACGGCGGTGACGTTGCTGCTGGACTGGCCGTTGGCGATCGTCGGCGGGCTGGTGGCGCAGGCCGGGCTGGTGTTGCTCGGGCGCCAGGATCTGGTGGCGGTGGGGGTCAACGGCACATTGCTGATTCTGCTGCCGGTGCTCGTCACCGAATGCGTGGCGGTGATGGTCGAGCGCGCCCAGCCGCGCAACCCGTTCGTGTACATCTTCTGCTCCGGCTTCTTCGCCGCTGCGCTGGCGGCGCTGCTGTGCCTGGTGTCGAGCCTGGCGCTGCTGTGGTACGACGGCCTGTTCGCCCTGCCGGAGTGGCTGGAGGACTTCATCGGCTACCTGTGGCTGCTGATCTTTCCCGAGGCGTTCATCAACGGCATGGTGATCAGCGCGCTGGTGGTGTTCTGCCCGGAATGGCTGGAGACCTTCAACCGCACCCGCTACCTTTCGGCGCCCTGGAAGGACGACGACCCCAAGTCTTGATCCACATCAAATCCGCCGCCCGTCGTGCCTTCATGCTCCTTCGAATTCCTTCAGGAGCGAGCGGCATGAGCGTTTACGAGTGGGCGAGGCAGGAGTTGCGTCAGAGTCTGGACATGGCGCAGGAGGTGGGGTTCGATCCGGGGCTGAGCCTGCGGGCCTTGCTCAGCGCGGTGGTGCAGCAGAGCAAGACCGTGCGCAACGCCGAAGACCTGGCCGACGAGTTGCGCTTTCTGGCGGAAAACCTCGACGACGATCAGGACTACGGCTTCATGCGGCCCTGACGGCGGGTCAGTGGCGCGGATCGAAGTCGCCGGAGAACAGTTCATCCTCGGCGTCCGGGGCGACCGGGATCTTGTGTTCCTCCGAGGCCCAGGCGCCGAGGTCGATCAGTTTGCAGCGGTCCGAGCAGAACGGCCGGTTGATGTTGCCGGCCACCCATTCCACGGGGGCGCCGCAGGTCGGGCAGTTGACGGTTGGGGTCTGGCTCATGGCTGGCCTCCGGATAAAGTCAGGTAAAAGTGATGCAGGCGCTCGACCTCGCTGTGCAGCCAGGCGAGGTCGCGGTCGTTGACCACCACGTCATCGGCACGGCTCACACGGTCCTCGCGGCTGGATTGGGCCTTGAGGATCGCCTGGACCTGCTGCTCGCTGGTCTGGTCGCGTTGCAGGGTACGTTCGATCTGCAGGTGTTCGGGGGCGTCGATCACCAGGATCCGCCTAGTCATCGCATATTGCCCCGACTCGATCAGCAGCGGCGAGACCAGGATCGCATACGGCGACTGCGCCAGCGCCAGGTGATGGGCGATTTCCTCGGCGATCAACGGATGCAGCAGCGCTTCGAGCCAACGGCGCTCTTCGGGCACTTCGAAGATCAGCTTGCGCAGGGCGGCGCGGTCCAGCGTACCGTCGGCCTGCAGCACGGCGGGGCCGAAATGTTCGGCGATCTTCGCCAGCGCCGGGCGCCCCGGCTCGACCACCCAACGTGCCGCATGGTCGGCGTCCACCACGTGGATGCCGAGGTCGATGAAGTGTTGGGCGGCCGCGCTCTTGCCGCTGCCGATGCCGCCGGTCAGGCCGAGAATCCAGGGTTTTTCCACAGGGGTATTCATTTCAAACCGACAAACTGCCAATAGTAGGCCGTCATTTGACCACCCCAGAGCATGGCAATCCAGCCGGCGATCGCCAGATAGGGGCCGAAGGGGATCGGCGTCGAGGCGTTGCGGTCGCGCAGGCGCAGCAGAATGATGCCGATGACCGCACCCACCAGCGACGACAGCAGGATGGTCAACGGCAGGATCTGCCAGCCGCCCCAGGCGCCGAGCATCGCCAGCAGCTTGAAGTCGCCGTGGCCGATGCCGTCCTTGCCGGTGAGCAGCTTGAACAGCCAGAACACAGACCACAGCGACAGGTAGCCGGCCACCGCTCCCCACAACGCATCGTGCAGCGACGTGAACAGGCCGAAGCTGTTGGCGATCAGGCCCAGCCACAGCAACGGCAGCACCAGCACGTCGGGCAGCAATTGGTGCTCGGTGTCGATCAGGCTCATCGCCAGCAGGCCCCAGGTCAGCACCGTCAGCAGGCACGCGGGCCAGCCGAACCCCAGGTGCCAGGCGATGAAGGCCGAGAGCAGGCCGCAGGCCAGTTCCGTCAGCGGATAGCGTCTGCCGATGGGCGCGGCGCAGGCCGAACAGCGTCCGCGCAGCCACAGGTAACTGAGCAGCGGAATGTTTTCCCACGCCCGGATGCGGTGGGCGCAATGCGGGCACTGCGAAGCCGGCAGCATCAGGTTGTAGGTGGGCAGCGGCGTTTCGC
Organism: Pseudomonas sp. B7(2017); assembly: GCF_002112745.1. Lineage (NCBI taxonomy): Bacteria > Pseudomonadati > Pseudomonadota > Gammaproteobacteria > Pseudomonadales > Pseudomonadaceae > Pseudomonas > Pseudomonas sp. B7(2017). Next base: position 46,172 of record NZ_NEIP01000006.1, on the reverse strand, counting down.
CGGGCATCCCCAGGATGTCGCGGGCCTGCTGGCGCCATTCGCGTTCGAGCATCTTCGGCAGGCGCCAGACCAGCACGTTGAGGAAGCTGCCGACCACCAGCCCCAGCAACAGGGCGGTGCACACGAAGGCCAGCGGATACAGGGCAAACAGTTCGTCGAGGGGCATGTCAGATCGCAGAGCCGAGTTGGAAGATCGGCAGGTACATGGCCACGACCAGCCCGCCGACGATCACCCCCAGCACCACCATGATGAACGGTTCCATCAGGCTGGTGAGGTTGTCGACCATGTTATCCACTTCGTCCTCGTAAAACCCGGCGACCTTGGCGAGCATGTCGTCGAGGGCGCCGGACTCCTCGCCGATGGCGGTCATCTGCACCGCCATGGTGGGGAACACCCCGGTGGTGCGCATCGAGAAATTCAGCTGCATGCCGGTGGCCACGTCCTGGCGGATGCGCAGCACGGCGTTCTTGAACACCACGTTGCCGGTGGCGCCGGCCACCGAGTCCAGCGCCTCGACCAGCGGCACCCCGGCGGCGAACGTGGTCGATAGGGTGCGGGCGAACCGCGCCACGGCGGACTTGTACATCAGCGTGCCCACCAGCGGCAGCTTCAGCAACCAGGCGTCCCGGCGGTCGCGCAGGGCCTTGGAGCGTTTGAGCGCATGGCGGGTGCCGAAGAAGGCGGCGACCAGGGCCGCGAGGATCGCCCACCACCATTGCTGCATGAATTCCGAGAGCGCGATCACCATCAGGGTGAAGGCCGGCAGCTCGGCGCCGAACCCGGAGAACACCGACTGGAACTGCGGCACCACCTTGACCAGCAGGATCCCGGTGACCACCGCCGCCACCAGCACCACGGCGGCGGGGTAGGTCATGGCCTTCTTGATCTTGGCCTTGAGGCTTTCGCTCTTTTCCTTGTAGGTGGCGACCCGCTCCAGAAGGGTGTCGAGGGCCCCGGACTGCTCGCCGGCATCCACCAGGTTGCAGTAGAGCTCGTCGAAATGCTGCGGCTTCTTGCGCAGGGCGGCGGCGAAGCTGTTGCCGGCGGCGACTTCCTGCTTCACCTCGTCCACCAGCTTGCGCATGGCCGGGTTCTCGAAGCCCTCGCCGATGATGTCGAACGACTGCAGCAACGGCACGCCGGCCTTCATCATGGTCGCCATCTGGCGGGTGAACAGTGCGATGTCCTGGGCCTTGATGCGTTGGCCGAAGCGGAGCAGCGAGGCGGACTTCTTGCGCACCTTGCCGGGGTTGATCCCTTGCTTGCGCAACTGCGCCTTGATCAGCGCCGGGTTCTGCCCGCTCAGTTCGCCGGTCACCTTGCCGCCTTTCTTGTCCGTGCCTTCCCAGGCATACACGCTGGTTTTCGCTGCCTTGACCGCCATGTTCAGTCCTTGGTGACCCGGTTGATTTCCTCAAGGCTGGTGATGCCTTGCATGGCCTTGATCAGGCCGGAGGTGCGCAGGTCGTTGAAGCCGTCCCGGCGCATCTGGGTGTCGATCTCCAGCGAGTTGCCTTCGGCCATGATCAGCCGTTGCAGTTCGGCGGTGTTCTTCACCACTTCATAAATGCCCACGCGTCCCTTGTAGCCGCCGTTGCAGTGGTCGCATCCGGCAGGCTCATAGAGCGTGAAATGGCCGATGCGTTCCTCGGGGAAGCCTTCCTTGAGCAAGGTCTCCCGGGGGATCTCGGCGGGACGCCGGCAGTGGCTGCACAGCTTGCGGGCCAGGCGCTGGGCGATGATCAGGCTGACCGAGGTGGCGATGTTGAAGCCGGGGATGCCCATGTTGTGCAGGCGGGTCAGCGTCTCGGCGGCGCTGTTGGTGTGCAGGGTGGAGAGCACCAGGTGGCCGGTCTGCGCGGCCTTGATGGCGATCTCCGCCGTTTCGAGGTCGCGGATCTCGCCGACCATGATCACGTCCGGATCCTGGCGCAGGAACGAGCGCAGGGCCTGGGCGAAGTCCATCCCCTGTTTCGGGTTGACGTTGACCTGGTTGATGCCTTCCATGTTGATCTCCACCGGGTCTTCGGCGGTGGAGATGTTGATGTCGACGGTGTTGAGGATGTTCAGCCCCGTGTACAGCGACACGGTCTTGCCCGAGCCGGTGGGGCCGGTGACCAGGATCATGCCCTGGGGTTGCTTGAGGGCGGCCATGTACAGGTCTTTCTGCTCCGGCTCGTAGCCGAGGGCGTCGATGCCGATTTGGGCGCTGGAGGGGTCGAGGATCCGCATCACCACCTTTTCGCCCCACAGGGTGGGCAGGGTGTTGACCCGGAAATCGATCGACTTGCTCTTGGACAGGCGCATCTTGATCCGCCCGTCCTGGGGCTTGCGGCGCTCGGAGATGTCGAGGCTGGCCATCACCTTCAGGCGCGCGGCGATCCGGCCGGCCAGCTGAATCGGCGGCCGGGCCGCTTCGCGCAGGATGCCGTCGGTGCGCATCCGCACCCGGTAGTTCTTCTCGTAGGGCTCGAAATGCAGGTCGGACGAGCCGCTCTTGATCGCGTCCAGCAGCATCTTGTGGACGAAGCGCACCACCGGCGCATCGTCGGCGTCGAACCCGCCGATGGCATCCTGCCGGCTGTCGTCGACGGACTCGACGTCCAGGCCGTCCAGGTCGACGTCGGCCATTTCCTCAAGGCCGGTGGCGTGGGTGTCGAAGAATTTCTCGATGGCGTCGGTGAGCTTGTCGTCCTCCACCAGGATGGCTTCGGTGCTCAGGCCGGTGCTGAACTGGATGTCGTTGATCGCCTGCTGGTTGCTCGGGTCGGAGATCCCCACGAACAGCTTGTTCCCGCGGCGCCACAGGGGCAGCGCGTGATGCTGGCGCACCAGTTTTTCGCTGACCAGGCCTTTGGGCTGGGTTTCCTTGTCCAGGCAGTTGAGATCCAGGTAGGCCACGCCGAAATGCTCCGAGGCGATTTCGGCGACCTGCCAGCTTTTCACCAGTTTGTTCTGCACCAGATAGCTGACCAGCGACAAGCGGTTGCGCTGGGCCTGTTGCCAGGCTTGCTGGGCACTTTTTTCCGTCAGCAGTTCGGCCTGCACCAGTTGCTTGGCCAGACCGCTCAGAGCGATGTCATTCATGGGGATCCCGGACGCAGACATTTCATGACTTATAGCCTAGACAAGTGACAGCGCCAAACCTGTGGGGTGCAGGTGACAAAAAGTGTCAGATACTGCGGTTCAAGGCTGTAGGACGTGCCTTGGGCATGCCGCCGCGCCCAGCCTTCAGGGCCTGCAAGGGATTGGCACGGGCTGTGCTGAGTCGTGTTCAGACCATGAGATTCCGACTCATGCAAGGAGCGTGTCTATGAAGAAACAACAAGGTTTCACCCTGATCGAGCTGCTGATCGTCGTGGCGATCATCGGTATCCTGGCGACCATCGCGCTGCCGCAGTACTCCAAGTACCAGGCCCGTTCGAAAGTGACGGCGGGGCTGGCGGAGATCAGCGCCATGAAGGTGCCGTTCGAGGACACCATCAATCAAGGCACCGACCCGACACTGACGCTGGTGGCCGGCAGCGCCACGGCGACCACGTCCAACTGCGGCACGCTGGCGGCGTCGGGCACAGCCTCCACCGGGGCCGGCACCATCACCTGCACCCTGGCCAATGCGCCAGGTCCGGTGCTGGGCAAAACCATCACCCTGACCCGCACCGCCGCCACCGGCTGGAGCTGCGCGACCACGGCAGCCCAGGACTACGCGCCGAAGGGCTGCACCGGGACCTGAGGGTCGCGCTGCGTCTCCCGAATGCCCCGCCTAGCGGGGCATTCTGTTTTCCGGGCGGCGGAAAAAGCCTGAATTATTTCAGTGCCTTAGGAACTTTTCAGAAATCCGCAAGTTGCATGCAGAACGGATCGCGGTCATGCAAATTGCATGATTCCGTCAACTGAGTGTTTTCATAACTGATTGATTTTTAACGATTTATTTTTGTCGTGGAGTTGGCACAGCGTTCGCAATATCCCCAGTAACCTGCTGACAAGAAGCGCAGCAGACTTTCCAGAAAAACAGGAGTTACTCGTATGAAGAAGTTCGCTATCACTGCCGCTGCTGCTACCGCGCTGACTCTGACCATGGCCACCGGCGCATTCGCCCAGTCCACCCAGACGGCTCAGGCGCCCATGACGCTGGCAGCCGGCGAAGTTACCAAAGCCAAGGAAGCCACTTCCGATACCTGGATCACCACCAAGGTCAAAGCTGACCTGGTCACCGAAAAAGGCATTCCCGGCACCGACATCAAGGTCGAAACCAACAAAGGCGTGGTGTCCCTGTCGTCTGACGTCGCCGTGACCGATTCGCAGAAAGAGATGGCGGTCGCGATCGCCAAGAAAATCAAAGGCGTCAAGGCGGTTTCCGCCGACGGCCTCAAAGCCGAGTAAGGCAAGGCTTCTCGCCTGGACGGGAGGAGGCGCGACAGGCGATCCGTGCAATACGTCTGCCGCACTTGAAGTTCATGCGAACGGCCACAGGAATGTGGCCACTGCGGGCCCCGGTTGATTGCCGGGGCCCGTTTCGTTTCGGGGCAACGCATGCCGCATCGCCTGGGATGGCGTCATCGCCAGCAGGCTGGCTCCCACAAGGGATCTGCGATGCTGGCGGATTCATTGCTCACAACAAACCTGTGGGAGCTGGCTTGCCAGCGATGAGGCCGGCACTGCGGCATCTGTGTTGCCTGACCCGCCGCCATCGCCGGCAAGCCGGCTCCCACAGGGTTCAGCAGCGGCCGCAGTTCTGTGCTCACCACAAAAACCTGTGGGAGCGTGCCTGCAAGCGATGAGGCCGTCACAGCCAACATCGCCCACAGGGGGGATTTCAGTTGCCGCGCTTGCTGTTGATCTGCTTCAGGCGGTTGCCCTCGAAGCGCAGGTACTGGTACATGCCGTTGCTCGGGCCGTAGGTCCATTCCTCGACCTGGAACTCCTCACGGCGATTGGCGCTGCGCTTGTACCCCAGCACATCACGGCTCAGCGGCTCGCCGCATTTCTGCAGCACTTCGCTGGCGCGGTCGCCGAGGCTGACCAGCTGGCTGCCGCAACGCAGGGTGTCGGACGCAGACGCTTGGCCGGCGGCCAACGCCAAGAGGATTGCGGGCAGCCATTTGCGGTTCATCATTCGGCATCCAGATGCATTTGCGTCACCACCCGGCCATCGCTTTCCGCTTCGCCGAGGTTGGCGTCGATGAAGTACACCCGGTCGTCGGCCAGTTGGCCCTTGTCCACCAGGTAATCCTTGATGCTGCTGGCGCGGTCCTGACCGAGCTGGCGCAGCAGGACGTCGCTGGAGCTCCAGAACTTGATCACGTCCTCGCGCATCTTCGCGGTGCGCTCTTCCTTGCCCAGGTCCTTCCATTCGGCTGGTGGCTGGGTCTTCAGGCGGGTGCGGTAGATGCCTTCGAGCAACGGGCCTTTCTCGCCGTCCGGCACCTGCAGCAAGGAAGCCTGGGCCGGCACCTTGTCGCCCCGGCGCTGGAGCATCTTGTAGTAGTTGTACTGGTATTCACGCTCCAGGCGCTGCTCGGCGATGAGCGGGCCGTCGCTGCTCTTGGCGGCGGTGCCTTCGATTTCCAGGCGCAGGGCCGGACGCTCCTTGAGCGCCTGGGACAGCTTGACCAGCGCCGCTTCGGCGTCCTTGCTCAGCTCGCTGGAGCCGGGCGCGAACGACACGCTGCCCAGGTCCTCCGAACCGCCGCCGCTGACCAGGCCGCCGATCAGCTTGAACGGCGCGGCGGCGGCCTTGACGATCAGGTTGCGCAAAGTCTGCCAGACGATCGGCATCACGCTGAACTGCGGGTTGTTCAGGTCGCCGCTGACCGGCAGCTCGATGGAGATCTTGCCGTCCACGTCCTTGAGCAGGGCGATCGCCAGTTTCAGCGGCAGGCTCACGGCGTCCGGGCTGTCGACCTTTTCGCCCAGCTGCAGTTGTTCCACCACCACCTTGTTCTCGGCCTTGAGCTGGCCCTTGGTGATCAGGTAGTGCAGGTCGAGGTTGAGCCGGCCCTTGCGGATCCGGTAGCCGGCGAACTTGCCGGAGTAGGGGGTCAGGGTGGTCAGCTCGACGCGCTTGAAGCTGGTGGCGATGTCGAGGCTGGCCATCGGGTCGAACGGGTTCACCGAACCTTTGATGGTCACCGGCGCATAGCGGTCGACCTTGCCTTTGACGTCGACGCTGGCCGGCTTAGCCTGGCGGCTGTCGATGGTGCCGATCTGGCCGTTGAGCTGCTGGATCGCGGTGGCGAAGTTGGGGGTCAGGCTGAAGTCGGCGAAGTTGGCCGAACCGTCGTTGATCGCGATGGCGCCGATGTGGATGCCCAGCGGCTTGTCGCCTCCGGACGGCTGCTTGGCGGCGGCCGGCTTCGCCGCCGAGTCGGCGGGCTGTGGCACCAGCAGGTCGTCGATGTTGGTGGTGCGGTCATCGTTGATCATGAACCGCGCATAGGGCTGGAACAGGTTGATCCGGTCGATGGACAGGCTGTCGCCGTGCTGGTAGTTCAGGCCCTCCACCACCACCTGCTGCCACTTGAGGAAGTCGCGGGTCTTGAGGGTGTCGAGGGTGTGCAGCTGATCGACCTGGGCACGCCCGGTGACGCTGAGCGCCAGGGGTTCGGTGCTCTTGAGGTTGACCTTCAGGTCGCTGCCGAGCATGCCGCTGCGCAGTTCCAGGCGGATGAACGGGGTGATGTAGGACTGGGCGACCCGCAGGTCGATGTCCTGGGTCTTCACGTTGAGCTGGGCGGTGACCGGCGCGAGGTTGACCACGCCGTCGGCGCTGATCTTGCCCTGCTTGCCCAGGCCGGTGTCGAGCTTGAGGTTGAAGGGCGAACCGTTGAGGCTGTCGAAGTTCTGCAGGTCGAGGTTCAGCGGGCCGACCTCCAGGGCCACCGGCGGCTGCGGCTGGCGGTCGGCCAGGTGCACCTGGTAATTGCGCAGCTGCACGTCCTTGAGCAGCACTTGCCAGGGCTTGGCCGGCGCTGCCGGTTCCTTCGGCGAATCGGCGGCGGCCGGCGCGGTCTTGGGTTCGGCGGCGGCCTTGGCCGCCGGTTTGGACGGCTGGCTGGCGAACAGCTTCTGCCAGTCCAGTTGCCCGTCGGCTTCGCGGGCGGCCCAGGTCTCCAGTTTCTGGCTGCGGATCTTGCCCACCACCACCTGCTGCTTGGCCAGGTCCACCGTGGTCTCGCTGACGTCAAGGCGTTCGAGCTTCGCCAGCGGACGGCCGTCCGGGGCCTTGATGGCGAACGGCGCGACGCTGACGGCGACGTTGTTCAGCAGCAGTTCGGTTTGCTTGGACAGATTGAGCTTGTAGTCGGTGCTGAGGCTGACCACGCCGTCTTCCAGCACCAGCGGCACGGCGTCGCGCACGTAGGGCCAGAAGGCCTTCATCTTGCCGTCGGTGATTTTCAGCGTGCCTTCGGAGGTGATCGGGATCAGGCTGAAGTTGCCGCTCCAGTCGATGCGCCCGCCGGCGGGGCCGACGGCGACCAGGGTCATGTCGGCGCTGTCTTCGGGCAGGGTGCTGAGGTTCTTCAGTTCGAAGTCGAGGGTGTCGTAGAGGAATTCGATCGGCTCGCTCGGGCGCGCGTCCTCGAAATGCACGGCGCCGCCGGCCAGCTTGATGCGGTCGATGCGCAGCGGAAACGGTTTGGCGTCGGGGTCGGCCGGCGCGGGTTCGCTGGCCGGAAGCTTGAACAGGCCGAGCAGGTTGAGCTGGCCGTCCTTGGCGAACAGGATTTCGGTCTTGGGCTTGTCCAGTTCGATGTCGGCCAGGTGCAGGGCCTTTGTCCACAGGCTGTCGAGCTGCAGGTTGGCGTAGAGGCGTTCGAACCCGACCTGTTCCTTGCCCGGTTCGCCGATGACCAGCCCCCACAGGGTGAGCTCAAGGCTGAACGGATTGAGTTCGATGCGCTGGATATGCGCCGGCACGGTGGCGTAGTTGGCCAGTTGCTGGTTGGCGACCCGTAACGCAATGCCCGGCAGAATCAGAAACCCCAGCAGGCTATAGAGGGCCAGAGCGGTCAACAGGGCGCCAATCGCGCGAATCAATCCTTTGGGCATGTGCGGCTTCATCTGTCTGAATCGGAGTGCCTTGGAGTATGGCACGCGATTGCGGTTCCGAAGTAATTGCCCATGGCCAGGATTGTTCAGATTTTTCTGTGGGAAATTTCCCAAGCAGACTTCACAGCTGGAGGATCAGGGTCTTCAGCGGCGGTTGTCCGTCCATGGAAGGGAAGTCCCGGCCCGGTGTCATCACCGTCCATTCGCGCACCGGCCGCCCGGCCTTTTCCGCGCAGCGCAGCACCTGTTCGCGCCAGTCGTCCATGCTGACTTTCGCCAGGTTGTTGCAGCAGATCAGCACGCCGTCTTCGGCGGTGGCCAGCAGGGCCGGCTTGAGCAGGCTCTGATAGTCGCGCAGCAGGTCGACGGTGCCGAACGCGCTCTTGGCCCAGGCCGGCGGATCGAGCAGCACCAGATCGTACTGGCGCTGTTCCAGGCGCGGATAGCTCGGCAGCTTTTGCCCGCGCCGCTGGGTGATCGGCAGCCCGGCCAGTTGGCGGATCGCCGGGAAGTAGTCGGACTGGATGAATTGCATGGCCGGCAGTTGCGGATTGAGCTGGCCGTTCTCGCGGCCGACCGCCAGGTTGCCCTCGGCGAAGTCCAGGTTGCACACCTCGCGCGCACCGCCGGTGGCGGCACTGAGGCCGACCCCGCAGGTGTAGGCGAACAGGTTGAGCACGCTTTTGCCCTTGGCGTGATCCTTGACCCAGCCCCGGGTGTTGCGCAGGTCGAGGAACAGCAGCGGATCCTGCCCGGCGTGGCGCCCGCGCACGCGGTAGTTCAGGCCCCACTCGTGGCCGACCAGATCGGCCAGCGCCGCCTCGTCGGCCCGGTAGACGGGGTCGGTGCGGTCGATCCGCGAGTTGCCCCCGGAGCGGTCGTTGTAGACCAGCAGGGTTTCCAGGCCCAGGGTCTGGTTGACGGTCTCGTGCAGGTGCAGCAAGGCATCGCGTTCCAGGGGCTGGTGGAAGCTTTGCACCATCAGTTGCAGGCCGTAGCGGTCGACGGTCAGGCCGCCCGCGCCTTCCTGGCTGCCGTGGAACAGTCGGTAGCAGTCGGTGCCCTGGCCGTGCAGTTCGGCGAGCAGGTCCTGGCGTTGGTCGAGGGCGGCGCGCAGCGCCTGGTTCAAGGAAGACATGCGGGCGCCTTGCTGGAGGGAATGGGGGCGCGGGAGTTTAGCATTGTCGGCGTCTGTGGCGAGGGATCAGGGCAGCAGCCCCATCCGCCGCTGGGCGCGCTGCACCGAGCCGTTGCGCATGGCCCAGCGCAGCATCGGCGCGCTGCGGTTGACGCTGGCGCGGATCAGCTGGCGGCGCAGCGGGTTCTGGCGCACGCCGAACATGTCGCTGGCCCAGTCCGGCAGCAGGTCGATGCCGGCCTTCATCATCAGGTCGCCGAAGGGTCGGGCCAGCAGGCTGGGGGCCGGTGCGTCGAGCAACAGTCGCAGGACTTCCCGGCTGCGCCCGTCGCACAGCAGCTGCGGGCGCATGCGCTGCAGGTAATCGGCCACCGCCGCGCGCGAACGGGGCACGTCCCGGGCGCCGAGCCGTTCGGCGATCACGGCGATCTCAGCGTAGTAGCGATCCTGGTCCGCCAGGGACAAATGCGGATTGCGGTAGCGCAGGTGGGCGGCGAGGAAATTGCTGACCTCCGCCACATGCACCCAGGTCAGCAGGTCCGGGTCGCTGGCCGCATAGGGGCGGCCGTCCGGAGCGGTGCCGACCACTTGCAGGTGAATGGTGCGCACCTTTTCGATCAGCCAGTCGGCGTCCTTGCGCGAGCCGAACGTGGTGCCCGAGACGAACTGGCTGGTGCGGCGCAGCCGTCCGAGCATGTCCTGGCGAAAGTTCGAGTGGTCCCACACCCCGGCCAGCGCCAGCGGGTGCAAGGCCTGCAGCAGCAGCGCGGCGATGCCGCCGATCAGCATGCTGCTGAAGTCGCCGTGCACTTGCCAGCTGACCGAGTCGGGGCCGAACAGGCCGGGATCGCCCTTGGGGTTTTCCAGGTCGAGCTGGGCGAGGGACAGCCCGGTCAGGCTCATGAGCTGGCTTTCGATGCGGTGGCGGATGAATTCCATGGGGTCTCGACGGATGGCTTCAGGGCAGGGACGGCGCGGCCGGACGACCGCGCCGGCGCCGCTACCGGTTGAGGCGCTTGTCGATCAGGCCCTGCACCACGCTCGGGTCGGCCAGGGTGGAGGTGTCCCCGAGGCTGTCGAGCTCGTTGCAGGCGATCTTGCGCAGGATCCTGCGCATGATCTTGCCTGAGCGGGTTTTCGGCAAGGCCGGCGCCCACTGGATCAGGTCCGGCTTGGCGAAGCTGCCGATTTCCTTGCTGACGTGGGCCAGCAGTTCTTTCTTCAGTTCGTCGCCGGCCTCGGTGCCGTTCATGGGCGTGACGAAGGCGTAGATGCCTTGGCCTTTGACGTCGTGGGGATAACCGACCACCGCCGCCTCGGCGATGCTGTCGTGCAGCACCAGGGCGCTCTCCACTTCGGCGGTGCCGATGCGGTGGCCGGATACGTTGATCACGTCGTCGATGCGGCCGGTGATCCAGTAGTCGCCGTCCTCGTCGCGGCGGGCGCCGTCGCCGGTGAAGTAGTAGCCGGGGTAGGGTTTGAAATAGGTGTCGACCATCCGCTGCGGGTCGCCGTAGACGCTGCGGATCTGCGCCGGCCAGCTCGACTTGATCGCCAGCACGCCGCTGCCGGCGCCCTTGATTTCCTTGCCGTGCTCATCGAGCAGCACGGGCTGCACGCCGAACATCGGCCGGGTGGCGCAGCCTGGCTTGATCAGCTGGGCGCTGACCAAGGGGCTGAGCATGATGCCGCCGGTCTCGGTCTGCCACCAGGTGTCGACGATGGGGCAGCGCTGCTCGCCGACCACGTTGAAATACCATTCCCACGCTTCCGGGTTGATCGGCTCACCGACGCTGCCGAGCAGTCTGAGGCTTTGCCGCGAAGTTTCCTGCAGCGGGCCGGCCCCTTCGCGCATCAGGGCGCGCAGGGCGGTCGGCGCGGTGTAGAAGATGTTGACGTGGTGCTTGTCAATCACCTGCCAGAACCGCGAGGTGGTCGGGTAGCTCGGCACGCCTTCGAAGATCAGGGTGGTGGCGCCGTTGGCCAGCGGGCCGTAGACGATGTAGCTGTGGCCGGTCACCCAGCCGACGTCGGCGGTGCACCAGAACACTTCGCCGTCGCGGTAGTCGAGCACGTACTTGAAGGTCATCGCCGCCTGCAGCAGATAGCCGCCGGTGGTGTGCAGCACACCTTTGGGTTTGCCGGTGCTGCCGGAGGTATAGAGGATGAACAGCGGGTCTTCGGCGTCCATCGGTTCCGGCGGGCAGTCGTCGCTGACCTCGCGCACCGCCTGGTGATACCACAGGTCGCGGCCTAAGGTCCAGTCCACCTTGCCCTGGGTGCGCTCGACCACCACCACGGTGCTGACGTCCGGGCAGCTTTGCAGGGCCTTGTCGACGTTGTGCTTGAGCGGCACGAACTTGCCGCCGCGCACGCCTTCGTCGGCGGTGATCACCGTGCGGCAGTCGGCGTCGAGGATGCGGTCACGCAGGGAGTCCGGGGAGAAGCCGCCGAACACCACCGAATGGATCGCGCCGATCCGTGCGCAGGCCAACATGGCGTAGGTCGCTTCGGGGATCATCGGCATGTAGATGCACACCCGGTCGCCTTTCTTCACGCCGCGGCTTTTCAGCACGTTGGCCAGCCGGCAGACGTGGTGATGGAGCTTGCGGTAGGTGATCTGCGCCGATTCGGCGGGGTCGTCGCCTTCCCAGAGCAGGGCGGTCTGCTCGCCGCGCCGTTCCAGGTGGCGGTCGATGCAGTTGTGGCTGACGTTCAGCTTCGCCCCGGCGAACCAGGTGGCTTCGCCGGTCTTCAGGTCATAGCGCTGGACGGTCTGCCACGGGGTGCTCCAGTCCAGGAAGCGCTTGGCCTGTTCGGCCCAGAAGGTGCTGGGGTGTTCAATGGATTCGCGGTACAGGCGCTGGTAGTCGTCCTGACTCAACTGTGCGGCCCGGCGGACGGCATCGGCTTTGGGGAACGTGCTGATATCGAACATGACGGTTCCTTATTCTTGTTGTGCGACAAGAATAAAGATGCGCCGAGTGCCCGAGAGGTTCAAGCCATGACCAAAACGACTGTGGGAGCGAGCCTGCTCGCGATGGGGTCGGATCAGCCAACATCAAAGTTGAATGTTCCGTTGTCATCGCGAGCAGGCTCGCTCCCACAGGGGATTGTCGTTGCCCGCAGAGTCCGTGATGGACAGGCTCTGCGGGCGATGCGCCGGATCAGCCGCGGTGACGGCCGCGGAAGTAGCTGATCAGGCCTTGGGTGGACGGATCCTCGGCGGCGCTCTCTTCGCTGCCGACCAGGCGGTTGTAGACGCCCTTGCCCAGTTCCTTGCCCAGTTCCACGCCCCACTGGTCGAAGGCGTTGATGCCCCAGACCACGCTCTGCACGAACACCTTGTGTTCGTACATCGCCACCAGGGCGCCGAGGCGGCGCGGGCTGATGCGTTCGACCACCAGGGTGTTGCTCGGGCGGTTGCCCGGGATCACCTTGTGGGCGGCGAGCTTGTGCACCTGCTCTTCGCTCATGCCTTTGTCGCGCAGCTCGGCCTCGGCTTCGGCCAGGGTCTTGCCGAGCATCAGGGCCTGGCTCTGGGACAGGCAGTTGGCGTACAGCCACTGGTGATGGTCGGACACCGGGTTGAAGCTGACGACCGGCACGATGAAGTCGGCCGGGATCAGTTGGGTGCCCTGGTGCAGCAGCTGGTGATAGGCATGCTGGCCGTTGCAGCCGACGCCGCCCCAGATCACGGGGCCGGTGTCGGTGGACACCGCTGTGCCGTCCTGGCGCACGCGCTTGCCGTTGGACTCCATGTCCAGTTGCTGCAGGTGCTTGGTGATGTTGCGCAGGTAGTGGTCGTACGGCAGGATCGCGTGGCTCTGCGCACCCCAGAAGTTGCCGTACCACACGCCGAGCAGGGCCAGCAGCACCGGCATGTTCTGTTCGAACGGCGCGCTCTGGAAATGCTGGTCCATGGTGTAGGCGCCGGACAGCAGTTCCTTGAAGTTGGACATGCCGATGGCCAGGGCGATCGGCAGGCCGATGGCCGACCACAGCGAGTAGCGGCCGCCGACCCAGTCCCACATCGGGAAGATGTTCTCTTCGCGGATGCCGAACGCCACGGCCGCCGCGTTGTTGCTCGAAACGGCGATGAAGTGGCGGTGCAGTTCGGCTTCCGAACCGCCCTGGGCCAGGTACCAGGCGCGGGCGGCCTGGGCGTTCTTCAGGGTTTCGAGGGTGTTGAAGGATTTCGACGACACGATGAACAGCGTGGTTTCGGCCCGCAGCTTCTGGGTCAGGCCGTGGAACTCGCTGCCGTCGATGTTCGCCAGGTAGTGGCAACGCACGCCTTTCTGGGCGTAGGACAGCAGGGCTTCGGACACCAGCTCAGGGCCGAGGAACGAGCCGCCGATGCCGATGTTCACGACGTCGGTGATCGGCTTCTCGGTGTAGCCGCGCCACAGGCCGTCGTGGATGCGGCCCACCAGATCGGTCATCTGGTTCAGCACCTTGTGCACGTCCGGCATCACATTGACGCCGTTGACCGACAGCTTGTCGCCCACCGGGCGGCGCAGGGCGGTGTGCAGGGCAGGGCGGCCTTCGGAAGCATTGACGATTTCGCCGTCGAACAGCGATTTGATCGCGCCCTTGAGGTCGACCTCGTTGGCCAGTCCCACCAGCAGGTCGCGGGTCTGGGCGTTGATCAGGTTCTTCGAATAGTCGAGAAACAGTCCGCAGCTGCTCAGGGTGAATTGGTTGAAGCGCTGCGGGTCGGCGTTGAAGGCTTCGCGCATGCTGAAATCCTGCATGGCTTGGCGGTGGTCTTTCAACGCTTGCCAGGCAGGCAGAGCGGTAACGTCATGAGGAGTGCGGTAGTACGCCATCGCTGCGGTTTTCCTTTTTACTTGAACGGCCTTTGGTACACGGATCGAACCGCCAGGCCCGGTCAGGGCATGGGGTCAGCTGCGTTGACACGGTTTCAGGGCGCAGGGCCAATACAGTAAACCCCGCGCTGCGATCTGTCTTGACTTTGTCTGACCCGTTTCCTGTACTTTTTTAACATCTGTCCAGGAAACGGCCGATGAACGGAAGGGCGGGGGCGGCCTGCTCAGGCGACCTGCACCGGGATGGCGTTGCTGGTGTGGCTCAATTCGTTGCCCGGCGCCATGTAGAGCATGCGCGGCTTGAAATTCGCAAGTTCGGCTTCGCTGTAGTGGGCGTAGGCGCAAATGATCACGCGGTCGCCGACCTTGGCCTTGTGCGCCGCTGCGCCGTTGACCGAGATCATCCGCGAACCTTCTTCGCCTCGGATCGCGTAGGTGGTGAAGCGTTCGCCGTTGTCGACGTTGTAGATCTGGATCTGCTCGTACTCACGGATGCCGGACAGGTCCAGCCATTCCCCGTCGATGGCGCAGGAACCTTCGTAATCGAGTACCGCGTGGGTGACTTCGGCGCGGTGCAGCTTGGCCTTGAGCATGATGGCGTGCATGAGGGGTTCCCCTGGTCGGAATCGAACGGCAGGCAGTGTGCCCGAAGGGGGGGAGGGCGGCAATATGGCTGCGCACAGGGCATGGGCGATGCGCAAGCGGCTGGCTCTCGGTGCGTCTTCGCCGATGCCATCGCCAGCAGGCGGGTTCCCACAGGGGGCGTGGGCGGATGCAGGATTTTCGGTCGCCGCAAAACAATGTGGGAGCGGGCCTGCTCGCGATGGCGGACGGATGGCCATCGCGGGCAAGCCCGCTCCCACAAAGGATGACGGCGCTCAGGCCGGGGTGTCGAGGTTCAGGTGCAGGTTGTCGATCAAGCGGGTGGTGCCGAGGAACGCGGCCACCAGGATCACCAGGTCGCGGTCGTCTGCCGTGGCCGGGCGCAGGGTCAGGGCGTGGCGGATCTCCAGGTAGTCCGGACGCAGGCCCGCCGCTTCCAGTTGCTTGAGCTGTGCCTGGATCAGGGCCGGGAAATCGCGCTCGCCTTGCTTGATCGACTCGGCGATGGCGCTCAGGGTGCGGTAGACCACCGGCGCCACGGCGCGCTGCTCTTCGCTGAGGAAGCCATTGCGCGAGGACAGCGCCAGGCCGTCGGCGGCCCGCACGGTCGGCTCGCCGATGATCTGGATCGGCATGTTCAGGTCATGCACCAGCGCGCGGATCACCGCCAGTTGCTGGAAGTCCTTCTGGCCGAAGATCGCCAGGTCCGGCTGCACCATGTTGAACAGCTTGCTGACCACCGTCGCCACGCCTTCGAAATGCCCCGGACGGCTGGCGCCGCACAGTCCTTCGGACAATTGCGGGACGCTGACTCGGGTCTGTCCGGCCATGCCGTCGGGGTACATTTCCTCGACGGTCGGGGCGAACAGCAGGTCGCAGCCGGCTTCCAGCAGTTTTTCCTGGTCTGCCGCCAGGGTGCGCGGGTACTTGTCGAGGTCTTCGCCGGCGCCGAACTGCAGCGGGTTGACGAAAATGCTCGCGACCACGAAGTCCACGCGCTGGGTGGCCTTGGTGATCAGCGCGATGTGGCCGCTGTGCAGGTTGCCCATGGTCGGCACGAAGCCGATGCGCTTGCCTTCGCTGCGGGCGCGGGCCACGGCGGCGCGCAGTTCACGTACGGTTTTGACGGTGTTCATGCGGAGAATCCGTGTTCGACGCCAGGGAACGTGGCGGCTTTGACTTCAGTGACGTAGGCCTTCAGGGCGTTCTGGATGCTGTCCTGGCCGTGCATGAAGTTCTTCACGAACTTCGGCACGCGGCCGCTGATCGACAGGCCAAGCATGTCGTGCAGCACCAGCACCTGGCCGTCGGTGGCGCTGCCGGCGCCGATGCCGATCACCGGGATCTTCACCGCCTGGCTGATTTCGGCGGCCAGTTCGCTCGGCACGCATTCGAGCAGCAGCATGGCCGCGCCGGCCTGCTCCAGCGAGATGGCGTCGGCGCGCATCTGCCGCGCCTGGTTCTCGTTGCGGCCCTGCACCTTGTAGCCGCCGAGGATGTTCACGGCCTGCGGGGTCAGGCCCATGTGCGCGCACACCGGAACGCCGCGCTCGGCCAGCAGGCGGATCGACTCCGCGAGCCACAGGGCGCCCTCGACCTTGACCATGTGCGCGCCGGCCTGCATCAGCATCGCGCTGTTGGTCATGGTCTGTTCCAGGGTGGCGTTGGCCATGAACGGCAGGTCCGCGAGGATCAGGGCATCGGTGTTGCCGCGCTTGACGCTGGCGACGTGGTAGGCCATTTCCGCAGTGGTCACCGGCAGGGTGCTGTCGTGGCCCTGCAAGACCATGCCGAGGGAATCGCCCACCAGCAGCACTTCGACACCGGCCTCGTTGCAGGCGTGGGCGAAGGTCGCGTCATAGCAGGTCAGCATGGTGATCTTTTCACCTTTCTGCTTGAGGCTCTGGAGCGTGGTCAGGGTGATGGCTGGCATGTAAGAAATCCTCGTTCAGGCGCATTGGAAACTGCTGCGGGTAACGCGCGTGATTCGTCATCTATTCAGGCGCACGCTCTTTTGTCGTGCTTATAAGGCCTGGATTGCGCCCTTGTGCGCCGGGTTGGCGGCAGCGGGACGCCTATAGTCGTGATGAGAACCCAGGAAGTCAATTACGTGTGTTACCGCATTGTTACGACGGGAGTGTTACCGGCGTTACTGATGCGATTCAGCGCTGCGGCGGGTCTGGGTTGCCGAATTTTTGTCCTACAAAAAAGGCAGTTGCGGGGAGCGGCGGGGGCGTCGGCAGTGATCCCTGTGGGAGCCAACCTGCTGGCGGTGACGTCAGCCCAGGCAGCCCCGGGCTGAGGCAGGGGAATCCGTCAGAGGCGTTCGAGGCCGATGAACGGGCAGGCCGCCAGCAGCGCGGCCAGGGTGCGGCCGTCGGCCAGGCGCAAGTCCTGCGGCGCCAGCTCCGCCAGGGGGTACAGGACGAACGCGCGTTCCTGCATGTGGTAGTGCGGCACCTTGAGGCGGGGCTCGTCGATCAGTCGGTCGCCGAACAGCAGGATGTCCAGGTCCAGCGTGCGCGGGCCCCAACGTTCCAGGCGTTCGCGGCCCTGATCGTTTTCGATGGCTTGCAGGGCGTCGAGCAGTTCCAGCGGGGAGAGCGAGCTGTCCAGCGCCGCGACCGCGTTGGTGTAGCGCGGTTGGCCCGGCAGCAGCGAATCGCTCTGGTAGAACGCCGAAACGCCGGCCAGGTCGGTGGCGGGCAGGTGCGCCAGCGCG
This sequence comes from Pseudomonas sp. B7(2017), assembly GCF_002112745.1. Lineage (NCBI taxonomy): Bacteria > Pseudomonadati > Pseudomonadota > Gammaproteobacteria > Pseudomonadales > Pseudomonadaceae > Pseudomonas > Pseudomonas sp. B7(2017). The sequence goes on along the minus strand of NZ_NEIP01000006.1, from coordinate 28,824 downwards.
TCGACCGCGCTGCGCAATTGCTCGGCCGGGGCAGCCAGGTTGCTGCCCATGCCGATGTAGATGCGTTCCATGCCTTATTCGCCCGCTGCGCTCTTGCGCTTGGCGTTGCTGCGCCGGCGCTTGCGCGGTGCGCCGCCGGTGCCGTCGTCCTTGCCGCTGAGTTCGCGGATCATGTCCCGGCGCCCGCTGTCGTTGGCGTCCTGGTAATCGGTCCACCACTCGCCCAGGCCGTCGGTCTGCTCGCCGGCGCTTTCGCGCAGCAGCAGGAAGTCGTAGCCGGCGCGAAAACGCGGGTTGTCCAGCAGCAGGTCGGCGCGTTTGCCGCTGCGCCGCGGCAGGCGTTCCTGCATGTCCCAGATCTCGCGGATCGGCATCGTGAAACGCTTCGGAATGGCTATGCGCTGGCACTGTTCGGCGATCAGTTCGTGGGCCGCTTCCTGCATCGCCGGAATCGGCGGCATGCCCCGTTCCTGAAGACGCAGCACGCGGGCCGGCAGGGCGGGCCACAACAGGGCGGCGAACAGGAATGCCGGGGTCACCGGTTTGTTCTGCTTGATCCGCAGGTCGGTGTTGGTCAGGGCTTCGCTGATCAGCGTGTGGGTGTATTCCGGGTTGTGCTCCAGCGCGTCGGCGCTGGCCGGGAACAGCGGTTCGAACAATTGCAGGTCGACCAGCATTTCATAGGTGATCGCACCGTGGCCGGAGAGGAACAGCTTGAGCACTTCCTCGAACAGGCGGGCCGACGGGATCTCGCGCAGCATCGGCGCCAGGTCGCGGATCGGCTGGACGGTGTGCTTCTCGATGCCGAAATTGAGCTTGGCGGCGAAGCGCACGGCCCGCAGCATCCGCACCGGGTCTTCCTGGTAGCGCTGCACCGGGTCGCCGATCAGGCGGATCAGGTGGTTGCGGATATCGTGCACGCCGTTGGCGTAGTCGAGGATGCGCTCGCTGACCGGATCGTAGTACAGGGCGTTGATGGTGAAGTCGCGGCGTTGCGCGTCCTCCTCCAGGGTGCCGTAGACGTTGTCGCGCAGGATGCGCCCGCTTTCGTTGCGCGAGGACTGGTTGCTGTCTTCGTCGTCTTCGTTTTGCGGGTGGTTGGCGCGGAAGGTCGCGACCTCGATGATCTCGCGGCCGAAATGGATATGCACCAGCTTGAAGCGGCGGCCGATGATCCGCGCATTGCGGAATTCGGCCCGGACCTGCTCAGGGGTGGCGCTGGTGGCCACGTCGAAGTCCTTGGGCGTGATGCCCAGCAGCATGTCGCGCACGCAGCCGCCGACCAGGTAGGCCTGGTAGCCGGCGCTCTGCAGACGTTCGACGATGTTGACCGCATAACGGCTGAATTGCGCCTTCTGCAGCGAGTGCTGGCCGCTGTTGAGGACTTCAGGCGTGCTGCGGATGTGTTGTTGCGTACGACGCAGGGGCGTTCGAAATGACTGGAACAGCTTCTTCAGCATGGGATGCACTGTTTGAAGGAATGTTCGGCCTTACCGGGGAATGGCCGCATGATGGGCGGGGATTCTAGCATTTAGTCGGCGAATGGTGTAGGACGCAGCGGATTTGAGCTGCAGGCCGCCGTCTAGGGCGTTCGGAGCCGCAATTTCTGGAGGGGGATCGCCAGGGCGGACGTCAAGGTGACAGAAACTACAAGGGGAGCCGAAGCTCCCCAAGAAGTAGTTGCGTGCTCTTTTTATTTTTGATTCGGGCTTCTTGTTTTTGTTGAGCGCCCTCGTCATGAGGTTTTCCCTTCATGACCCTCCCATTCGGGAGCCAAGAGCAAACGGATTGCTTTGGTCGCTGAGTTGCAGTGATCTTGCGATCCAACCAGTACAGGCTCTGTCTCAAGACAGTTTTTGTTGTTCTCGGCCTGGTCGTGGGACGAATCCCAAATACAACGCCTCTCCAAAAGAATCAGTTAGCTGCGCCTCTCGCCGTCTTGTTTTTATTGTGCGTGAGTCGATTCGTCTTATTTTTATTGTCTTATGCATTGCTTGTTATTGTTCTTGTACCAAACATATAGCAGGTGCCGTGCCAACTTTTGCAAACCCCAGTAAAACAAGGGGTTGGGACGGTCTGGCAGGTTTTTGAGGGCGAAAAAAAGCCGGGGTTTCGTTACCGATAACCCCGGCTTCTGTTACGTGAAATGGCTGAGGTAACAGTTTTCTCAGCCTTTCAACGGTTACCCGCACGCTCGACAGGTAACGTTCAGCTCTCGCTGGTGGCCCCGGTCTTGCGCCGCGGAATGCCCAGGCGCTGACGGCGTTCCCACAGGCACTTGCGGCTGACGCCCAGCTTGCGCGCCAGTTCGGTCTCGGTCATGTGGTCCTGATGCTCGAGGACGAAGTGCTGGAAGTAGTCCTCCAGCGACAGGTCTTCGGTCGGCTCGTGGCTGTTGGTGGGTGCGCTGGCGGCCGCTTGCGCCGGCAGGCCGATGAATTCGTCCTCCTCCAGGTCCCCCAGCTCGATGTCGATGCCCAAAAGGTCGGCGGAGATTTCCGGGCTCTCGCTCAGGATCACCGCGCGTTCCACCGCGTTCTCCAGCTCCCGCACGTTGCCCGGCCAGGAGTAGTGACGGATCGCCTGTTCGGCGTCCGCGGCGAATTTCAGGTCGGTGCGGTTGATCCGGGCGCTCTGGCGGGCGAGGAATGCGTTGGCGATTTCGTTGACGTCGGCGCCGCGCTCGCGCAGGGCCGGCAGCTTCAGGGCGATCACGTGCAGGCGGTAGTACAGGTCTTCACGGAACTGGCCGATCTTCGCCAGGTTCTTGAGGTCCCGGTGGGTCGCGGCGATCAGGCGCACATCGACCTTTTGCGACTGCACCGAACCGACCCGGCGGATTTCGCCTTCCTGCAGCACGCGCAGCAGGCGGGCCTGGGCCTCCAGCGGCAGTTCGCCGATCTCGTCGAGGAACAGCGTGCCGCCGTCCGCCGCTTCCACCAGGCCGGCGCGGCCGGCGCTGGCGCCGGTGAACGCGCCTTTCTCGTGGCCGAACAGTTCGGACTCGATCAGGCTTTCCGGGATGGCGGCGCAGTTCACCGAGATCATCGGTGCCTTGGCGCGCCTGGACAGGTTGTGCAGGGCCCGGGCCACCAGTTCCTTGCCGGTGCCGGACTCGCCCTGGATCAGCACATTGGAGTCGGTCGGCGCGACCTTGCGGATCTTGCCGTACAGATCCTGCATCGGCGGACAGGAGCCGATGATGCCGATCTCGCCGTTGCCCGCATCGACGGCGGCCTTGCCGCTGCCGTTGGCGGACTTGCCCGCGACGGCTTCGCCGGCGGCGGGGGCGGCCTGGCGGTCACGCAGGATCCTGGCCACGGCCTGGAGCATCTCGTCGTGGTCGAAGGGCTTGGCGATGTAGTCGACCGCGCCCATCTTCATCGAGTCCACGGCCGAGCGCAGGCTGGCGTAGCTGGTCATGATCAGCACCGGGGTGCCCTGGCCGAGCTTGATCAGCTCGGTGCCCGGTGCGCCCGGAAGTCGCAGGTCGCTGACGATCAGGTCGAAAGTGGGAATGCTGAAGCGTTCTTGTGCTTCCTGCACTGAACCGGCTTCGCTGACCTGGTACTGGTTGCGTTCCAGCAGGCGGCGCAAGGCGGAGCGGATGATGGTTTCGTCTTCGACGATCAAAATGTGCGGCATTGATTCGATACTCTCGACGGTCTCAGTTCACAGCGGACGTCGCTTCGACATGACGCGGCAAAGTCACCCGGATACGGGTGCCGCGCTGGCTCTGTACATCAGCCGGGCTGTCGATGGTGATTTGTCCATAATGCTCTTCAACGATGGAATAGACCAGTGCAAGGCCCAGGCCGGTGCCTTCGCCAGGGTCCTTGGTGGTGAAGAAAGGTTCGAACAATCGGTCCATGATGCTCGACGGGATGCCGCTGCCTTCGTCTTCCACGATCAGGTCGACCGTGTGTTCGTAGGCTTCGCTCCTCACCCGCACCGCACTGCCGGCGGGCGAGGCGTCACGGGCGTTGGACAGCAGGTTGATCAATACCTGGGCGAGCCGCTGCGGGTCGCCTTCGACCCAATGGTCCGGGTCGCACAGGTTGAAGAACTGAACCTCGAAGTTGCGCCGGTTCAAGGCTAGAAGACCGATGGCGTCCTGCGCCACTTCCGCCAGACAGACGGGTTCGTCGCTGTGCTGATGGCTGCCGGCGTGGGCGAAGCTCATCAGGGACTGGACGATGCGCGACACGCGTTTGGTCTGTTCGAGGATCTGGCCGCTGATTTCCGTCAGTTCGCCGTCCTCTTCGCGCTCCTCGCGCAGGTTCTGCGCCAGGCAAGCGATGCCGGTGATCGGGTTGCCGATTTCGTGGGCCACGCCGGCCGCCAGCCGACCGATGCTGGCCAGGCGTTCGGAGTGCACCAGCTTGTCTTCGAGCATCTGGGTTTCGGTCAGGTCCTCGACCAGCAGCACCAGGCCACTGTTGCCCGGCGCCAGCGGTTCGTCGATCGCCGCCTTGTGCAGGTTCAGCCAGCGGGTCTGGCCGTCGAGGGTCAGGTGCTGCTTGTGCAGGTGCTCGTCCGGCACGTTGATGAAGCCTTGCAGCAGTTCTTTCCACGGGTTGGCGATGGTGCCCAGGCGCGAGCCGACCACCCGTTGCGCCGCGATACCGGTCAGTTCCTCCATCGCCTTGTTCCACATCAGGATCTCCTGATCCTTGGCCAGCGAGCAGACGCCCATCGGCAGCTCCTGCAGGGTCTGGCGGTGGTAGCGGCGCAGGGCGTCGAGTTCGGCGGCCAGCCCCGTGAGGCGGGAGTGGTAGTCCTCGAGGCGGCTTTCGATGAAGTGGATGTCTTCGGTGACGTAGTTTTCGCCGCCGGCCTTGTAGGGCAGGAAGGTTTCCACCATGTCCTGGGCCACGCTCGGCCCCATCAGGCCGGACAGGTTCGCTTCGATGCGGTCGCGCAGGCGGCGCAGGGCGTAGGGGCGGCGCTCGTCGAACGGCAGGTAGAGGTCGCGCAGGGCCTGTTCGACTTCCTTCTGCGCGGCTTTGGCGCCCAGCGGCTTGGCCAGCTGGGTGGCGAATTCCTGCGGCGAGGCGGCGTGCAGTTCCCGGCGCTGCGGACGGCGCACGTTGTCCACCGCGCAGGCTTCGGCGGCGCTGGCCTCTTCGGGGCTGGCGTTGGTGAACAGCGAAATCAGGGTGAACATCAGGACGTTGGCGGCCAGCGAGGCGATGGCCGCCATGTGCCAACTGGTGTCGTCCAGCACGTAGATCATGTTCAGCAGCGGGATGTAGAAGCCCTGCAGGTTGCCGACCAGCGGCAGCAGCATGGTCACCACCCACACCATGATCCCCGCCAGCAGGCCGGCGATGAAGCCGCGCCGGTTGGCGGTCGGCCAGTACAGCACCGACAGCACGCCGGGCAGGAACTGCAGGGTGGCGACGAAGGCCACGATGCCGAGGTTGGCCAGATCCTGGCCCGGGCCGAGCATCAGGTAGAAGCAGAAGCCGGCCATGATGATCGCGACGATCAGCGCCCGCCGCGTCCATTTCAGCCAGCGGTAGATGTTGCCCTCGGCCGGCGGCTGGTAGAGCGGCAGCACCAGGTGGTTGAGCGCCATCCCGGACAGGGCCAGGGTGGTGACGATGATCAGCCCGCTGGCCGCCGACAGGCCGCCGACGTAAGCCAGCAGCGCCAGCGCCTTGCTGTCGGCGGCGATGCCGATGCCGAGGGTGAAGTATTCGGGGTTGGTGGTGGCGCCCAGCTTGAGCCCGGCCCAGAGGATCAGCGGCACCGCCAGGCTCATCAGCAGCAGGAACAGCGGCAGGCCCCAGCTCGCGCTCACCAGCGAGCGCGGGTTGAGGTTCTCGGTGAAGGTCATGTGGTACATGTGCGGCATCACGATGGCCGAGGCGAAGAACACCAGCAGCAGGGTGCGCCACGGGCCTTCCTGCAGCGGCGTGTGCAGGGCGGCGAGGGCGGTCTGGTTCTGCAGCAGCCACAGTTCCAGCTGCTGCGGGCCGTCGAACACGCCGTACAGCGCGTAGAGGCCGACGCCGCCCAGGGCCACCAGCTTGATCACCGACTCGAAGGCGATCGCGAACACCAGGCCTTCGTGCTTCTCGCGGGTGGCGATGTGCCGGGAACCGAAGAAGATCGTGAACAGGATGATCAGCGCACAGAACGCCAGGGCCACGCGGTTCTGCACCGGCTCGCCGGTGAGGGTGCCGATGGAGTCGGCCACGGCCTGGATCTGCAGCGCCAGCAGCGGCAGCACGCCGATCAGCATGAAGATCGTGGTCAGCGCGCCGGCCCAGGTGCTGCGGAAACGGAAGGCGAACAGGTCCGCCAGCGACGACAGCTGATAGGTGCGGGTGATCTTGAGGATCGGGTACAGCAGCACCGGCGCCAGCAGGAACGCGCCGGAGACCCCCAGGTAACTGGACAGGAACCCGTAGCCGTACTGATAGGCCAGGCCGACCGTGCCGTAGAACGCCCAGGCGCTGGCATAGACCCCCAGCGACAGGGTGTAGGTCAGCGGATGGCGAATGATCGCCCGCGGGATCATGCCCCGTTCGCTGATCCAGGCCACGCCGAACAGGGCGGCCAGGTAGGCGGCGCTGATCAGCAGCATCTGGGTCAGGCTAAAGCTCATCGGCATCTTTTTGGCTCTGCAGGATGAAGGTCACGACGATCAGGATCAGCCACAGCAGATAAGGGCGATACCAGGCGCCCGTGGCGTCGATCCACCAATCCATGATGGCCGGCGAAAACAGGTAGATCCCCACGACCAGAAGCAGGACCAAGCGATAGATGTACATCCCGGCCTCTCTTTTTTATGCGCGTGCCCGAAAACGTGCGGCGATGGTAACGGATGGGCGCGCCACTGCAAGTGCCGTCACAGCAGTTGTGCTTCGGGCAATGTCAGTGTGCGCGGGATTTTCGCGGCGTCCCAGTGGGCGCAGCCCCAGGCCAGCAGTTCCTGCGGGGTGGCGTCGGCCAGTTCCGGGCCGGGTTCCTGGCCCAGCGCCCGCAGGGCCCTGAGCAGCAGGGGCGTTGCCTGGTCGGCGGTCAGCGGCGGGGAGCGGTAGGACTTGCCGAGCTTGTTGCCGTCCGGCTGGGTGATCAGCGGCAGGTGCAGGTAGCGCGGCTGGCGCAGGCCCAGCAGTTCCTGCAGGTAGAGCTGGCGCGGTGTGGAGTCGAGCAGGTCGGCGCCGCGCACGATGTCGGTGATGCCCTGCCAGGCGTCGTCCAGCACCACGGCCAGTTGGTAGGCGTAGAGACCGTCGCGGCGGCGGATCACGAAGTCGCCGACGTCGCGGCCCAGGTGCTGGCGGAACTCGCCCTGCACGCGGTCGGTGAAGCGGTATTCCAGCTCCGGCACGCGCACGCGGATCGCCGCGTCCTCCTGGCCATGGCCGGCATTGCGGCACAGCCCCGGGTAGATGCCGCCGTAGGGCTCCAGTTGCTTGCGCGAGCAGGTGCAGGCGTAGGCCAGGCCTTGATTGAACAGGCGGTTGAGCACTTCGGCGTAGGCGTCGTGGCGGTCGCTCTGGCGCACCATCTCGCCGTCCCATTCGAAGCCGTAGCGCTCCAAAGCCTCGAGGATCGCGGCCTGGGCGCCGGGTTCTTCCCGGGGCGGATCGAGATCCTCCATGCGCACCAGCCAGCGGCCGCCGACCGAGCGCGCATCCAGATAGGACGCGAGGGCGGCCACCAGCGAGCCGAAGTGCAGGTGTCCGCTGGGGGTGGGGGCGAAGCGGCCGATGTAGGCAGGGGAGGTCATGGCGGTCATGGGGATGGCGATACGGGTTCCAGGCTTGCGCCGACTCGCTGCGGGAGCGGGCTTGTCCGCGGATGCGATGTTTCGTTCAGCATAGGACGGGGCTGACGCTGCGTTGTCGCAGGTTCAGGAGCGGAAACGAAAACGGAGCGTTCGCACGCTCCGTTCTCTGCTCGGGCCGGGATTACTTGCCGACCTGCTTTTCCTTGATTTCCGCCAGGGTCTTGCAGTCGATGCACAGGTCGGCGGTAGGACGGGCCTCGAGGCGCTTGACGCCGATCTCGATGCCGCAGGACTCGCACCAGCCGTACTCTTCGTCCTGGATCAGTTCGAGGGTCTTGTCGATCTTCTTGATCAACTTGCGCTCGCGGTCGCGGGCGCGCAGCTCGAGGGCGAACTCTTCTTCCTGGCTGGCACGGTCGGCCGGGTCCGGGAAGTTGGCAGCCTCATCCTTCATGTGGTCTACCGTCTTGTCGACCCCTTCCATCAGCTCTTTTTTCCAGCTCATCAAAAGCTTGGTGAAGTGAGCGCGCATGGGGGCGCCCATGTACTCCTCGCCTTCGGCCGGAACGTAAGGTTCGAAACCGCTGATCGTCGGTTGTTGCTTTGCTTGGGTGGGCATGAATGGACCGCCTCTACTCTTGTAATCCATTGCGCAGGATTGCTCCATCACCGACACCTGCCGGCCCTGCGGCTGCAAGCGGGCGAACTTACCAGATCAATTCGGCCCGCGCCACTCCCGGATGTCGAGCCCGCGGCCGGTGGCGCCTGCAAATGTTTGCCAGGCCGTGTCCGGTGGTGCTGGAGACCTGATCAATCACTGATTTTAGTCAATCCTGGAGCATACGTATGGCTCGTTACAGTCCAGAGTCTCAGAGGTTCTGACCGCTGCGGGTTCTCGACCGTTCCGCGACGTGGGTAGAATCGCTTCTTTTCCCTGGGAAGCAAGGCCGATGGCTCAGTCCTACAGTGCGCGCAGTCGTGCGATCGAACCGTTTCATGTCATGGCGCTGCTGGCGCGGGCCAACGAGCTCCAGGCCGCCGGCCACGACGTGATCCACCTTGAGATCGGCGAGCCGGACTTCACCACCGCCGAGCCGATCATCCGCGCCGGGCAGGCGGCGCTGGAGGCAGGGAAAACCCGCTACACCGCCGCCAGGGGCATTCCCGAGCTGCGCGAGGCGATCGCCGGCTTCTACCGCCAGCGCCATGGCCTGGACATCGATCCGCAGCGCATTCTGATCACGCCCGGCGGTTCCGGCGCACTGCTGCTGGCCAGCGCCTTGCTGGTGGATCCGGGCAAGCATTGGCTGCTGGCCGACCCCGGCTACCCGTGCAACCGGCATTTCCTGCGGCTGGTCGAAGGCGCGGCGCAATTGGTGCCGGTCGGCCCCGAGGTGCGCTATCAGCTGACGCCGGACCTGGTCGACCGTCATTGGGACCACGACAGCGTCGGCGCGCTGGTCGCCTCGCCGGCCAACCCCACCGGCACGGTGCTGAGCCGCGACGAGCTGGCGGCGCTGTCCGCGGCGGTCAAGGCGCGCCACGGCCATCTGGTGGTGGACGAGATCTATCATGGCCTGACCTACGGCACCGACGCTGCCAGCGTCCTTGAAGTGGATGACAGTGCTTTTGTCCTGAACAGTTTTTCCAAGTATTTCGGCATGACCGGGTGGCGCCTCGGCTGGCTGGTGGCGCCGCAGGCGGCGGTCGGCGAGCTGGAGAAGCTTGCGCAGAACCTCTACATCAGTGCCCCGAGCATCGCCCAGCAAGCCGCGCTGGCGTGCTTCGAGCCCAATACCATCGCCATCCTCGAGGAACGCCGCGCCGAGTTCGGCCGCCGTCGGGATTTCCTCCTGCCGGCACTGCGCGAATTGGGCTTCAACATCGCCGTGGAGCCGGAAGGGGCGTTCTACCTGTACGCCGACATCAGCCGGTTCGGCGGCGATGCCTTCGCGTTCTGCCGGCATTTCCTTGAGACCGAGCATGTGGCATTCACGCCGGGGCTGGACTTCGGCCGTCATCAGGCCGGCCATCACGTGCGGTTCGCCTACACGCAAAACCTTGCGCGCCTGCAAGAAGCGGTGGATCGGATCGCCCGCGGCCTGAAGAGCTGGCAAGGCTGATGCGCTTTCATCCTCCCCTCGAAGAGGCGCGGCTGATCCGGCGCTACAAGCGGTTTCTCGCCGATGTCGAGACGGTCGGCGGTGAGTCGTTGACGCTCCACTGTCCGAACACCGGCTCGATGCTCAATTGCCTGGTGGAGGGCGGGCAGGTCTGGTTCAGTCGCTCCAACGATCCCAAGCGCAAGCTGCCCGGCACCTGGGAGATCGGCGAAACCCCGCAGGGCCGGCGGTTCTGCGTGAACACCGGGCGGGCCAATGCCTTGGTCGAGGAGGCGTTGCAGGCCGGAGTGATCCGCGAGCTGAACGGGTTTACCGCGCTGAAGCGCGAAGTCGCTTACGGTCAGGAAAAGAGCCGGATCGATTTTCGTCTCGACTACCCGCAAGGGCCGGCCTACGTGGAAGTGAAGAGCGTCACCCTGGGCTTCGACGGCACGGCGGTGGCGGCGTTTCCCGATGCGGTGACCGAGCGCGGCGCCAAGCACCTGCGCGAGCTCGTGCACCTGGCCCGGGACGGCATCCGGGCGGTGCAGCTGTATTGCGTCAATCTCAGCGGCATCGACGCGGTGCGCCCGGCCCGTGAAATCGATCCGGGCTACGCCGATGCCCTGCGCGAGGCGGTGGCCTGCGGGGTCGAGGTGCTGGCCTATGGCGTGCGGCTGGATCATCAGCAGATGGTGATCGACCGCCGGTTGGACGTCTTGCTCGACGGCTAGAGGTCGACCCACAGCCCTTGGGCGTCTTCGCGGCAGGGGATGGCGGTCAGCGCCTGTCCGGCGCAGGGGCCGGAGACGCATTCGCCGTCCTCGATCAGAAACAGCGCGCCGTGGGTAGCGCACTGGATCAGGCTGTTGCTCGGGTCGAGGAAACGGTCCGGGTGCCATTCCAGCCCCACGCCCCGGTGCGGGCAGCGGTTCAGGTAGACATAGGCCCGGCCGCTGCGGCGCACCGCGAACAGCCTTTTCCCTTCGATATCGAAACCGCGGCTGCCGGCCTCGGCCAGCTCGGCGCCCGCGCACAGAAACTTCATGGCTATCCTCAAATGTCGGCTCGTGTCCGGATGTGTCCGAGCTTGACGTTCAAATGCAAACAATTATCAAATGGCCGCCTTCGTCCGCCGCCTGGCGACCCGATGCCGAGGATACTTGTCCTCGCGTCGCGATGCCCGGAAAAACCTGTTCAAGGAAGCTGTTCATGCGCCTGAGTACCCGCATCGCCGTGCTGTGCACCGGACTGTTCGTCAGCCACCTGGCAGGGGCGGCGGACTTGCCGCAACGCTGGGTCAGCGCCGGCGGGGCCTTGTCGGAATGGGTGAGCGCGTTGGGCGGCGAGGCCAAATTGGTGGGCGTCGACACCACCAGCCAGCATCCGGAATCGCTCAAGGCGCTGCCGAGCATCGGCTATCAGCGCAGCCTTTCGGCCGAGGGGATTCTGAGCCTGCGCCCGCAGATTTTGATCGGCACCGAGGAAATGGGCCCGCCGCCGGTGATTTCCCAGGTGCGCAGCTCTGGCGTGCAGGTGGAGCTGTTCTCGGCCCAGCCTGACCTGCCGACCCTGGAAAAGAACGTCAACCGTCTGGGGGCGCTGCTGGGGGCCGATGAGCAGGCCGCGCAGCAGCTGCACAATTATCAACAGCAGCTGGATACGCAAAAGCAGCGCGTGGCTCAAGCGCAGGCGAAGCAGAAGGCGCCGGGCGTGCTGCTGATCCTGGGGCATGCCGGCGGCAAACCGCTGATCGCCGGCACCGACACCGCCGCGGACTGGATGATCCGCCAGGCCGGTGGGCGCAACCTGGCGACGCAATCCGGCTTCAAGCCTTTTTCCGTGGAGTCGCTGGCGGGCCTGGATCCTGAAGTGCTGGTCTTCGCCGACCGGGCGCTGACCGGCGAGGCGGCGAAGGCGGCCCTGTTCAAGGAAAACCCGATCCTCAACGCCAGCCGTGCGGCCAAGGCCGGGCGGGTGCTGGAGCTGGATCCGACGCTGCTGGTCGGCGGCCTCGGGCCGCGTCTGCCGGCGGCGCTGAAGGCGCTGTCCGACGGTTTCTACCCGGCCAAGGGCGGGCAATGAATCCAGTGGTCAAACCCCGGGGCCTGTTCATCGGCCTGATCCTGTTGTGCCTGTCGGCGACCTGGCTGTCGTTGGCGCTGGGGCCGGTCAGCCTGCCGTTGCTGGATACGCTGCGCGCGGCCTTGCGCATGCTCGGCGTGCCGCTGGCGGCGGACGGGCTGGAGCAGGCCGAACTGATCCTTTGGCAGATCCGTCTGCCGCGCACGCTGCTCGGGCTGGCGGTCGGCGGGGTGCTGGCGCTGTCCGGCGTGGCGATGCAGGGGTTGTTCCGCAATCCGTTGGCCGACCCGGGGCTGGTCGGTGTGTCCAGCGGCGCGGCGTTGGGGGCGGCGGTGGCGATTGTCGGCGGTTCGCTGTTCGGTGGGCTGCCGGAGTGGTTCGGCCCCTATTTGTTGTCGGCGTGCGCGTTTCTCGGCGGCCTCGGGGTGACGGCGCTGGTGTACCGGTTGGGCCGGCGCAACGGGCAGACCAATGTCGCCACCATGCTGTTGGCGGGGATCGCCCTGACCGCGCTGGCCAGCTCGGCCGTCGGCCTGTTCACTTACCTGGCGGATGACGCGACCCTGCGCACCCTGACGTTCTGGAACCTGGGCAGCCTCAACGGCGCCAGTTACGCACGCTTGTGGCCGCTGCTGATCATCAGCGCCGGGGTGGCCTTGTGGCTGCCGCGCCGGGCACGGGCGCTGAATGCGCTGTTGCTGGGGGAGTCCGAGGCCGGGCATCTTGGCATCGATGTCGAACGGCTCAAGCGCGAACTGGTGTTCTGCACGGCCCTCGGCGTCGGCGCGGCCGTGGCGGCGGCGGGAATGATCGGTTTCGTCGGCTTGGTGGTGCCGCATCTGGTGCGGCTGCTGGCCGGGCCCGATCACCGGGTGCTGTTGCCGGCGTCGGTGCTGGCCGGGGCGAGCCTGCTGTTGCTGGCGGATCTGGTGGCGCGGCTGGCGCTGGCGCCGGCGGAACTGCCGATCGGCATCGTGACGGCGTTCATCGGGGCGCCGTTCTTCCTTTATCTGCTGCTGCGAGGGCGGGCCTGATGTTGCGCGCAGACAATCTGCACATCCGCCGCGGCCGCAAGACGGTGCTGGCCGGGGTCAGCCTGCAGCTTGCGCCGGGCGAGGTGCTGGGGGTGCTGGGCCCGAACGGCGCGGGCAAGAGCACGTTGCTCGGCGCCTTGTGCGGCGAGCTGGCGCCGGACGACGGTGACGTCCTGCTTGAGGGCGTGGCATTGGCGCAGTGGCGCGGCAGCCGACGCGCCCAGCGGCTGGCGGTGCTGCCGCAGGTGTCCACCCTGGAGTTCGCTTTCCGCGTCGAGGAAGTGGTCGGGATGGGGCGCTTGCCGCATCAGGCCGGACGGGTGCGCGACGATGAAATCATCATCGAGGCGTTACAGGCGGCGGATGCGGCGCACTTGAGCGGACGCAGCTATCTGGCGCTGTCCGGCGGCGAACGCCAGCGTGTGCACCTGGCGCGGGTGCTGGCGCAGTTGTGGCCGGGGCAGGCCGGGCAGACCCTGCTGCTGGACGAGCCGACGTCGATGCTCGATCCGCTGCATCAGCACACCACGCTGCAGGCCGTGCGGGCGTTCGCCGACCGCGGCGCGGCGGTGATGGTGATCCTGCATGATCTGAATCTGGCGGCGCGCTATTGTGATCGCATCCTGCTGCTCGAAAGCGGACGGCCCGTGGCGCTGGGCACGCCGCAGCAGGTGTTGCGGCCGGACTCGCTCAAGGCGGTGTTCGGCCTGGAGGTGCTGGTGCAACCGCATCCGGAGCGCGGACACCCGCTGATCATCGCCCGCTGAACGGTTCTACGAGGTGCAGGCATGCGCGCAATCCTGTTGTTGGCGATCTTGTTGCTCGGCGGCTGTCAGGCTGTGGCACCGCCTCCGGTCACGGGCGAAATCCGGGACCTGCGTAGCGCTGAGGCGCTGACGCCCCGGCAACTGCTGGCACGCCTGGGCGAGCCGCAGCGGGTGATCGTCGGCGAGCAGCACGACAATGCCGACCACCATGGCCTGCAGCTGTGGCTGCTGCAGAACCTGGAAAAGGAACGCCCCCAAGGCAGCCTGCTGTTGGAAATGCTGGTGCCCGAGCAACAGGCGCGGGTCGATGATGTGCGCAGGTCCGCTGCGCCTCCCGCAGACCTTGCCCAAGCCTTGGCCTGGCAGGATGGATGGGACTGGAGCCTGTACGGGCCGATCGTCCGGTTTGCCCTCGCTCAGCCTTATCCGCTGCTGGCGGCCAATCTCGATGCCGCCGACGTTCGGGCGTTCTACCGCGAGTCTCCGGCGTTGAGCGGAACCCGCAGCAACGCTGCACCGGTCAAGAAGCAATTGCTGGAGCAGATTGCCGATTCTCACTGCGGCTTGCTGCCGGCCTCGCAAATGCCGGCGATGCTGGCGGTTCAGCAACAGCGGGATCGGCGCATGGCCTCGCGCTTGTTGGCGGCGCCTGCGCCCGCGATGCTGTTCGCCGGAGCCTTTCATGCGCGCAAGGATGTCGGCGTGCCGCTGCATGCGCTGGATCTTGGCGCAGAGGAAGCGCCGACGGTGCTGCTGCTGGCGGAACAGGGCAGTGAAGTGTCGGCGAGCATGGCCGACTATGTCTGGTTCACGCCTGCCCGACCGCCGCAGGATTACTGTGCCGAGATGCGAAAGCAGTTCGGCAAATGACTTTTCCACAGGCAAAAAAAGACCCGGTAAAAACCGGGTCAAATAACCGTGATTAGCCTGATGAGGAGATAATCTGAGAGTCCGAACCAAGGGCCTTTCAGAATATCGACCGGTCTCGCGACCAGTTGTGATAATCATAGCGATTCTCATTACCAAGTCAACATCCCTTTCCGATTTCTTTTCCCTTGTCTGGAAAAAGGCCAAAAAGCCCCGGAAACAAGGGACGTCAATGCTGGGCGTGAAACGCGGCAAGCTGGCGGTTGAGCTGGTCGATGCGCCGCGCCATGCTTTCGATCAGGCTGTGGGCGATTTTAGGGTTGGTGCGCGTCATGCTGAGAAACTGATCGCCGGGAATCAGCATCACGGTGCTCGGCTCGCTGGCGATCACCGTAGCGTTGCGCGGTTCGCCGGTGAACGCCGCCATGGCCCCGAAGATCTCGTCCTTGGGCACATCGCCCACCTTGTGTCCGTCGACAAACGCTTCGGCATGCCCTTCGATGATCACGAACACATGGTCGGAGGTGTCGCCCTGCTGAATCAGCACTTCACCTGTAGGAACCCGTTTGAACCCGTTGGTGCTGCGGAACTCGCGGGGCTTAAGCTCGGCGACGGCATGGGCGAGCAGGGCGGTCTGGCCGAGCAGGTAGCGCAGGAACAGGTCGCCGTTCGCGGGCGTCGAGTACACATGCTGGAACACATCGTTTCGCCGATACGGCAACAGGCTCAGTGGGCCGTCTGCGCACAGCCGCAGATCCGTCCACTCCGGCCCTTGCTGCAGGCCGATCAGGTCGCCCTCGTGCCAATAGAACAAGGTCCGGGCGGCGAGGCTGCCGTTGACCACGCCTTGGCTGAGCATAAACAGCCGGTCGCCGGGCAACTGCGCCATCAGGTCGTCCGCCGACTCCAGCTCCAGCGGCGGCCCGCAAGGCGCAAGCCCCGCCAGGCATTGCATCGGCAGGTCCTGCAGGCGACTGGTCAACGCATCGGCATAGGCCGACTGATCCCCGAGCAAGTACATGGCGGCGAGTGCCCGTTCAATTCTTGTGGCGGGAGGAAATGGCTTCGAGCTGCTTGTTCAGAGCGTCCTTGCGCTCGGCGGGGATGTCGTTCCAGTGCACGTCCATCAACGCCCCTTCAATCGCGTACAGCAACACCTTCGACGCCCGGAACCCTCGGGTCCGCACGGCACGGTAAGCGTCCACCGCGCCCAGGCGGCGCAGATCCGAAGCGCTGTGGATGCCCACGGCATGCAGCCATTGCGCCGACGTCTTGCCGAGATTCTTCAGGTGTTGCAGTTCATCATTCATCAAGCCTCCTTGCGACGGCCGAATGGTGCGTGGGCGATCTTCTCAGGAGTGTAGCCATCAGCAGGAAAAGCGTGGTTCGTTGGTCGGATTGGACGCAAACGCTTCTAAGGGGCGGCCGATTGCTCAGCAGCAGTGGTGGGGCGTGGGAAGGAACGGGCGGCATGCCGTCCAGCGCAGGGGCGCTGGACGGCTCGGGCGGCTTCAGCGGGTGCGGTAGCGCAGCCGGGTGCCGAAATTCATCGACATCAGAATCTCGTCGGCGCTCAGCTCAGGCGGAAAGTACGCGCCGGAGATCTGCGCGTGGGCCAGGCTGGCGCCTTCCAGCGAGGCTTGGCGAAAGTCGATGCCGCGAAGGTCGGCGGAGCGGAAATAGGCGTCGGTGAAATCAACGCCGTCAGCGTTCAGTTCACGCAGGTCGAGGCCGCGGAAATCGCCGCCCACCATATCGATCGGCCCGTCCTTGGGTCGCTCCTTGTTGAAGCCTGCGATGTCGTCCTTGTGCAGCAAGGCGTACAGCGGGGTGTCGAGTAGTTTCGGCTGGCTCATGTCAATTCACCTGTTGGTTTTATGACGCCAGTATAATGCCACTATTTGACGGCCGTGAAGCAAGCGGGGGCTTCACGGCCGAAATAGTCCCTTACAGGCCTGGCAGACGCTGACGGATCTGTGCCACGACGGTGTCCAGCGTGCCGGATTCATTGGTCTGCACGCGCTTGCTGCGCAGGATCTCTTCCGGGGTCAGGGCTTCGCGGTTGGCCTGTTGCGCCTCGATGACGGCCAGGGTCGCGTCGGACGGATCTTTTTTGTCCGCCTGACGAATCGCCAACCAGCTTTCGATCACGGCTTGCGGCGCGTTGCAGTCCAGGATCAGGAACGGCGTGCCGGTGGCCTCGGCGACGGCCGCCGCGCTGTCGCGCTGGCCGCGCTTGAGGTAGGTCGCATCGATCACCACCGGGAAGCCTGCACGCAGGATCACCGCCGCCACTTCATGCAGACGGTCGTAGGTGGCGACGCTGGCTTCAGGGCTGTAGATGCCGGCCTGGACGTCATTGGCGACGGTCTGCTCGCCGAACAGGCGCTTGCGCTCCACGTCGGAACGCAGGCGGACGGCGCCCAACGCTTCCACGAGGCGCATGGCCACGTGGCTCTTGCCCACCGCCGATACGCCGTGGGTGATCGCCATGAAGCGCGAAGGGATGGTGCTGTAGCTTTCCGCCAGGTTGGCGTAGTTGCGGTACTGGCGCAGGGTGGTGGCGCGCTGCACCGGCGTGGCGTCGGCCGGCATGCTGAACAGCGACACCTTGGCGCGCACCAGGGCGCGATAGGCCTTGTAGAAGTTCAGGACTTCCAGGCCCTGGTAGTCGCCGGTCAGTTCCAGGTACTGGCTGATGAAGCGGCGGGCCAGGGATTTCAGGCCACGGTCTTCCAGGTCCATCGCCAGGAAACCGATGTCGGCGTAGACGTCGGTGAAACGGAACGGTTCGTTGAACTCGATGCAGTCGAAGATCACGACCTTGCCGTCGATCACGGTGGCGTTGCCCAGGTGGATGTCACCGTGGCATTCGCGGGTGAAGCCCTCGGCCTTGCGTTGGGCGAACAGCGGCTTGAGGCGATCGAAGCTGGCTTCGGCCCAGGCCTCGAGGGCTTCGAGTTGCAGCAGGTCGTTCTTGTCGCTGAGGAACGGACGGATCTGCTCGAAGTTCTGGCGAACCGGCGCCATCACGCTGTCCGGCGTGCCGGCGTCGTGTTCGGCCGGCACCTTCGGCGCATTGAGGTGGAAACGGGCGATCTGCTCGGCCATCTCGTCGATGTGGGCAGTGGTCAGCTCGCCGTTGGCCTGCAGGGTGCTGAGCAGCCCGGTCTGCGGGAACTGGCGCATCTTCAGCACGTATTCGATGGCCGGGCCGTCGCCGCCCAGTTGCGGGTTCTCGGCGGTGCCGGTGACCGGCAGGACCTCCAGGTAAAGGTCGTCGGTCAGGCGCTGGTTCAGCCGCAGCTCTTCGCCGCAGAAATGCGCGCGGGACTCGAGGCCGGTGAAGTCGAGGAAGCCGAAGTTCACCGGCTTCTTCACTTTATAGGCGAACTGACCGGTGAGCAGCACCCACGAGATGTGGGTTTCGATGACCTGGAACCCTTCGACGGGGTGCGGGTAGAGGGCCGGGTTTTGCAGGGCAGCGATCAGGGACTGGCTCACAGGTGATCCTTCAGTGTCTGGGGGATTCGAGGCGCTCATTATGGCCGCTCGCCCGCCCGACGCAAACCTCGGAGCGCTCCTGTTGAGTATGAATAAAGTGCGTATAATCCGCCGCCATGACACGTACCCGATCCCCCCGCACACCGAAAAAACCACCCTCCCGGGGCCTGCGCCCATGGCTGGGCTGGGCCCTTAAACTCAGCCTGGTCGGCCTTGTGGTGCTGGCCGGCTTCGCCGTGTACCTCGATGCCGTGGTGCAGGAGAAATTCTCCGGCAAGCGCTGGACGATCCCGGCCAAGGTGTACGCGCGGCCGCTTGAGCTGTTCGTCGGACAAAAGCTGAGCAAGGACGATTTCCTCACCGAACTCGATGCCCTCGGCTACCGCCGCGAAAGCGTCAGCAACGGCCCCGGCGCGGCATCGGTCAACGGCAACACCGTCGACCTGAACACCCGTGGCTTCCAGTTCTATGAAGGGCTGGAAAAACCGCAGCCGGTGCGCGTGCGGTTCTCCGGCGACTACGTGGCCGAGCTCTCGGCGACCAACGGCTCGAAACTGTCCGTGGTGCGCCTGGAGCCGCTGCTGATCGGCGGGATCTACCCGAAAAACCTCGAAGACCGGATCCTGATCAAACTCGACCAGGTGCCGCCGTACCTGCTGGAAACCCTGGTGGCCGTGGAAGACCGGGATTTCTACAGCCACTGGGGCGTGTCGCCGAAGTCGATCGCCCGGGCGGTGTGGGTGAACACCTCCGGCGGCAAGATGACCCAGGGCGGCAGTACGCTGACCCAGCAGTTGGTGAAGAACTTCTACCTGACCAACGAACGCAGCCTGACCCGCAAGCTCACCGAAGCCATGATGGCGATGCTGCTGGAGCTGCATTACGACAAGAAGGAAATCCTTGAGGCCTACCTCAACGAAGTGTTCGTCGGCCAGGACGGTCAGCGTGCGGTGCACGGTTTCGGTCTGGCCAGCCAGTTCTTCTTCGGCCAGCCGCTTTCCGAGCTGAAGCTGCATCAGGTCGCGCTGCTGGTGGGCATGGTCAAGGGGCCGTCCTACTACAACCCGCGCCGCAACCCGGAGCGGGCGCTGGAGCGGCGCAACCTGGTGCTCGACGTGCTTGAGCAGCAGGGCGTCGCGACCGCCGAGCAGGTCGAGGCGGCGAAGAAGATGCCGCTGGGCGTGACCACCCGCGGCAAGCTGGCCGACAGCTCGTTCCCGGGCTTCATCGATCTGGTCAAGCGCCAGTTGCGTGAAGACTACCGCGACGAAGACTTGACCGAAGAGGGCCTGCGGATTTTCACCAGCTTCGATCCGATCCTGCAGATGAAGGCCGAAGCGTCGGTCAACGACACCTTCAAGCGCCTGTCCGGCCGCAAAGGCGCCGACGACGTGGAAGCGGCAATGGTCGTGACCAACCCGGAAACGGGCGAGGTCCAGGCCATGATCGGCAGCCGTCAGGCCAGCTTCGCCGGCTTCAACCGGGCACTGGATGCGGTGCGGCCGATCGGCTCGCTGATCAAGCCGGCGGTGTACCTGACCGCGCTGGAGAAGCCGAGCCAGTACACGCTGACCAGTTGGCTGTCGGACGAATCCTTCTCGGTGAAGGGCGCGGACGGGCAGGTCTGGAAACCGCAGAACTATGACCGCCGCTCCCACGGCACCGTGTTCCTTTATCAGGGACTGGCGCATTCCTACAACTTGTCCACAGCCCGTCTGGGGCTCGCCATCGGTGTGCCCAACGTGCTCAAGACCTTGGGACGCCTGGGCGTTACCCGCGACTTCCCGGCCTTCCCATCGATGCTGCTGGGGGCAGGCGGCATGACCCCGATGGAAGTGGCGACCATGTACCAGACCCTGGCCAACGGCGGCTTCAACACGCCGATGCGCGGGATCCGCAGCGTGCTGACCGCCGAGGGCGAACCGCTCAAGCGCTATCCGTTCCAGATCGAACAGCGCTTCGATCCGGCCTCGATCTACCTGATCCAGAACGCCATGCAGCGAGTCATGCGTGAAGGCACCGGCAGTTCGGTCTATAACGTGTTGCCCAAGACCCTGACGCTGGCCGGCAAGACCGGCACCAGCAACGACTCGCGCGACAGCTGGTTCGCCGGGTTCAGCCAGGACCTGCTGGCGGTGGTGTGGCTGGGCCGCGACGACAACGGCAAGACGCCGTTCACCGGCGCCACCGGCGCGCTGCAGGTCTGGACCAGTTTCATGCGCAAGGCCGATCCGCTGCCGCTGGACATGCCGCAACCGGACAACGTGGTGCAGGCCTGGGTCGATGCGCGCACCGGCCAGGGTTCCGACGCCAATTGCCCGGGTGCGGTGCAGATGCCGTATATTCGCGGCAGCGAGCCTCCGCCCGGCGCTGCGTGTGCGGGCGAAAACCCCACACCTGCCGAGTCGGTGATGGATTGGGTCAAGGGCTGGATGAATTAAGCAAAGAGGGATTCAAGTGAACAAGTGGTTGATTCCGGCGGTGACCGCCGTGGCGCTGCTCAGCGGCTGCTCCACCGTGCAGCGTGGTTCGATTCCGGTTGTGGATTCCGGCACCGCCGTGTCCAACAGCGAGCGCATTTCGGCCAATGGCGGGTTCCGGCAGACGACCGTGAAGCGGCCGGCGCAGAGCCAGGCCCAGGCCATTCCCCAAGGCGACACCGGCGTGGTGGTGATGGTGCCGGGCGGCGCCGCGACCTCGACGCCGATCAGCACCTCGCCGATCGTTCCGGGCCCGGCGTCCGGCGGCATCACCCCGGGGCCGTACAACCCTTCGCCGGTGGAATCCGCGCCGACCGGCTCCGGCAGCTACAGCATGCCTTCGGCACCGAGCGGCATCCCGTCGGCCAGCGGCAGCGGCGGCGGTCTGTCCGCCGACGAGCAACTGGACGGCCCGGTGCTCGCGCTGTTGACCACCGCCCAACAGCAACAGGCCGGCGGCGACCTCAACGGCGCCTCGTCCAGCCTGGAGCGTGCCCAGCGTGTGGCCCCGCGTGAGCCGCAAGTGCTGTACCGCCTGGCCCAGGTGCGCATGGCCCAAGGCGATGCGCCGCAGGCCGAGCAGTTCGCCCGCCGTGCCCTGACGATGGCCAACGGTCGTCCGGACCTGCAGGCCAGCCTGTGGGAGCTGATCGCCCAGGCCCGCGAGAAGCAGGGCGATGCCTCCGGCGCCGCGCTGGCCCGTCAGAAAGCCCGGGTCTCGCTGTGATGGACGTACGTTTTCCGAAAGTCGCCGATCAGTTGCTGCTGATCGAGCGTGAACTGCGCGCCCAGGGCTGGTGGGACGACGTGCCGCCGTCCGCCGAGGCCCTGAACAGCGTCGAGCCCTTCGCCGTCGATACCCTCGAGTTCGAGCAGTGGCTGCAATGGATCTTCCTGCCGAAGATGAAGATCATCCTTGAGCAGGATCTGCCGCTGCCCAACGCGTCGGGCATCCAGGAAATGGCCGAGATGGTCTTCGCCCAGCGCAACGTGCAGGGCAAGGACCGTCAACTGCAGGTGCTGCTCAA
The DNA here is from genome assembly GCF_002112745.1 of Pseudomonas sp. B7(2017). Lineage (NCBI taxonomy): Bacteria > Pseudomonadati > Pseudomonadota > Gammaproteobacteria > Pseudomonadales > Pseudomonadaceae > Pseudomonas > Pseudomonas sp. B7(2017). Next base: position 7,210 of record NZ_NEIP01000006.1, on the reverse strand, counting down.
AGAGTTCGACCTGCTGATCACCGCATCGCGTTGAGCCGGAAACTGCCGGTGGCTACTGGCAGTTTTCGTTTATCTGCTTGTGCGTTTCGGCGATTCGCTCCTGACGCTGCTCTTCGTTGAGCCGTCGCACCTTTCCCTCCACTTCTTCCCTCAGGCGCGGATTGTTCTGCAACTGCGCAAGATTGGTGCGCGCCTGGTCGCAAAACGCCGTCAGCTGCGCTTGCTGTTCGGCGACTTGCCGCTTGACCTTTTCGTCGATGGCTTTCTGGTCGCCGAGTGCGCCGCTGCCCGGCATTGCCGATGGCTTGGACGCAGAGGGGAGGGGCGGGGCAGAGGGCTGCACGGTGATGGCGGGCTGTCCCGGCGGCGGTTGCGCGTCGAAATGCGTGACCCCTTGGGCGTCCACCCAAGTGTAGATCTGACCGGCCATGCACCACGGGCTAAGGCCGATCAGCAGACTGGCGATAAGCGTTCGCATGCTGATTCCTTGGTAAAACTGCGCAATCGGAGCTAACAGAGTAGCTCTTTACAGGTTTTTTCTTGCGTTCTCATGTATTTACCCACAATTAAGCCCATAGACGGCTTGACTTGCAGAGGGCGAAACAGAAGAATCCAAAGTCCGCTGTAGAGGGACTGCCAGAAGCAGACCCGCTCGGCAGATCATGAGGCGCCTATCCGCGTCGACCTGTTACACCCGCAACGCGTTACCTCGCGCTGGGTGGGAAAGGCCCGCAACACTTGGGACGATCCCAATACTTGCTCAGTCAGTGCTGACGTAGTCGGCGACCACCGTCGCTCATGCTCTGCCGAGAAGTAAACCTATTAAGACCCGTTCCGCTATTTCGTGGACGGTATTCTGGCGTTTTAGAGGTGAACAACGTGGAGCTTTTATCTGGCGGTGAGATGCTCGTCCGCTTCTTGCGTGACGAAGGCGTCAAATATATCTACGGGTACCCGGGTGGTGCTCTCCTTCATGTCTACGATGCCCTGTTCAAAGAACCGGAAGTGACCCACATCCTGGTTCGTCACGAACAAGCGGCTACCCATATGGCTGACGGCTATGCCCGTGCCACCGGCAAGGCCGGCGTGGTGCTGGTGACGTCCGGTCCTGGCGCCACAAACGCCATTACCGGTATCGCGACCGCCTACATGGACTCCATTCCGATGGTGATCATTTCCGGTCAGGTGCCGAGCACCATGGTCGGCACCGATGCGTTCCAGGAAACCGACATGATCGGCATCTCCCGGCCGATCGTGAAGCACAGCTTCATGATCAAGCACGCTTCGGAAATCCCGGAAGTCATGAAGAAGGCCTTCTACCTGGCGCAATCCGGTCGTCCGGGCCCGGTCGTTGTCGATGTCCCGAAAGACATGACCAACCCGGCCGAGAAGTTCGAATACGTCTTCCCGAAAAAAGCCAAGCTGCGTTCCTACAGCCCGGCCGTCCGCGGCCACTCCGGGCAAATCCGCAAGGCAGCGGAAATGCTCCTGGCGGCCAAGCGTCCCGTGCTCTATTCGGGCGGCGGCGTGATCCTCGGCAACGGCTCCGCGCCGCTGACCGAACTGGCCAAGATGCTCAACCTGCCGGTGACCAACACCCTGATGGGCCTGGGCGGTTTCCCCGGCACCGACCGTCAGTTCATCGGCATGCTCGGCATGCACGGCAGCTACACCGCCAACCTGGCGATGCACCATGCCGATGTGATCCTGGCCGTCGGCGCTCGCTTCGACGACCGGGTGATCAACGGCGCGCCGAAGTTCTGCCCGAACGCCAAGATCATTCACGTCGACATCGACCCGGCGTCGATCTCCAAGACCATCAAGGCCGACGTACCGATCGTGGGTCCGGTCGAGAGCGTCATGACCGAAATGGTCGCGATCCTCAAGGAAATCGGCGAGACCCCGAACAAGGACGCCGTGACCAGCTGGTGGAAGCAGATCGACGAGTGGCGCGGTGACCGCGGCCTGTTCCCTTACGACAAGGGCGACGGCAGCAAGATCAAGCCGCAGACCGTGATCGAGACCCTGTGCGAAGTGACCAAGGGCGATGCCTTTGTGACCTCCGACGTGGGCCAGCACCAGATGTTCGCTGCGCAGTACTACAAGTTCAACAAGCCCAACCGTTGGATCAACTCCGGTGGCCTGGGCACCATGGGCTTCGGTTTCCCGGCGGCCATGGGCGTGAAGCTGAGCTTCCCGGATTCGGACGTCGCGTGCGTGACGGGCGAGGGCAGCATCCAGATGAACATCCAGGAACTGTCGACCTGCATGCAGTACGGTCTGCCGGTGAAGATCGTCAACCTGAACAACGGCGTGCTGGGCATGGTTCGCCAGTGGCAGGACATGAGCTACGGCAGCCGCCACTCGCACTCCTACATGGAATCGCTGCCTGACTTCGTCAAGCTGGCCGAGGCCTATGGTCACGTGGGCATCCGCATCACCGACCTGAAGGACCTGAAGCCGAAGATGGAAGAGGCGTTCGCCATGAAGGATCGCCTGGTGTTCCTCGACATCCAGGTCGACACCAGCGAGCACGTCTACCCGATGCAGATCAAAGACGGCTCCATGCGCGATATGTGGCTGAGCAAGACGGAGCGTACCTAATCATGCGGCACATCATTTCCTTGCTTCTGGAAAACGAACCCGGCGCCTTGTCGCGTGTGGTCGGCCTGTTCTCGCAGCGCAACTACAACATCGAAAGCCTGACCGTGGCGCCGACCGAGGACCCGACCCTGTCGCGTCTGACGCTGACCACCGTCGGCCACGATGAAATCATCGAGCAGATCACCAAGAACCTGAACAAGCTGGTCGAGGTGGTCAAGCTGGTGGATCTGTCGGAGAGCGCTCACATCGAGCGCGAACTGATGCTGGTCAAGGTCAAGGCCACCGGCGCCCAGCGCGCCGAGATCAAACGCACCACCGATATCTATCGTGGGCAGATCGTCGATGTCAGCGCCAGCGTCTATACCGTTCAACTGACCGGTACCAGCGACAAGCTCGACAGCTTCATCCAGTCGATCGGCACTGCCTCGATTCTGGAAACCGTACGCAGCGGCGTCACCGGGATTGCCCGCGGCGACAAAGTGCTCAGCATCTAAAACAATTTGGCGAACGGCCTGAACGGCCTGGATATATAGGGGAATTTCATGAAAGTTTTCTACGATAAAGACTGTGACCTGTCGATCATCCAGGGCAAGAAAGTTGCCATCATCGGTTACGGTTCCCAAGGTCACGCCCAGGCGTGCAACCTGAAGGACTCGGGCGTCGACGTCACCGTCGGCCTGCGCAAAGGTTCCTCCACCGTCGCCAAGGCCGAGGCCCATGGCCTGAAAGTCACCGACGTGGCCACCGCTGTCGCCGGCGCCGACCTGGTCATGATCCTGACCCCGGACGAGTTCCAGTCCCAGCTGTACAAGAACGAAATCGAGCCGAACATCAAGAAGGGCGCCACCCTGGCCTTCTCCCACGGCTTCGCGATCCACTACAACCAGGTCGTTCCGCGTGCCGACCTCGACGTGATCATGATCGCGCCGAAAGCGCCGGGCCACACCGTGCGTTCCGAGTTCGTCAAAGGCGGCGGCATCCCTGACCTGATCGCCGTCTACCAGGACGCTTCGGGCAACGCCAAGAACGTTGCGCTGTCCTACGCGGCAGGCGTCGGCGGCGGCCGTACCGGCATCATCGAAACCACCTTCAAGGACGAGACCGAAACCGACCTGTTCGGCGAACAAGCCGTTCTGTGCGGCGGTACCGTCGAGCTGGTGAAAGCCGGTTTCGAAACCCTGGTCGAAGCAGGCTACGCGCCTGAAATGGCCTACTTCGAGTGCCTGCACGAACTGAAGCTGATCGTTGACCTCATGTACGAAGGCGGCATCGCCAACATGAACTACTCGATCTCCAACAACGCCGAGTACGGCGAGTACGTGACCGGCCCGGAAGTGATCAACGCCGAATCCCGTCAGGCCATGCGCAATGCCCTGAAACGCATTCAGGACGGCGAGTACGCCAAAATGTTCATCAGCGAAGGCGCGACCGGCTACCCTTCGATGACCGCCAAGCGTCGCAACAACGCCGCTCACGGCATCGAAATCATCGGCGAGCAACTGCGCTCGATGATGCCGTGGATCGGTGCCAACAAGATCGTCGACAAAGCCAAGAACTAAGTCCTCGACCCTTGTGCGAAAAACGCGGCCTCGGCCGCGTTTTTTCGTTTGAGCCCGACGCTTCTGGTATAAAGCTGCATCGTTTGCGGCCGAACCGTCGTCCCAGACACCTGTCGAAACTGTCCAATCCGTTGCAAGGTAATGTCCATGAGCGAACGTCCTGAAGAGCCGAACCAGGCTTCCGACGCCGAAAGCCTGCTGCCCGTCGACGAGCACGTCGAAGAGGGCCATGACGCCGAAGGCCGTAAAGTCCGGCATCGTGGTATCTATCTTCTGCCGAACCTGTTCACCACCGCGAACCTGTTCGCAGGGTTCTATTCCATCATCAACTCCATGAGCGCCCAGGCCGCATTGAGCGCGGGGGATGCGGCCAATGCGAGCAAGTACTTCGCTTTCGCCGCCATCGCGATCTTCGTCGCCATGGTGCTCGACGGCCTCGACGGCCGCGTCGCGCGGATGACCAACACCCAGAGCGCGTTCGGTGCCGAGTACGACTCGCTGTCCGATATGGTTGCCTTCGGCGTGGCCCCGGCGTTGCTGGCGTTCGGTTGGGCGCTGGGCGACATGGGCAAGGTCGGCTGGATGGTCGCCTTCATTTATGTGGCCGGTGCGGCGCTGCGTCTGGCGCGCTTCAACACTCAGGTCGGCACGGCGGACAAGCGTTACTTCATCGGCTTGGCCAGCCCTGCTGCCGCCGGCGTGGTGGCGGGCATCGTCTGGGCGTTCAGCGATTACGGGATCCAGGGTTCGAAGATGTCGTTCCTGGTTGCCCTGATGGTCGCCGCTGCGGGCATGCTGATGGTCAGCAACATCAAGTACAACAGCTTCAAGGAACTGGACCTCAAAGGCCGCGTGCCTTTCGTGGCGATCCTCGCGGTGGTGCTGGTCTTTGCCGTGGTGTTCAGCGATCCGCCGCGCATCCTGCTGCTGGTTTTCCTTGCCTATGCGGCGTCCGGCCCGGTGCAGTACCTGTTGCATCTTCGTCGCCACAAAAACGCCGAGTGATGTAATTTCCCTCATACTCCGCAGTCTACGGGTGCATCTGTCCTCCAAAACTGCGGAGTTGTCATGCTGATCAAAGTCCCCAAGGCGTCCGGTTGCACTGAGTCGGACGTCACGCCCGAATCCATCTACCTGTCCCGTCGGCAACTGCTTGGCGCAACGGCCGCCGGCCTGGCCATGACCGGCCTGCCGCGCTGGGCCGATGCCGAAGAGACTGCGCGTTACGCCGATGTCGATCCCGGAAAGGCACCTACTTGGTTTGCCGAAAAACTGCCCTCCACCCAATGGGGAGCGGTCAGCGCCAAGGACGAGGCCATCACGCCGTTCAAGGACGCGACCCATTACAACAACTTCTATGAGTTCGGCACCGACAAGGGTGACCCGGCAGCCAACGCCGGCTCCCTGAAGACCGAACCCTGGAGCGTGGTGGTGGACGGCGAGGTGGGTAAGCCGGGGCGTTATGCGCTGGAAGACTTCATGAAGCCCTACCGATTGGAGGAGCGGATCTATCGTTTGCGCTGCGTCGAGGCGTGGTCGATGGTCATTCCCTGGATCGGCTTTCCTCTGTCGGCGCTGCTCAAGCAGGTCGAGCCGACCTCCAACGCCAAATTCATCCGTTTCGAAACCCTGCAGGATCCCAAGAGCATGCCGGGGCAGCGATCCGGGTTCGCCCTGATCGATTGGCCCTATGTAGAGGGTTTGCGTCTGGATGAGGCAATGCATCCGTTGGCGATTCTGGCGGTCGGCATGTATGGCCGAGAACTGCCGAATCAGAATGGTGCGCCCCTGCGTCTGGTGGTGCCTTGGAAGTACGGCTTCAAGAGCGTGAAGTCGATCGTGCGGATCAGTCTGGTGAGTGAGCAGCCGAAGACCACCTGGCAAAGCATCGCGGCGAATGAATACGGCTTTTACGCGAACGTGAACCCGACGGTCGACCACCCGAGGTGGACGCAGGCGCGGGAGCGGCGTCTGCCGAACAGCCTGTTCAAGCCCAACGTGCGTGATACGCAGATGTTCAACGGCTACGCGGAAGAGGTTGCTTCTCTTTATGCCGGGCTCGATCTGCGGAAGAACTACTGATGCGGCATACCTTTTGGCGTATGGGTGTTTTTGTCGCCGCGGCGATCTGGCCGCTGCTGTGGTTCTACCAGGCCTTTTCGGATCTGCTCGGGCCGGATCCAGGCAAAGTGCTGGTCGATCGGTTAGGGCTAGGCGCGCTGGTGCTGCTGCTGGTCACCTTGAGCATGACGCCGGCACAGAAGCTGACCGGGTGGGCGGGATGGATTGCCGTCCGCAGGCAGCTGGGCCTTTGGTGCTTCGCCTATGTGGTTGTGCATTTGTTCAGCTATATGGCGTTCATCCTGGGGTTCGACTGGTCGCAGCTGGGGGTTGAGTTGCGCAAGCGTCCGTACGTCATCGTCGGAGCGCTGGCATTCCTGGGATTGCTGGCGCTAGCCGTCACCTCCAACCGTTACAGTCAGCGTCGGCTGGGTGTCCGTTGGAAGAAGCTGCATCGGTTGGTTTATCCGATCCTCGGGCTTGGGTTGCTGCATATGCTTTGGATCGTACGGGCGGACCTCAAGGAGTGGGCAGTCTATGCCTTTATAGGTGCCTCTCTATTGGTGCTGCGGATCCCTCCTGTGACGCGTCGGATCCCGCGGTTGATGGGGAAAAAGCGGATTCTGCAAGAAAAGTGAAATTAACGGTTGACGGTAGATTTCAGTTCTCTATAATTCGCCCCACTTCCGGCGCAGTCGAAACGGAAAACTCCTTGAGATTCAACGAGTTACGAAGTTTTCGGCAGCGGGTCGCTTCAGTTCAGCGAAGCCCGGAGGGAGTCGAAGAGGGTGGTGCTGTTTGGCCCTTTCGGCGTTTCGATCCTACCGGTCGAAAGCGGAGAAAAGAGGTGTTGACAGCAGCGTGCAACGCTGTAGAATTCGCCTCCCGCTGACGAGAGATCGAAAGCGCAAGTGGTTGAAGTTGAAAAAGAAATTTTGAAAACTTCTGAAAATAACCGCTTGACAGCAAATGAGGCTGCTGTAGAA
>NZ_NEIP01000051.1:0-509 GCF_002112745.1 Pseudomonas sp. B7(2017) | reverse complement strand
CGGCACGTTCACCATCACCGCGCTGGACGGCGTCACCACGCTGACCGTGGGCGGCATCGCCGTGGTCACCAACGGCGTGGCGGCTGGCTTCCCGCAATCGGTCACCACACCGCTGGGCAGTACCTTGACCATCACTGGGTTCAACGCCGCGACCGGCGTCGTGAGCTACAGCTACACCTTGGTCGACAACGAGGCGCACCCGACCGCCAATGGCGCCAACAACCTGCCCGAGCAATTCGCCGTCACGGTGGTGGACGACAACGGCACGACGGCCAACGCGACCCTCGATGTGAACATCATCGACGACCTGCCGAAGGGCGTTAACGACTCCAACGCCAGCACCGCGTCGGAAACCAATCTGACGTTGACGGGCAACGTCCTGACCAACGACGTGCAAGGCGCCGACCGCGTACCGACCGGCCCCAACGCCGGCCCGATCACGGCAGGTACTTTCACCGGGACTTACGGCACCTTGGTGCTCAATGCCAACGGCACCTACACCTACACCC
>NZ_NEIP01000050.1:0-525 GCF_002112745.1 Pseudomonas sp. B7(2017) | reverse complement strand
CGGTTTCCCAGGGGACGATCCAGTATTCGCCGTTGTCGCGGGGCACGCAGACTTCGCGGCGCTGGCGGTTGAAGCGGACGGGCAAGGGGACTTCGCGGAAGAGGCCTCGGATGAACCAAAAAATTGGGAGGGCCATGATGCATGCGCCGAGGATCAGAACATCTTGACTGAAATCAGAATTCAGATTTCGAGTAAAAAATGACATGGCTAAAAACAACATCACCATGGGCCACATCACCATCACCGCCGAACCGATACTGTAGTTGCCGATGTCAATAAAGACATCGTTCTTGCGCCAGATGGTATTGAGCATGTCACAGGGGTTTTCCCCCGTAGGGATCGGCAATGGCGCCAGATAGTCATTGCGCGAAAACATCCCTTTCTTCGTGGTGCCGGCCGCTGGCGTGCTCATGCCGGCGCCTCGGATTGAGCCGCCAATTCCGCTTCGCGCTGGGCGATGGCGGCTGCAAGCGCCGGGGAGCGTTGGGCCCATTGCTCGGGCGGCAGGGGTTTTGACCATTCGAG
>NZ_NEIP01000049.1:0-638 GCF_002112745.1 Pseudomonas sp. B7(2017) | reverse complement strand
ACGGCAACAACGTGCTGGACGGCGGCGCCGGCGCCGACATCATGATCGGCGGACTGGGCAACGACACCTACATCGTCGACAACGTCGGCGACGTGGTCATCGAGACCAGCCGCCTGTACGGCGAAGTCGACACCGTCCGCGCCTCCGTGAACTACACCCTCAGCGCCAACGTCGAGAACCTCACCCTGACCGGCACCGGCAACATCTACGGCATCGGCAACGACCAGGACAACGTCATCATCGGCAACGACGGCGACAACCAGTTGGTCGGCGGCGCGGGCGTGGACACCCTGATCGGCGGCAAGGGCAACGACGCCTACGGCATCGACCGCGAACGCGAGCTGGACCTGGTTCAAGAGCTGGCCAACGAAGGCACCGATATGCTGGTCATCGAGTACAACGCAAACGCCACCTTCGGCAGCACCGTCGACCTGAACCGCAGCAGCCTGCAGAACATCGAGAATGTCGCATTGACCGGGGCGGGTGTCTTCACCGTCTACGGCAACGCCCTGAACAACACCCTGATCGGCAACAGCGACGACAACACCCTCAACGGCGGCGCCGGCGCGGACATCATGGAAGGCGGCGCCGGCAACGACAGCTATGTCGTCGACAACGTCGGCGATGTGGTCATCGAG